>NZ_JAOYTM010000012.1:0-292095 GCF_025847435.2 Pseudomonas sp. BT-42-2
TGGCGGTAGACCCAGACCCAAAGCTGCGCGCCCATGCCCAGCAGCGTGGCTGGCAGGTCATTTCCCTGCGCGATTGATCACAGCTATCGCGGTGCAAGCCCACTGCCACGCGGGTTACGAAGGTTGCGTGGGAGCGGGCTTGCCCCGCGATAGCGTCAGCACTAACTACGCTATCGCGGGGCAAGCCCGCTCCCACGCAAATGCTCTCTGCGCCTTATAGCACCTGACGCAAGAACGCCTGCGCGCGCGGATCCCTCGGCGAATCGAAGAACGCCACCGGCGCCGAGTCCTCCAGCAACCTGCCATGATCGAAGAACAGCACCCGATCAGCCACTTCGCGGGCAAAGCCCATCTCGTGGGTCACGCAGACCATGGTCATGCCCTCTTGCGCCAGGGTCTTCATGACGTCCAGCACTTCACCGACCATTTCTGGGTCCAGCGCCGAGGTCGGCTCATCGAACAGCATCACCTTCGGGTCCATCGCCAGCGCCCGAGCAATCGCTACCCGCTGTTGCTGGCCACCGGAGAGCCGCGATGGGTACTCGTTGACTTTCTGGCCGATGCCCACCTTTTCCAGCAGCGCCCGCGCCTTGGCTTCGCGGTCCGCCTTGTTGCGCTTGCGCACGACTTTCTGCGCCAGGCACAGGTTCTCCAGCACGGTCATGTGCGGGAACAGGTTGAAATGCTGGAACACCATGCCGACTTCGCGACGATAGGCGTTGATGTCGGTCTTGGGGTCATCCAGTTGCAGGCCATTGATCGACACATGACCGGCATCGAAGTGCTCCAGGCCATTGAGGCAGCGCAGGAAGGTCGATTTACCGGAACCCGACGGGCCCAGCACCACCACCACTTCGCCTTTGGCCACCTGCGTGGTGACGTTGTCCACCGCACGCACCACCTGGCCGCGGGTGTCGAACACTTTCAACAGATCACGGACTTCAATCACTTTGCGCAAGCCTCCGCTCGAGCCGGCTGGCAAGGTGCGACAGCGGCAGGTTGATCAGCAGGTACAGGCCTGCCACGCAGAACCAGATCTCGAAGGTCGAGAACGAGGTGGTGATCGCCTCGCGACCGCTCTTGGTCAGCTCGGTGATGGCAATGACCGACACCAGCGAGGTGTCCTTGACCAAGCTGATGAACTGCCCAGCCAGCGGCGGCAGTACGCGTTTGAAGGCCTGCGGCAAAATCACATGACGCATCGACTGCCCGGCATTCAGGCCCAGCGAGCGCGCCGCCTCGTTCTGCCCCTTGGCGATCGACTGCACACCGGCGCGCACGATCTCCGCGACATAGGCGCCCGTGAACAGCGCCAGCGCGGCCACCCCAGCGAACTCGCGAGACAGATTGAGCACAGTGCCGATGAAGAAGTAGAAGATGAAAATCTGTACCAAAAGCGGTGTGCCGCGTACCAGTTCGACGTAGACCGTCGACAGATCACGCAGGGTCGGGTTGTTCGACAACCGGCACAAACCGGCGATCAGGCCGATCACCAGGCCCAACGCACCGGATACCACCGACAGCCACAGCGTGGTCCACAGGCCCCAGGCCAGCGGACCGGCCGCCCAGTGCCGGGTGACACCGATCTGATCGCCTTCGGCGACGTCGTCACCGCGGCTC
Source organism: Pseudomonas sp. BT-42-2 (assembly GCF_025847435.2). NCBI lineage: Bacteria > Pseudomonadati > Pseudomonadota > Gammaproteobacteria > Pseudomonadales > Pseudomonadaceae > Pseudomonas > Pseudomonas sp. BT-42-2. The sequence continues at coordinate 1,621 of NZ_JAOYTM010000012.1, forward strand.
AGTTGCAGGCTGTCCTTGGCCACGTCCAGCACCTGCTCTTGGCCATCCTCGCCCTTGAGCGTGACGCGGGCGCTGTCGCCTTGCAGGACGATATCCTGCACGGTGCCATAGCTGGCCGCGCGCTGGGCTTCTTCGGCCTGGTAGGCGAAGTACTGGGGAACGCGGTTCCAGCGCCACTCGTAGGACATCAACGAGGTGGCGAAGTACAGGCTGATCGCCAGGCCCACCAGCACCAGCGCGGTCAGCGCGTGCCAGGGCCACTGGGCTTTCTTGTGTTTGATCACGAGGGGTACTTCCGTAAATGCGAACGCGCAGGGTTTGCCTGCGCGTTGGGGTCAAAGCCTAGGCTTGTGGCCTGCTTATTCCATTTCCTTCAGCCAGTCCTTGTTCTTGAACCACTTGTCGTGGATACGATCGTAAGTCCCGTCATGCTTGATCTGGTGCAGGAAGTTGTTGATGAAGTTGATGCTGTCGTAGTCGCCTTTCTTCAGGCCAAAAGCCAGCGGCTCGTAGGTGAAGGGCTCTTCGAGGAACAGCAGCTTGCCAGCGCCGGCCTTCTCCACCGCCACCACGTTGTACGGCGCGTCATAGACGAAGGCATCAGCCTTGCCGTTGACCACGTCCATCACCGCTTCCTGCTCGTTGTCGTAGCCGTGGTACTTGGCTTTGCTGATCAGCTTCTTGGTGACCATCTCACCGGTAGTGCCGAGCTTGGAGGTAACGCGGTATTTCTCGTTGTTCAGGTCTTTGTACGACTTGATCTCACCCGCCAGCTCCTTGCGGATCAGCAGGGTCTGGCCGACAACGATGAAGGGTTCGCTGAAGTTCAGGCGCAGGTTGCGCTCTTGGGTCAGGGTCATGCCGCTGCCGATCATGTCGAACTTGTTGGTCAGCAGGGCGGGGATGATGCCGTCGTAGGCGGTGGAGACGGTCTCCAGCTTGACGCCCATGGACTTGGCCATGGCCTTGAGGATGTCCACTTCGAAGCCGATGATTTCACCGCGCTTGTTGGTCATCTGGAAGGGCATGTAGGTCGGATCCATGCCGACCCGCAGGGTACCGCTCTTGACCGCGTCGTCGATGGCGCCGGCCTGGGCGCTGGCCACCGCGACCAGCGCGGTGACGCCGACCAGCAGTCGCGACAGGTATTTCTTCATCATCACCAAGTCCCCTAGCAAAAAGAGTACGAATCTTATTGTTGGCAGTAACGGTCCTACAGACCGCTGCGAAATATCGGATGGGATGCTAACGCATGCGCGGCTCGGGACCTAGAGCCTGGGGAGACTTTGTTGGCCAAAATAGGCCTATGGGGCTGCTTCGCAGCCCATCGCAGGCAAGCCCGCTCCGACAGGTCGTGCATCGAACCCTGTAGGAGCGGGCTTGCCCGCGAAGGGCCGCAAAGCGGCCCCAATGCTGGATCAGGCACCTACCAAGGAAGGCTGTGCCTCATTCTCCGGATGCAACGGCAACAGCGGCGAATGCGGATCGCTGTTGATCGAGTTGCGCCAGACATCGATCCAGGCCGAATTGTGCTCGGCCCAGACCCGCTCATGCAGACGCGACAGCGCCACCGGATCGCTCAACAGCGCCAGACGGGTATTGCCGTCCAGCCCTTTCGGCCCGACTTCCAACGCCTTGGCGATGCGTTCTTCACGCAGCGCTTCGATCGGTGCCGCCTGGCCATGCCGGGCAGTCCCCATCGCGCAGGCCAAAGCGTTCTGGCGTGGGTCGACCACTGCCCGCACGAAGCCGTCATGCAGCGCATGCCAGCGGTTCTCGTGGGTGTACTGGTCGGTCGCCAACAGCTCGTGCGGGGTCGCGTACTCCTCAGGAATGAGGAACAGCTTCTCGTCCTTGGCCCGCAGGCCCAGGCGCACCCGGCTGGAAATCACCGAAACCGGGATCGACAGTACCAGCGAACCAACGATCGGCGCCAACCACCACAGGAAGCTTGGGTTCAACCAGGCCACCAACGCGGCCCAGGCAAAGCCCAACAGGGTCTGTGGACCATGGCGACGCACCGCTTCGCTCCACGGGGTGGAGTCGTCGTCACGCTGCGGCGAGTTCCAGGTCGCCGCCCAGCCGAGGAAGGCAGCCAGGACGAAGCGGGTATGGAAGATCATCCGTACCGGCGCCAGCAGCATCGAGAACAGCATCTCGATCAGCATCGACAGGGTGACTTTAATCCGCCCACCGAACTCGGTGGCGCCCTTGGCCCAGATCAGAATGATGCTCAGCAGCTTGGGCAGGAACAGCAGCACGATGGTGGTGGAGAACAGCGCAATGGCCTTCTCCGGGTGCCATTGTGGCCACAGCGGGTAGAGCTGGAACGGCTCGATGAAGTACTGCGGCTCCATCAGGGTGTTGGTCGCCAGCAAGGCGGTCGACAGCACCAGGAAGAAGAACCACAACGGCGCCGACAGGTACGACATCACCCCGGTAAGGAACACCGCACGGTGTACCGGGTGCATGCCCTTGACCAGGAACAGGCGGAAGTTCATCAGGTTGCCGTGGCACCAGCGCCGGTCGCGCTTGAGCTCATCGAGCAGGTTGGGCGGCAACTCTTCATAGCTGCCCGGCAGGTCGTAGGCGATCCACACACCCCAGCCAGCCCGACGCATCAATGCCGCTTCGACGAAGTCGTGAGACAGAATCGCACCGGCGAAGGCGCCCTTACCGGGCAACGGCGCCAGGGCGCAGTGCTCGATGAACGGCTTCATCCGAATGATCGCGTTGTGGCCCCAATAGTGCGATTCGCCCAGCTGCCAGAAGTGCAGGCCAGCGGTGAACAGCGGGCCGTATACGCGGGTAGCGAACTGCTGCAGTCGCGCATACAGGGTGTCCATGCCCGACGCCTTCGGCGCGGTCTGGATGATGCCGGCATCCGGGTTGGCCTCCATCAGGCGCACCAGGCTGCTCAGGCAGTCACCACTCATCACGCTGTCGGCGTCGAGTACCACCATGTACTTGTACTCGCTGCCCCAACGACGGCAGAAGTCGTCAAGGTTGCCGCTCTTGCGTTTGACGCGACGGCGGCGACGGCGGTAGAAGATGCGACCAAAGCCCTTGGCCTCGCGGCACACGTCCAGCCAGGCCTGCTGTTCGGCAACGGCGATGTCTGGATCATTGGTGTCGCTGAGTACGAAGAAATCGAAACGATCGAGGTTGCCGGTGGCGGCCACCGACTCGAAGGTCGCGCGCAGACCGGCAAACACCCGTGGCACGTCTTCGTTGCAGATCGGCATTACCAGCGCAGTACGCGCCTCGGCGGCGATCGGCTCGCTACCGGCACTGCTGCCGGAGATCTTGTACTTGTCACGCCCGGTGAGCAGCTCGAGGAAGCCCATCAGCGCGGTCCAGAAGCCCGCCGACACCCAGCAGAAGAGGATACCGAACAGAATCAGGATGGAGGTCTGCAATGCATACGGCCAGACCTGCACGACGGTGTCCCACAGCGACTGGTTCATGATCTCGTCGAGATCGACGAACGACCAGCCCTGGTACGGCAGGATGCCTTTCATGTACCAGCCGGCAACGATGGTCTGACCGAGCATCAGCGCCAGCAGGATATAGCGACGCAGCGAGCCGACCCAGCGCCAGCGCGCTGGCGGCAGTTCGCGTTTGGGCGGCTGCGGTGCGTTGGTGCGGCCCGTCATGCGCCGCCACATGCGCACCAGGATATTGGTGCGCCATGGTTCGGGCAGAACCCGGGTGCGCTTGATCGGCGGGGCGATCTTCAGGCACAGCCGGCCGCTGCCGTCGACGCCGAGCATTTCGGCGTCTTCCAGCTCGGCGGCGCTGCCCACGGTCAGGCGCGGGCCCACCGAGGCCTGTACGGCCTCGGTGGCAGTGGCGGCCGGAGTGGCCGCCAGGCGTTGGTGCAGCTCGCTGAACGAGGCGCAGTTGGCGAGCTCCGCCCGCTGCTCGTCGCTCAGTGGTAAGTGGGCCAGGTACTCGCCAAGCGATTCTGGCCTTGCGCTTGAGTTACTCATCGGCAGGCAACTGATAGCTCCAGGTTTCGGTCAGCACCTTCTCGGTGGTGGCCGGGGCCCCGTTGGTGGACGCCGCATCGGCGGCTGGTTGCTCGGCAGGCTTTTCAGCCTTGGCATGCTTGGCCGCAGCCTTGTCATGCTTGGTGTCCTTGGCCGGCTTAGGTGCTTCGACCGGAACGTCCTGCAGCAGGGCAGCGCGCATCTCGGTGGACTTCTTCGGATCCTGGATCTTCAGGCGCAAGGTCAGGCGCCAGCCCTTGGTCTCTGGGTTATAGCGCAGATTGTTCTCGACCACCTCGGCGTTGTCGCCAACGCTGATCTGGCTACGCACCTTGGCGTCTTCCTTCAACGCAGCCAGGACGGGGCCCGCGAAATCGACCAGGAAAGCCACGCTGCCGTCCGGCTGACGGATCAGGTTGGATTGCTTGACGTCACCGGTCGAACGCAGGGTCTGCTTGACCCAACCCAGCTCTGGGGCCTGGAACTTAGGCTCGTCGATGGTCCAGTGCAGGCGGTAGTCATAGTCGACCGGCTTGCCTGGCTCTGGCAGCGTCTCCGGGCTCCAGAAGGCAACGATGTTGTCGTTGGTCTCGTCGGCGGTCGGGATCTCGACCAGATCGACGGTGCCTTTGCCCCAGTCGCCCTTAGGCTCGATCCAGGTGCTTGGACGCTTCTGGTAGTTGTCATCGAGGTCTTCATAGTCGCTGAAGGCGCGGTGACGCTGCATCAGGCCGAAACCACGCGGGTTCTCGACGCTGAAGTTGCTCACAGCCAGGTGTTTCGGGTTGTTCAGCGGGCGCCACAGCCATTCGCCGTTGGCGGCATGGATCGACAGGCCTTCGGAGTCGTGCAGGGCCGGACGGTAGTTCATGACCTTGGAGGGCTGGTTAGGGCCAAACAGGTACATGCTGGTCAGCGGCGCGATACCCAGGCGGCTGACGTGATCACGCAGGTAGATGCGCGACTTGACGTCGACGATGGTGTCGTTGCCCGGGCGCACGGTCAGCTTGTAGGCGCCGGTGGAACGCGGCGAGTCGAGCAGGGCATAGATCACCAGGTGCTTGTCGGCCGGCTTGGGCTTTTCGACCCAGAACTCGGTGAACCGCGGGAATTCTTCGCCGGACGGCAGCGCGGTGTCGATGGCCAGGCCACGGGCCGACAGGCCATAGGCGTGGCCCTTGCCGACGACCCGGAAATAGCTGGCGCCAAGCAAGGTCATGATCTCGTCTTGCTTGTCAGCCTTGTTGATCGGATAGAGCACGCGGAAACCGGCGTAGCCGAGGTTCTCGACGGTCTTGGCGTCGTGCGGCACGTCCTGGAACTCGAAGCGGCTCGGGTCGTACTTGATTTCCTCGACCTTGGTGGCGGTGACCTGGTTGATTTTCACCGGTGTGTCGAAGTGCATGCCCTGGTGGTAGAAGGACAGCTTGAACGGCGTCTTGTCCTTGGCCCACTCGGCCTTTTCCTGAAGGAAGCGGATTTTCTGGTAATCGGCGTACTTCATGTCGCGGAACACCGCCGGCAGATTGCTCTTCGGTGCTTCGTACTTCTGGCCGGCCAGATCCTTTGCCTTGGCTGCAACATCGTCAAGATTGAATGCCCACAGCTGGCCAGCGCTCATCAGGCCGACCAGTGCTACGCCAGCCGCCAGGGCCTTGCGCAGCCGATTGCCGGGGATTCTTGGTGCATTACAGGGACTTACAATCACGAGCAACCCTCGCCGAAAACAGATCATGAAACCAACGGCCAGCGACCAATGCCGGGTTGGCGAGCACTGTTCGGACCCCGTGAGGGCGTAATGATTCCCCAAACGGATCCAGACAATGCTCGAGTCAAGGTGAAACGAACCTGCGAACGCAGGTTCACGCAGCGCGCGATTATCCAGCAGGCCGCGTCACAACGCATCAGGCTGTACAAACTATTTATCGTACAAACCCCCTTGTTTTCCTGCAAACAGGGGGTTATTTCGCCTCAGATTTGTAACATAAATGTTACGGGGCCATCATTGACCAGGTGCACCTGCATGTCGGCGCCAAAACGACCGCTGGCAACGTCCTCGTGCGAGGTCCGTGCGCGCGCCAGCAGATAGTCGAACAACTCGGCGCCCAGCGCCGGTGGTGCGGCAGTCGAGAAGCCTGGGCGCATGCCGCTGCGGGTATCAGCCGCCAGGGTGAACTGGGACACCAGCAGCAAGCCGCCGCCGATGTCCTTGAGCGACAGGTTCATCTTGCCGTCGGCATCGCTGAACACCCGGTAGTTGAGCAGCTTGTGCAACAGCTTATCGGCATGTTCGCGAGTATCTTCAGGCTCGACGGCCACCAGCACCAGCAAACCCTGGTCGATGGCACCGACGATCTCCCCCTCTACCTCGACTCGCGCCCCGCGCACTCGCTGCAGCAGGCCTTTCATGCTTCTTCCAGGGGCAGGTCGAGCAGGCGCCGGGCCATTTGATCGGCAGCGCGCACCAACGCATCGGTGATACCGGGCTCCGACGCGGCATGACCGGCATCGCGGATAACCTTTAGCTCACTATTGGGCCAGGCCTGATGCAGCTCCCAGGCGTTGTCCAGCGGGCAGATGACGTCGTAGCGGCCATGCACGATCACCGCTGGCAGGTGGGCGATCTTGGGCATGTCGCGGATCAGCTGGTCCGGCTCCAGGAAAGCATTGTTGGTGAAGTAGTGACACTCGATCCGAGCGATCGACAACGCGCGCTGTGGCTCGGAGAAACGATCGACCACCAGCGGATTGGGGCGCAGGGTCGCGGTCCGGCCCTCCCAGGTCGACCAGGCCTTGGCCGCGTGCATCTGGGCGATCTGGTCGTTGCCGGTCAGGCGCTTGTGGAAGGCCTTGACCAGGTCGTCGCGTTCATCGGCGGGGATCGGCGCGATGTAGTCCTGCCAATAGTCAGGGAACAGGCGGCTGGCACCTTCTTGGTAGAACCAGCGGATCTCCTGTGGACGGCACAGGAAGATGCCGCGCAGGATCAAGCCATGCACGCGCTCGGGGTGGGTCTGGGCGTAGGCCAGGGCCAGGGTCGAACCCCAGGAGCCGCCAAACAGCACCCACTTGTCGATGCCCAAGTGTTCGCGAATGCGCTCCAGGTCCTCGACCAGATGCCAGGTCGTGTTGTTCTCCAGGCTCGCGTGGGGCGTGGAACGGCCGCAACCGCGCTGATCGAAGGTAATGATGCGATACAGGTTTGGATCGAAATAGCAGCGGCTCTGCGCGTCGCAGCCGGCACCTGGGCCACCGTGGATGAACACCACCGGCAGACCTTCCGGCGAACCACTCTCATCGACATACAGCACATGCGGCGCTTGCACGGCCAGATCGTGCCGGGCGTAAGGTTTGATCTGCGGGTACAGGGTCTGCATTGCGCACTCCATGAAGGGCTATTCTTCGGCTGGCGCCATCATAAACCCGAATCATGCCAGGGCGCACCGGCAACGAGTGCTAACAATCGGCGTCGCCCTCTCGGACTCGGCTGCCCTTAAGATAGCGCCAGCCCATCAACACCGAGGGAGCCCCATGAAAACCTCTGCGCGGCGTCGGCCACGGCGATGGGCAGCTAGCAGGTCCAGACGCGGCTCCGGCGGTGCAACTAGAGTGGAAAAAGACAGCAGTGCGAGAACAGCGATGGTTACTGCTGGGGGCGCTGACGACAGCCTCCGCCCGCTGCGCCATTATTTGCCGTAGCGCTCCCGGCCCCATGCCAGCAGCGTTTCCAGCAAGCCTTTGAGCACCACCTGAGTAGGCCCGGCCAGATCCTCACGGTAAGTGAACGGCTTGACCTCCTCCATATAGGTGCTCTGGGCCAACTCCAGTTGCACCGCATGGATGTGCTGCGCTGGGTTGCCGTAGTGACGGGTGATGTGCCCGCCTTTGAAACGTCCGTTGAGCACGTGGCTGTAACCTCCGGCCCCAGCGCACACCTCCTTGAGCCGCTCCGCCAACTGCGCGTCGCAGCTGGCGCCGTTGAACGTGCCAAGGTTGAAGTCCGGTAGCTTGCCAGCGAACAGGTGCGGGATATGCGAGCGGATCGAATGCGCATCCCACAGCAGGGCATAGCCAAACGCTTCGTGTAGACGCGCCAGCTCGTGCTTGATCGTGTCGTGATAGGGGCGCCAGATCTGCTCCAAGTAAGTCGCACGCTCGTCAGCAGAAGGCGTCAAGCCGTCTTTGAACAGGGGCTTGCCCTCGAACAATGTGGCCGGATACAGGCCCGTGGTAGCTCCGGCGTACAACGGCTTGTCATCGTCAGGCCGATTGAGGTCGATGACAAATCGCGAGTAGTGCGCCGCCACTACACTTGCGCCCATCTCGCGGGCGAAGTCGTAGAGCTGGGGAATGTGCCAGTCAGTGTCGGGCAGGCTGCGCGCCTGATCGACCAGGCCATCGCGCACAGCCGGCGTCAGGCCAAGGCCTGCATGCGGCATGCTGATCAGCAGCGGCAGCCGACCTTGATGGAAACTCAATACCTTGTGCATGTCTGCCTCGCTCAATTGGAAATCTCGTGGCCGCGGCGCACCACGCGCTTGGGCAAGTCACCGCCGAGCCAGTAGGCCAGGTCGGCGGGGCGTTCGATCTGCCAGGCGATGAAGTCCGCCAACTTGCCGACTTCCAGCGAGCCGTGGCTGGCGCCCAGCCCTAGCGCGGTAGCGGCGTGCAGGGTGACGCCGGCCAGGGCCTCCTCCGGGGTCATGCGGAACAACGTGCAGCCCATGTTCAGCATCAAGCGCAGCGACAGGCCTGGCGAGGTGCCTGGGTTAAGGTCGCTGGCCAGGGCGATCTTCACGCCATGCTTGCGCAGCGCGTCCATCGGCGGCAGCTGGGTCTCGCGCAGGAAGTAGAAGGCGCCCGGCAGCAGCACGGCAACCGTGCCGGCCGCAGCCATGGCGATGGCATCCTCTTCGGTCATGAACTCCAGATGATCGGCGGACAACGCCTGGTAGCGCGCCGCCAGGCTCGAGCCACGCTGCGACGACAACTGCTCGGCATGCAGCTTGACCGGCAGGCCCAGTTCACGCGCCTTGATGAACACCCGCTCGACCTGGGCCGGGGAGAACGCCAGGTGCTCGCAGAATGCATCCACCGCATCCACCAGGCCCTCGCCCGCCAGCGCGGGCAGCAGCTCGTCGCAGATATGCGCGATGTAGTCATCGGCCCTGCCTGCGTATTCCGGCGGCAAGGCATGAGCGGCCAGACAGGTACTGCGCACGGTCAGTGGCAGCTCTTCGGCCAGGCGCCGGGCCACGCGCAGCATCTTGCGTTCGTTGGCCAGGTCCAGGCCGTAGCCGGACTTGATCTCCACGGTAGTGACGCCATCGCGCATCAGCGCTTGCACGCGCTGGCGGGCACTGGCGAACAGCTCGTCCTCGCTGGCCGCGCGGGTGGCCCGCACGGTGCTGGCAATGCCGCCGCCTTGCGCGGCAATCTCGGCATAGCTGACGCCCTGCAGGCGCTGTTCGAACTCGCCGCTGCGGTTACCGCCGAACACCGCGTGGGTGTGGCAGTCGATCAGCCCTGGGGTAACCCAGGCGCCCGCCAGATCCACCGTGCGCTCGGCATCGACCGACGGCAGTTCGCCACGCGGGCCGATCCACTCGATCAGGCCTGCGTTGCTGACGATGGCCGCGTCGTCGATGATCGAGTAGCTGCCTTGGGCCATGCTGGCCACCTGGCAATGCTGCCAAAGGGTTCTCATAGAGCCTCTCCGTTACTAACGATGCAGCTCGGCGTGCTCCCTGGCCAGCTCGCCCTGGCCTGCGCGCGGTTTGCACCACAGCAGGTAGGAGGCCACCAGAAACACCACCCAGACCACACCGACGAGCAATGCCGCCTGGGTATCCGGGAAGTAACCGAGCACCGCAAAGATGAACACCATGAAGGCAATCGCCAGCGCTGGTCCATACGGCCAGAACGGCACCGGGAACTTGAGCTGGGCCGCCTCTTCGCGCGTCATCCGGCGACGCATGGCGACTTGTGTGACCAGGATCATCAGCCAGACCCACACCGTAGCGAAGGTGGCGATCGAGGCGATCAACAGGAACACGTTTTCCGGGATCAGGTAGTTGAGCACCACGCCGATCAACAGCGCCGCCCCCATCACCAGCACCGTGAGCCACGGTACGCCGTGTTTCGACAGCTGGGCAAAACCGCGTGGCGCGTGGCCCTGTTGCGCCAGGCCATACATCATCCGGCCAGCGCCGAAGATGTCGCTGTTGATCGCCGACACAGCCGCAGAAATCACCACCACATTGAGCACGGCGGCGGCCGAGCCAATCCCCAGGTTGCTGAAGATCTGCACGAACGGGCTGCCTTGGCTACCGATCTGCGGCCACGGGTACAGGCACATCAACACGAACAGGGTGAGCACATAGAACAGCAGGATGCGCAGCGGCACGGCGTTGATCGCCTTGGGAATCACCCGCTGCGGATCCTTGGCTTCACCGGCGGTGATGCCGATGATTTCAATACCGCCAAAGGCGAACATCACCACCGCAAAGGAGGCGATCAACCCGCCGATACCGTTGGGCATGAAGCCGCCATGCTCGAACAGATTGCCGACCCCCACGGCAGCGCCGTTGCCGACCTGGCCAAAGCCGAAGGCCATGATGCCCAGACCGGCGAGGATCATCGCCACGATGGCGCCGACCTTGAGCAGCGACAGCCAGAACTCCATCTCGCCGAACACCTTGACGTTGCACAGGTTCAGCCCGCCGATCAGGAAGACGATGCCCAGTACCCAGATCCAGCGCGGCACGTCGGGGAACCAGAAGCCCATGTAGATACCGAAGGCGGTCACGTCGGCAATGCAGACGATGATCATCTCGAAGGCGTAGGTCCAGCCGAGGATGAAACCGGCCATAGGCCCTAGGTAGGTACTGGCGTAGTGACCGAAGGAGCCGGCCACCGGGTTGTGCACGGCCATCTCGCCGAGGGCGCGCATGACCATGAACACCGCGGCGCCGCCGATCAGGTAGGCCAGCAGCACGGCGGGGCCGGCCATCTGGATGGCCGAGGCCGAGCCGTAGAACAGGCCGGTGCCGATGGCAGAGCCGAGGGCCATGAACCGAATATGGCGGGACGATAGCCCGCGTTTGAGTCCTTGAGCTTGTTGCATTCTGCGTCCCTTTTATTTTTTTTGGACGAACGACCGCGTGTTGGGGCCGCTTTGCGACCCCCGCTATCTCACAGGCTCGGCAACACTCCAGCCGGCAACAACCCCGTCAGCGTGCCCTCAGCCAGCAGTTCGCTGGCAATCTCGATATCCGGCGAGAAGAACCGGTCACGCTCGTAGTGCGCGACTTTCTCGCGCAGTGCCTTGCGGGCCTGTTCGAGCTTGGCCGAGGTTTTCAGCCCCTTGCGCAGGTCGAGCCCTTGGCACGCGCCCAGCCATTCGATAGCCAGCACGCCACGGGTGTTCTCGGCCATTTCCCACAACCGCTTGCCCGCCGCCGGGGCCATCGACACATGGTCTTCCTGGTTGGCCGAAGTTGGCAGGCTGTCGACGCTGTGCGGATGCGACAGCGCTTTGTTTTCGCTGGCCAGCGCGGCAGCCGTCACCTGGGCGATCATGAAGCCCGAGTTGACCCCGCCGTTTTCTACCAGGAACGGCGGCAGCTGGGACATGTGCTTGTCCATCATCAGCGAGATGCGCCGCTCGCTCAGCGCACCGATCTCGGCAATCGCCAGTGCCAGGTTGTCAGCCGCCATCGCCACCGGCTCGGCGTGGAAGTTACCGCCGGAGATCACATCGCCTTCGGCGGCGAACACCAACGGGTTATCCGACACCGCGTTGGCCTCGATGGCCAATACCTCGGCAGCCTGGCGCAACTGGGTCAGGCAGGCGCCCATGACCTGTGGCTGGCAGCGCAGCGAGTAGGGATCCTGGACCTTGCCGCAGTTCTCGTGCGAGCGCGACACCTCGCTGGAATCGCCGAGCAGATCGCGGTAGCAGGCTGCCGCGTCGATCTGCCCGCGCTGGCCACGCACTTCGTGAATACGCGCATCGAATGGCGAACGCGAACCCAGCGCCGCTTCGACGGTGAGGCCACCGCAGGTGATCGCCGCAGCGAACAGGTCTTCGGCGTGGAACAACCCACGCAAGGCGTAGGCAGTCGACGCCTGGGTTCCATTGAGCAGGGCCAGGCCCTCTTTGGCTGCCAGGGTCAGCGGCTCGAGGCCGGCCACTGCCAGGGCCTCGTTAGCGGGCAACCACTGGCCCTGGTAACGCGCCTTGCCCTCGCCCAGTAGCACCAGCGACATGTGCGCCAATGGTGCCAGGTCGCCCGAGGCGCCTACCGAACCCTTGAGCGGAATGTGCGGATAGACTTCAGCGTTGACCAAGGCGATCAGCGCATCGATGACCTTGCGCCGAATACCGGAGAAGCCGCGGCTCAGGCTGTTGATCTTGAGCACCATGATCAAGCGCACCATGGCGTCATCCAGCGGCGCGCCGATGCCGGCAGCGTGCGACAGCACCAGCGAGCGCTGCAGGTTTTCCAGGTCTTCGCGGGCAATGCGGGTCGAGGCCAGCAGGCCAAAACCGGTGTTGATGCCGTAGGCTGTGCGGTCCTCGGCGAGAATCTGTTCGACGCAAGCGACGCTGGCATTGATCGCCGGGCCAGCACTGTCATCCAGGCGCAGTTGCACGGGCGCGGCGTGAATCGCGCGTAGCTGGGCCAGGGTCAGGGTACCGGGCTTTAGGGTCAGTTCGGTCACTTCGCTACTCCATTCGCATGGGGCCCACAGGCCCCTTCTTGTTATTCAGTATCGCCCTTGTTCGGTGTCGATGATCAACCTGTGATCATCGGCAGATCGAGGCCCTGCTCTTTGGCGCAGTCGACAGCGATCGGGTAACCGGCGTCGGCATGGCGCATGACGCCGGTGCCTGGGTCGTTGGTCAGCACGCGGGCAATGCGCTCGGCGGCTTCGTCGCTACCATCGCAGACGATGACCATCCCTGAGTGTTGCGAGAAGCCCATGCCCACGCCGCCACCATGGTGCAGCGAAACCCAGGTAGCGCCGCTGGCGGTGTTGAGCAGGGCGTTGAGCAGCGGCCAGTCGGACACCGCGTCGGAGCCATCGCGCATCGATTCGGTTTCGCGGTTCGGGCTGGAGACCGAGCCGGAATCAAGGTGGTCGCGGCCAATGACGATCGGCGCCGACAATTCACCGCTACGCACCATTTCATTGAAGGCCAGGCCCAGCTTGGCCCGCAGCCCCAGGCCAACCCAGCAGATACGCGCCGGCAGGCCCTGGAAGCTGATGCGCTCACGGGCCATGTCCAGCCAGCGGTGCAGGTGGGCATCGTCAGCGATCAGCTCTTTGACCTTGGCATCGGTTTTGTAGATGTCTTCGGCTTCGCCCGACAGCGCGGCCCAGCGGAATGGACCCACGCCGCGGCAGAACAGCGGACGGATATAGGCCGGAACGAAGCCTGGGAAGTCGAAGGCATTGCTCACGCCCTCTTCCTTAGCCATCTGGCGAATGTTGTTGCCGTAGTCGAAGGTCGGCACACCTTGCTTCTGGAAGTCGAGCATGGCCTGCACGTGCACGGCCATGGACTGCTTGGCAGCCTTGACCACTGCCGCCGGTTCGGTCTGGGCGCGGTCGCGGTACTGCTCCCAGGTCCAGCCCGCGGGCAGGTAGCCGTTGAGCGGGTCGTGGGCGCTGGTCTGGTCAGTGACCATGTCCGGACGCACGCCACGCTTGACCAGCTCCGGCAGGATTTCGGCGGCGTTGCCCAGCAGGGCGATGGAGATGGCCTTGCCTTCGGCGGTGTATTTGCCAATGCGCGCCAGCGCATCGTCCAGATCGGTGGCTTGCTCGTCGACATAGCGGCTGCTCAGGCGGAAATCGATCCGGCTCTGCTGGCACTCGATGTTCAGCGAGCAAGCGCCGGCCAGGGTCGCCGCCAGCGGCTGGGCGCCGCCCATGCCGCCAAGGCCGGCGGTGAGCACCCACTTGCCCTTGAGGCTACCGTTGTAATGCTGGCGACCGGCTTCGACGAAGGTTTCGTAGGTGCCTTGGACAATGCCCTGGCTGCCGATGTAGATCCAGCTGCCGGCGGTCATCTGGCCGTACATGGCCAGGCCCTTGGCATCCAGTTCGTTGAAGTGCTCCCAGTTGGCCCAGTGTGGTACCAGGTTGGAGTTGGCGATTAGTACGCGCGGGGCGTTGCTGTGGGTCTTGAACACGCCGACCGGCTTGCCAGACTGCACCAGCAGGGTCTCGTCGTCTTCCAGGCGGGTCAGGGTCTCGACGATCTTGTCGTAGCACTCCCAGTTACGCGCGGCGCGGCCGATGCCGCCATAGACCACCAGCTCCTTGGGGTTCTCGGCCACTTGCGGGTCGAGGTTGTTCATCAGCATGCGCAGCGGCGCTTCGGTCAGCCAGCTTTTGGCGGTCAGCTTGTTGCCACGCGGGGCACGGATTTCTACGTCACGGTATTTGTTGTTGTCAGTCACGGGGAAGGTCCTCTGCGGTCATCCGACGGCGGTGTGTCGATGGACAATATACAAGCACACCTTTACTTGTATGTACAAGCATGGACAACTAAAAATATTGTGCCTTTCCCTTAAATGATTAGGGCCGCTTTGCAGCCCATCGTGGGGCAAGCCCGCTCCCACGCAAGCCTGTAGTGCGCACGTGGGAACGGGCTTGCCCCGCGATGGGCTGCAAAGCGGCCCTGGTAATCGTTATCTCAGCGCGCAGTCAGCTCAATCAGGCAAAACCGCCCCTGCACATCCAACCCCAGCAAGCCATCATTGCCTTCCAGCCGCAGGCAGTCATACAACCCCAGGCTCTGCGACTGATGCCCGGCCAGCCCGACTTCGACATGATTGCTGCCAGCAAACAGCAACACCGTCGGCGCCGAACTGAATAACCGGCTGCTGCCATCGAACCACTGCAAGCGCGCCCGATAGCGCTGCGGCGCATAGATCAGGTTGAAATCCCTGATAGGGCCACCCAGCAGCTTGCAGCTGACCTGGCTCTCGCCATTGAAGGCGAAGGCATCGAAGCTAAGTAGCGGTCGGCTAGCCTGGCCATCGACCAACAAGCGCATGCCATCGCCTTGCAGCACGGTGATGATCCGCTGATAACCGCTGAAGCTGGAGAAACCGCCGGACTCTTCGATATCGGCAATCGACAGGCGCCAGCCAAATCCTTCCAGGCTATCGCCCGCGTCGCGGGCAATCTCCTCGGTGAAACCGCCGCCGTTCTTCCACGGCATGCGGGGGTAGTCGCGGGCACGCAACAACTGCAACTGGCTCATTTGCTGAAACGTCCTTCCAAGCGATGACGGGAGCCGGGGTGGATCAATCGCGCAGCCGTAACTGGCTGGCGACCGGACCAGGTACGCCGGCGAATCAACAGGCACGGCTCGCCAGGTTCGATCTGCAGCAAACGGCACTCTTCGGGCTCGGCAAGAATGGCTTCGACCACGTGCTCGCCCTCGGTCAGCGGAGCGACTTGGGACAAGTAGGCGTAGGGCGTCTGCCGGGTGAAGTCCTGGCTCAGGTAATCCGGGGCGATCAGGGCGTTGACGTAGCGGTCTTCGATCTGCACCGGGATGCCGTTCTCGTAATGCACGATCAGCGAATGGAACACCCGCTGACCTTCGCGCATGTCCAGCGCCAGGGCGCGCTCGGAGCCTGCCGCTTCTTCGGCCAGGGTAATCACTTGGCAGCTATGCTGATGGCCACGGCTGGCGATCTCGTCGGCGATGTTGTTGACCTCGAACAGCGCCGAACGGGTCTTGGGTTCGGCAACGAAAGTGCCCACCCCTTGCATGCGCACCAACAGGCCATCGGCGGTCAGTTCGCGCAGGGCGCGGTTGATCGTCATGCGGCTGAAGCCCAGCTGACTGACCAGCTCGCTCTCGGAGGGCACCCGGTGGTGGGGCGGCCACGTGCCGTTTTCGATCTGCTGGATGATCATCTGTTTGACCCGGGCGTACAGCGGCGCCGGCCCTTCGCCCATCTGGGCCACCAGCGCGGAGACAGGAGGTGTCGGCACGGCTTTTATCCTTGTGCGGTATGAGTGAACGGTAGCTTGCCGGAGTTTACCGGGCAGGCAAACGCCTGTATATGTATATACAAGCTAACAAGAACAGGAAAAACCCATGCCCGTCTTCTTCGCCGAGCGCGCACTGCTGTCCACTGGCTGGGCGCGCAACGTCCGTCTTGAGGTCGCCGCCGATGGTCGACTGTCCAGTCTCCAGGCCGACGCCTCGGCCGAGGGCGCCGAGCGTCTGGCCGGCCCGCTACTGCCGGGCATGCCCAACTTGCACTCGCACGCCTTCCAGCGCGCCATGGCAGGCCTGGCTGAGGTGGCGGGCAATCCCAACGACAGTTTCTGGACCTGGCGCGATCTGATGTACCGCCTGGTCGGTCGGATCAGCCCGGAGCAACTGCAAGTCATCGCCCGCCAGCTGTACATCGAAATGCTCAAGGCCGGCTACACCTCGGTGGCAGAGTTCCACTACGTGCATCACGACCGCGATGGCCAGGCGTATGCCGACCCCGCCGAGCTGTCCCGGCGTATCAGCGCTGCCGCGAACAGCGCCGGGATTGGCCTGACGCTGCTGCCGGTGCTGTATAGCCATTCGGGCTTCGGTGGCCAGGCGCCCAGTGACGGCCAGCGCCGCTTCATCAACTCAAGCGAACAGTACCTGCGCTTGCAGGAGCAGCTACAGCCGCTGTTGGCCGCTCAACCAGCGCAACAGCTAGGCCTGTGTTTCCACTCCCTGCGCGCGGTGACCCCGGCGCAGATTGCCGGTGTTGTGGCGAACGGTGACCAGGCCTGCCCGATCCACATCCACATCGCCGAGCAACAAAAGGAAGTCGACGATTGCCTGGCCTGGAGCGGCCTGCGTCCGCTGCAATGGCTGTATGAACATGTCGATGTCGACCGCCGTTGGTGCCTGGTGCATGCCACCCATGCCGACCCAGATGAAGTTCGCGCCATGGCTCATAGCGGCGCGGTGGCCGGGTTGTGCCTGAGCACCGAAGCGAACCTGGGGGACGGGATCTTCCCTGCGGTGGACTACCTGGCCCTGGGTGGCCGCATGGGGATTGGCTCGGACAGCCATGTATCGCTCAGCGTGGTCGAGGAGCTGCGCTGGCTGGAGTATGGCCAACGGCTGCGCGACCAACGACGTAACCGGCTGTACCGGGGCGATCAACCGATGGTTGGCAGAACCCTCTACGATGCCGCGCTCAGTGGTGGCGCGCAGGCGCTGGGGCAGCCGATTGGCGAGCTCAGCGTGGGCAAGCGCGCCGACTGGCTGGTGCTCGATGGGCAGGATCCGTACATTGCCACCGCCGAGGGCGACGCCATTCTCAACCGCTGGCTGTTTGCCGGCGGTGATCGCCAGGTGCGCGATGTGATGGTCAACGGGCTGTGGGTGGTGCGCCAGGGGCGGCATGCGCAGGATGAGGACAGTGGGCGAGCGTTCGTCGAGGTGCTGCGCCAGCTGCTGGACTGATTAAACGCAGTTCCACCGCTATCGCGGGGCAAGCCCGCTCCCACGCTATCTATCTAGACAAGCGTGGGAGCGGGCTTGCCCCGCGATGACAAGCGCATTACCTGGCGGCGATATCCCGATCCGCCACCCGCCAGATCAAGCGATTGGTGTCATACCCTTGCTGGCGCGCCTTGGCCAACAGGTTTTCACGCTGCCACGCCGGCAACGATGGGGTGCGCGACAGAATCCACAGGTACTTGCGATCAGGGCTGCCGACGATGGCCGTGCGGTAATGGGCATCCACATACAGCACCCAATACTCACCCTTGGCCACGCCCGGCGCCAGACGGGTAAACCAGTTATCGAACTCGACCCATAGCTTGTCGGTATGCCCCACTTCCTGCGGCTTGGCATTGCCTTCGGCACGAATCCACTCGCCATCGAGCATCCGGCAGCGGTTCAACACACCAAGGGTGCCATCGGGCTTGGCGTTGTAATGCGCCTCGGACTGGGCACAGTCGCGCTGGAAGTACATCGGCAGGCGCGCCAGCTCATACCATTTGCCCTGGTAGCGCTTGAGGTCCACCGTGCCAGCCGTCTTCGGCGCCAGCGGGTCGACGCTGGAGCTGGCACAGCCGCCCAGCAGCAGCGCCAGGCAGACGCCCAGCAGCAGGGTCAGCCGCCTCATTTGAGGCCCTGCCCGGAGTACATCAACACCTTGTCCGCCGCGTACTGCACGCTGATGAAGCTCTTCTCGTCACCCCAGGTGCAGCTGCTCATGCCCAGCGCTCCGGAGCATTCGGTTGGCGTACCCAGCAGTTGCTCGACCTCGACCTTGTTCATGCCGGCCTTGAGCTTGGAATAGTTTTCCTGATTGATCTTGCTGCACGCGGTCAGGACGACGCACAAGGACAACAGGGCGAGGGAACGCAACGACATGAAGGGACACTCCTGGGACATGGGGCTCAGGCGAGGCGCCTGTGGAGAGCTTAGAAGGCAAAAAGCCTCCTCGGTTCCCTGCCCTGTGTGCTTTGACCCCCTGCCATTGGTCGACTGGTTCGCAATTGATTAATGTTTTACCCACGCAGGTCGACACAGCTCCCAGCGGTGTGGCCGATTGCCGCACCCTCCCTTCGACGTGCTTCCCTGCGCAGACTTTGCCATGACCAACAACCTCAAGTTCAGCCACAAGATCCTGCTGGCCGCTGCCCTCGTGGTGGCCGTTGCCTTTACCTGCTTCGTGCTGTTCAACGATTACCGACAACGCCAGTCCCTGCGTAGCGATACCGAGTCGACCCTGCAGGACCTGGGCAACCTGACTGCCGGCAACATCCGTAACTGGCTCGACAGCCGTATCCAGCTGCTCGACACCTTCGCCCAGCAGATTGCCGTCGACGGCAAGCCCGGCCTGGACCGCGCCCTGGCGCTGCCGGTGTATGCCAGCAACTTCCAGCTCACCTACTTTGGCGGCCAGGACGGCAGCATGCAGTCGGTGCCGGTAGGCAACCGCGCCGCCGACTACGATCCGCGCGTGCGCGGCTGGTACAAAGCCGCCAGCGCCGCCAACCAGACCATCGTCACCGAGCCGTACATCTCGGCCTCGGCCGGCAAGCTGGTGATCACCCTGGCAACCCCCGTGCAGCAAGGCGGCCGACTGATTGGCGTCAGCGGCGTCGACACCGACCTGCAGACCATCAGCAACCTGATCAACGCGCTGGACTTCGATGGCAGTGGCCACGCGTTCATCGTCAATGGCGAAGGCAAGATCCTGATTCATCCCAAGGGAGAGCTGGCGCTCAAGAGCCTCGCCGATATCTACCCGACCGACACCCCACGCATCGGCCGCGGCCTGAAGGAGGTCGAGTTCGAGGGGCGCAAGCAGTTCATCAGCTTCAACCATGTCGACGGCGTGCCCTCGGCTGACTGGTACGTGGCGCTGGTGCTCGACCAGGACGCAGCCTTCGCCATGCTCAGCGAACTGCGCACCTCGGCAGTGGTGGCGACGCTGATCGCAGTAGTGGCGATCATCGCCCTGCTGGGCCTGCTGATCCGCGTCTTGATGGAACCGCTGCACATCATGGGCCGCGCCATGCACGACATCGCCCAGGGCGAAGGCGACCTGACCCGGCGCCTGACCATCCACGCCCAGGACGAGTTCGGCAGCCTCGGCCAGTCGTTCAACCGCTTCGTCGAGCGCATCCATGAGTCGATCCGCGAAGTGTCCTCGGCCACAGGTCAGGTCAATGCGGTGGCTAGCCAGGTGATTACGGCCTCCAACGCCTCGATCCACAATGCCGACCAGCAATCGAGTCGCACCAGCAGCGTTGCCGCAGCGATCAACCAGCTTGGTGCCGCCGCCCAGGAAATCGCCCAGAACGCCGCCCTCGCCTCGCAGCACTCAAGCGATGCGCGCAGCCTGGCCGAGGACGGCCAGCAGGTGGTCGGCCAGACCATCGAGGTGATGAACCAGCTGTCGGCGCGGATCAGCGATTCGTGCGGCAACATCCAGACGCTCAACTCACACACTGCCAACATCGGTCAGATTCTCGATGTGATCAGCGGTATTTCCCAGCAGACCAACCTGCTGGCACTCAATGCCGCCATCGAAGCTGCCCGTGCCGGTGAGGCCGGGCGCGGCTTTGCCGTGGTCGCCGACGAAGTGCGCAACCTTGCGCATCGCACGCAAGAGTCGGCACAGCAGGTTCAGCGCCTGATCGAAGAGCTGCAAGCGGGCGCCCAGGTGGCGGTGAGCACCATGAACCAGAGCCAGCAGCAGAGCGAGCACAGCGTGGGCATCGCCAACCAGGCCGGTGAACGCCTGGGCAGCGTGACCCAGCGCATTGGCGAGATCGACGGCATGAACCAGTCGGTGGCGACTGCCACTGAAGAGCAGACAGCCGTGGTCGAGTCGATCAATGTCGACATCACCGAGATCAATACGCTGAATCAGGAAGGAGTGCAGAACCTGCAGAGCACCTTGCGCGCCTGCAATGACCTGGAGCACCAGGTGGACCGTTTGAAGCAGTTGGTGGGCAGTTTCAGGATCTGATCCTGCAACTGCTGGTATCAGCGAGATCATGCGCGGGAGCGGGCTTGCCCTGCGATGGCGATGGTGAATTCACCACTACTATCGCGGGGCAAGCCCGCTCCCACGTTCGATCCAAACGATGGTGCGCCCTTAGAACCTGGAGCCAGGCTCGAGGAGAAAATCCATCTCTTCACTGGTACTAGGGCGCCCCAGCATCAGGTTGCGATGCGGGAAGCGCCCGAACCGGGCAATCACCCGCTGATGCTGTTCGGCATAATCCAGAAAACCTTCGAACAACCGGCGGTTAGCCTCCGGTTGCTCTTCGAGCAGGGTCTGGTAACGCTCGACGCTCAGGTTCTGCCAATCGAGCACCTCGGCATGCTCCAGCACCAGCAGCACGAACACGCGCTGGATCGGCAGCAGCTGGTAATCCCAGCCTTTCTGCAAGCCCTGCATCGCCACCACTTGGGCACGGCGGTCGCCTTCGAAGGCCAACGGCGTGTCGCGGTGGATCATGCGCGGCAGCTGGTCGAGCAGCAGGATCAGCCCCAGCCAGCCCTGCGGGCTCTGCTGCCACTCATCCAGGCCACCGGCCAAGGCTTGCTCGCATAGATCGCCGAAGCGCTCGCGCGCTTCGTCGTCATGGTGCTTGCCAAACCACAGCGTACTCTTCTCGTCAGCCACGGCCTGGGCACTGGTGCCCCAACCGAACCACCATTCCAACAACGGCTGCCAAGGTGCGAGCATGACTTACTCCTTGTGGTAGGCGGTGACGCGCTCCACCTCTTCCTTCGAGCCAAGGATTACCGACACACGCTGGTGCAGGCTTTCTGGCTTGATGTCGAGGATACGCTCGTAACCGTTGGTGGAGGCGCCGCCGGCCTGCTCGATGATGAACGACATCGGGTTGGCTTCGTACATCAGGCGCAGCTTGCCCGGCTTGCTCGGCTCGCGGGCATCGCGCGGGTACATGAACAGGCCGCCACGGGTGAGGATACGGTGCACGTCGGCCACCATCGAGGCTATCCAACGCATGTTGTAGTTCTTCTTCAGCGGGCCGGTCTCACCTGCCAGCAACTCGCCGACGTAACGCTGCACCGGGGCTTCCCAGTGGCGTTGGTTGGACATGTTGATGGCGAACTCGGCGGTGCTGGTCGGCACCTGGATGTTTTCGTGAGTCAGGACGAAGCTGCCCAGCTCGCGGTCCAGGGTGAAGCCCTTGACGCCATTACCCAGGGTCAGGATCAGCATGGTCTGCGGACCATAGATCGCGTAACCGGCGGCGACCTGCTCAGTGCCAGGCTGGAGGAAGGCGTTCTCGTTGAGGGTTTCGTTCTGGCTCAGGTATTCGTTGGGGCAGCGCAGGACCGAGAAGATGGTGCCGACCGAGACGTTGACGTCGATGTTCGACGAACCGTCCAGTGGGTCGAAGACCAGCAGGTAGGCGCCTTTGGGGTATTTACCGGGGATCTGGTAGGCATTGTCCATTTCTTCGGACGCCATGCCGGCCAGGTGACCGCCCCATTCGTTGGCTTCGAGCAGGATCTCGTTGGAGATCACGTCGAGCTTCTTCTGCACTTCGCCCTGCACGTTTTCGGTGCCCATGCTGCCCAGTACGCCGCCCAGGGCGCCTTTGGACACGTTGTGGCTGATCTCCTTGCACGCACGCGCCACCACCTCGATCAGGAAGCGCAGATCGGCAGGGGTATTGTTGCTGCGGGTCTGCTCAATCAGATAGCGACTCAGGGTAACGCGGGACATGTATGGCTCCGAAAAGGATAGGGGGTGAAAAACCCCCGCAGTTTACAGGGAGAGTGACGGCCTAGCGAGTAAAGAGACGCGCCTGGCGGATCAGACGGTAGATTGGGGGTTGAGTTCATTGGTTGCAGGGCCGATGGTCGGCGGGGGCCTCATCGCGGGACAAGCCCGCTCCCACGCAGCCATGAGCTGCTGCGTGGGAGCGGGCTTGTCCCGCGATAGCATTGCTCAATCCAACGCTTTCCAGATTTCCGTCGCATACTCGCGAATGGTCCGATCCGACGAGAACCAGCCCATTCGCGCAGTATTGAGCACCGCCATGCGCCACCATTCCTGCGGCTTGTGCCAAAGCTCCTCGACCCGGCGCTGGGCATCCCAGTAGGCATCGAAGTCGGCACAGACCAAGAAGCGGTCATAGGCAATCAGCGAATCGATCAGGTGCGCATAGCGCGACGGATCATCCGGCGAGAACACCCCACTGCGAATCGCCTGCAAGACATCCCCCAGACGATGGGAAGCGGCAATCGCCGCATTGGCACCGAAGTCCCCTGCCCGCTTGCGCGCCTCGACCTGCTGAGCAGTCAGGCCGAAGATGAACATGTTTTCCTCGCCGACCTGCTCACACATCTCGACGTTGGCGCCATCGAGGGTGCCGATGGTCAGCGCGCCGTTGAGGCCGAACTTCATGTTGCTGGTACCGGACGCTTCATAGCCGGCGGTGGAGATCTGCTCGGAGAGGTCCGCCGCCGGGATGATGCTCTCGGCCAGGCTGACGTTGTAGTTGGGCAGGAACACCACCTTGAGCAAGCCGCGCACGGTCGGGTCGTTGTTGACCACCCGGGCGATGTCGTTGGCCAGCTTGATGATCAACTTGGCCTGGTGATAACTGGCCGCCGCCTTGCCGGCGAAGATCTTCACCCGCGGCACCCAGTCAGTGCCAGGCTCAGAGCGCATCGCCTGATACAGCGCCACGGTGTGCAGCAGGTTGAGCAACTGGCGCTTGTACTCGTGGATGCGCTTGACCTGAACGTCGAACAACGCCTCAGGATTGACCGTTACCCCCAGCCGATCCTGAATGATGCTGGCCAGCGCGCGCTTGCTATGCAGGCGCTGGGCGGCGAACTGCTTGCGAAACGCCGGCTTGTCAGCGAATGGAGCAAGGTTGGTCAGGCGTGTTTCCGAATCGTCCAGCACCTCTGCCCCCAGCGACTCGATGAGCATGCTGGTCAACTGTGGGTTGGCTTGGTACAGCCAACGACGGAAGGTGATGCCGTTGGTCTTGTTGTTGATCCGCTGCGGATACAGCTTGTGCAGCTCGGCGAACACGGTGCTCTTCATCAGCTTGCTGTGCAGTGCCGACACGCCATTGACGCTGTGCGAGCCGAGGAAGGCCAGGTTGCCCATGCGCACCCGGCGGCCGTTGTCTTCCTCGATCAGCGACACCGCGCGCAGCACGTCGAAGTCGTGCAAGCCTTTGGCCCGCAACGCGTCGATATGGTAGGCGTTGATCAGATAGATGATCTGCATGTGCCGTGGCAGCATGCGCTCCATCAGGGCTACCGGCCAGGTTTCCAGCGCTTCCGGCAGCAGGGTGTGATTGGTGTAGGCCAACGTGCCGACTGTGACTTCCCAGGCTTTCTCCCAAGGGATTTCATGCTGGTCGACGAGTAGCCGCATCAACTCGGCCACAGCGATCGAGGGGTGGGTGTCGTTGAGCTGGATCGCCGCAGCGTCTGGCAGGTTGAGCAAGGTGTCGTGCATGTTCAAGTGCCGACGCAGCAAATCCTGCAATGAGGCGGAAACGAAAAAGTACTCTTGGCGCAGGCGCAACTCCTGCCCCGCTTCAGTGCTATCGGCTGGGTACAGCACCCGCGAGATGCTCTCGGCTCGCGCCACTTCCGCCACCGCGCCTAAATGGTCGCCGGCATTGAAGCGTTCCAGATGCAGCTCTTCCAGGGCCCGCGCACGCCACAGGCGCAGGGTATTGACGCTGGCACCCCGCCAGCCGACCACCGGCGTGTCGTAGGCCACCGCCCGCACCGTCTCGCCCGGCCACCAGACCTGGCGCTGCTGGCCGGCGCTGTCTTGCACGGTTTCAACGCTGCCGCCAAAGCTGATCGGGTAGATCACCTCGGCGCGCTCGAACTCCCAGGGGTTGCCGAAATCCAGCCAGTTTTCGGTCTGCTCCTGCTGCCAGCCATCGACCACCGCCTGGCGGAACAGGCCGTGCTCGTAGCGGATGCCATAGCCATGCGCGGCGATGCCGAGGGTCGACATGCTTTCCATGAAGCAAGCCGCCAAGCGGCCCAGGCCACCATTACCCAGCGCCGCATCGGGTTCGAGCAGGCGGATTCGCTCAAGGTCGACATCCAGCCCATCGAGGGCTTCCCGGGCAATGTCCAGCAGCCCGAGATTGCTCAGGCTGTCGAACAGCAACCGGCCTATCAGGAACTCCAGGGAGAGGTAATAGACGCGCTTCTGGCTGCGTCGATAGGCCTGTCGGGTGTGATCCATCCAGTGGTCGACCATATGGTCGCGCGCGGCCAGGGCGATGGCCTCGAACCAGTCATGATCGAAGGCGTGCTCCGGGTCCTTGCCGACCGCGTAGGTCAGCTTGGCCAATACAGCGGCACGAAATTCGGCCACCTCGGCGTCACGTGCTTTAGGTTCCTGGGACATGCGGCATCCTCGGGCAAGTTGACGAAAGCGGAGGGAGATTGTTGAGACTAGACCCTTCGACAGAGAGTGACAGTTCCCGTTCGCAGTTTTCATGCCCATAACGGCAATCGGGCAAAAGGTTGTTCACAAATTGAACAACTCCGGTATGATCGCGCGCCCCAAGACCGTGATCTGCCCCCCATAACCATGAAACCGACCCTGATTGCCGCGGCCGAAGTCGACCGCCTGGAAACCTGGCAGCGCTATGCCAGCCATATGTGCGGGGGCTGCCATTCGACCTGCTGCACCCTGCCTGTTGAAGTGAAGATCAAAGACCTGATCCGTATTGGCGTGGTGGATGAATTCGAAAAGGACGAGCCGCCAAAGAACGTCGCCAAGCGCCTGCAGAAGGAAGGCATCATCGAACGCTTCAACCAGAAGTCGGGGATCTTCACCCTGACCCGGATGAGCAACGATGACTGCATGTATCTGGATCGTAAAAGCCGCCTGTGCACCATTTATGACAAGCGCCCGGATACCTGCCGCAACCACCCCAAGGTCGGGCCGCGGCCGGGATACTGCGCCTACAAGCCCAAAGCCGTTACGCGCTAATAGCTGGACAGTCTGTTAGCACGCTGAACGTCCTGCGTGGGAGCGGGCTTGCCCCGCGATTACCCCCCTGACTGACACCCCGCACAAACAAAAACGCCCCCGGCCTTTCGACCGGGGGCGTTTTCATTCAGCCTGAGCTAACTCAGTTCTTGGCTTTCTTGGCAGCGCGGGTACGCTCGCCTTCGTCCAAGATCTTCTTACGCAGACGGATCGACTTCGGCGTGACTTCGCACAGCTCGTCGTCCTGGATGAATTCCAGGGCCTGTTCGAGGGTGTGGCGAACTGGCGGAACCAGGGCGATGACTTCGTCCTTGCCCGAAGCACGCATGTTGTCGAGCTTCTTGCCTTTGGTCGGGTTAACGCCCAGGTCGTTGTCACGGCTGTTCAGGCCGATGATCTGACCGTTGTAAATCTCTTGGCCGTGTTCAACGAACAGCTTGCCGCGAGCCTGCAGGGTTTCCAGCGAGTAGGTCAGAGCCTTGCCAGTCTCGACCGACACCAGAACGCCGTTCAGGCGGCCGGACATCTGGCCCGACTTCATGGTGTCGTAGCGATCGAAGATCGAGGTCAGGATGCCTGCACCGTTGGTCAGGGTCAGGAACTGGTTACGGAAACCGATCAGACCACGAGCTGGAATGTTGTACTCCAGGCGAACACGGCCCTTGCCATCCGGAACCATGTTGGTCAGGTCGCCTTTACGCAGACCCATCTCTTCCATGACCTTGCCCTGGGATTCTTCAGGGATGTCGATGGTGACGTTCTCGAACGGCTCCTGCTTGACGCCGTCGACTTCGCGGATGATCACTTCAGGACGGCCTACGGCCATCTCGAAACCTTCACGACGCATGGTTTCGATCAACACCGACAGGTGCAGTTCGCCACGGCCCGATACCTTGAACTTGTCAGGGGAATCGGTTTCCTGAACGCGCAGGGCAACGTTGTACAGCAGCTCTTTGTCCAGACGGTCCTTGATGTTACGGCTGGTGACGAACTTGCCTTCCTTGCCGCAGAACGGCGAGTCGTTGACCTGGAAGGTCATCGAAACGGTCGGCTCGTCAACGGTCAGCGGCTTCATCGCTTCTACCGCGTCAGGTGCGCACAGGGTGTCGGAGATGAACAGCTCATCGAAACCGCTGATGCAGACGATGTCGCCCGCTTGGGCTTCTTCGACGTCGATGCGGTGCAGACCGTGGTGGCCCATCAGCTTGAGGATACGGCCGTTACGCTTCTTGCCGTTGGTGTCGATGGCGACAACCGGGGTGTTCGGCTTGACGCGACCACGGGCGATACGGCCAACGCCGATAACACCGAGGAAGCTGTTGTAGTCCAGAGCGGAGATCTGCATCTGGAACGGACCGTCACGGTCGACAGACGGCGCTGGTACGTTGTCGATGATCGACTGGTACAGCGGGGTCATGTCTTCGGCCATGTCGGTGTGGTCCAGACCGGCGATGCCGTTCAGGGCCGAGGCGTAGACGACTTTGAAGTCCAGCTGTTCGTCGGTAGCACCGAGGTTGTCGAACAGGTCGAAGATCTGGTCCAGAACCCAGTCAGGACGCGCGCCCGGGCGGTCGACCTTGTTGATCACGACGATTGGCTTCAGACCTGCTTCGAAAGCCTTTTTGGTCACGAAGCGGGTTTGCGGCATCGGGCCGTCTTGGGCGTCGACCAGCAGCAGCACCGAGTCAACCATCGACATTACACGCTCAACCTCGCCACCGAAGTCGGCGTGGCCGGGGGTGTCGACGATGTTGATGTGGTAGCCGTTCCAGTTGATGGCGGTGTTTTTCGCCAAAATGGTAATGCCGCGCTCTTTTTCCTGGTCGTTGGAGTCCATCACGCGCTCGTCGTTGAGCTCGTTACGCTCCAGGGTGCCGGACTGGCGCAGGAGTTTGTCGACCAGGGTGGTTTTACCATGGTCAACGTGGGCGATGATGGCGATGTTACGCAGATTTTCGATCACAAATGTATCTCGATCAGAGGATTCGGTTTGCTGCCCAGTCTAGGCAGCCAATATGAAGGTAAAAGGCTCAGCGGGCCCATTGGTCGGGAGGGCGATGGCGGATGCTGCCGCCATACAGCCCTGGCGTCTTATGCCGGACGATAAACACGCACATTGGCATGTCCCTCACTGAGCAGGTGATGCGCGTGCAGGCGGCTCATGACGCCCTTGTCGCAATAAAGAAGGTACTGACGATTGCCATCGAGGTGCTTAAAGCGGCTGTTGATGGCATAGAAAGGCATGACCTGGACCTCGATGCCGTCGATCACCAGGGGTTCGTCTTCCTGGGCATCGGGGTGGCGGATATCGATGACGATCTGGCCAGGCAGGGCTTCGCCCACTTCCTCGACCTGAATGTCCTGGCCCAGCTCGTCGATAACGTGGTCGATCGAGATGAAACGGGCACGCTCCAAGGCGCGCTCGAGCACCTGCATGTCGAACTGGTTTTCTTCGTGCACGACCCGGTGCGGTTTGGCACAGGTGGTCGGGTTCACCGAGATCACGCCGCAGTATTCTGGCATGTGCTTGGCGAACTCGGCGGTACCGATCTGATAAGCGGTGTCGATGATGTCCTGCTTGTGGCTGGCCAATAGCGGGCGCAGTACCAACTTGTCGGTGGCCTGGTCGATCACTGCCAGGTTTGGCAGGGTCTGGCTGGAAACCTGGGAGATCGCCTCGCCGGTGACCAGGGCGTCGATTTCCAGACGGTCGGCGATTTTCGCCGAGGCGCGCAACATCATGCGCTTGAGGGTGACGCCCATGTAGCTGTTGTCGACCTTGCCGAGAATCTCGCCGACCACTTCTTCGAACGGCACGCTGATGAACAGCACGCGCTGGCTGCTGCCGTATTTCTTCCACAGGTAGTGGGCAACTTCCATCACCCCCAGCTCGTGGGCACGGCCGCCGAGATTGAAGAAGCAGAAATGGGTCATCAGGCCGCGGCGCATCATCTGGTAGGCGGCCACCGTGGAGTCGAAGCCACCGGACATCAACACCAACGTCTGCTCCAGAGCGCCCAGCGGATAGCCGCCGATGCCCTGGTGCTGATTGTGGATCACGTACAGGCGCTGGTCGCGGATCTCGATGCGCACCATCACTTCTGGAGTCTTCAGGTCGATCCCAGAGGCGCCGCACTGCTGGCGCAGTTGGCTGCCGACGTAGCGATCGACGTCCATCGAAGTGAAGTCATGGTGGCCGCCGCGCTTGCAGCGTACGGCGAAGCGTTTACCGGCCAGCAGGTGACCGAAGTGCTGCTTGCACTTCTCGACGATATCGTCGAAGTCGCCCAGCGGGTATTCCTCCACTTGCAGGAAGTGGGTGATCCCCGGCATGCAGGACAGGCGCTCGATCATCTCGCGCTGGACTTTTTCGTCTTCGACGCGGGTGACCACTTCGAGGTTGTCCCAGACACCATCGACCTTCAGCTCAGGGTCCAGATCCTTGAGCACATTGCGAATGTTCTTCGCGAGCTGACGGATGAAGCGCTTGCGCACTGGCCGGCTCTTGATGGTGATTTCTGGGAAGACTTTGACGATAAGTTTCATGGGTAAACAGCGCGCCCAGGGCCTGCCGAAAATGAGGGGCGCGAATTATAGCGGAAATTGCTCAGGATTTGAGCAACTTT
Source organism: Pseudomonas sp. BT-42-2 (assembly GCF_025847435.2). Classification (NCBI taxonomy): domain Bacteria; kingdom Pseudomonadati; phylum Pseudomonadota; class Gammaproteobacteria; order Pseudomonadales; family Pseudomonadaceae; genus Pseudomonas; species Pseudomonas sp. BT-42-2. The sequence continues at coordinate 30,772 of NZ_JAOYTM010000012.1, forward strand.
TGTACAGAAGGTTTGACTTTCTCTGCCAAGCCCTGTTTTACAGGCCTGCAGCTATCGCGGGGCAAGCCCGCTCCCACGCAGCCTCCACGTTCTCCTGTACAGGCAGCGTGGGAGCGGGCTTGCCCCGCGATAGAGCCCTGGCGATGAGAAGCAGTCGAATTTCGCACCGTTACGGTGCATAAACTTTCAAAAACGCCTCTTATCAGTGCGCCACAGCCCGCCCATCCCGGAATAAATGCCCATAAACGCCTGCTTTTGTCCTGCCCTCGCCATTTTTGGGCACTGGCATGCAATTTGCTCCCTTGTGAGGCAGGTAAGCTTGGCCGACTATGCGCGCCCGGCGACACCCTTTTTCCAGGGCAGCGGCCCACCGCGCTCTAGACCATCCGGAGGACAACATGTCGAAGTCGGTTCAGCTCATCAAAGATCATGACGTCAAGTGGATTGATCTGCGTTTCACGGACACCAAAGGCAAGCAGCAACACGTCACCATGCCAGCTCGCGATGCGCTGGATGATGAGTTCTTCGAAGCTGGCAAGATGTTCGATGGTTCCTCCATCGAAGGTTGGAAAGGCATCGAAGCCTCCGACATGATCCTGCTGCCGGATGACAGCACCGCCGTGCTGGACCCGTTCACCGAAGAGCCGACCCTGATCCTGGTCTGCGACGTGATCGAGCCGTCCACCATGCAAGGCTACGACCGCGACCCACGCGCTATCGCCCGTCGCGCCGAAGAGTACCTGAAGACCACCGGTATCGGTGACACCGTCTTCGTCGGTCCAGAGCCTGAGTTCTTCATCTTCGACGACGTCAAGTTCAAGTCCGACATCTCCGGTTCGATGTTCAAGATCTTCTCCGAGCAAGGCTCGTGGATGACCGACCAGGATGTCGAAGGCGGCAACAAAGGCCACCGCCCAGGCGTCAAAGGCGGCTACTTCCCGCTGCCGCCGGTCGACCACGACCACGAAATCCGCACCGCAATGTGCAACGCCCTGGAAGAAATGGGCCAGGTCGTCGAAGTTCACCACCACGAAGTGGCAACTGCCGGCCAGAACGAAATCGGCGTCAAGTTCAACACCCTGGTCGCCAAGGCTGACGAAGTTCAGACCCTGAAGTACTGCGTGCACAACGTTGCCGACGCATACGGCCGCACCGCGACCTTCATGCCTAAGCCACTGTACGGTGACAACGGTTCGGGCATGCACGTGCACATGTCGATCGCCAAAGAAGGCAAGAACACCTTCGCTGGTGAAGGCTATGCCGGCCTGTCGGAAACCGCCCTGTACTTCATCGGCGGCATCATCAAGCACGGTAAAGCCCTGAACGGCTTCACCAACCCGGCTACCAACTCCTATAAGCGTCTAGTACCAGGCTTCGAAGCTCCGGTCATGCTGGCCTACTCGGCCCGTAACCGTTCGGCTTCGATCCGTATCCCTTACGTTTCCAGCCCGAAAGCTCGCCGCATCGAAGCGCGCTTCCCGGACCCAGCTGCCAACCCATACCTGTGCTTCGCTGCACTGCTGATGGCTGGCCTGGACGGCATCCAGAACAAGATCCACCCAGGCGATGCCGCCGACAAGAACCTGTACGACCTGCCGCCTGAAGAGGCCAAGGAAATCCCACAGGTTTGCGGTAGCCTGAAAGAAGCCCTGGAAGAGCTGGACAAGGGCCGTGCGTTCCTGACCAAGGGCGGCGTGTTCTCCGATGACTTCATCGATGCTTACATCGAACTGAAGTCGGAAGAAGAAATCCGCGTTCGCACCTTCGTCCACCCGCTGGAATACGATCTGTACTACAGCGTCTGATGCTAGCGGCGCCTGGCGCCGCAACCATCACCAAGAAACGGCCTCCTCGCGAGGCCGTTTCTGTTTTCAGAGGCACCTTTTTCGGAAGTGTCTGACTGCCGATATTTGAGACGGGTTGCACACTTCGGGGCTCCACTGCCACAGGAGACTCATCATGCGCCTTGCCTCACTTGCGCTGTGCTGCGCACTCGGCCTCACTGGCTGCAGTGCCGAGCCAGTCGATCCTGCCCTGTCCCGATTACTCGACAGTATCGAACGCCGGCTGGCGCTTGCCGAAGCCGTGGCCCTGCACAAGTGGGACCGCCAGCAACCGGTCCAAGCCACTGCCCGCGAGCAATCGGTGCTCGACGCCGTGCGCCGCTCAGCCCCAGCCCATCAACTCAGCACAGAACACGCCGAGGCGTTCTTTGCCGACCAGATGGAAGCCAACAAGCTGCTGCAATACGCCTTGCTGTCGCAATGGCGACTGGATGGCGAAGCCCCCGATCTGCCGCGCCAAGACCTGCAAAGCAAGATTCGCCCTCGACTGGATGTCCTGCAGGATGATCTGCTGCGCAACCTCGCGCAGTTCCGCCATAACCGTTCTGCCCAGTGCCCTGAGCAAGTCGCCAGCGCACTGCGACAGCGCGAAGGCGACTTCCTGCATTACCTGGCGATGATTCGCGCCTCTGGCCAGCTGTGTGAATGAGTCAAGCGTCGCTATGCTCTATATTGGTGCATGAAAAGTCTAAGCGCCCCGCGATGCAGCCCAATTTGGGTCACGTGAAACGATAAACCACGATTTAAATCCCCCGAATGGCGCGGTAGCAGGTGTTTCTCGGGAAATTGCGCTTCTTTTCGGAGCCTTGGTTTGTTTCTTGCATTTTCAAGCCATCACGCGGATCACCAGCGCGCCCGCCCTTGGCCCAGCCATCGGCGGCCCATGTGCCAAAAGAGGTCAACGACGCCCCATGACCATCAGCGATGCACAGCACCGTCTGCTTCTGGACAACCTGACCACCGCCACGCTGCTGCTCAACGCCGAGCTGCGCCTGGAGTACATGAACCCGGCTGCGGAAATGCTCCTGGCCGTCAGTGGCCAGCGCAGTCATGGCCAGTTCATCAGTGAGCTGTTCACCGAGTCGACTGAAGCGCTCAACTCGCTGCGCCAGGCGGTGGAACAAGCACACCCGTTCACCAAGCGCGAAGCCCAACTGACCTCGTTGACCGGCCAGAGCATCACCGTCGACTACGCCGTTACGCCGATCCTGCATCAGGGCCAGACCCTGCTGCTGCTTGAAGTACACCCGCGCGACCGACTGCTGCGCATCACTAAAGAAGAAGCCCAGCTGTCCAAGCAGGAAACCACCAAGATGCTGGTGCGTGGCCTGGCCCACGAGATCAAGAACCCGCTAGGCGGTATTCGCGGCGCAGCGCAGCTGCTCGCGCGCGAGCTGCCCGAGGATGGCCTGCGTGACTACACCAACGTGATCATCGAAGAGGCCGACCGCCTGCGCAACCTGGTCGACCGCATGCTCGGCTCGAACAAACTGCCGTCGCTTGCGATGACCAACGTGCATGAAGTGCTGGAGCGCGTGTGCAGCCTGGTCGAGGCCGAGAGCCAGGGTGGCATCACGTTGGTGCGCGATTACGACCCGAGCCTGCCGGACGTGCTGATCGACCGCGAACAGATGATCCAGGCCGTCCTCAACATCGTGCGTAACGCCATGCAGGCGATCAGTGGCCAGAACGAGCTGCGCCTGGGTCGTATCACCCTGCGCAGTCGTGCGGTGCGCCAGTTCACCATCGGCCACATCCGTCATCGCCTGGTGGCTAGGGTCGAGATTACCGACAACGGCCCCGGCATCCCGGCGGAACTGCAAGACACCCTCTTCTATCCCATGGTCAGCGGACGCCCGGACGGCACCGGGCTCGGCCTGGCCATCACCCAGAACATCATCAGCCAGCACCAGGGCCTGATCGAATGTGAAAGCCACGCCGGCCACACCACCTTCTCGATCTTCCTGCCCCTGGAACAAGGAGCCACAGCCCAATGAGCCGTAGTGAAACTGTCTGGATCGTCGACGATGATCGCTCCATCCGCTGGGTCCTGGAAAAAGCCCTGCAACAAGAAGGCATGACCACCCAGAGCTTCGACAGCGCCGACGGCGTCATGGGCCGCCTGGCCCGGCAGCAGCCGGATGTGATCATCTCTGACATCCGCATGCCCGGTGCCAGTGGCCTGGACCTGTTGGCGCAGATCCGCGAACAGCATCCGCGCCTGCCGGTGATCATCATGACCGCCCATTCCGACCTGGACAGCGCCGTGGCCTCGTACCAAGGCGGCGCGTTCGAGTATCTGCCCAAGCCATTCGACGTGGACGAGGCGGTGTCGCTGGTCAAGCGTGCCAATCAACATGCCCAGGAGCAGCAAGGCCTGGACGTACCGGCAGCCCTGACCCGCACCCCGGAGATCATCGGTGAAGCGCCGGCGATGCAGGAGGTGTTCCGCGCCATTGGCCGGCTCAGCCACTCCAACATCACCGTGCTGATCAACGGTGAGTCGGGCACCGGTAAAGAGCTGGTCGCCCACGCCCTGCACCGCCACAGCCCGCGCGCGGCGTCGCCGTTCATTGCCTTGAACATGGCGGCGATCCCCAAGGACTTGATGGAGTCCGAGCTGTTCGGTCACGAGAAAGGCGCCTTCACCGGCGCGGCCAACCTGCGCCGTGGCCGCTTCGAACAGGCCGACGGCGGCACCTTGTTCCTCGACGAGATCGGCGACATGCCCGCCGACACCCAGACCCGACTGTTGCGGGTGCTGGCCGACGGCGAGTTCTACCGGGTTGGCGGCCATGTGCCGGTCAAGGTCGACGTGCGCATCATCGCCGCGACCCATCAGAATCTGGAAACCCTGGTGCAGGCCGGCAAGTTCCGGGAAGACTTGTTCCATCGCCTGAACGTCATCCGCATTCATATCCCGCGCCTGGCAGATCGCCGCGAAGATATTCCGACCTTGGCGCGGCACTTCCTCGGGCGCGCGGCCCAGGAGTTGGCGGTCGAGCCCAAACTGCTCAAGCCGGAGACCGAAGAGTTCATTCGCAACCTGCCGTGGCCAGGCAACGTGCGCCAGCTGGAGAACACCTGCCGCTGGATCACCGTAATGGCCTCCAGCCGCGAAGTGCTGATCGGCGACCTGCCGCCCGAGCTACTCAACCTGCCGCAGGATGCCGCGCCGGTGACCAACTGGGAGCAGGCGTTGCGCCAATGGGCCGACCAGGCGCTGGCCCGGGGTCAGTCCAACCTGCTCGACAGCGCAGTGCCCAGTTTTGAACGGATCATGATCGAGACGGCGCTCAAGCATACGGCGGGGCGTCGGCGCGATGCTGCGGTGTTGCTGGGTTGGGGGCGCAATACCCTGACGCGCAAGATCAAAGAACTGGGAATGAAGGTCGATGGCGGGGATGATGATGAAGGCGATGAGCATTGATCAACGCTAGCCATTGACCGGCATCGCGCGGCAGCCCCTCCTCACGCGGGAGCGGGCTTGCCCCGCGATAGCATTGTTGCAGACACATCCTGCTCCAATCCTGCCTGGCAACGGTTCACATTGCGGCCCACCTTGAGAGCTCATCATTCAAGGAGACCGACATGGATCGTCCCGCCTCCAACCGCCTGCGCCGAGGCCGCTTTTCAGAACCCGGCCGTATCTACCTGCTGACCAGCACAACGAAGGACCGGCGGCCCATATTCGCCGATTTCGGTGCTGCCCGCTGCCTCCCCCCGCCGAAATTGAAAACGCCCTTCGCTCTCTTGCCTGGGTAATCATGCCCGATCACTTCCACTGGCTGATCGAACTGCACGACAGTACGCTGTGTAGCTTGATGCGGCGATTCAAATCCAGAAGCCGTTGCTCGCTATACAAACAAGGCAAGGTATAGGGACGGTTATGGCAGCCTGGCTACCATGACCGGGCACTGAGGCGCGATGAGGATGTGCGCGACTTTGCGCGCTATATCGTGTGCAATCCGCTGCGGGCAGGCTTGGCAGAGCGCCTTGGCGATTACCCTCATTGGGACGCTGTTTGGCTGTGAGGATGCGATCGCGGGACAAGCCCGCTCCCACGTTGATGCGCGCTGTTAAAGATTGAACCGCGCCACCATGCCCCTGCAATACTGCTCCAACTACTCTTACTCGCCTTGCGTCAGGCGCTGAAAGGCCAACGAGCGTTTGCGTGTGAGGCCTTAACTTTGTCTGGGGTCGAACTGTCTGCATGCACCGTTGCTGTGCTTCATGCACCTCGCAAAGGCACAAATCCCCTCAAAGCCTGGCCGAACTGTCTTGAAACGCAATGTTTCCGGGCTCTCCGAAACTGGCACGACACCTGCAATAAGTACTGTATCTCCAGTTTCGGGGACCTCGGTACAGGCAGGCCGGGAATTCCCCTCTTTTATTCGTGCAGTTCGCTGCACATCCAACGCCCAGCGTGCTCCCGGCCTATCGCCGCGCTGCACGCTCCAGTTCTGGGGACCTCGGTACAGGCAGGCCGGGAATCCCCTCTTTTATTCGTGCAGCCTCACCTGCACTCGCCAGCGTCCCGCATCCTCTGCACCGACCCAGTCGCCCTGCAGAGGGCGCGCGGCGACCACTGTCAGCAGCAAGCCTTCCTCGCTCTTCTGCACCCGCCAGCCCACTGGCTTACCCTGCAACGTCAGCTGCCCACGCTGGGACTTGCCCTGTGCTTCGAAGACCACTGCAACCGTGCCTTCGACATTCTCGCCATGCAGCTTGGGCTCTTCGTTGAACCACAGGTCCAAGCCGCCCTGCACCACTTCTATCTGCTCCAGCACGCGCTCTTCAGGGGTAGTAAGGCGGCCGATCATCAGCCCGACCATTACCCCGACGATGGCCAGGGAAAACATCACGCGTGGGAAGGCTTTCGAACGCAGGTCGGGTTCGGGGGTAGAATGCCCGTCATCTTCATGCTTGGAGCCGTGCATGTTTCACGTCATCCTTTTTCAACCAGAAATTCCGCCGAATACCGGCAATATCATCCGCCTGTGTGCCAACAGCGGCTGCGCCTTGCACCTGATCGAGCCGATCGGCTTCGAGCTGGACGACAAGCGCTTGCGCCGGGCCGGGCTGGATTACCATGAGTATGCCACGCTCAAGCGCCACCAGAGCCTGGCCGGATGCCTGGAAAGCCTCGGCCAGCCGCGCCTGTTCGCCTTCACCACCAAAGGCTCGCATCCGTTTCACGAGGTCGCTTACCAGCCGGGCGATGCGTTCTTGTTTGGGCCTGAAAGTCGCGGGTTGCCCGCCGAAGTGCTGGACAATTTGCCGGCTGAGCAGAAGCTGCGCCTGCCGATGCGTCCGGGCTGTCGCAGCTTGAACCTGTCCAATACCGTTGCAGTGACGGTATACGAGGCGTGGCGTCAGCAAGGGTTTGCCTGACGGCCATGAAAAAAGCGCCCCAAGGGGCGCTTTTCGTTTCTCGCAAGCCGTGCTTACTGCAGCGACGGTGCTTCGCCAGCGGCCTGCATGCGCTCCATCTCTTGCGCGTACAGGGCGTCGAAGTTGACCGGCGACAGCATCAGGGCCGGGAACGAACCACGGGTCACCAGGCTGTCCAGGGTTTCGCGCGCATACGGGAACAGGATGTTCGGGCAGAATGCACCCAGGGTGTGGCTCATCGATGGCGCGTCGAGGTTCTTGATCAGGAAGATACCCGCCTGCTGAACTTCGGCAATGAACGCCACTTCGTCACCGTTCTTGACGGTTACCGACAGGGTCAGTACGACTTCGTGGAAGTCACCTTCCAGGGCTTTCTGACGGGTGTTCAGGTCCAGCGAAACCGCCGGTTCCCACTGCTGACGAAAGATCTGCGGGCTCTTTGGCGCTTCGAACGACAGGTCGCGCACATAGATGCGCTGCATGGAAAATTGTGGGGCGTTTTCGTCGGCGGCGGCGCCGTTATTTTGTTGGTCAGTCATGGCAGATCCTTTTCCTAATGGGGTTCTAAGCGGTGTGAATCAGGCCGCGAGAAGGCTGTCGAGCTTGCCCGCCCGCTCCAGGGCATAGAGGTCATCGCAACCACCGACATGGGTACTGCCGATCCAGATCTGCGGCACCGAGGTACGGCCGGCCTTCTGGCTCATTTCGGCGCGAACCTGTGGTTTGCCGTCGACCTTGATTTCCTCGAACGCCACGCCCTTGCTCTCGAGCAGGTACTTGGCGCGCATGCAGTAGGGGCAGTAGTCGCTGGAGTAAACGATGACGGGCTTCATATCACTTCACCAGGGGCAGGTTATCGGCTTTCCAGCTGGAAATGCCACCGCTGAGCTTGGCGGCGGTGTAACCAGCCTTGAGCAGTTCACGGCAATGGGTACCAGACTGCTGGCCCATGCTGTCGACCACGATCAGGGTCTTGTCTTTGTGTTTCTCCAGCTCTGCCATGCGAGTGGCGAGCTTGTCTTGCGGGATGTTCAGCGCACCGACGATGTGCCCTGCCGAATATTCCTTGCTCGGGCGGATGTCGATCACCAGACCCTTGTCGGCATTGACCAGGGCGGTCAATTGGCCGTTGCTCAGGCTCTGCCCGCCGCGACGAATTTCATTGACCAGCAGCAGGATCAGCAGAACGAAGAAGATCGCCACCAAAATGAAGTGGTTTGTGGCAAAAGTGATCAGGTTAGCAACCATCAGGTGTGTTCCACGCGATTGAAAATGGCGGCCAGTATACACAGCCCCAAAGGCCCACCAAAGCCCGTAGGCCAGGCAGGCGAACAGCTTTCATTACAGCTGGTCGGGACGATGGTCGGGCAGCACGATGAATTTTCGCCCCAGATGGCGTATTTGCCCTAAAATGCGTGTCTTTATCATCTTCTAGCAACCGTGAGTGGGATTGATGACGAGCACGCCTAAACCCCTGGTCCTGATCATCCTGGATGGTTTCGGTCACAGCGAAAGCCCCGAGTACAACGCCATCTTTGCAGCCAACACCCCGGTCTACGATCGCCTGCGGGCTACCCAGCCCAACGGCTTGATCTCCGGCTCTGGCATGGATGTCGGCTTGCCCGACGGCCAGATGGGCAACTCTGAGGTCGGTCACATGAACCTGGGTGCCGGGCGCGTGGTGTACCAGGACTTCACCCGGGTGACCAAGGCCATCCGTGACGGCGAGTTCTTCCATAACCCCGTGCTGACGGGTGCGGTGGACAAGGCCGCCAGCGCCGGCAAGGCCGTGCACATTCTCGGCCTGCTTTCCGACGGCGGCGTACACAGCCACCAGGACCACCTGGTCGCCATGGCCGAACTGGCCGCACAACGTGGCGCCGAGAAAATCTACCTGCACGCCTTCCTCGATGGTCGCGACACCCCGCCACGCAGCGCCCAGTCGTCGATCGAACTGCTCGACGCGACCTTCGCCAAGCTGGGTAAAGGCCGCATCGCCAGCCTGATTGGCCGCTACTTCGCAATGGATCGTGACAACCGTTGGGACCGCGTCAGCGCCGCCTACAACCTGATCGTCGACTCGGTCGCCGATTACACTGCCGATACCGCCGTGGCAGGCCTTGAAGCGGCCTACGCACGCGACGAGAGCGATGAGTTCGTCAAGGCCACGCGCATTGGCGAAGCGGTGAAAGTCGAAGATGGCGATGCGGTGATCTTCATGAACTTCCGCGCCGACCGTGCCCGCGAGCTGTCGCGCGTGTTCGTCGAGCCAGACTTCAACGAATTCCCGCGTGCCCGCCTGCCCAAGCTTGCCGCCTACATCGGCCTGACCCAGTACTCGGCCAAGATCGCTGCCCCTGCGGCCTTTGCCCCAGCCAGCCTGGACAACGTACTGGGCGAGTACCTGGCGAAAAACGGCAAGACCCAGCTGCGTATCGCCGAGACCGAGAAGTATGCCCACGTGACGTTCTTCTTCTCGGGCGGGCGTGAAGAGCCGTTCGAAGGCGAAGAGCGCATCCTGATCCCGTCGCCGAAGGTCGCCACCTACGACCTGCAGCCAGAAATGAGCGCCCCTGAAGTGACCGACCGCATCGTCGAAGCCATCGAGCAGCAGCGCTTCGATGTCATCGTGGTCAACTACGCCAACGGCGACATGGTCGGCCATACCGGCGTGTTCGAGGCAGCGGTCAAGGCTGTCGAGGCGCTGGACACTTGCGTGGGACGCATTGTCGAGGCGCTGGACAAGGTTGGCGGCGAAGCGCTGATTACCGCTGACCACGGCAACGTTGAACAAATGGAAGACGAGTGCACCGGCCAGGCGCATACCGCTCATACCACCGAGCCGGTGCCGTTCATCTATGTTGGCAAGCGCAAGCTCAAGGTCCGCGAAGGCGGCGTGCTGGCGGACGTGGCGCCGACCATGCTGCAACTGCTGGGCCTGGAAAAGCCAGCAGAGATGACCGGAACCTCGATCCTGGTGGATGCCTGATAACTACGGGGCCTGTCCAACAGGTCCTGGCACACCGCCTGTTTTATGATCGACTCGATTGCTGTGGGAGCGGGCTCGCCCGCGAAGGGCCGCAAAGCGGCCCCAGTCTCACGGTTTTCCAGACCAACGCCTCGCCGCAGATGCCGCGAGGCGTTTTTTTTGCAGGCCCAGGCGGGCATACTAGGCCAGTCTCCATCCCTGGTACGCCCAACCTCATGCTTCGCGCCCTGATTCTTCTCGCCCTGTCTTGCCTGTTCAGCCCGGCCTTCGCCGATGAGCGTGCGCAGACCCAGCAACAACTGGACGCCACCCGCCAGGACATCGCCGAGCTCAAGAAGATGCTGGGCAAGCTCCAGGAGGAAAAGTCTGGCGTGCAAAAAGACCTCAAGAGCACCGAGACCGATATCGGCGCGCTGGAAAAACAGGTGGAGGCGTTGCAGCAAGAACTAAAAAAGACCGAGGGCGAACTGGAGCGCCTTGATACCGAGAAAAAAAAACTCCAGTCCGCCCGCGTTGAACAGCAACGCCTGATCGCCATTCAGGCCCGTTCGGCTTACCAGAACAATGGCCGTGAGGAATACCTCAAGCTGCTGCTCAACCAGCAGAACCCTGAGAAATTCGCCCGCACCCTGACGTACTACGATTACCTGAGCAAGGCGCGCCTGGAGCAACTGCGCACCTTCAACGAAACCCTGCGCCAGCTGGCCAATGTCGAACAGGACATCGCCAGCCAACAGGCGCAACTGCTGGCCCAGCGCGGCAATCTCGACAGCCGCCGGCAAGAGCTCGAAGCCGAGCGCAGCAAGCGCCAGCAGGTGCTGGCCAAGCTCAACAGCGACCTGAAAGAGCGCGACCAGAAACTGCAAGCGCGCCAGCAGGATCAAGCCGAGCTGGGCAAAGTCCTCAAAACCATCGAGGAAACCCTTGCTCGTCAGGCCCGCGAAGCCGAGGAGGCGCGCCAGAAGGCCTTGCTCGCTCAGCAGGAGGCTGAGAAGCGTCGCCAGCAAGAAGCCCTGGCCGCTCGCCAAGCGCCAGAGCCGCCGAAGAAAAAGGCCCTGACCACCCTCGGCCCACTGGTTTCTGGTGATGGCGCCAACTACGGCGGCGCATTTTCTGCCGCTCGGGGAAAACTTCCGTGGCCAGTCAATGGTCGACTACTGGCACGCTTCGGCGATGCGCGCGGTGGCGATGCCCGGGCCAAATGGGATGGCGTGATGATCAGCGCCGCCACCGGCACCCAAGTGCGCGCTGTGCATGGCGGTAGAGTGGTATTTGCCGACTGGTTGCGCGGCGCTGGACTTCTGGTCATTCTCGACCATGGTAATGGTTACCTGAGCCTGTACGGCCACAACCAGAGCCTGCTCAAGAGCGCCGGTGACGTAGTCAAGGCCGGCGAAGCCATCTCCACCGTGGGTGACAGCGGTGGCCAGGATAGCGCAGGCTTGTACTTCGCCATTCGCCAGCAGGGCCGCCCCAGCGACCCCGCGCAATGGTGCCGTGGCTAGGCATTTTATTTTTACGGTGGCTGCACCGTGGCTCCTGCGGGAGCGCCAACAGGATCAGGAGTTCGTTCGACATGCTGCACTCGCCTCGCCTCACCCAACTGGCCCTGACCATCGCCCTGGCGATCGGCGCGCCCCTGGCCGTTGCCGCTGAGCCGGCCAAGCCAGCCGCGGTGCCAGCGCCGGTGCCTGCCACCGAGGTGACGGCCAAGTCGCCGCTGCCGCTGGAGGAGCTGCGCACCTTTGCCGAGGTCATGGACCGGATCAAGGCGGCCTACGTCGAGCCGGTGGACGACAAGACCCTGTTGGAAAACGCCATCAAGGGCATGCTCAGCAACCTCGACCCACACTCCGCCTACCTCGGCCCTGAAGACTTCCAGGAGTTGCAGGAAAGCACCAGCGGCGAATTCGGCGGTTTGGGCATCGAAGTCGGCATGGAAGACGGCTTTGTCAAAGTCGTCTCGCCGATCGACGACACCCCGGCCTCCCGCGCAGGCATCGAGGCGGGCGATTTGATCGTCAAGATCAACGGCGCGCCCACCCGCGGCCAGACCATGACCGAAGCGGTCGACAAGATGCGTGGCAAGATCGGCGAAAAAATCACCCTGACCCTGGTTCGCGATGGCGGTACGCCGTTCGACGTCACCCTCGCCCGCGCGGTCATCCAGGTCAAGAGCGTCAAGAGCCAGCTGCTCGAGAACGATTACGGCTACATCCGCATCACCCAGTTCCAGGTCAAGACCGGCGATGAAGTCGGCAAGGCCTTGGCCAAGATGCGCAAGGACAACGGCAAGAAGCTGCGCGGTGTGGTCCTGGACCTGCGCAACAACCCAGGCGGCGTGCTGCAGTCGGCGGTAGAAGTGGCCGACCACTTCCTCACCAAGGGCCTGATCGTCTACACCAAGGGCCGTATCGCCAACTCTGAACTGCGCTTCTCGGCCAACGCCGCCGACGCCAGCGAAGGCGTACCGTTGGTGGTGCTGATCAACGGTGGCAGCGCCTCGGCCTCGGAGATCGTCGCCGGCGCTCTGCAAGACCAGAAGCGCGCCGTGCTGATGGGCACCGACAGTTTCGGCAAAGGCTCGGTTCAGACCGTGCTGCCACTGGCCAATGACCGCGCCCTGAAGCTCACCACCGCCCTGTACTTCACCCCCAACGGCCGCTCGATCCAGGCCCAGGGGATCGTTCCGGACATCGAAGTGCGCCCAGCCAAGCTGACCGCCGAAGCCGATACCGAGAACTTCAAGGAAGCCGACCTGCAAGGTCACCTGGGCAACGGCAACGGCGGCGCCGACCGCCCGACCGGAAGCAGCAAACGCAAGGATCGCCCACAGGATGATGACTTCCAGCTGAGCCAGGCCCTGAGCCTGCTCAAAGGCCTGAACATCACCAAGGGCGATTGATCCTCTCGATGCGTTATCTGCTGTTTACGCTGTTCTGGCTGCTGGCTGGCACCGCCCATGCGGCGCCAGCCAAGGCTTATATGAGCATCATCATCGACGACCTGGGCCAGAACATCGAGCGCGACAATCGCACGCTCGCCCTGCCTGGGCCGGTCACCATGGCGATCATGCCCGACACGCCGCATGCCAGCGACTTCGCCCGTCAGGCGCACAAGGCCGGCAAGACGGTCATCCTGCACATGCCCATGGATCCGGCCACCGGCCCCTACGCCTGGCACCCCGATATCCCGTTGCCGGAACTCGCTAGCCGGCTCAATGCCGCCCTGGCGAAGGTGCCCCACGCTGCCGGCATCAACAATCACATGGGCAGCCGCATGACCGCCCAGCGCACGCCAATGACCTGGTTGATGGCTGAGTTGCAGCAGCGTCACCTGTTCTTCGTCGACAGCCGCACCAGTGCCGCCACGGTCGCCGCCGCCGAAGCTCAGGCGATCGGCCTGGCGCATGTGTCGCGGGATGTGTTCCTGGATGATGTGCGCACCACAGAAGCGATCACCGCCCAGCTCCAGGTGGGTATTGCCCAGGCCCGCAAGCAGGGCTCGGCGGTACTGATCGGCCACCCCTATCCACAGACGCTGGAGGTTCTGCAACGGGAAATTCCGCGCCTGAAGAGCCAGGGCGTCGAGCTGATCGAGCTTTCACAGATGATTGCCGAGCGTGGTAACCAAGCCATGCCCGGACATGGCAAAAACGGCCGCTACAGCAACCGCTGACTATCTGTCAGATCTATCTACCGCTTGCCGCCCAGGCAGTTGAAAACAATGGAACTCCAAACATTACGGAGACTTCCATGTTCAAGCGCCACCCTTTCTGCCTGGGCGCAGCCCTGATCAGCCTGGCCATAACGGCCAGCGCCGAAGATACCGTCCAGCCTTCGGTCCCCACCCCTGAGCTGCTGACCAATGCCCACGGTGAGCGTCGCCAATGGACCGGCATTGGCCGCCTGACCCGGCCAGGCGGTAGCCAATGCATTGCCAGCCTGATCGACAGCCGCGCGCCCGGAATGGCCGCATCAGGCCCCGCCTACCTGGTCACCGCGGGGCATTGCGTGGACAAACGCAACGGCGTGATCGGCCATGACACTGAGATCGAAGGCAGCATCAGCTTCAACTTCTTCGTAGACACCCAGGACCAGCGCCACACCTTCGCCCTCAAACGCACGGTGTGGAGCAGCATGCAGGGCCTCGATCTGGCCCTATTGGAGCTGGACGCGAGTCTCAGCCAGGTCATGGCGCACGGCATTGTGCCGTTAGCGCTAGCCGCAGATTCTCCCCCTGGCGCAAACGTGCATGTCATCGGCGAGTCATCCGCCAATGAGCTTGGCTTGCGCCTGACAACCTGCAGCCAGGCCACTACCGACTTCGTGATCGCAGCCCCGTGGGTATGGCGCAACATCTACAGCAACGACTGCCTAGGCCTGGGACCCGGCTCCTCCGGCAGCCCAGTGATCGATGTGCAAAGTGGCCGCCTGCTCAGCGTGCTCAACAGCGTTTCTGAACCGATAAGCGGCAAAGCTGCCCCTTGCTCACTGAGCAGCCCCTGCCAAGTGCCGGTTCAAACTGATAAACCCGCGTTGACGACGGGCTTTTCCATACCACTGGGCCGCTTGCAAGGGTGTTTCGCTCAAGGCTTTGCCAATCTGTCACTGGACAGTTGCCAACTGCTGCCGGGCTTTGAGTTGATCGTCGAAAAAAATCCCCGATCGCTCACCAAGATCGCGACCGATGCAGAGGGTAACGAGCGTCTACCCAGGTGGGGCCTTAGCTTTTCCCTGAATACGCCACGCTACCGATACAAAACCGTGCGCAACCCGCTCGCCTGTGAAAACCCTGAGGGCTACAGCGGCACTATCGCTGCTGAGCAAAATCACATTGACGAGCCCATCGGTCCAGAACCAGGCTGGCACTTCCTCTGCCTGATCGGCGTCGACTCAGCCGAGCACAAGCCCTCCCCGGCCTTGATGGGCAATAGCCTGAGCCTAGCGACCCAGCTGCTTCCCGCAGCTCCCGTGCCAGACCCCGACATGACCGTCACAGCGCTGCCCAATGGCAATGTACAAGTCAGTTGGCGCACCGCACCGCCGCACCTGACCCTGTACCGGGTAAAGCGCGGGCCACCTGCGACGACTGACTGCCAGGATCCCGCTGGCTTTCGTCACCTGCGCCATAAGCGCTATGAGTTCAAGGCCCAGCAACTGCCCCTGACGCTGTGCACGGTCAGTGAAGACTTGATAGAGCAACGCTCTGCAGTACGCACCGATCTGTTACAACCAGCGGCTTCAGGGAAAAAATGAGCGTCGCAACGAGAAAGGGCCCTGTTCTCACGAACAGGGCCCTTCTCTTTTGCTTCAACCGTTGTCAGCTATAGACACGGCCAAGCAACTGGCGATGGCTCTCGAACTGATCGAGCACATCACGCACCACCTGTTCAGGGGTAAAGCCCATCAGGTCGTACTCCTGGCTGCCGTCGTGCAGGTACACCTCGGCGCGGTAGAAACGCTGGCGGACTTCCGGCTCACCTTCGACCGGTGCCTCGCTCGGCGCGGCCATGTAGCCGTCCAGGCTCACTTCATAGACGAACGGGTTACCCTCTTCCATCATCACCCGCAGGCCCATCATGTTGCGCGACTGGCCCACTCGGGTTTCGACCTCGAAGCCCAGGGTGCGCAACTGTGCGGCGGCATCCTTGAGCGCAGGGCTGACCTGCTTGTCCATGAAGCGCTGAACCACGGCCTGAGTCGGCTGCAGGTCCATCGCACTGAGGCGCTCGCTGAAACCGCGACGACCACGGGCGGCCAGTTCGGCGCGCTCCTGCTCAAGCTGCGAGTCCTGCTTCATGGCCTTGTACAGGCCGAACATGAACAGCACCAACACCACCGAGAACGGCAGCCCGGCCAGTACCACCATGGTCTGCATCGCCGCGAAGTTGCCGGCGAACAGCAAACCGATGGTGACCAGGGTAATCACCACCGACCAGAACACCACCATCCAATGCGGCGCGTCTTCGTCGACCTGACCACCTTTGCACGACAGGTTGGCCATCATCACCGCGCCGGAGTCGGCTGGGGTGAGGAACAGCACGAAGCCCACGAACACCGCTACACCAATGACGATCTTGGCCGCTGGGAAGTACTCCAGCAGCTGGTAGATCGACATCGACGGCTGCTCCAGCGCGGTCTTGCCCAACTCCACGGCGCCATGGTTCATCACCAGGTCCAGCGCAGTGTTGCCGAAGATCGACAGCCAGGCCAGGGTGAAGCCCAGCGGGATCAGCAGCACGCCAGCGACCAGCTCACGCACGGTGCGGCCTTTGGAAATACGGGCAATGAACATGCCGACGAATGGGCCCCAGGAGATCCACCAGGCCCAGTAGAACACGGTCCACAGGCCCAACCAGCGCTCGGACTTGCCGGCCTCGCCTTCATAGACGTAGAGGTCGAAGGTCTTGAGCACGATGCCGTTGAGGTAGTCGCCAATGTTCTGCACGAAGCCGTTGAGCAGGTGCAGGGTGTCACCCGCCAGCAGGACAAAGATCAACAGGCCGCTGAACAGCAGGATGTTCAGGTTGGACAGACGACGGATGCCATTTTCCACACCGGAAACCGCCGCCACCGTGGCGACCGTAGCCATGACCAGGATCACGATCAGCAGGTTGGTCTTGCTGTGGTCCATGCCGAACAGGTATTCCAGCCCCGAGGCCACCTGCATCGAGCCGATACCCAGGTTGGTCACCAGGCCCAGCAGGGTCACGAACATACCGAAGATGTCCACTGCGTGACCGGCGCCACCCTTGACCCAACGCTCGCCCATCAACGGATACAGCGCCGAGCGCAATGCCAGCGGCTGGTTGTGGCGGTAGGCGAAGTAACCCACGGCCAGGCCGACCAGGGCGTAGATCGCCCAGCCGTGCAGGCCCCAGTGCAGGAAGGTCAGTTGCAGGCCCTGGCGCGCAGCCTCGGCGCTGGCCGAAGGGCCTTCAGGCGGATTGAAGTAGTGGTCCAGCGGCTCGGAGGCGCCAAAGTACAGCAGCGAGATACCGATACCGGAGGAGAACAACATGCCAGCCCAGGCGCCGTAGCTGAAGTCAGGCTGGTCATCCTTGCCGCCAAGCTTGAGCTTGCCGAAATTGGAGAAGGCCAAGACCACTACGAATACCAGGTATCCGCCGATCACCAGCATGTAGTACCAGCCGAAAGTGCGGGTCAGCCAAGTCTGGGCGACGTTGAGAACTTCACCGGCTTTTTCCGGTACAGCGATAAGCAAGGCAGTCAACACAAGGATCAGCAGCGCGGAGGTGATGAACACCACGTTGTTGACCCGGACCCTCTCGGCGGGGGGTTTGGTTAGGGAGGCAGAACTCATTGCACGAATGCTCCGGGGAGTGCGGCTGTGGAGGCTAATCAGTCATTTCCCGCGCAATTGGTGCAATAGCCCTACTGCGTCAGGTGTTATAAAAGCACCTTGGAAACCGTGATCCCGAATCGAAACGTTGCAAAAAACCAGACAGATGGCCTGAGTGCGAGCCGCCTCCCATGCTTGGGTGCGCGCATTAGCCACAGATCATCTCGCCCGCTCCAAGGGCCTGTCGCACGGCCTGTGACCGTTCGGCAGAATCTGTCATTCGCATCGCTCCAGCCCGTCAACGCCTTGTATTCCGGGGGTTACACGATTTCCTGGGGTGACAATCAGTGCCGCTTGGACCAGCTGAAAAACTGTCAATGGCACAAATTGTCGCAGAGCTTATTCTTTATTGATTGAACGTTCAATCAAAACAAAATAGACTGGCCTTCGCCGAGGCAGCCGCTTGTCGTCTGCCCGCAGGCCTGAGGAGAAAGCAAGATGCCCAAGGTCGGTATGCAACCCATCCGCCGCCAGCAGTTGATCGAAGCCACCCTGCAGGCGGTCGATCAGGTCGGACTGGGGGACGCCAGCATTGCGCTTATTGCCCGTTTGGCCGGGGTGTCGAATGGCATCATCAGTCACTACTTTCGGGACAAGAACGGCCTGATCGCAGCGACAATGCGTTACATCATGAACATGCTCAACGAAGGCGTAAGAGCACGTCGCCAGGCCCTGACGGACGACAGCCCGCGCGCTCACCTGAAGGTGATCATCGAGGGCAACTTCGATGCCAGCCAGGTGAACGGCCCGGCAATGAAAACCTGGTTGGCCTTCTGGGCTTCCAGCATGCACCAACCCGATTTGCACAGGTTGCAGCGGATCAACGATCACCGCTTGTATTCCAACCTGTGCTGTCAGTTCCGCCGCGCCCTGCCGCTCTACCATGCGCGTAAGGCAGCCCGCGGGCTGGCAGCGCTGATCGACGGCCTTTGGCTGCGTGGCGCTCTGTCGGGAGATGCATTCGACACCGAGCAGGCAATACGAATTGCCTACGAATACATGGATCTACAACTGGCTAAGCAGCACACCCTGGCCACAACCGACCAGGCCGCTGAACAAGCGCGCACGGCACTTGCCCACCCGGCAGGAGCGTGACGCGCAAAGCCAACCACACACTGCACTTGCGAGGACACTATGGCCCGTTTCGGAACGCAAAAACTCTACATCGATGGTGGTTATGTCGACGCTGGCTCTGACGCCACCTTCGAAGCCATCAACCCGGCTACCGGCGAAGTCCTCGCCCACGTGCAGCGTGCTACCCAGGCTGACGTCGAGAAAGCCGTCGAAAGCGCCGAGCGTGGCCAGAAAGTCTGGGCGGCGATGACCGCCATGCAGCGTTCGCGCATCCTGCGTCGCGCCGTCGACATCCTGCGCGAGCGCAATGACGAGCTGGCCCAGCTGGAAACCCTGGACACCGGCAAGTCGTACTCGGAAACCCGCTACGTCGACATCGTCACCGGCGCCGACGTGCTGGAATACTACGCAGGCTTGGTACCGGCCATCGAAGGCGAGCAGATCCCCCTGCGTGAAAGCTCCTTCGTCTACACCCGTCGCGAGCCGCTGGGCGTCACCGTCGGTATCGGCGCGTGGAACTACCCGATCCAGATCGCCCTGTGGAAATCCGCTCCAGCCCTGGCCGCTGGCAACGCGATGATCTTCAAGCCGTCGGAAGTCACCTCGCTGACTACCCTGAAACTGGCTGAAATCTACACCGAAGCTGGCCTGCCAAACGGCGTCTTCAACGTTCTGACCGGCAGCGGTCGCGAAGTCGGCACCTGGCTGACCGAGCACCCGCGCATCGAGAAAGTTTCCTTCACCGGCGGCACCACCACCGGCAAAAAAGTCATGGCCAGCGCTTCGAGCTCCTCGCTCAAGGAAGTGACCATGGAACTGGGCGGTAAATCGCCGCTGATCATCTGCGCCGACGCCGACCTGGACAAGGCAGCCGACATCGCCATGATGGCCAACTTCTACAGCTCCGGTCAGGTCTGCACCAACGGCACTCGGGTGTTCATCCCTGCCGCGATGAAAGCCGCCTTCGAAGCCAAGATCGCCGAGCGCGTTGCGCGCATCCGTGTCGGCAACCCAGAAGATGAAAACACCAACTTCGGCCCGCTGGTCAGCTTCCAGCACATGGAAAGCGTGCTGGGTTACATCGCCAAGGGTAAAGAAGAAGGTGCCCGCGTCCTGTGCGGCGGCGAGCGTCTGACCGAAGGTGATTTCGCCAAGGGCGCATTCGTTGCCCCAACCGTGTTCACCGACTGCACCGACGACATGACCATCGTCAAAGAAGAGATCTTCGGCCCAGTGATGAGCATCCTCTCCTACGAGAGCGAAGAAGAAGTCATCCGCCGCGCCAACGACACCGAGTACGGCCTGGCCGCTGGCGTATGCACCAACGACATCAGCCGCGCCCACCGTATCATCCACCAGCTTGAAGCTGGCATCTGCTGGATCAACGCCTGGGGTGAGTCGCCAGCTGAAATGCCAGTGGGCGGCTACAAGCAGTCGGGCGTTGGCCGTGAAAACGGCGTCAGCTCGCTGGCCCAGTACACCCGCATCAAGTCGGTCCAGGTTGAGCTGGGCGGCTACTCGTCGGTCTTCTGACCAACCGTTTCCAGCTGCTAGCTTCAAGCTGCAAGAAAGAGCCGGTCGGCGTCATGCCACCGGCCCTTGCAGGCCTCATCCATTCGCGAGCTTTGCACAACTGCTTTTCTTGCAGCTTGTAGCTTGAAGCTTGCCGCTCAAATGGGAGAAACCCATGGAATACGATTACATCATCGTCGGCGCAGGTTCGGCCGGTAACACGATCGCCACCCGCCTGACCGAAGACGCCAACGTCAGCGTACTGCTGCTCGAAGCCGGCGGTCCGGACTACCGCTTCGACTTCCGCACCCAGATGCCAGCCGCCCTGGCCTTCCCGCTGCAGGGCCGCCGCTACAACTGGGCCTACGAGACCGATCCAGAGCCACATATGGACGGCCGCCGCATGGAATGTGGCCGCGGCAAGGGCCTGGGTGGCTCCTCGCTGATCAACGGCATGTGCTACATCCGTGGCAACGCCCTGGACTTCGACGGCTGGGCCAAGTTGCCAGGGCTGGAAGACTGGACTTACCTGGACTGCCTGCCGTACTTCCGCAAAGCGGAAACCCGTGACATCGGCCCGAACGATTACCACGGCGGCGAAGGCCCGGTCAGCGTCACCACGCCTAAAGCCGGCAACAACCCGCTGTTCCACGCCATGGTCGAAGCCGGCGTGCAGGCCGGCTACCCGCGCACTGAAGACCTCAACGGCTACCAGCAGGAAGGTTTCGGCCCGATGGACCGTACCGTGACCAAGAAAGGCCGTCGCGCCAGCACCGCTCGCGGTTACCTGGACCAGGCCAAGAAGCGTCCGAACCTGACCATCGTCACCCACGCCCTGTCTGACCGCATCCTGTTCGACGGCAAGCGCGCCGTGGGCGTGACCTACCTGGTCGGCGACAGCGAAGAGCGCGTCGAAGCGCGTGCACGCAAGGAAGTCATCGTCAGCTCCGGCGCCATCGCTTCGCCGCAACTGCTGCAACGCTCCGGCGTCGGCCCCCGCGCCCTGCTGGAAAGCCTCGACGTACCGGTGGTGCACGACCTGCCGGGCGTCGGCGAGAACCTGCAAGACCACCTGGAGCTGTACCTGCAGTACGCCTGCACCCAGCCGGTCTCGCTGTATCCGTCGCTGCTGTGGTGGAACCAGCCGGCCATTGGCGCCGAGTGGTTGTTCAATGGCACTGGCATCGGCGCCAGCAACCAGTTCGAGGCCGGTGGTTTCATCCGTACTCGTCCTGAGTTCGAGTGGCCGAACATCCAGTACCACTTCCTGCCGGTAGCGATTAACTACAACGGCTCCAATGGCGTGAAGGAACACGGCTTCCAGGCGCACATGGGCTCGATGCGTTCGCCAAGCCGCGGCCGTATCCAACTCAAGTCCAAGGACCCGCGCCAGCACCCGAGCATCCTGTTCAACTACATGGCCACCGAGCAGGACTGGCAGGAATTCCGCGACGGCATCCGCCTGACCCGCGAGATCATGGCCCAGCCAGCGCTGGACCCGTACCGTGGTCGCGAGATCAGCCCGGGTGAGCATGTGCAAACCGACGAAGAGCTGGACAAGTTCATCCGTGAGCACGCCGAGACCGCGTTCCACCCATCCTGCTCGTGCAAGATGGGTACCGACGAGATGGCGGTGGTCGACAACGAAGGCCGCGTGCATGGCATGCAAGGCCTGCGCGTGGTCGATGCCTCGATTATGCCGATCATCATCACCGGCAACCTCAACGCCACCACGATCATGATCGCCGAGAAAATCTCCGACAAGATCCGTGGTCGCAAGCCACTGCCGCGCAGCACGGCCAAGTACTACGTGGCTAATGGTGCACCGGTCAAAGGCAAGCCGATGCGTGAAGTCAAGCAAGGCTGATTTGCGCGTTATCCGCTTGGGGCTGCTGCGCAGCCCCAAGCTTCTTCATGAGCACACGCTCAGGTGGGAATAGGGAAAAACCGCCGCATCAACGAGTCATCATCGGCCCCCAGTCGCCGCGCCAAAACCTCCCGATCAAACACCTCCCCCGTACGCATCTCATACACCCTCGCCCCGGCCGGCACCTGACCCAATCCCTTCAGCCGCACCTCCATGAACCGATGGTTCGCCCCCTGCACAGCGGTCACTTTCTCGACCTGGAGATAACGCCCCGGCAGCATCAACGACTCGACCTCATCCGGCCGTCGCGAGAACGGCGCCACCGGTGTAGCCTCAGCAAACTCGCCTGGTTCCAGCACATACACCACCGCATGGTCATCAAATACCGTCTTGCCGCTAACCTGCGCCTGTGGGTTGTTGAACACCTCCCAAAGTGCGTATGGGTTCTCGGTGAACGAGGTGAAATCGGTGGTCACCAGCACATCACCCACCCCTACCCCACCCTCACGAAACACCGACGTGCCGGTACCGCGTAATACCGACGCTGCCCGGTACAGCGTTAACTGATTGTTCAGCCCAATCTGGCCCAGCGCATGCGCCAGGTCGTGGCTTCGCTGGATACTGACACTGCGCCTGCCCTCAAGCGGCAAGCCACGCCAGAGGTTGTTGTAGCGCTCCGGTGAGCTGGTGTATTCGGCAATGGCTGCCGAACCATAGCCATACTCATCGCGGTACACCGGATACGGCTCACTGAAGGCATCCAGGTATTCGCCACTCGTACCCAACACATCCAGATCAGCCCAAGGTACTGCGCCCATCAGCGATTCTTGACGCGCCAGAGCGCGATCGGAATACGCCAGGAGCTCATCGGCTGCGGGCAGCATGTAACGCTCCCAGTCAGGCCCGGAAACGGCCAGTTCGCTCTGCGCGCCGATACGCAGCGGTTGCCGCGCATCGGCAAACAACTCGCCACTGCGCATCATCGCCGCGTCCAACAAGATGAACAGGATATCCAGCACCACAGCCCACCACGCTGCCACACGCCAAGCCGACTTACCGTTGATGGCGCGATCCAGATGCAAGCCAAGACTGCCCACGCCAAGCCCCAGCGAAGTCAGCACCACCGGCCATCCAAACGGCGCCATAGGTGCAATGATCACGCTGGCAGCCTGCAACCCGGCCAGCCAATTCGCCTTGCGCAGCTCGGCATTACTGGTCAGGCGCTCATGGGCGTTGTTGACCAGTTGCGCCATGGCTTGCTCGCGCAAGCGTACGAACAGGTCGCCAGTGATGGCCTGCCCGGCGATGCCGATATCGCCCCGCGCTTGTGCCAGCAACTTCAAGTAGTTGCGCAGGCGCGGTCGCAGTGATTGCGCCAGCACATCAACGCCGATGAAATACTCGATCAAACGCTCACGGCCCACGGACGTGCCCGCCTGATCGCTCAACCACGCCTGCAGTGCGTGGCGATCATCGAACACCCGTAGCGCATCCTGCTCATCCGCCAGGTACAGGCAAGGCCTGCCCGTGCCGAGCGTTCGCTGGAACAGTGTCCGGGCGGCGATGCCACCAATGCTCAAGGCACTCCAGCCGCTCTGCGCCGAGGCCGCACAGCTGCGACGCAGCGCCTGCACAGTGATCGGCACAGTGGCTACCACAAGGCTCGCCGCGCGCACCTCGGCGCGCTCCGCCTCGGTAAGCGCCGACCGCTCAAGCGCGGCCACAAAACGCGCCCGGGCCAGCACACAGAAGTCCTCACTGTGTTGCGCCTGAAAAGCTTGCAGCAGCTGCGTGTAGCGCTCAGAGAAGTTCATCTGCCAGAACATATCCAGCACCGCTTGGGGCGCCAGGCGAACTTCGTTGTGCTCGTCATATTCGCCATGGCTGGCATCCACCCGATAGAAACCGCCATAGACAGACAGCTGGTCAGCATCGGTTTGCTGCGCCGGACTGAATCGCTGCATCACCAGCTCAGTTAACGTCAGCGAACGCCGCGGCGGCCCCCGATGACGCCAGCCGGTATAACTCAGCGCGCTGCTGGCGGCCGATTCGAACTCATGCCAATAGAGCGTGTCAGGGTCGAGCCAGTACCCCAGCAGGCGCTGCAGCACGTGGCCGGCAGCCTGCCGGGCAAGGCCATGCAAATCAGGAAATCGACCCAGGAAACGCTGGGCAATGTGTTCAAGTGTCTGGTTGTTGCCGCTACTCATGTTGCTCTGCCTAAGTGAAGGTGGAGCACCACTTCAGCTCAAGTCGCCTGCCGCCATGCGGTAACGCTTTACAGCCCGCGCTGGCATCAGGTTAGAATCGATTGGCACGCAACCTGCGTGCTCGGCGTCAGCCTTCCCTTCGCGTTTCCCCGGAGTACTGCCTTTGGATGCAAGCACCATCAATAGCCTGTTCCTGATCGGCGCATTGCTGGTGGGTGCAAGTATCTTGGTCAGTTCGCTGTCATCGCGCCTGGGCATCCCTATTCTGGTCATCATCCTCGCGGTCGGCATGGTCGCTGGAGTCGATGGTGGCGGCATCATCTTCAACAACTATCCAACCGCCTACCTGGTGGGCAACCTGGCCTTGGCGGTGATCCTGCTCGACGGCGGCTTGCGTACGCGAGTGGCGAGCTTTCGCGTAGCCTTGTGGCCGGCGTTGTCGCTGGCCACAGTGGGCGTTTTGATCACCACAGCGTTGACCGGCATGGTCGCCGCCTGGCTGTTCGACCTGAGCCTGATTCAAGGGCTGCTGATCGGCGCCATCGTCGGTTCGACCGACGCCGCAGCGGTGTTCTCGCTGCTCGGCGGCAAGGGTCTGAACGAACGGGTTACCGCCACGCTTGAGATCGAGTCGGGCAGTAACGACCCGATGGCGGTGTTTCTCACCGTCACCCTGATCGACATGATTGCCAGCGGCCAGACTGGCCTGCACTGGAGCCTGTTGACCCACCTGCTGCGCGAGTTCGGCATCGGTGGCCTGCTGGGCCTGGGCGGGGGCTGGCTGATGCTGCAGCTGGTCAACCGGATCAACCTGGCCGGCGGCCTGTACCCGATCCTGGTGGTCGCCGGTGGCCTGGTGGTGTTCTCCCTGACCAACGCCCTGCATGGCAGCGGGTTCCTTGCCGTGTACCTATGCGGCCTGGTCTTGGGCAACCGCCCCATTCGCAGCCGCCACGGCATTCTGCACATGCTCGACGGCATGGCCTGGCTGGCGCAGATCGGCATGTTCCTGGTACTCGGCCTGCTGGTCACGCCGCACGACCTGCTGCCGATCGCCTTGCCCGCGCTGGGCCTGGCGCTGTGGATGATCCTGGTCGCCCGCCCCCTTTCGGTGGTCGCCGCCCTGTTGCCGTTCAAGGCTTTCCATGGCCGCGAGAAAGGCTTCATCTCCTGGGTTGGCCTGCGCGGTGCGGTGCCGATCATTCTTGCGGTGTTCCCGCTGATGGCCGGGCTGCCGCAGGCGCAGCTGTTCTTCAACCTGGCGTTCTTCATCGTGCTGGTATCACTGCTGGTGCAGGGCACCAGCCTGCCGTGGATGGCCAAGCTGCTGAAGGTTACGGTGCCGCCGGACCCAGCGCCGATCTCCCGCTCCGCGCTGGAGGTGCACGTCACCAGCGAGTGGGAGCTGTTCGTCTATCGCCTGGGCGCAGAAAAATGGTGCATCGGCGCCGCCCTGCGCGAGCTGAAGATGCCTGAAGGCACGCGGATTGCCGCGCTGTTTCGCGGCGAGCAATTGCTCCACCCCTCGGGCAGTACCGTGCTGGAAGTGGGCGACATGCTCTGCGTGATCGGTCATGAGCACAATCTATCGGCGCTGGGCAAACTGTTCAGCCAAGCGCCCCAGCGAGGTTTGGATCTACGCTTCTTTGGCGACTTCGTCCTTGAAGGTGATGCCGAGCTGGGTGCAGTGGCGGCACTTTATGGCCTGAAACTCGATGGCCTGGACGCGAAAATGCCGTTGGCGCAGTTCATCCGACAAAAGGTCGGAGGCGCTCCAGTAGTAGGGGATCAGATCGAATGGCACGGCACAATCTGGACCGTCGCGGTGATGGACGGGAACAAGATCCACAAAGTCGGCGTCAGATTCCCGGAAGGTACTCGGCCTGGCCCCGGGTTGTTCCTCTAGACTTCGACTTACCTCGTTTTACAAAAACCCTGCACAAGACTCTGCCTATGTCCCTGCGCGTGTATCTCCGCGCAGCCCTGCTCGGGCTGTGCTTGTCCCTCTCGTTCGCTGTCAGCGCGGCCGAGGCTCCAACCACCGCCAGCATCCAGAACAGCCTCGACAAGATTGCCGATCGCAAGCTTCCAGAGGCCGAGCAGAAGGCTCTGCAGCAAGTCCTCGAAGACACCTTGAGCCTGCTCGCCAGCAAGGAAGACAGCGAGAAGAAGCTCGCCGCGCTCAAGCAACAGCTGGCCGACGCTCCGCGCCTGACCAGCGAAAGCCAGCGCGAACTGATCAAGCTCAAGACCAGCAAGACCGTACCGGTTGCCCAACGCTACGCCAGCCTCAGCGTGCCGCAGTTGGAACAGCTGCTCAGCGAACGCAGCACCCTTCAGGGTGAGCTGCAAAAAGCGCTGTCCGAAGCCAATAGCCTGATCATCAACTCGCAGACCCGCCCCGAACGGGCCCAACGCGAGATCAGCAACAACCAGACTCGCGCCCAACAGATCAATAGCAGCCTCAAGTCCGGCAAGGACAACGGCAAGACCCTGTCCGCCGACCAGCGCAACCAGCTTAATGCCGAACTGGCATCGCTCAACGCCGTGACCCTGCTGCGCCGCCAGGAACTGGCTGGCAACGGCCTGCTGCAAGACCTGGGCAACGCTCAGCACGACCTCTTGATCGAACGCGCAGCGCGTCTGGAGCAAGAAATCCAGGACCTGCAGACGCTGATCAACGACAAGCGCCTGGCCCAGTCACAGCAAACCGTCACCCAGCAGTCGATCGAAGCGCAAAAAGCCGGTGGCAGCAGCCTGTTGGCCACCGAGAGCGCTGCCAACCTCAAGCTTTCCGACTACCTGCTCAAAAGCACCGACCGCCTCAACGAGCTGACCCAGCAGAACCTCAAGACCAAGCAGCAGCTCGATAGCCTGACCCAGGCCGACCAGGCCCTGGACGAGCAAATCAACGTGCTCAAGGGCAGCCTGCTGCTGTCCAAGATCCTCTACAAGCAGAAGCAGACCCTGCCGCACCTTAAGCTCGACCGCGACCTGGCCGACCAGATCGCCGACATCCGCCTGTACCAGTTCGAGATCAACCAGCAGCGCGAGCAGATGAGCAACCCAGTGGGCTACGTCGATCGCCTGCTGGCCACGCAGCCCGAGCAGGATGTCACCCCACAACTGCGCAAAGCCCTGCTAGAAGTGGCGATTACCCGCAGCGACCTGCTTGAACGGCTGAACCGCGAACTGTCCGCCCTGCTTAACGAGTCGATCACCCTGCAGCTCAACCAGAAGCAGCTGCTGAGCACTGCCCAGGGCCTGCGTACCACCCTGGAAGAGCAGATGTTCTGGATCCCCAGCAACAAGCCGCTGGATTGGGAATGGCTGCGCAGCGTGCCGCAACGCTTCGTCGACCAGGTCGCCAACCTGCCCTGGGGTTCGGGGATCAAGGAGCTGACTGACGGCCTGATCCAGCGGCCGCTGCTGTTCCTGCCGCTGTTCCTGGTCATCGGCGGGCTGTTGTGGCGCCGCAAATACCTGTACCAGCGGCTGGGCAAGGTTCACCAGGACATCGGCCACTTCAAGCGCGATAGCCAGTGGCATACGCCCCAAGCCATCCTGATCAACATTCTCCTGGCCTTGCCGGTCAGCATTGCCCTGGCCCTGGGCAGCTACGCACTACAGATCGACGCGCGTGGGCAGAACGCCAACCTCGGCGCGGCACTTTGGCAACTGGCCCAGGCCTGGTTGGTGTTCTACACCGCCTACCGCATCCTTGCCCCGGGCGGAGTAGCAGAAATCCACTTCCGCTGGCACAAGCCGCAAGTCGAGTTCCTGCGCGGCTGGGTGCGCCGCCTGGGTACCGTGGTACTGGCATTGGTCGGCGTGGTGGCGGTGGCTGAGCACCAGCCCTCGGCGTTGGCCGACGACGTCCTGGGGATCGGCGTGGTGCTGACCTGCTACGCGCTGATGGCCTGGCTGCTCAGCCGACTGCTGCTCAGCAGCCCGGCGCACCGCGATACCTCGCTGTTCCGCAAAGCAGTCGGGGTGGCCTTCACGGCCCTGCCGATCGCGCTGTTCGTGGCGGTATGCTTTGGCTACTACTACACCGCGCTGAAGCTCACCGACCGGCTGATCTACACCCTCTACCTGCTGCTGTTCTGGCTGGTGATCGAGGCCGCCTTCGTCCGGGGCCTGTCGGTGGCCGCTCGGCGCCTGGCCTACCAACGTGCGCTGAGCAAGCGCCAGGCGACCAAGGAAGGGCTCGATGGCGAGGTCATCGCCGAGGAGCCGACGCTGGACATCGAGCAGGTCAACCAGCAGTCGCTGCGCCTGATTCGCCTGGCCCTGCTTGGGGGGTTCATTGGCGGCCTGTACTGGGTCTGGTCGGACCTGATCACGGTGTTCGCCTACCTCAACAACTTCACCCTCTACGAGTACACCAGCGGCACCGGTGCCGCCGCCAGCATGGTGCCGATCAGCCTCGGCGATCTGCTTGGCGCGCTGGTGATCGTCGGCATCACCTTCGCCCTGGCGGGCAACTTGCCTGGCCTGCTGGAAGTGCTGGTGCTGTCGCGCTTGAACCTGGCTCAGGGCAGCGCCTACGCCACCACCACGTTGCTGTCGTATGTGATTGCCGGGGTGGGCTTCGTCAGTACCCTGTCGACCCTCGGGGTCAGCTGGGACAAGTTGCAATGGCTGGTCGCCGCGCTATCGGTGGGCCTGGGCTTTGGCATGCAGGAGATCTTCGCCAACTTCATCTCCGGCATCATGATCCTGTTCGAACGCCCGGTGCGCATCGGCGACACCATCACCATCGGCAACCTGTCCGGCACGGTGAGCAAGATCCGCATCCGTGCCACCACCATCACCGACTTCGACCGCAAGGACATCATCGTCCCCAACAAGACCTTCATCACCGGCCAGCTGATCAACTGGTCGCTGACCGACACGGTTACCCGGGTGACCTTGAAGCTGGGCATCGACTACGGTTCGGACCTGGACCTGGTGCGCGACCTGCTGCTCAAGGGCGCCCATGAGAACCCGCGGGTACTCAAGGATCCGGAGCCGCTGGTGTACTTCCTCAACTTCGGCGAAAGCTCGCTCGATCACGAGCTGCGCATGCACGTGCGCGATCTAGGCGACCGCAACCCGACCCTGGATGAGATCAACCGCTACATCAACCGCGAGTTCAAGGCGCACAACATCAAGATTTCGGTGCGCCAGGTCGAGGTGTTCCTGATGGATACCCAGGGGCAGAAGCAGAAGTTGATTGCTGTCGAGGGGGGTGATGGCACTGCACCGCAGGGCACTCGGCCGGTGTAACTGGACTCCAAAGGGCGTGAACCGCAGAATTGCGTCGAGGGCTACGCCCTCGTTCGCAGGCAAGCCCACGCCCACAGGAGCCGCATAATACCTGTAGGCGCTGGCTTGCCTGCGAAGGGCCGCACAGCGGCCGCCAATTCTCCAACCAGGAGCCGGCCCTTGAAAGCCCTCGACCAACTGACCTTCGACAACCGCTTCGCTCGCCTGGGCGATGCGTTCTCCACCCAGGTCTTGCCCGACCCGATCGCCGACCCACGGCTGGTCGTCGCCAGCCACTCGGCCATGGCCCTGCTCGACCTCGACCCCGCGCAAGCCGAGCTGGCGCTGTTCGCCGAGCTGTTCAGCGGGCACAAGTCCTGGCAAGACGCCGACCCACGGGCGATGGTCTATTCGGGCCACCAGTTCGGCTCCTACAACCCGCGCCTGGGCGACGGTCGCGGCCTGCTGCTCGGCGAAGTGGTCAACGATGCTGGCCAGCACTGGGACCTGCACCTCAAGGGCGCCGGCCAGACCCCTTACTCGCGCATGGGCGATGGCCGCGCAGTACTACGCTCGTCGATCCGCGAGTTCCTCGGCTCCGAAGCCCTGCACGCCCTGGGCATCCCCAGCAGCCGCGCCCTGTGCGTAATCGGCTCCAGCACCCCGGTCTGGCGCGAAACTCGCGAAAGCGCGGCGATGCTCCTGCGGGTTGCCCAAAGCCATATCCGTTTCGGCCACTTCGAATATTTCTACTACACCCGCCAGCCGGAGCAACAACAGCTGCTGATCGATCATGTGCTGGATCAGCATTACCACGAATGCCGCGAGGCCGAGCAGCCGTACCTGGCCATGTTCCGCAGCATCGTCGAGCGCAATGCCGAGCTGATTGCCCGCTGGCAAGCCTATGGCTTCTGCCACGGGGTGATGAACACCGACAACATGTCGATCCTGGGTATCACCTTCGACTTCGGCCCGTTCGCCTTCCTCGACGACTTCGACGCCAATTTCATCTGCAACCACTCCGATGACCGAGGCCGCTACAGCTACTCCAACCAGGTGCCAATCGCCCACTGGAACCTCAGCGCCCTGGCCCAGGCCCTGACACCCTACATCGAGGTCGAGGCGCTCAAACAAGCGCTTGGGCTGTTCCTGCCGCTGTACCAGGCGCATTACCTGGACCTGATGCGCCGCCGCCTGGGTTTGACCAGCGCCGAGGACGATGACCTGGCGCTGGTCGAGCGCTTGCTGCAACGCATGCAAAGCGGCGGCGTCGACTACACGCTGTTCTTCCGCCGGCTTGGCGAGCAGCCGGTGGCCGAGGCCCTGAAGGTGGTGCGTGATGATTTCATCGACCTCGCCGGCTTCGATGCCTGGGGCGCAGATTATCTGGCCCGCTGCGAGCGGGAGCCTGGCAATGCCGAAGGGCGGCGTGAGCGGATGCATGCGGTGAATCCGCTGTATGTGCTGCGCAACTACCTGGCGCAGAAAGCCATCGAAGCGGCTGAGGGCGGCGATTACAGTGAAGTGCGGCGGTTGCATCAGGTGCTGAGCAACCCCTTCGAACAACAACCCGGGATGCAGGCCTATGCTGAACGGCCGCCAGAGTGGGGTAAGCATCTGGAGATCAGTTGCTCATCCTAGTACTAGTCTTTCCGGGGGGCGCAAAGCGGCCCCAAAACACCCAGGAGCTTCTATGTCAGAACCATTACTGATCCCCTGCCCGCATTGCAACGGCCTCAACCGCCTGCCCGCCGCACGCCTGAACGACGCCCCCAAATGCGGCCGCTGCAAACAGGACGTACTCCTGAGCAAACCCTTCGACCTCAGCGAAAGCAGCTACGCCAGCCAGATCAAAGGCGACCTGCCGCTCCTGCTGGACGTCTGGGCCGACTGGTGCGGCCCATGCAAATCCTTCGCACCGATCTTTGAACAGGCTGCCAGCCAACTCAGCGGCCGCGGCCGCCTGGCCAAGCTCGACAGCGAGGCCAATCGCAACCTGGCCGGGCAACTGGGCATCCGCTCGATTCCCAGCCTGATCCTGTTCAAGAATGGCCGCGAAATCAGCCGCCAAGCGGGCGCCTTGCCACTCCAGTCATTGCTGGAGTGGTTGCGTAGCCAAGGGGTCTAGAGGGAAAACCTGGAGATGCTGGCGCTATTGATCAGGCGCCAGCCAAGAGAGACTCATACGGAATGCGCAGCCCATCATGAAGACGTTTGATCATGGACAGGCTCAGCCCGCGCTTGCCATTCAACACTTCAGAAACCCGTCCGCTTGGCCCGATGAATCGCTCCAGATCTCGCGGAGTCAGGCCCTGTTGATCCATGCAGAACTTAATGGCCTCAACAGGATTTGCGGGATGGATTGGATAGTGCTTGTTCTCATAGACCTCGATCAGGGTCACCAGCACCTCCATTTCGTCAGCTTCCGGCGTTCCGGCATCTGCCTGGAAGATTGCCTCCAGCCGCTGAAAAGCAGCTCGCAGGTCCTCATCATTACGGATCGGTTTAATATTCATTGATCGTCTCCACGTCTATTTCGTCATAGCGCTTGTGCGTACCGATGAATTTCACCCAAGCGATACCGGCTCGATACTGCATCTCAACCACCAGCCGGTACTTGTTACCCCCAATGTTGAAGACCACACGATTGTTGCCACAGATACTGGCATTACCGATATGTGCCTTGACGTCCTGTGGCGTCCGCCAATCAGCTTTCAGGGTTAAATCGTGCCAGCTTTCCAACGGTGCCTTGGAATCCTCGAACCCGGGTATTTCCCAAAACTTCACCAGGGTACTTTTGGCAATCACACGCATCCAAGCTTATCTCCCGTTTTGGGAGATAATAGTACCTTCACTCACTGCGCTCAAGCAGATCATGCAACTCGACAAACTGCTGAGTCAGCTTGTGCCGGGGCTCCAGATGGATCAGCGGCAAGCTGGCGTGGTGCGATTCGCGCATCTTCACCGAGCTGCTCAAGTACACCGGCAACACCGGCAAACCCTCTTCCAGCAGCTCGTCGAGCATCTGTTGCGGCAAGCTGGCGCGTGACTGGAACTGGTTGACGACAATGCCTTCAACCACCAGATCTTCGTTGTGGTCATCCTTGAGTTCTTCAATCTCAGCCAGCAGGCCATACAGCGCCTGGCGCGAGAAGCTGTCGCAATCGAACGGAATCAGCACTCGATCGGCGGCGATCAACGCGGAAACCGCATAGAAATTCAGCGCAGGCGGGGTATCGATGTAGATGCGTTCGTAATCCTCATCCAGATCATCGAGCAGTTTGCGCAGCTTGTTGATCTTGTGCTTGGCCTCAAGCTTGGGCTGCAGGTCGGCCAGCTCCGGGGTCGCGGTGACCACGTGCAGGTTGTCGAACGGTGTTTCGTAGATATCGACCTTGTTCTTCTTGGCAAACGGCCCGCTGGACAGGCTCTGCTTGAAGAAGTCGGCGATACCCATGGGGATGTCATCACCGGTCAGCCCGGTCAGGTATTGGGTCGAGTTGGCCTGGGCATCCAGGTCGATCAGCAGGGTCCGATAGCCCTCATTGGCGCTCACCGCCGCCAGGTTGCAGGCGATGCTCGACTTGCCCACACCACCTTTCTGATTGAATACCACGCGCCGCATGAGAGACCTCCGTGTATCAACGAATGCCCGAGTATGTGGGCAGTGGCCGGGCTTGACCAGTACCGTTGCTCAACCTTCTCCTACAACAACCGATACCTTGTCCAGGCACTGTTATCAGACGTATCTGGCTCGCCAGCGAAGCCATGTATCGCTAACCTCGTGATTTTTCCGCTGGCCACGGTCTAAGCATTTGCTACAGCTCGGCAGCACCGGGATAATGCGCGCCAGTCGGCGAATGCCAATCCCCTGTCAGGCCGTTGTGGCGCTCATTTCAATGCAGAACGCGTCTCCACAGGGCGGGAAACAGACACATCGTGATCACCTTCGACATCAGCCAATGGCGCGCTTGGGCTCCAGGCCTGCAGACGCCTGCCGATTGGCAGGCCTGGGCCGATGGCGCCGATCTGCCTGCAGATGACGGCCAAGCGCCAGACGTAGGGTTCTTGCCGGCCATGCAACGGCGGCGGCTGAGCTATCTGGCGCGCATGGCGTTTGCGGTCGGCTGGCCGCTGGCCGAAGGTATCGAGGCCTTGCCACTGGTGTATGTCTCGCGCCACGGCGAAACCCCGCGCACCTTCGCCCTGCTCAGCGAGCTGGCCGAGCGCCAGCCGTTGTCACCCACCCAGTTCAGTTTGTCGGTGCACAATGCGGTGATCGGCTTGTGGTCGATCCTGCGCGGCGAAACCAGCGAAATGACCGCCCTGGCGGCGGCCGGCGACGGTTTCGAGCAAGGCGTGATCGAGGCCGCGGGCCTGCTCCATGAGGGGGCGCCGGCGGTCCTGCTGATCGTCGCCGAAGAGCAGCCGCCAGTCGCCTACCGGCCGTGGATCGATGATGTGCCCTGCTCCTACGCCTTGGCCCTGCTACTGACCCCCGGCACGCAGTGGCAACTGACCCTCGGCCAAGCGTTGTCAGGGCAAGCAGCAACGGGCCCTGCGCCGCTGCCGCATGCACTGAGCTGGCTACGCGCCCTGCTCAGCAAGCAAACCCGCCTCACTCACCCAGGAAAGCAACGCTCATGGACCTGGCAACGACAGCCATGAACACGCCTCGCGACGCCTACTATTGGCGCCTGCTGGCGACCGCCCTGAGCTTCTTGCTGTTCGGCGTCGGTGGCCTGTGCCTGCGGCTGCTGGTGTTTCCTTTGCTCGCCTGCCTGCCAGGTGATGCCGAGCGCCATCAACAACGCGCCAGGCGCACCATCGGCTGGCTGTTCTGGCACTTCATCCGCTTCATGCGTGCCAGCGGCGTGCTGACTTATGAGATCATTGGCGCCGAGCGCCTGGGGCGCCCTGGGCAGATGATCATTGCCAACCATCCGTCGCTGATCGATGTGGTGTTTCTTATCGGCCTGGTGCGCAACGCCAACTGCGTAGTCAAGCAAAGCCTGTTCGCCAACCCGTTCACCCGTGGCCCGGTCCGCGAGGCGCAGTACCTGGGTAACGATGGCAGCATGCAGATGTTCGATGCGGCAGTCGATGCACTGCACCAGGGCCAGCCACTGATCATCTTCCCGGAAGGCACCCGCACCGAACCCGGCAAACCACCGGCCTTTCATCGTGGCGCCGCCGCAATCGCCCTGCGCGGTGCGAAGATCATCACGCCTGTGACCATCAGCGTCAGCCCCACCACGCTGACCAAGAACGAGCCGTGGTACCGCATCGCCCGGCGCCGCGTGCACGTGCGCCTGAAGGTCGGCGACGACATCGACCCGGCGGCTTTCGCAGCCCAGGGCCCGGCGCCCATGGCCTCGCGCCGGCTCAACGACTATCTGCATCACTATTTCATCAAGGAGCTCGCCGAAGATGAGCGATCCACAGCAACACCTGAACCGTGATATCAAGCAGTTGATCATCGATGCCCTGGGCCTTGAAGACATCACCGTGCAGGACATCGACGACCAACAGCCCCTGTTCGGCGAAGGCCTGGGCCTGGATTCGGTGGACGCGCTCGAACTCGGCCTGGCCCTGCAGAAGCACTTCGGCATCAAGATCGACGCCGATGCCAAGGACACCCGTAGCCATTTCAGCAACGTCGCCAGCCTGGCGGCGTTCGTCACTGCCCGTCAGGCCGCCTGAGACCGCCCCATGCAAAACCGTGAAGACATCTTCAATATTCTGCGCGACGCCTTGGTCGAGCTGTTTGAAACCAACCCTGCCAGCATCACCCTGGACTCCAACCTGTACCAGGACCTGGAGATCGACAGCATCGATGCCATCGACCTGATCGACCATATCAAGCGCCAGACCGGCAAGAAGATCAGCGCCGAAGACTTCAAGAGCGTGCGCACCGTGGGCGATGTGGTCGAAGCCGTATTCCGCCTGGTCAACACTGCGGCATGAAACGCCTGGTCGGCCTTGGCCTGGTGCTGGCCGGCGTGCTGTATCCGTTTGCCGTGCATTTCGGTCTCGGCCACTTCGCGCCCTGGCAGTTCGCCGTGTTGCTCGGTGGCCTGTGGCTGGCCCGCAGCGTCAGCGCGCCGCGCCGCCCCGGCAACCTGTGGATGGCGGCAGTAGCGCTGACGTTCTGCGCCGTGCTGGCATTTTCCGACAGCAGCCAACTGCTGCGTTGGTATCCGGTGCTGGTCAACGCCTTCATGCTGGTGTTGTTCGGTTCGAGCCTGAAATACGGCCCGCCGCTGGTTGAGCGCTTGGCCCGCTTGCGCGAACCGCAACTGCCTGAAGCGGCGCTCAGCTACACCCGCCGAGTGACCCAAGTGTGGTGCGGCTTCTTTGTGCTCAACGGCGGGATCGCTGCGGCTCTCACCCTCTGGGCGCCGCTGAGCTGGTGGACGCTGTACAACGGCCTGATTGCCTATATCGCCATGGGCCTGCTGTTTGCCGGTGAATGGCTGACACGACAACAGGTGCGAGGACGCGCATGAACTGGATCAACCCCGAGCAGCTGTTGCGCCCCGTGGACGGGCCGCGCTTGGTCACGATGGTGCCCGCCCTGACGCATGCCGAGCTGTGTGAACAGGCCTTGCGCCTGGCCGGTGGCCTACAAGCGAAAGGTATCCAGCGCCTGGCGGTGCACCTGCAGGACGCTGCCGCGCTGGCCATCGCATTGCTCGGTGCCTGGCGCGCCGGCGTGCAGGTCTTGCTACCGGCCGACCTGCAAGCTCAGACCCGCGTACGCTGGAACGATCAGGTCGACCTGTGGATAAGTGACCAAGCCGATGACTTCAGCATCGCCGACTTATACGGCGAACCGCTGCCACCCGCCGAGCTGGATCTCGATAAGTGCCGGATTGGCCTGTGCACCTCAGGTTCCAGCGGCCAAGCCAAGCTGATCGACAAGCGCCTGCGCCAGCTGGCCAATGAAGTCACCGCCCTGGAGCAGCTGTGGGGCGCGGCGCTTGGCGATGCCTGGATCATCGGCAGCGTGGCCACCCAGCACATCTACGGCCTTCTGTTCCGCGTGCTTTGGCCTCTCTGTGCCGGCCGGGGTTTCCTGCGCCAGCCAATGCCCTTCCCCGAAGATCTGCAACGGGCCAGCCGCGAACTGCCAAGCTTTGCCTGGGTGGCCAGCCCGGCACTGCTCAAGCGCATGGGCGATAACCTTGATTGGCCAGCGTTGAGCCAGGTGCGCAAGGTGTTCTCATCAGGGGGTGAGCTGCCGGCCGCGGCAAGTGCACGTCTGCAGCAGCGGCTTGGCCAATGGCCCGTGGAGATCCTCGGCAGCTCGGAAACCGGCGGCATCGCCTGGCGAGAGGGCGGCGACCTGTGGCAACCCTTCGCAGGCGTGCAACTTGCTGTGGATGAACAGGGCGCCCTGCGCATCGCCTCGCCCTACTTGCCGCCTGGCCATATCGAACAAAGTGCCGACGCTGCCGAACTGTTCAGTGATGGCCGCTTGCGCCTGCTCGGCCGCCTCGACCGCATCGTCAAGCTGGAAGAAAAACGTATCGCCCTGCCCATGCTCGAACAGGCGCTGTGCCGCCACGCCTGGGTCAGCGAAGCGCGCCTGGGCGTGATCGAGGAAGGCCGTGCCTCGCTGGGCGCCTTGTTGGTACTTAGCCCAGCCGGCGTGCACGCCTTGCGCAACCAGGGCCGGCGGACCTTGCTCGACAGCCTGCGCCAGCACCTGGCCCAGTATTGCGAGGCGCTGGCCCTGCCGCGGCGCTGGCGACTGTTGCGGCAATTGCCGATGAACGCCCAAGGCAAGCTGGCCGAGGCGCAGGTCCAGGCCCTGCTCAAAGCACCACGGGCGAATGATCCACAGGTGCTTGAGCGGCTGGAAGAGGGCGCTCTGCTGCGCCTGTGGGTACCTGCGGACCTGCCCTGCTTCACCGGCCACTTCCCGACCACGCCGGTCCTGCCGGGCGTGGTGCAGATCGACTGGGCGATTACCCTCGGCGCAGCACTGGTGCCGCCAGGGCTGCGTTTCGCCGGCGTGGAAGTGCTCAAGTTCCAGCAACTGGTGCGCCCCGCAGACGAGCTCGAACTGAGCCTGCGCTTCGACCCGCAACGCAGCAAGCTGTACTTTGCCTTCAGCCGCGCAGGGCAACCCTGCTCCAGCGGTCGCATTGTGTTGGAGGCCGCCTGTGCATAAGCCTTGCGCGGTGATCCCGGTGTACAACCACGAACGGGCGGTGCCTGCCGTGGTCGCTGAATTGCGCCGGGCGGGCTTACCCTGCGTGCTGGTGGACGACGCCAGCCATCCGCCCTGCGCCGGGGTGCTACGCCAGCTGGCTGGCCAGCCGCAGGTGTTCCTGGTCACCCTGAGCAGCAACCAGGGCAAGGGCGGCGCGGTGATGGCCGGCTTGCGCGAGGCGGCGCGGCTGGGGTTTAGCCACGCCCTGCAAGTGGACGCCGATGGCCAGCATGACCTGGCGGATATCGCCACCTTCCTGGCCCAGTCGCAGGCCCATCCGCAGGCGCTGATCTGCGGTTATCCACAGTACGACGCCAGCGTGCCCAAGGGCCGCCTGTATGCCCGCTACCTAACTCACGTATGGGTGTGGATCAACAGCCTGTCGCTGGCGATCCCTGATTCGATGTGCGGTTTTCGGGTCTACCCGCTGTCAGCGACCCTGGCCTTGATCGACTCGGTGCAACTGGGCCTGCGCATGGATTTCGACACGGAAATTCTCGTGCGCCTGGCCTGGCGCGAGCAACCGATGCGCTGGCTGCCAACCCGTGTGCATTACCCGCAGGACGGCGTCTCGCACTTTCGCCTGGTGCACGACAACGCGCTGATTTCGCGCATGCACGCGCGCTTGTTCTTCGGCATGCTGCTGCGCGCGCCACTGATCCTCTGGCGCCGGTGGCGACGATGAACAGCCCATCACGGCACTGGGCCGAGCAACGCGAACGCGGCAGTTTCTGGTTGATGAAGCTCACCGCCGGGCTGGTGCGCCTGCTTGGCCGGCGCCTGCTCAGCCCCCTGATCCACGCCATCGTGCTGTACTTTTTCCTGTTCGGCCGCCGTGCCCGGCGCAGTGCCTGGCAGTATCAACAACGGCTGGCTGCGCACAGCCGCGCAGCCACGCCAGCGCCCAGCCACTGGCAGGTGTTTCGCCAGTTCATGGCGTTCGCCGACTCCCTGCTGGACAAGCTCGACGCCTGGAACGGCAAGCTGCGCCTGCAAGATATCGAAATCGACGACCCTGCCGGCCTGCGCCAGCAACTGCGCGGCAGCCGCGGGCAAATGCTGGTCGGTGCGCACCTGGGCAACCTTGAGGTGTGCCGGGCCTTGGCCGAGTTGGGCGAGCAGGTAACCATGAATGTGCTGGTGCACACCCGCCATGCCGAACGCTTCAATCGCTTGCTGGGCGAAGCCGGTGCCAGCCACCTGCGGCTGATCCAGGTCAGCGAGCTGGACCCGGCGATCATGCTGCAGCTGTCCGAACGCCTGGAACGCGGCGAATGGCTGGCGATTGCTGGCGACCGCGTACCGCTGCATGGCGCGCGTACGGTCGAGGTGGATTTCCTCGGCCATCCGGCCGCATTTCCCCAAGGCCCCTGGCTGCTGGCGGGGTTGTTGGGTTGCCCGGTCAACCTGCTGTTCTGCCTCAAGCGCGAAGGCCGCTATCGGATCACACTGGAGCCGTTCGCCGAGCGCCTGCACTGGCGGCGCGACCACCGCGAACAGGTGATCGGCGAATGGGCCGCGCGCTACGCTGCGCGGCTGGGCCATTATTGCCAGCAGGCGCCCACCCAGTGGTTCAACTTCTACCCCTTCTGGAAAGACCGATGACGACGCATGAGTCTGTAACTTTCGGCGAGGCGCCGCTCGCCATCGAGGATGTCCTGGCCCTGAGCCAGCGCCAAGCAGCCGCACGCCTGGAGGAGGCCCCCGCCTATCGTGAGCGGATCGCTCGCGGCGCGCGTTTTCTCGACACCCTGCTGGACAAGGAAGGGGTGATCTACGGCGTCACCACCGGCTATGGCGACTCGTGCGTGGTGGCAGTACCGCCGGAGCACGTCGAAGCCCTGCCGATCCACCTGTACACCTTCCACGGCTGCGGCCTGGGCAAGCTGCTCGAGCCTGCGGCCACCCGCGCGGTACTGGCAGCGCGGCTGCGCTCGCTGAGCCATGGGATGTCGGGGGTGCGCCTGGAGTTGCTGGAGCGGCTGCGGGCGTTCCTCGAACACGACATCCTGCCGCTGATCCCCGAAGAGGGCTCGGTGGGCGCCAGCGGCGACCTGACCCCGCTGTCATACGTAGCGGCGACCCTGTCTGGCGAACGCGAGGTGCTGTACCGCGGTGAAAAGCGCAGCAGCGCCGACGTCCATCGCGAGCTCGGCTGGCAACCGCTGGTGCTGCGCCCCAAGGAAGCCCTGGCATTGATGAACGGCACCGCCGTGATGACCGGCCTGGCCTGCCTGGCCTTTGGCCGCGCCGACTACCTGCTCAAGCTGGCCACGCGGATTACCGCACTCAACGTGATCGCGTTGCAAGGCAACCCTGAGCATTTCGACGAGCGCCTGTTCGCCGCCAAACCGCACCCCGGCCAGACCCAGGTCGCCGCCTGGCTGCGCCAGGATCTGGCCATCGACGCCCCGGCTGCCCCGCTGCACCGCCTGCAAGACCGCTACTCGCTGCGCTGCGCACCCCATGTACTGGGGGTGCTGGCCGACAGCCTGGGCTGGTTGCGCAGTTTTATCGAAACCGAGCTCAATAGCGCCAACGATAACCCGATCATCGATGGCGACGCCGAGCGAGTCCTGCATGGTGGCCATTTCTATGGCGGCCATATCGCATTCGCCATGGACAGCCTGAAGACCCTGGTGGCCAACGTCGCCGACCTGCTCGACCGCCAGCTCGCGCTGCTGGTCGACGAACGCTACAACCATGGCCTGCCGAGCAATCTGTCCGGCGCCGAAGCCGACCGTGCGATGCTCAACCATGGCTTCAAGGCAGTGCAGATCGGCGCCAGCGCCTGGACCGCCGAGGCGCTCAAGCAGACCATGCCTGCCAGCGTGTTCTCCCGCTCCACCGAATGCCACAACCAGGACAAGGTAAGCATGGGCACCATCGCCGCACGCGATGCCTTGCGCGTTCTTGAGCTGACCGAGCAGGTCGCTGCGGCAACCCTGCTGGCGGCCAATCAGGGCGTCTGGTTGCGTGGCCGCCAGGCAGGTGAGCGACCACTGCCGCCAGCGCTGGCCGAGATGCATGGCGCATTGCTGGAAGACTTCGCCCCCGTCATCGAAGACCGCGCATTGGAGCGAGAACTGCGCCTGTGCCTGAGCCGTATCGCCGAACGACACTGGAGGCTGCATGCGTAGCCCCGGCGTGTTCCACGTCGATACTGAGATCGTCGTGCCGTTCTTCGATGTCGACAGCATGCACATCGTCTGGCACGGGCACTACGTCAAGTACCTGGAAGTCGCCCGCTGTGTCTTGCTCGACAAGCTCGAGCACGACTATCGGCAGATGCATGCCAGCGGCTACATGTGGCCGGTGATCGACTTGCAGCTGCGCTACATCCGTGGCGCCACTTTCGGCCAGCGCCTGAACGTGCGCGCCAGCCTGGTGGAGTGGGAAAGCCGGCTGAAGATCAATTACCTGATCAGCGATGCCGCAAGCGGCGAGCGCATGACCCGCGCCAGCACGGTGCAGGTTGCAGTGCACATCGACAGCGGCGAAATGCAACTGGCCTCACCGCAGGTGATGCTCGACGCGGTGCAGAAGGTGCTGTCATGAAACTTGCCACTGGGCCCGCTTTGCTGGCCATCGCAACGCTGCAAAACCCTGTGGGAGCGGGCTTGCCCGCGAAGGGTCGCAGCGCGACCCCAAACCCTCCAAACCACTCCATGGCGCTGGCGTTACGCGCCCTCACCACGTTAGCCCTGCTGCTAACCAGCCCACTAACCTTAGCCTTCACCCTCGAAGACCTGCAAAAGCAGCTAAGCGAACCCACTGTAGTCAAAGGCCCCTTCATCCAGGAAAAACACCTGCGCGCCCTTCCCCAGCCCTTGGTCAGCCGCGGCCAATTCGTCCTGGCCCGCGACCACGGCCTGCTCTGGCTGCTGCAAACACCGCTGCGCCAGGACTACCGCATCACCGCCAGCGGCATTGCCCGGCGTGATCCATCCGGCTGGCAAAGCCTGCCCAGCCGTAGCGCCGGCGCCGAGCAGAACCGTCTGTTTTTCGCTGTCCTGCAAGGCGACAGCAGCGGCCTGCAACGCGACTTCGAGCTGAACTTGCAAGGCACCGCCGAGCACTGGCAACTGCAGCTGAACCCTCGCTCGCTGTTGCTCAAGCAGATCTTCCGCCGTATCGACATCGCCGGCGGCCAGTACGTCGAGCGCATCGAGCTTGAGGAAAGCCAAGGCGACAGCACCGTGCTGCGCATGCCAGCCAGCAGCGGCGCCACTGCCCTGAGCGATACGGAGCGCAGCGATTTTGCCGATTGAACGCCTGTTGCCACGGCTGTTCCTGGCCTTGCTGATTGCCGTGCTGGCTGTCGCCGGCTGGCAGTGGCAGCGTGGCGCGCCGCTGTCGGGCGACTTGATGGCGCTGGTGCCCGGCGACACCCAAGATCCGTTGGTACAGCGCGCCGAGCAACGCATGCAGGCACCGCTGAACCGCGAGATGCTGGTGTTGGTCGGCGACCAGGACCGCCAGCGCGCCGTAGCCCTCGCCGAACGCCTGGCCGGACAGTGGCAAGCCAGCGGCCTGTTCGAAAAGGTCCAGTGGAGCCTGCAGACCGACCTGCAAGCAGTGCGCGAGCAACTGCTGCAAGGCCGCCTGGCGATGCTCTCGGCCGCTGATCGCAGACAGCTGGTCGAACAACCCGAGGCCTTTATCGAACAACGCGTGCAAAGCCTGTTCGACCCCTTCACCGGCTTTAGCCTGGTCCCCAGCCAGGACGATTGGCTAGGCCTGACTGGACGCATCCAGGCCAGTCAGCCGAAGCCGGCCAATGTCCAGCTCGACACCGCCAGCGGTGCGCTGATCGCCGAGGCTGACGGCAAGCACTGGGTATTGCTGCGCGCGCGTAGCCTGGGCGACGCCTTCGACCTGAAGTTGCCGTTACAGGTCGCCGACCTGCTGGCCGCCAGCCGGCTCCACGCCGAGCAGAGCGGGGCCCAACTGTTGGCGGTCAGCGGCCTGTTGCACGCCGCCAATGGCCAGCGCCAGGCCAGCCGAGAGATCACTTGGGTCGGCGGTGGCGCTACCCTGGGCATTCTTCTGCTGTTGCTGCTGGCGTTTCGCCGCTGGCGGGTGTTGCTGGCATTCGTGCCGGTGCTGGTTGGCATGCTGTTCGGCGCGGTGGCCTGCGTGGCGTTGTTCGGCAAGATGCATGTAATGACCTTGGTCCTGGGTTCCAGCCTGATCGGGGTGGCGGTGGACTATCCACTTCACTACCTGTCCAAGAGCTGGAGCCTGCGCCCTTGGCGCAGCTGGGCGGCCCTGCGGCTGACCTTGCCGGGACTGAGCCTGAGCCTGGTCACCAGCTGCATCGGTTACCTGGCCTTGGCATTCACCCCGTTTCCGGCACTGACCCAGATCGCTGCATTCTCGGCGGCGGGCCTGGTCGGCGCCTACCTCAGCGCAGTGTGCCTGCTACCGGCACTGCTGCAGTCTGTCGAGCTGCGCCCGGCAGACTGGCCGCTGCGCATTGCCCAGGCCCTCACCGACCTACGTGAACGCCTGCTGAGCAAAGTCCCCAGTGCCGTGTTGCTGGGCCTTTTGATGCTGTTCTGCGCCGCAGGCCTGTGGCAACTGGACAGCCGTAACGATATCCGCCAGTGGGTCGGTAGCTCACCGCAGTTGCTGCAAGAGGCTCAGACCGTCGCACGCATCACCGGTTACCAGCCGACCAGCCAGTTCTACCTGGTCCGCGCCGCCGACCAAGGCCAACTGCTCGAACGCTTGCAGGCGTTGAGTACAAAGCTCGACGAGCTGGCTGACCTGGACAAGCTCAAGGGCTACATGAGCCTCAGCCAACTGGTCGCCAGCGCTGGTGCTCAGCGACAGCTACGCCAGGCGCTGGCGCAATTGCCTGCCCATTGGCAACCGTTGCTGGCGCTGGGCGTGCCGCAAGATGCATTGGCCGCAGAGCTTGAACAACTGCGCAGCCTGCCGGATCGCTCGATCGAGCACGTCCTGGCTGGCCCGCTCGGCGAGGCTTGGCGACCGTTGTGGCTGGGCGAGGATGGCCATGGCGTGGCGGCGATCGTCAGCCTGCAAGGGCTCAACGATCCGGCGCTGCTGCGCTTGCAGACCGATGAACTGCCAGGGGTGCAACTGGTGGATCGGCTCGGTCAGCTGAACCAGTTGTTCGCCGCTACCCAAGTCAGCGCCGCTGAGTTGAAACTGCTGTCGTGCGCGCTGATCCTGTTGCTGTTGGTCGTGCCCTTCGGTTTGGCTGGCGCTCTACGGCTGGTCGCCCTGCCGCTGCTGGCCGCGCTGTGCAGCCTGGCCAGCCTTGGCTGGCTGGGACAACCGCTGACCCTGTTCAGCCTGTTCGGCCTGTTGCTGGTAACAGCGATCAGTGTCGACTACGCGATCCTTATGCACGAACGGATCGGCGGCGCTGCGGTCAGTCTGCTCGGCACCCTGTTGGCGGCGCTCACCACCTGGCTGTCGTTTGGCCTGCTGGCACTATCCAGCACGCCGGCGGTGAGCAACTTTGGCCTGGCAGTGAGCCTGGGCCTGGCCTTCAGTTTCGTCCTGGCGCCTTGGGCCGCCGCCCGTGATAGAGAACCTGCGCAATCATGAAACCC
This sequence comes from Pseudomonas sp. BT-42-2, assembly GCF_025847435.2. Classification (NCBI taxonomy): domain Bacteria; kingdom Pseudomonadati; phylum Pseudomonadota; class Gammaproteobacteria; order Pseudomonadales; family Pseudomonadaceae; genus Pseudomonas; species Pseudomonas sp. BT-42-2. Next base: position 75,085 of record NZ_JAOYTM010000012.1, read on the forward strand.
CTGCTGCTGTTGCTGACCCTGCTGCTGAGCGCCTGCGCTGCGCGGCCACCGCTACCAGAGCGTCTACCCCAGCTGACATTGCCGCAGCAACTGCACGTGCAACGCGAACAAGCCGGGCAACGCCAGGACTGGTTGTTGGTGGTGCAGCGTGAAAATGGCCGCCTGCGCTGGTCGCTGCTCGACCTGATGGGCATCCCCCAGGCGCGGCAGTTGCTCGATGGCCAGGACTGGCAAGCCGATGGCCTGCTGCCGCCCAACCCTGCTGCGCGTGAGTTGTTCGCCGCCGTGCTGTTCGCGCTAACCCCCGAGCAGCAACTGCTGCAGCTTTATCCACAGGCCCGGCAGCAGGAGCAGCGGCGCTGGCTGGATACACGCTGGCAGGTCGACTATCGCCGCGCCGACCACTTCACCTTGAACCTCGGCCAGGGCCTGCGTTACCTCGTCAGCCCTCTGCCCAATGAGACTGCGCCATGACCGCCTACCTCAATGCCTTGGGCCTGGTCTGCGCCCTTGGCCAGGGCCAGGCCGAAGTCGCCCGCAAGCTGTTCGCCGGTGACTGCTCAGGCATGCAAGCGCAGGGCTGCTGGGTGCCGGAGCGCAGCCTGCCGGTCGGCGCCGTGGCCGGCCCGTTGCCGCAGCTACCCCTAGCAGGCCAGCAAAGCCGCAACAATCAGCTGCTGTATGCCGCTGCCCTGCAGATCGAGCCGGTCATCCGCCAGGCCATCGAGCGCCACGGCGTCCAGCGGGTCGGTGTGGTGCTAGGCACCAGCACCTCGGGAATCGACGAAGCCAGCGCCGGCATCGCCCATTACCTGGACGCTGGGCACTTCCCTGCGGACTATCGCTATGACCAGCAGGAACTGAGCGCCCCGGCCAACTTCCTGGCCGCTTGGCTGCAACTCGAAGGCCCGGCTTATGTCATCTCGACCGCCTGCACCTCCAGTGGCCGCGCCCTGTTGAGCGCACGTCGATTGCTCGACCTGGGCCTGTGCGATGCGGTGCTGTGCGGCGGCGTCGACAGCCTGTGTGGCCTGACCGTCAATGGCTTCAACGCCCTTGAGGCCGTCAGCTCACAGCGCTGCAACCCGTTGTCGGTCAACCGCGACGGGATCAATATCGGCGAAGGCGCAGCGCTGTTCCTGATGACCCGCGAAGGTTCAGGCATTGCCCTGCTCGGCGCGGGCGCCAGCTCAGACGCGCACCACATTTCCGCTCCCGAACCGAGCGGCAGGGGCGCCTTGCAGGCCATGGGCAAAGCGCTGGACAATGCCCGTCTCGAGCCCGCGCAGATCGATTACCTGAACCTGCACGGCACCGCCACCGAACACAACGACGCCATGGAATGCCGGGCCGTGCACAACCTGTTCGGCGCCCAGCTGCCTTGTTCATCGAGCAAGCCGATGACCGGTCATACCCTCGGCGCCGCCGGCGCCCTGGAAGCAGCCTTCTGCTGGCTGAGCCTGAGCGAGCACAACCCACTTGGCCTGTTGCCGCCGCACCTCTGGGATGGTCAGGCCGACCCACAACTGCCCGCGCTCAATCTGGTCGATGGCAGCCAACGCTTGGCGCTGCACGGACCGCGCCGGTTGATGAGCAATTCGTTCGCCTTCGGCGGCAACAATGTCAGCCTGATTCTCGGAGATGCACCATGACCACCTGGCCCCTGGCCGACCTGCTGCCGCACGCCGGTGACATGATCCTCATCGATGGCATCGACAGTTGTGACGAGGAGCAGATCCACACCCACGCAACGGTCCGTGCTGGCGGCCAATTCAACCGTGCCGACGGCAGCCTGCCCGCCTGGCTGGCGCTGGAGCTGATGGCGCAGAGCGTGGCGGCCTATGCCGGCTGTCGCGCACGGCGGCTGGGCCGGCCAGTGGAAATGGGCTTTCTGCTCGGCACACGCAAGTTCGAGTGCACTGTCGAACACTTTCCCGTCGGCGCCCAGCTGCGTATCCACGCCCTGCGCTCGCTGGAAGACGACAACGGCATGGGTGTGTTCGAATGCCACTTGCGCGGCGACGGCATCCAAGCCAGCGCCCGCCTGAATGTCTATCGCCCGCCCCAGGCAAGCCAGTACCTGGCCGAGCCGGCACCCGAGGAACACCCGCATGACTGACACCATCTTGGTCACCGGCTCCAGCCGCGGCATTGGTCGCGCTATCGCCCTGCGTCTGGCCCGCGCCGGCTACGATCTGGTCCTGCATTGTCGCAGTGGCCGCAGCGAGGCCGAGGCGGTTGCCGAACAGGTCCGCGCGCTGGGGCGCCAGGCGCGCATCCTACAATTTGATATCGCCGATCGGGCGGCCTGCGCTGCCATCCTCAATGAGGATGTCCAAGCGCATGGCGCTTACTACGGCGTGGTGTGCAACGCCGGGCTGACTCGCGATGGCGCCTTCCCAGCCCTGAGCGAGGACGATTGGGATCAGGTCATGCGGACCAATCTGGATGGTTTCTACAACGTCCTGCACCCCTTGATGATGCCGATGATCCGCCGCCGTGCGCCAGGGCGGATCGTCTGCATCACCTCGGTTTCCGGGCTGATCGGCAATCGCGGCCAGGTCAACTACAGCGCCTCCAAGGCCGGCCTGATCGGTGCGGCCAAGGCCCTGGCGATCGAACTGGGCAAGCGCCGGATCACGGTCAACTGCGTCGCCCCAGGGCTGATCGACACGGCCATGCTCGACGAGCACGTGCCGGTCGAGGAGTTGCTCAAGATGATTCCGGCCCAGCGCATGGGCACCCCGGAAGAGGTCGCCGGCACGGTCAACTTCCTGATGTCCAGTGAAGCGGCCTACATCACCCGCCAGGTCATCGCGGTCAACGGAGGGTTGTGCTGATGCGCCGTGTCGTGGTCACCGGCATGGCCGGCATCACTGCCCTGGGCAATGACTGGGAAACCCTTTCCAGGGCTTTTTCCAGCAACCGCAGTGGCATTCGCCGCATGCACGAATGGGACGTTTTTGAAGACCTCAATACTCGCCTGGGCGGCCCTATCGACGACTTCGCAGTGCCCGCGCACTGGACCCGCAAGCAACTGCGCAGCATGGGCCGGGTCGCCCGCCTGGCGGTAGCGGCCGCAGAACGAGCGCTGGCCGATGCCGGTCTGCTCAACGATCCGAGCATCCGCGATGGCCGCATGGGCGTGGCGTGCGGCTCCTCCGCGGGCAGCACCGACGAGATCAAGGCGTTTGGCAACATGCTGCTCAACGCCAGGGCCGATGGCCTCAATGCCAACTCCTACGTGCGCATGATGCCGCACACCACTGCGGCCAACATCAGCATCTTCTTTGGCCTCACCGGCCGGCTGATCCCCACCTCCAGCGCCTGCACCAGTGGCAGTCAGGGGGTCGGCTATGCCTACGAGGCGATCAAGTTCGGCCGCCTGCCGATGATGCTCGCCGGTGGCGCCGAAGAGCTGTGCCCGACCGAGGCCATGGTGTTCGATGCGCTGTATGCGACCAGCCTGATGAACGACACCCCTGAACTGAGCCCGCGCCCTTACGACAGCGCCCGCGACGGGCTGGTAGTGGGTGAGGGTGGCGGCATGCTGGTGCTCGAGGAGCTGGAGCATGCACTGGCCCGTGGCGCGCGCATTCATGCCGAGATCGTTGGTTTTGGCAGCAATGCCGATGGCCAGCACATCACGCGTCCTGAACAAGCCACCATGCGCCGCGCCATGGAGCTGGCGCTGGAGGATGCCGGGTTGGCGCCAGAGGCGATTGGCTACGTAAACGGCCATGGCACGGCCACTGAACAGGGCGATATCGCCGAGACCCTGGCGACCAGCGAACTGTTTGGGCCGCGGATGCCGATCAGTTCGCAGAAGAGCTTCCTTGGCCATACGCTTGGCGCCTGTGGTGCGTTGGAATCGTGGTTCAGCATCGAGATGATGAATCGCGACACGTACGTGCACACCCTCAACCTGGACAACATCGACCCGCGCTGTGGCGAGCTCGACTACTTGCGTGGCGGCATGCGGGTGATGAGCAATGAGTACGTGATGAACAACAATTTTGCCTTTGGTGGGGTGAATACCTCGTTGATCTTCCGGCGCTGGCCAAGGGCTTAACGGCGCCTGCATCGGCCTCTTCGCGGGCAGGCCCGCTCCCACAGCGTTCGGTGGTGCTGCATATCCTTGTGGAGGCGGGCTTGCCCGCGAAGAGGCCAGTACGGGCTACAGGGTACTTTCGCGGGTCAGCAGCTCGGCAAATGCCTTGGCCATCGCCGAGCCACCCGCCTGACGCTGGACCAGCCACACCGCCGTCCCCGCGCCCTCATCGAGCAGGGTGCGATACACCACGCCATCAATACGCATGCGCTGGAACGACGCCGGCAGTACCGACACCCCCAACCCCGCCGACACCAGGCCAATGATGGTCATCGCCTCCCCCGCCTCCTGGGCAAAATGCGGGCTGAACCCCGCTTGCCGAGCCAGACTCAACAACTGCGCATGCAAGCCGCTGCCATAGCTGCGCGGAAAGAACACGAACGGCTCATGGGCCAGCGCCGCCATGTACACGCCCTGCTCGCTCCCCTGCGCCAGCGGGTGCGAGGCGTTGATCACTGCCACCAGCGGCTCTCGGAACAACTCGGTGACGACCAACCCCTCAGGCAACGGCATTGGCCGCATCAGGCCGACTTCGATCGACTCGTCGAAGACCGCCTCGGCGACATCGCGACTGCTCATCTCCTTGAGGTTCAGGTGCACGGCGGGAAAGCGTTGGCGAAATGCATGAATCGCCTTGGGAATCTTCGAGGTAAATGGCGCCGAAGAGGTGAAGCCGATCTTCATTTCACCCAACTCGCCCAGTTGCGCTCGACGGGCGACATCCGCGGCTTTTTCCACTTGGGCGAGTACCTGGCGCGCCTCCTCTAGAAACAACCGGCCAGCTTCGCTCAGCTCTACCCGACGATTGGTGCGTTCGAACAATCGCGCGCCCAGCTCCTGCTCCAGCGCCTGGATCTGCTGGCTCAGGGGGGGCTGGGAAATCCCCAGCTGCTGCGCGGCACGGCCAAAGTGCAGCTCCTCGGCAACGGCGATGAAGTAGCGCAGGTGACGCAATTCCATGAGCAGCTCCAAACAAGTCGTAAAACATCTTAAATAGGTCGAACAATATATTGGATCTAATCATTAGCCAGCTATATGCTTTTTACAATTCGCAACACCGGCCCGCGTGCCCGAGGGACCCATTCGTGAAAACTGCTGTAGCGCCCCTGCCTGTCGACCCTGAGCCTGCCCCGCTGAACGAGATCTGGATCGAGAAAGGTACTCCCGCCTTCCTCAAGACCGTGCTGGCATTGTTCAGCGGCGGCTTTGCCACCTTTGCCCTGCTCTACTGCGTGCAACCGATGATGCCGTTGCTGTCGCAGGAGTTCTCCATCAACGCCGCGCAGAGCAGCCTGGTGCTGTCGGTGTCGACGGCGATGCTCGCCTTTGGCCTGCTGGTCACCGGGCCGATCTCGGACCGGATCGGCCGTAAGCCGGTAATGGTATTCGCCCTGGTCTGCGCTGCGCTGTCGACCCTGGCCAGCGCGGTAATGCCAAGCTGGGAGCTGGTGCTGGCGACCCGGGCCTTGGTGGGCTTGTCGCTCAGCGGCCTGGCAGCGGTGGCAATGACTTACCTGAGTGAGGAAATTCATCCGCAGCACATCGGCCTGGCCATGGGCCTGTACATCGGCGGCAATGCCATCGGCGGCATGAGCGGGCGGCTGATCACTGGCGTGCTGATCGACTTCGTCAGCTGGCACACGGCGATGCTGACCATTGGCGGGCTAGCCCTGGCAGCGGCGCTGGTGTTCTGGAAAGTGCTGCCCGAGTCGCGCAACTTCCGCCCGCAAGCGATGAACCCGCGCAGCCTGCTCGATGGCTTTGTCATGCACTTTCGCGACGCCGGTTTGCCGTGGTTGTTCCTTGAAGCGTTCCTGCTGATGGGCGCCTTCGTCACCCTGTTCAACTACATCGGCTACCGCTTGCTGGCCGAGCCCTATCACATGAACCAAGCGCTGGTGGGCTTGCTCTCGGTGGTTTACCTGTCGGGTATCTACAGTTCGGCGCAGGTCGGCGCCCTTGCCGATAAGCTGGGGCGGCGCAAAGTGTTCTGGGCGAGCATCCTGGTGATGGCAGGCGGGCTGTTGCTGACCCTGGCCAGCCCGCTGGCGATGGTGATCCTGGGCATGCTGGTGTTCACCTTTGGCTTCTTTGGCGCGCACTCGGTGGCCAGCAGCTGGATTGGCCGACGCGCATTGAAGGCCAAGGGCCAGGCGTCTTCGCTGTATCTGTTCTGCTATTACGCCGGATCGAGTGTGGCCGGGACGGCCGGTGGGGTGTTCTGGCACATGGCCGGATGGAACGGGATTGGCCTGTTCATTGGCAGCCTGTTGGCGGTGGCGTTGTTGGTGGCGTTGCACCTAAGCCGATTGGCGCCCAAGACCACGTGAAGCCGGGGCCGCTTTGCGGCCCTTCGCGGCGGTTCGGCGCCCCGACAAGCCCGCTCCCACAGAGTCTTGCAGCGCTGTCGAACCCTGTGGGAGCGGGCTTGCCCGCGAAGGGTCGCAAAGCGACCCCAGTCCTCTGGATCAGTTAATGATCTCGACGATATCCACATCCACTTCGCGGCTCATCAGGTTCTTCTCGACTTCACCGGTCAGCTTGACCTTGGTCTTGTCATTGAAGCCTGCCGCTGGCATGTCCTCATCGTCGATCTCGACTGTGATGGTGCCGGTGTTGTCCTTGAATTCGTACTTGTCGTCGTTATCCAGCTTCTTGGTCACGAAGCCTTGCAGAACAACACGGGTGTCGTCAGCGGCGTCGTTGGCAGCGGCTACGGTGGTGACCGGTTGAGCACCTGGACCGGTGTAGGTATTGGCCAGGGCAGCGGTGCTGAACAGCGGCGCGAGAATCAGGGCGAAGTAGCGAGCTTTCATGAGGTCAGGTCCTGTATCGGTTGAGATGGGACCAGATTAACGACGATCGCTGAATTAAACCTTAATCCAAACGTATCGCGGGGCAAGCCCACTCCCACGCCTCGTCCCTGAGGACTTTTGCGTGGGAGCGGGCTGGCCCCGCGATTGATTCAACGCTTACTGGTGATACTGCGCGGACAGCTCGTGCACCGCGTTGATGAACGCGCCTGCATGCTCTGGATCGACCTCTGGGGTAATGCCATGCCCCAGGTTGAATACATGCCCGGTGCCCTTGCCGTAGCTGGCCAGAATCCGCGCAACTTCCTGGCGAATCGCGGCAGGCTTGGCGTACAGCACGGTTGGGTCCATGTTGCCCTGCAGGGCCACCTTGTCGCCGACCCGGCGGCGGGCATCGCCAATCTCGCAGGTCCAGTCCAGGCCCAACGCGTCAGCGCCAGCCTCGGCGATGCTTTCCAGCCACATGCCGCCGTTCTTGGTGAACAGGATCACCGGCACCTTGCGCCCGTCGTGCTCGCGGATCAGGCCGCTGACGATCTTGCGCATGTAGGCCAGGGAGAACTCCTGGTAGGCCGCCGCCGACAGGTTGCCACCCCAGGTGTCGAAGATCTGCACTGCCTGGGCACCGGCCTGGATCTGGCCGTTGAGGTAGCTGGTGACCGACTGGGCCAGCTTGTCCAGCAGCAGGTGCAGGGCCTGCGGGTTGTCGTAGAGCATGGCCTTGATCTTGCGGAAGTCCTTGGAGGAGCCGCCTTCGACCATGTAGGTGGCCAGGGTCCAGGGGCTGCCGGAGAAGCCGATCAGCGGTACGCGGCCATTGAGCTCACGGCGGATGGTGCTGACCGCGTCCATCACGTAGCCCAGGTCCTTGTGCGGATCAGGGATTGGCAGCGCTTCGATGTCCGCCAGGGTGCTGATGACCTTCTTGAAACGCGGGCCTTCGCCGGTTTCGAAGTACAGGCCCTGGCCCATGGCATCGGGGATGGTGAGGATGTCCGAGAAGAGGATCGCTGCGTCCAGCGGGTAACGGTCCAGCGGCTGCAGGGTGACCTCGCAGGCGAACTGCGGGTTCATGCACAGGCTCATGAAGTCACCCGCCTTGGCTCGGCTGGCGCGGTACTCCGGCAGGTAGCGGCCGGCCTGGCGCATCATCCAGACTGGAGTGACGTCTACGGGTTGCTTGAGCAGTGCACGCAGGAAACGATCGTTCTTCAGGGCAGTCATGTCGGCATCCGGAAAAAAAGTGCGGGCATTTTCTCAGACGTACAGAGAAAAGGCACGGTTGTTTGTCTATCCGTCTGCCTTGGATCAATTATTTTTGTATACAAACAACATCGCGGGGCAAGCCCGCTCCCACGCAGCACACACTTCTGCATGGCAGCGGGCTTACCCCGCGATAGCCATCGATCAGACTTCGAGGTAGTCCAGGATCCCTTCGGCAGCGGTGCGCCCTTCGAAGATCGCCGTCACCACCAGGTCAGAACCGCGCACCATGTCGCCACCGGCAAACACTTTAGGGTTGCTGGTCTGGTGCTTGAACTTGGCCTTCTCAGGTGCAACCACCCGCCCTTGGCTGTCGGTTTGAATGCCGTACTGCTCGAACCACGGCGCTGGGCTCGGACGGAAACCGAAGGCGATCACCACGGCATCGGCCGGCAGGATCTCCTCGGAGCCCGGAATCGGCTCAGGGCTACGACGGCCACGGGCATCCGGCTCGCCGAGACGGGTCTCGACCACCTTCACCCCTTCAACCTTGTCCTCGCCAACGATGGCGATCGGCTGGCGGTTGTAGAGGAATTTCACCCCCTCTTCCTTGGCGTTCTTCACCTCTTTGCGCGAACCGGGCATGTTCGCTTCGTCACGACGGTAGGCACAGGTCACCGACTTGGCGCCCTGGCGGATCGAGGTGCGGTTGCAGTCCATCGCGGTATCGCCACCGCCGAGCACCACCACCTTCTTGCCCTGCATGTCGACGAAGTCTTCCGGCGACTTTTCAAAGCCCAGGTTGCGGTTGACGTTGGCGATCAGGAAGTCCAGTGCATCGTGCACGCCCGGCAGGTCTTCACCCGGGAAGCCGCCCTTCATGTAGGTGTAGGTGCCCATGCCCATGAACACTGCGTCGTACTCGGCGAGCAGTTGTTCCAGGGTGATGTCCTTGCCCACTTCGGTGTTCAGGCGGAACTCGATGCCCATGCCGGTGAAGACTTCGCGGCGATTGCTCAGCACGGTCTTTTCCAGCTTGAACTCGGGGATGCCGAAAGTAAGCAGGCCACCGATTTCAGGGTTGCGGTCGAACACCACCGGAGTCACCCCGGCACGCACCAGCACGTCAGCACAGCCCAGGCCCGCAGGGCCGGCACCGATGATCGCGACGCGCTTGCCGGTCGGCTTGACCTTGGACATGTCCGGACGCCAGCCCATGGCGAAGGCGGTGTCGGTGATGTACTTCTCCACCGAGCCGATGGTCACGGCACCAAAGCCGTCGTTGAGGGTGCAGGCACCTTCGCACAGGCGATCCTGCGGGCACACGCGGCCGCAGACTTCCGGCAAGGTGTTGGTCTGGTGCGACAGTTCCGCCGCCGCCAGAATGTTGCCCTCGGAGACCAGCTTCAACCAGTTGGGGATGAAATTGTGCACCGGGCACTTCCATTCGCAGTACGGGTTGCCGCAACCCAGGCAACGGTGCGCCTGCTCGACGGACTGCTGGGGCTTGAAGGGTTCGTAGATCTCGACGAACTCCTTCTTGCGCTGACGCAGCAGCTTTTTCTTCGGGTCTTTGCGCCCGACTTCGATGAACTGGAAGTCGTTATTCAGACGTTCAGCCATTTTTCAAAACCTCTCAACAGCAGCTGCAAGCGATAAGCTGCAAGCCGCAAGACGATCACGTAAGCCCGGCAAACCTCGCACTGCGTTCACTTGCAGCTTGAGGCTTGCCACTTGCAGCTGCTTTTACTGCGGGTTGGCACGGGTACTGGACAGCAACTGCTTGAGATTGGCCGCCTTCGGCTTGACCAGCCAGAAGCGCCGCACGTAGTCGTCCAGGTTCTCCGAGAGCTCACGCCCCCACTCGCTGCCGGTCTCTTCAACGTATTCGGCAAGGACCCGCGCCAGGTGGCTACGGTAAGCCTCCATCGCTTCACCACTGATACGCTGGATTTCCACCAGCTCGTGGTTGAGCTTGTCGACGAAGCTGTTGTCCATGTCGAGCACGTAGGCGAAGCCGCCAGTCATGCCAGAACCGAAGTTGTAACCGGTCTTGCCCAAGACGCAGACAAAGCCGCCGGTCATGTATTCACAGCAGTGATCGCCGGTGCCCTCGACCACAGCGTGGGCGCCGGAGTTACGTACAGCGAAGCGCTCACCTGCGGTACCGGCGGCGAACAGCTTGCCGCCAGTGGCACCGTATAGGCAGGTATTGCCGACGATGGCGCTGTCCTGGGTTTTGAACGGGCTGCCAGCAGGCGGCACGATGGTCACCTTGCCACCGGTCATGCCCTTGCCGACGTAGTCGTTGGCATCACCTTCGAGCAGCAGGTTCAGGCCGCCGGCGTTCCACACACCGAAGCTCTGCCCCGCAGTCCCCTTGAAGCGGAAGGTGATTGGCTTGGCGGACATGCCCTGGTTGCCGTACAGCTTGGCGATTTCGCCAGAGATGCGCGCACCAATCGAACGGTCACAGTTGCAGATGTCCAGGCTGAACTCACCACCGACCTGGTCGCGGATCGCCGGCAAGGCCATCTCGACCATCTTCTCGGCCAGCTCGCCTTGATCGAACGGCGGGTTCTTGTCGACTTCGCAGAACTGCGGCTTGTCGGCCGGGATGTGCGAGCTGCCCAACAGCGGGCTGAGGTCGAGGTACTGCTGGCGCTCGGTGTCGCCTGGCAGTACTTCGAGCAGGTCGGTGCGACCGATCAGCTCGCCGAGGCTGCTGACGCCCAGCTTGGCCAGCCACTCACGGGTTTCTTCGGCGACGAAGGTGAAGAAGTTGATCACCATGTCGACCGTGCCGATGTAGTGATCCTTGCGCAGCTTGTCGTTCTGGGTCGCGACGCCGGTGGCGCAGTTGTTCAGGTGGCAGATACGCAGGTATTTGCAGCCCAGGGCGATCATCGGCGCGGTGCCGAAACCGAAGCTTTCGGCGCCGAGAATGGCGGCCTTGATCACGTCCAGGCCAGTTTTCAGGCCACCGTCGGTCTGCACCCGCACCTTGCCGCGCAGGTCGTTGCCGCGCAGGGTCTGGTGGGTCTCGGCCAGGCCCAGCTCCCACGGTGCACCGGCGTACTTGATCGAAGTCAGCGGCGAAGCGCCGGTGCCGCCGTCGTAGCCGGAGATGGTGATCAGGTCGGCATAGGCCTTGGCCACGCCGGCGGCGATGGTGCCCACGCCAGCTTCAGCGACCAGTTTGACCGAGACCAGCGCCTGCGGGTTGACCTGCTTGAGGTCGTAGATCAGCTGGGCCAAGTCCTCGATCGAGTAGATGTCATGGTGCGGCGGCGGCGAGATCAGGGTCACGCCCGGAACCGCATAACGCAGTTTGGCGATCAGGCCGTTGACCTTGCCGCCTGGCAGCTGGCCACCTTCGCCCGGCTTGGCGCCCTGGGCCACCTTGATCTGCAGCACTTCGGCGTTGACCAGGTATTCGGGGGTGACACCAAAGCGGCCCGTGGCGACCTGCTTGATCTTGGAGCTACGCACGGTGCCGTAACGCGACGGGTCTTCACCGCCCTCACCGGAGTTGGAGCGCGCGCCCAGGCGGTTCATCGCCTCGGCCAGGGCCTCGTGGGCTTCTGGAGACAGCGCCCCCAGCGAGATACCGGCAGAGTCGAAGCGCTTGAGGATCGCCTCCAGCGGCTCGACCTGATCCAGCGCCAGCGGCTGCTCGGCCATCTTGACCTTGAGCAGGTCGCGGATCATCGACACCGGCCGGGTGTCGACCAGCGTGGTGTATTCCTTGAACTTGGCGTAGTCGCCCTGCTGCACGGCGGCCTGCAAGGTGTTGACCACATCCGGGTTGTAGGCATGGTATTCGCCACCATGGACGAACTTGAGCAGCCCGCCTTGCTGGATCGGCTTGCGCGCGCTCCAGGCTTCGGCGGCGAGCAGCTTCTGGTCGCCTTCCAGGTCGACGAAACGCGCGCCCTTGATGCGGCTCGGTACGCCCTTGAAGCTCAGGCCGACCACTTCGTCGGACAGGCCGATGGCTTCGAACAGCTGCGCGCCACGGTACGAGGCGATGGTCGAGATACCCATCTTCGACAGGATCTTCAGCAGCCCCTTGGAGATGCCCTTGCGGTAGTACTTGAACACTTCGTCCAGATCGCCCAGCACTTCGCCGGTACGGATCAGGTCGGCCAGCACTTCGTAGGCCAGGTAGGGGTACACCGCCGAGGCACCGAAGCCCAGCAGCACGGCGAAGTGATGCGGGTCGCGGGCGGTAGCGGTCTCTACCAGGATGTTGCTGTCGCAGCGCAGGCCCTGTTCGGTCAGGCGGTGATGCACCGCGCCCACGGCCAGCGAAGCGTGCACCGGCAGTTTGCCAGGGGCGATGTAACGGTCGCTCAGCACCAGCTGGGTCTTGCCAGCCCGCACCGCTTCTTCAGCCTGATCGGCGATGTTGCGGATGGCAGCTTCCAGGCCAATGCTTTGTTCGTAGTTGAGGTCGATCAGCTGACGCTCGAAGCCTTCGCGCTCCAGGTTCATCAGCGAGCGCCACTTGGCTGGCGAGATCACTGGCGAGCTGAGGATCACCCGCGAAGCATGCTCTGGGGACTCCTGGAAGATGTTGCGCTCGGCACCCAGGCAGATCTCCAGCGACATCACGATCGCTTCGCGCAGCGGGTCGATCGGGGGGTTGGTCACCTGGGCGAACTGCTGGCGGAAGAAGTCGTACGGCGAACGCACGCGCTGCGACAGCACTGCCATCGGCGTGTCGTCACCCATCGAGCCGACCGCTTCCTGGCCCTGCTCACCGAGCGGACGCAGGACCTGGTCACGCTCTTCGAAGGTGACCTGGAACATCTTCATGAATTGCTTGAGCTGGTCAGCATCGTAGCTGGCCGCGCCCTGGTCATCGCTCAGGGTCGCCTGGATGCGCGTGGCGTGCTGGCGCAACCAGCGCTTGTACGGATGGCGCGACTTGAGGCGGTTGTCGATGGCGTCGGTGTCGAGGATCTGCCCGGTCTCGGTGTCCACGGCAAAGATCTGCCCCGGACCAACCCGACCCTTGGCGACCACGTCCTCTGGCTTGTAGTCCCACACGCCGATTTCCGAGGCGAGGGTGATGTAGCCGTTGCGCGTGGTGACCCAGCGCGCCGGGCGCAGGCCGTTGCGGTCGAGCAGGCAGACGGCATGGCGACCTTCGGTCATGACGATACCGGCCGGGCCGTCCCACGGCTCCATGTGCATGGAGTTGTATTCGTAGAAGGCACGCAGGTCGGCGTCCATGGTCTCGACGTTCTGCCACGCTGGCGGCACCAGCATGCGCACGCCGCGGAACAGGTCGATGCCGCCGGTGACCATCAGTTCGAGCATGTTGTCCATGCTCGAGGAGTCCGAACCTACGCGGTTGACCAGCGGGCCAAGCTCTTCGAGATCGGGAATCAGGTCGTTGGCGAATTTGGTGCGACGGGCCATGGCCCAGTTGCGGTTGCCGGTGATGGTGTTGATCTCGCCGTTATGGGCGAGGAAGCGGAACGGCTGGGCCAACGGCCACTTCGGCAGGGTGTTGGTCGAGAAACGCTGGTGGAAAACGCAGATCGCGGTTTGCAGGCGTGGGTCATCGAGGTCTGGATAGAACGCCGCGAGATCGCGCGGCATCATCAGGCCTTTGTAGATGATGGTCTTGTGCGAGAAGCTGCAGATGTAGTGGTCGCTGTCGTGGGCGTTGGCCACAGACGAGCGACGACGGGCACTGAACAGCTTGATGGCGAACTCTTGGTCGCTCAGGCCTTCACCGCCGATGAATACCTGCTCGATCTGCGGCAGGCGCTCCAGGGCCAGGCGGCCGAGCACGCTGGTGTCGATCGGCACTTTGCGCCAGCCGACCAGCTTCAGGCCAGCGGCGAGGATCTCGCGGTCCATGTTGGCGCGCGCGGCTTGCGCTTTAACCGGGTCCTGGTTGAAGAACACCATGCCTACCGCGTACTGCTTGGGCAGCTCGACGGCGAAATGCTCTTGGGCCACGGCGCGCAAAAACTGATCGGGCTTCTGCATGAGCAAGCCGCAACCGTCGCCGGTCTTGCCGTCGGCGTTGATCCCACCGCGGTGGGTCATGCAGGTCAACGCCTGCATGGCAGTTTGCAGAAGGTGGTGACTTGGCTCGCCCGTCATATGGGCGATCAGGCCGAAACCACAGTTGTCCTTGAATTCTTCCGGATGGTACAGACCTGTTTTCATAGACACATTCTCACCAGGTTCACCTCTCGACGGAGGCAAATCTCTTTTTAGTACAACCACTTACCATCCACACCGGTCGAATGCCAGCTTTTTTGCGGGGGGCAACGTGAAACCATTGTTGCACAGCGACAGTGAAGCTCACAAATTCTAACGACGAATCGTTGTAAATTTATGTCGCAATTTTGAATGTTTTTGACCTTTCGCCGTGGTACGGCATTGGTCGGAGTCTGAAGCGTTTCAGCCTGGACTGCAAGAGAGGGCTTGTGGCCGGCAGTCTGGGACAGAAAAGCCTGCCGCGTTTGAACGCAGCAGGCTAGACGAAAGTCAGGAGTCGCTCAGCATCTGGGCAGCGGGGTGGTGCCGCCCGGAAGGTATCAGCGAGCCGTAGCCAGCTCTTGTTGGACGCTGGCAACGGTACGTGGCCAAGGTTTACCAGCCTGGACCTTCGCTGGCAAGTTCTTGATTGCCGCAACCGCTGCATCACGGTTGGCGAAGTTGCCGTAAGTGACGACGTACAGTGGCTTGCCCTGCAGGGTTTTCTTGAAGTAGCGATAGTCGCCACCCTGCGCTTTGACGAACGATTGGGCCGATGCCTCGGAGCTGGTGCCGAGGATCTGCACCACGTAATTGCCTGGTTTTTGGCCCGAGTACCAGCTGCTGTTGCCACTGCCACCAGCAGCAGGTTTAGCCGCTGGCTTGGCGGTTGCGACCTGAGTCGGAGCCGGCGCTGGCTTGGCAGGCGCTACCGGTTTGGCCGGCTGGGTTGCAACAGGCTTCGGTGCAGGCGCAACCGGCTGGCTTGGCGCGCTGGCGATTGGCTGCGCAGGTGCCGTAGCTGGCCCCGCAGGAACACCTTCAGGCGGCGCAATGGTGGTAACGGTCGGCGGGTTGGCGGGCTGTAGCGCAGTGTTGCCGGCTGGACCGCCCTCTTCGCCATCGCCCATGCCTGCGGCCTGGGCTAGCGGCTCGCGCATGACCGGTTGCGACTGACCTACCAGCGGCAGTGGCATTGGCTGGGAGGAGCCGGAGAACTCGATGGCAGGGTTGCCATTGTTGGCCTGGGCGTTGCCCGGCTGGCCTTCACCCAACGGCAGCTGGGCTTGGGCCGCAGGTGCGTCGGTAGGGGCTTTATCGGCGCCCTTCTTGGGCATCAGGACCGCCGCAGCAACGGCGACCACTACGACAGCAGACAGCGCGAGCACGTGTTTTTTAGGCATTTTGAACCCCATGGATGGTCGCTTCGCCGTACTGCGGGTGGCGATCATGGCTTCGATCAAGGTATCGCGGGCGACCTGGTTGATAGTGCCAGGCCAGCCGTCCGAATGTTCATGGATATCGACGATCTGTTCAGCGCTGAACACCTCGATGCCCCGGCCAGCGCCCTCCAGGCGTTGCTCCAGGTACTCGCGGGTTTCTTCCTCGCTGTAGGGGGCAAGCTCAATGACGTGGAAACGATCACCATCGGCATTGAGCTCATCCAACCCTGCGATCAGCGAGGGCTCACCGAACAGGAACACGTGCGGACGCCCTTCCGGAACCCCCGCCGCCAACTCCAGCAACGCTTGGAGTGCCGACTCGCCGAGTTGTTCCGCATCGTCCACCAACAGATAGACTTCCTGACCGGTCAGCGCCAGTTGTACCACCTGGGACAGAATGGCTTGCACCTCGGCCTGGGCTACCCCAAGCGCCTGGGCCACCTGGCCCAGCACGCTGGCAGCATCGCTGGCGCCACGGGCGGAAACCACCACGCTCTGTACCGACTGTTTGTTGGTGCTTGCCACCAGCGCCTGGCGCAGCAGGGTCTTGCCGCTGCCCACCGGCCCTGTGACCACCAGCATCAGCTGGCTGTAGCGGGCCAGGTGATGCAACTGCCCCAACACTGGCTTGCGCTGGGCGGGGAAGAACTTGAAGCCGGGCACACGCGGCGCGAACGGATCGTGGCTCAGTTGGTAATGGTCGAGAAACGCCTCATCGGCATGCAAACTGGTCATTGCGCTGTCACAACCTCAAAGCTGGGCCACGATCGCGCGGTAATCCGCTGCCAGCGTGGCCTGAAGGATCTCTTTCGGATAGTCGTCGGTAATCACGGCTTCGCCCAGCTGGCGCAACAGCACCAGGCGCAAGCGACCGTCGAGAACCTTTTTGTCGACCGCCATATGCTCCATGAAATGCGCCGGGGTCATTTCCTGTGGGGGCACCACCGGCAATCCTGCGTCCTGCAGCAGGCGAATAGCGCGATCACGCGCCGGCTGGTCGATCCAGCCCAGGCGCATGGACATTTCCAGGGCCATTACCGTGCCGGCTGCCACGGCTTCGCCGTGCAGCCAGACGCCGTAGCCCATGTGGGTCTCTATGGCATGGCCAAAGGTATGACCCAGGTTGAGGGTCGCACGCACGCCAGACTCACGCTCGTCAGCTCCGACCACCGCAGCCTTGGCCGCGCAGGAGCGGCGAATGGCCTCGGTCAGGGCAGCGTTATCCAGGCCACGCAGGGCCGTCATATTGTCTTCGAGCCAGTCAAGGAACGGCCTGTCGCAGATCAGGCCGTACTTGATGACTTCGGCAAGCCCTGCCGACAGCTCGCGCTCTGGCAGAGTCTTGAGGGTGGTGGTGTCGATCAGCACCGCATTGGGCTGATAGAAGGCACCGACCATGTTCTTGCCCAGCGGGTGGTTGATGCCGGTCTTGCCGCCAACCGAGGAATCGACCTGGGACAACAGCGTGGTCGGCACTTGGATGAAATCGACACCGCGCTGATAGCACGCGGCAGCGAAACCCGCCATATCGCCGATCACGCCTCCGCCCAGTGCGACCACGGTGGTACGCCGATCATGGCGTGCGCTGAGCAGGCCATCGAAGATCAACTGCAGGGTTTCCCAGTTCTTGTAGGCTTCGCCGTCGGGCAGCACCACATGCACCACCGAGTAGGCGCCCAGGGTGCGACTCAAGCGTTCGAGATACAGGGGCGCGACGGTCTCGTTGGAAACGATGGCGACTTGCCGGCCGGCAATGTGCGGTGCCAGCAACTCAGGCTGGTCCAACAGGCCTTCGCCAATGTAGATCGGGTAGCTGCGTTCGCCCAGATCGACCTTTAGTGTCTGCATGTATCCCCACAATGTGCTTGGGCGCGGCATCGCCAGTGCAATCCGCGCGGTAACGTTGAACCCTGCCTCGGCATTGGCTGCCGAGGATAGTCCCCGGCTTAGCGGGGCGGCAACTTCTCCAGGCGCTCGAGGATATCGAGCACTACCATGCGCGGTGGCCGTTCGTCGGTTTCCACCACCAGATCAGCGATCTCGCGGTAAAGCGGATCGCGCGATTCCAGCAGCGCACGCAAGGTCGCCTCGGGATTGGCTGTGCGCAACAGCGGGCGATTGCGATCACGTGCGGTGCGGCCGACCTGCTGCTCTACCGAGGCGTGCAGGTAGATCACTCGTCCGCCGGCGTGCAGCGCCTGGCGATTGGCCTCACGCATCACCGCCCCGCCACCCGTGGCCACGACCACGCCGTCCAGCTCGCAGAGCTCGGCGATCATCGCCTCTTCACGATCCCGGAAACCCGGCTCGCCTTCCTTGTCGAAGATCCACGGGATATTGGCGCCGGTTCGCAGCTCGATTTCCTTGTCGGAATCCTTGAACAGCAAACGCAGCTCTTTGGCCAAAAGGCGACCGATGGTGCTTTTGCCAGCACCCATGGGGCCTACAAGTATCAAATTTCGCACAGAATCAACGACTCACAGCAATCGCCTGGTCACTCATGATACGCGGAGTCAGGAAGACCAGCAGCTCGGATTTTTTCTCTTGTAATGCATCGCGTCGAAACAGCCGCCCAACATACGGCAGATCGCCGAAAAATGGCACCTTGTCGACCACATTGTTTTGCGAAGTCGAGTAGACGCCACCGATAACGATGGTTTGGCCATCAGCCACCCGGACCTTGGCATTGACCTCGTTCTTGCGAATCGGCGGTACGTTGTTCAAGGCATTGACGAAGTCTGGCTCGTCCTTGGTCACCTTGACCGTCATGATAACGCTACCGTCTGGCGTAATTTGTGGTGTGACCTCCAGTGACAACGATGCCTCGCGAAAAGAGATAGAGGTCGCGCCATTTCTGCTGGTCTCCTGATAGGGCACCTCGGTGCCCTTGAGGATGCGGGCAGTCTCCTTGTCTGCCGTAACCACTTTAGGCTGGGAGATGATCTCGCCATTGCCGCTTTTTTCCATGGCACTGAGCTCCAGATCGAGCAACGTATCGCCACGCAGCAACCCCAAACCCACCCCGGATGTGGCGCGGTCGACGCCAAGGTCGACAAACAGGCCGTTAGTCAGCTGCGCATCGCCCGCCGAGAATGACGCGCCCCAACGCACACCCAGGCTTTTCTCGTAATCGACATTGGCCTCGACGATGCGCGCCTCGATCATGACCTGACGCACAGGCACATCCAGTTGCGCGACCAAGCGCCGCAACTCTTCGAGGCGCGCTGCCGGCTGGTGGGCAACCAAGGTGTTGGTACGCACATCCACGCTCAGGCTGCCACGCCCAGCTTCTCCCGCTTCGGCGAGCGTGGCCCGCAACAGCTCGGCAAGTTCGCTCGCCTTGGCGTGATGAATGGGCAGCAGCTCGCGAACCAGCGGCTGCAACTGTGCATCGAGCTCCAGCCCCAACTGCGCCTCGCGTGACTGCCCCGCCAACTCGGCCACTGGTGCTACCAGCAGGACACTCCCCTCTTGGCGCCGGGCCAGCCCCTTGCTGCGCAGTACCAGGTCCAAGGCCTGATCCCAGGGCACCTGCTCCAGCCGCAAGGTGATGTTGCCAGTGACTGAGTCGCTGACCACCAGATTGATCCCGGCGTAGTCAGCCAGTACCTGTAGGATCGAGCGCACTTCTACGTCCTGGAAGTTCAACGACAACGGTTCATCCTCGTATGTCGTCGCTGACGCCCCCTGAATCCATAGGATCATTGCCACTAACCACACCGACAGCTGCTTCACGCTCATCCTTGACCCCTTTGCCCGCGCGCTTCCGGAGCGCGAGATACGTCGACCGGTGCTGCCAGGCACCACCGAGGAACACTCGTTCAAGCACTTCTAGCTGGCGCTCATCGATGCGCGTGACGACGCCCTCATCCCTGCCCAGGGGATCGCCCACCTTGACTCGATAGATTCGGCCCGCTGACCACACCAGTGCCTGCGACTGGCCGGCACGCGAAAGGCTGCCGACCATCTCCAGTTGTGCCAGCGGCACCCTGGCCAAGCCTTCCACTGCGAGCCTCGATGACCAGGCTTGAAACGGATCGGAGCGAGGCGGCTCGATGGCTTCCCGGGCCGGCTCATCCGCCAGCGACAATGGCAGCGGCAGCGTCTGCCCGGCGTGATAGGCCTGTACCTGCAGGCGCATCCGCAACACGCCTGTGCGGCCCTGCGCTGCTTCCAGGCGCAGCCCCGAGGGGCGCAACAGGCGCATTTGCCCCAACCACTCGTCGAGCCACGTGCGCAACGCCGGATAGCTACCTACGACTTCAATCTGCAAAGGCGCAACCCAATAATCGCTGGCCTGGACCTCCTCCAGCACATCGAGCCGTTCGAACGACAGCCCAAGGGCGTGTCCGGAACTGGCCAACTGGTCGAGCAGGTCACTCATGCCCTCTCCCGCCGCGAGGCGCCAACGGGCGTCTTGTAGCTGGGCTTGGCTATCAGCCAGCGCCGCCTTGATAGTCGGCAGATCCTGCATCTGTTGCGACTTTTGCGCATGTGCCCGCGCCAACTCGACGAGCGCCTCAGCACCTTGTCGATACGACTGCTGGGGCTCTTGCAGTCGCAACAGCCAGCCCAGGCCCAACACCAGCAAGGCGGGAGCAGCCAGGGCCGCAATCTTCAACGGCCTGGAACTGACAGCGAATTCCTGCCATTCGGCGAACCACGCGCCAGTCACGTGGAAAGCGCCGACAAACGGGCCATCAGCAAGAACTGATCGCCTTGGGAATGCGCCTTGATTTGCTTGAGTTCCAACCCTTCAAGTAGCCGTGACTGTTGCAGTTCGCGCATAAACTGAGCGACTACAGCCGAAGACGCCGCCAGCCCGGTCAATTCAAGCTGCCCGTCTTGCAAGGACAGGTTGGTGAGTTGCAGCCCGGCCGACAACGCCCTTTCCAACTCGGCGAATAATCTTGGCAGTACGCCCTGGCCCACTCTCAAGGCCGCCAGGGCAGCTGATTGTGCCAGCGTGCGCTCACGCGCCTGGCGCAACTGGGCAAGACTCTCCAGTTGTACATCCAACTGCGCGAGGCCAGCTTGGCGCTCGGCAATCCTCGAGGCTTGCTGGAGCCCACGCTGACGCGCCATATGATCCATTACCATGACCGCGCAAAGCGCGAACAGCAGGCTAACCACTAGACCACGCTGAAACCGTCGCACTGCCGCCAGTCGCTGTCGCTCACGCCAGGGCAATAGATTGAGGCGAACCATTATTGCCCCCCTCCCAACGCCAAGCCGCAGGCCAGTGCCATGGACGGCGCGAGCAAAGAGAGTTCTTTTACATCGGCCCGCACCCCATGTAGAGCGCGGAACTGATCGCAAGGTATCCCCAAGCGCTGCTGTAAGCCGTCGATCCAGCCAGATTCTGTAGGTTGCGTTGCAACCATCAGCCCTTGCGGGGTGACACCACGGAAAAGCTGGACAGCCCGCTCCAGCCGCGTTTCGCAAGGCTCAGATGGAGCAAAGCGCACCTCCTGACGTTGCGGCAACCCAGTGTCAGACCAGGTATGCAGAGCTGCACTAGCCGATTCAATCCGCAGCAAAGCGTGCTTGCCAGCCGGCAGAACCCGTCGCAGGGCAATGCTGTCGACCTCCACCGCTACGGCCTGCAAACCTGCCTCTTCAAACACCTGCTCCAGAAGCTCGAGTGAGCGCTGACGACAGGCCGCCACCAGGACATCCACATGCCCCTCAGCCTGCGGCGAAGCGCCCATGACCTGAAAATCCATGGCCAGGTCTTCGAGTGGAAAAGGAAACAGCCGTTCTGCGTCTGCGAGCAGCCGCTCCTCCAGCTGCGCGGCGGTCAGCCCTGCCGGTAGAGAGCAAACCTTGCAGATGACCTCAGCACCCGGCAGCGCTACGGCGACTTGCTGGCGCTTGCAGCCACTGCGCAGATAGGCGCTGCGCAGCGCTTTGATCAGTGGCTGATAGTCTTTTGACCAATCTGCGTGCAATGGCACGTCCAGCGCCTCTTGCGCCCAGGCGAGTGCCTGGTAGCGCCCTTGTCGGCGCTGCACTTGCAGCATGCGTATCGAGTCATGGGCTATTTCCACCCCCAACAGTGAACCGGCATCCTTGCCAAAGCGTCCAAGCATCGCTGCCTCCCTGCTCCATCGTCGCCAAACCGCGCCCACCGATCCGGCAGCCAGGGCCGGCCGGTCGCCCGGA
This sequence comes from Pseudomonas sp. BT-42-2, assembly GCF_025847435.2. Taxonomy (NCBI): domain Bacteria; kingdom Pseudomonadati; phylum Pseudomonadota; class Gammaproteobacteria; order Pseudomonadales; family Pseudomonadaceae; genus Pseudomonas; species Pseudomonas sp. BT-42-2. The sequence continues at coordinate 96,825 of NZ_JAOYTM010000012.1, forward strand.
AAGGCGAAAAATGCTTATAATGCCCAGCGTTTTTTTCTGTCCGCCGGACCCGCGTGCAATCCACTTCTCAATCTGGACACCCCAAAGCCTTGATACGCCTGCTGAAGTTTTTCTGGTGGTCTTTCGTCGCAGTCATCTGTGCGCTCGTACTCGGTCTGAGCGGTGCGTTTCTGTATCTTAGCCCCAGCCTGCCTTCGGTCGAGTCGCTACGAAGCATCCAGTTGCAGATCCCCCTGAGGGTGTACAGCAGCGATGGCAAGCTGATTGCCGAGTTCGGCGAAATGCGGCGGTCTCCAATCCGTTTTGCGGAAATTCCCCCACAGTTCATTCAGGCGCTTCTGTCAGCCGAGGACGACAATTTCCTCAATCACTATGGTGTCGATCCAAGCAGTTTGATGCGCGCCGCGACCCAGTTGGTGAAGTCTGGTCATATCCAGACTGGCGGCAGCACCATTACCATGCAGGTGGCGAAGAACTTCTTCCTCACCAGCGAGCGCAGCTTCTCGCGCAAGACCAACGAAATTCTCCTGGCCCTGCAGATCGAACGTGAGCTGACCAAGGACGAGATCCTTGAGCTGTACGTCAACAAGATCTACCTGGGCAACCGCGCCTACGGCATCGACGCCGCCGCACAGGTCTACTACGGCAAATCGATCCGCGATGTCAGCCTGGCGCAGATGGCCATGATCGCCGGCTTGCCCAAGGCGCCGTCACGTTTCAACCCGCTGGCCAATCCGGTGCGCGCCAAGGAGCGCCGCGACTGGATCCTCGGCCGCATGTACAAGCTGGGCAAAATCGACGAAGCCAGCTATCAGGCCGCCTTGGCCGAGCCGCTCAACGCCAGCTATCACGTGCCGACCCCGGAAGTGAACGCGCCCTACATCGCCGAAATGGCCCGCGCCGAAATGGTTGGCCGCTATGGCAGCGATGCCTACACCGAAGGTTTCCGCGTCACCACCACGGTGCCGAGCGACATGCAGAACATGGCCAACAATGCCGTGCTCAATGGCTTGTCCGACTATGACGAGCGCCATGGCTACCGCGGGCCGGAATCGCGCTTCCCCGGCAAGACCCATGCAGCCTGGCTGCAAGAGCTGAGCAAGCAGCGTGCCCTCGGCGGCCTGGAGCCGGCCATCGTCACCCAGGTCGACAAGGCTGGGCTGAAGGTACTGACCCGCAACGGCGAAGAGCAGGATGTCGCCTGGGAGACCATGAAATGGGCCCGGCCGTATCTGAACAACAACGCCCAGGGCCGTGCACCGCAGTCGCCGGCAGACGTGGCCCAGATCGGTGACCTGATCCGCGTCCAGCGCCTGGAAGAAGGCAAGCTCAAGTTCAGCCAGGTGCCTGCCGCGCAGAGTGCCCTGGTCACCCTCGACCCTTATAACGGTGCTATCCGCGCCCTGGTCGGCGGCTTCTCGTTCGAGCAAAGCAACTACAACCGCGCCATGCAGGCCAAGCGCCAACCGGGATCGAGCTTCAAGCCGTTCGTTTATAGCGCGGCCCTGGACAACGGCTACACCGCCGCCAGCCTGGTCAACGACGCACCGATCGTGTTCGTCGACGAGTACCTGGACAAAGTCTGGCGACCGAAGAACGACACCAACACCTTCCTCGGCCCGATCCGCATGCGTGAGGCGCTGTACAAGTCGCGCAACCTGGTGTCGATCCGCCTGCTGCAAGCGATGGGCGTAGACCGCACTATCGATTACATCGCCAAGTTCGGTTTCAACAAGCAGGACCTGCCGCGCAACCTCTCGCTGGCGCTGGGCACCGCGACCCTGACACCCATGGAGATCGCTACCGGTTGGAGCACCTTTGCCAACGGCGGCTACAAGATCAACCCGTATCTGATCGAGCGTATCGAGAGCCGCAGCGGTGAAACCCTGTTCACCGCCAACCCGGCTCACGTGCCGCAAGGTGGTGGCGAAGACCAGGCCGGCATTGCCGCGCCAGAGCAGCCGATCAGCACCGTTGCCATGCCAGGTGAGGCACCGTCGGCCCTTGGCCAGGTCGCACCTGCCCCGCAGACACCGGTGATTGCCGAGCAGATCATCGATGGGCGCACCAGCTACATTCTCACCAGCATGCTTCAAGACGTGATCAAGCGCGGTACCGGGCGCCGCGCCTTGGCGCTGGGCCGTACTGACCTGGCAGGCAAGACCGGTACCACCAACGAGTCCAAGGACGCCTGGTTCTCTGGCTATAACGCTGATTACGTGACCACTGTGTGGGTCGGTTTCGACCAGCCGGAAACCCTGGGCCGGCGTGAGTACGGTGGTACGGCAGCGCTGCCGATCTGGATGAGCTTCATGGGCGCCGCCCTGAAGGACAAACCGAACCATCCACCTGCCGAACCTGAGGGTATTCTCAGTCTGCGGGTCGACCCGGTCAGCGGTCGTGCGGCTACGCCGAATACGCCCAATGCCTACTTCGAGCTATTCAAGGCTGAAGACTCGCCGCCGTCGGTGGATGAGCTGGGCAATGGTGCAGCGCCGGGCAGCCCGCTGCCAGCGGATGAAGCGGCGCCGATGGATTTGTTCTGATACCGGCCCAGTCTCTTCTTATCAAACGACGCGAGTATTTGGGGCTGCTTTGCAGCCCCAAAATCCCCACAAAAAAGCCCCGGCTCTCGCGAGCCGGGGCTTTTTCATGACGCTACGGACAATCAGCCGTTGAACACGTCATCCACGCTTTTCAGCGGGTAGTGCTGCGGGTACGGCAGGGTCGCCACGCCGCTTTCGATCGCGGCCTTGGCCACGGCATCGGATACCAGAGTGATCAGGCGTGGGTCCATTGGCTTCGGAATGATGTACTCACGACCGAATTCCAGGGCCTGAACGCCGTAGGCCTCGCACACTTCCTTCGGCACTGGCTGCTTGGCCAGGTCTTTGAGGGCGATTGCAGCGGCGATCTTCATCTCTTCGTTGATGCGCTTGGCGCGAACGTCCAGGGCACCACGGAAGATGAACGGGAAGCCCAGTACGTTGTTGACCTGGTTCGGGTAGTCGGAACGACCGGTAGCCATGATCACGTCATTACGCGTGGCGTGGGCCAGCTCAGGCTTGATCTCTGGATCCGGGTTCGAGCAAGCGAACACGATCGGGTTGGCAGCCATCGACTTCAGGCCTTCAGGGCTCAGCAGGTTCGGGCCGGACAGGCCAACGAACACGTCTGCGCCTTGCAGGGCGTCGGCCAGGGTGCGCTTGTCGGTAGCGTGGGCGAACTGGGCCTTGTACTGGTTCAGGTCGTCGCGGCCAGCATGAATCACGCCGGTACGGTCGATCATGAAGATGTTCTCGACCTTGGCACCCATGCTGACCAGCAGCTTCATGCAGGAGATAGCGGCAGCACCGGCGCCGAGGCAGACGATCTTCGCCTCTTCGAGGGTTTTACCAGCGATTTCCAGGGCGTTGATCATGCCGGCCGCGGTGACGATGGCGGTGCCATGCTGGTCATCGTGGAAGACCGGGATGTCGCACTGCTCGATCAGGGTACGTTCGATTTCAAAGCACTCAGGCGCCTTGATGTCTTCGAGGTTGATGCCGCCGAAGGTGATCGAGATGCGGCGTACGGTGTCGATGAACGCTTGCGGGCTTTCCGACTCGACTTCGATGTCGAATACATCGATACCTGCGAAACGCTTGAACAGCACGCCCTTGCCTTCCATGACCGGTTTGGAGGCCAGTGGGCCGAGGTCACCCAGGCCAAGAATGGCGGTACCGTCGGAAATCACTGCGACCAGGTTGCCCTTGCCGGTGTACTTGTAGGCCAGCTCTGGATCACGACCGATCTCGCGCACAGGTTCGGCGACGCCCGGGCTGTAGGCCAGGGACAGGTCACGCGCGGTGGCGGTCGGTTTGGTGAGCTCGACGCTCAGTTTCCCCGGACGAGGCTGAGCATGGTATTCGAGAGCGGCGGTTTTCAGGTCTGACATGGTGGGCAATTCCGCTATTTACTGTTCTGACGGACCGCCGAGGATACGCAAAGAGCCGGGGGGCGACAAGACTGCCCGGTCACTTGTGTCAAGGCCCTTGGCCTACGACTTTACGCTATAACCCACGGGGCATGCGGGCTTCAGTGTGTACAATCCAATATCGAAATGTCTACAATTTTTTAGTCAGGAGCGCGCTCCAGCATGCTCGGGTCGGTCAGCGGCAAAACCCAGCGCCGCTGCCCAGGCTGCAATCCACCCTTGCGGGAACGATCCAGCACCCAGCCGCGGGCTTCGACCTGGTGCCCTTTGAGGTTATCGAAGAAGCTAGAGGGGAAGTTGCGTAGCAGACGAGCGGGTACTTGCAGCACCAGAGCATCGTCGAGTTCCAACCAGACTCCACCACGATTGCGCTGGATACCTTGAATTTTGCCGCCGATAACCGCAAAGCCCGATTGCTGGATATCGCGGTCGCGCTGCACCGGTGATTGCCGCCAAAGTCCTGCACGGACGGCTCGGGCAGCCTGTTCGGCATCCTGCTGGCAGCCGGCAAGGCTGACATTAGGCGCCACTGCAACGCGGTAGCCGAGCCCCTCACTGAGCAGCGCAGCCTCGAAATTGTCACCACGCTTGCCGTAGATGTGGGCCAGGGTCCGCCCATATTTGTCTTTGGCTTCCACCCCGGGGACCAAGCCCACCTGGCCATCGCTGGCTTTCACCAAGGCCTGGAGACGCCGCTTGGCCGCCTCGGCATAGGGCTCGCTGGTGCGCCCCTTGCGGCCGATCTCGGGGGCGTTGATGCCAATCAGGCGCACGCTGCGCCCATCGTTCAGGCGCAACGTATCGCCATCCACCACCTGGCGAACGATCACCTGCTGGGGCTGCTCAGGCAGCGGACAAAAGGCCAGAGCCGGCAGTTGCCAGATCGCGCCCACAAAAAAAGCGCCCACAAGGGGCGCCTTTTTTTGCAGCAGCGCGAAACCCGAAGGATTCGCCATGCGCATAATTACTTCTTGGTACCGAACATACCGAAGCGATCGGCGAACTTCTGTACGCGACCACCGGTGTCCAGGACTTTCTGCTTACCAGTGTAGAACGGGTGGCACTGGGAGCACACGTCGATCGCCAGCGGCTTGGCCAGGGTCGAACGGGTTTCGAATTTGCTGCCGCAGCTGCAGGTGACTGCAACTACTTCGTAGTTCGGATGAATATCTGCTTTCATGGTCACTTCCTCGAGCTGCGTGCCGCCACCCAACACCTATTGTTGAATACCGCACGTAATTAGGCGGCGAATAATACCAGAGCTCAGCCTCAGCGCAAGTTGTCGCTTGCACCGACTGTCGTCTGCTAGGCTCGGCGCATTCCGTACCCGTCCCCAAATGCCCTTCAGAGACCTTCTGCGTGTCCGACGTCATCCTGCGCCTCGCCCTGCCCTCGCCCCTGCGTCGCCTGTTCGACTACCGGGCCACGGCCGCGATGGCGCGTCTGCCACTGACGCCGGGGATGCGCTTTCGGGTGCCATTTGGCCGGCGCGAGATGATCGGCGTGCTGGTGGAGGTGTGCGACAAGAGCGAAGTGCCCGCCGACAAACTCAAGCCCGCCAGCGCCCTGCTCGACCCAGTCTCACCGCTGCCGCCAGCGCTGTTCAAGCTGTGCCTGTGGACTGCCCAGTACTATCAGCACAGCCTGGGCGACACCTTGAGCTGGGCCTTGCCGGTGCTGCTGCGCCAGGGCGAGCCGGCCGAGATACGCCAGGAGCGCTTCTGGCAGGTGACCCCGGGTGCCCGCCTGGAAGATCCGCGCATCGCCCGCGCACCGCGCCAGCGTGATGCCCTCAAGACCTTGTCGCAGCACCCGCACGGCGTGGCTCATAGCCTGTTGAGCAAGCTGGGGCTGAACAAAGACAGCCTCGACCTGCTCCTGGCCAAGGAGCTGGTCCAGCTCGAAGTACGCCGACACCTGCCGGCCGCGCGCCATGAACACTGGCTGGCCCAGCCTGAACTGCCGCTCAACGAAGAGCAGCTGGCCGCATTCGAAGCCGTGCGTTCCGGCTTCGGCAGTTTCCACGCATTCCTCCTCGCTGGAGTTACCGGCAGCGGCAAGACCGAGGTCTACCTGCAACTGATCCGCGAAACCCTGGAGGCCGGCAAGCAGGCGCTGATCCTGATCCCGGAGATCAACCTCGGCCCGCAAACCCTGGCGCGCTTCGAGCAGCGCTTCAACGCGCGCATCGCGCTGCTGCACTCGGCGGTCAACGACCGCGAGCGCCTGGATGCCTGGCTGGCGGCCCGCGACGGCGAGGCCGATATCATCATCGGCACCCGCTCGGCGTTGTTCACGCCGATGAAAAACCCTGGCCTGATCATCATCGACGAAGAGCATGACGGCTCGTATAAACAGCAAGAAGGCCTGCGCTATCACGCCCGCGACCTGGCGCTGGTACGCGCACACCAGGAAAACATCCCGATCTTGCTCGGCTCCGCCACGCCGTCGCTGGAAAGCCTGCACAACGCCCATACCGGGCGCTATGGCCTGCTGCGCATGAATCAACGCGCCGGCGGCGCCCGGCAGCCACGCTTCATGCGCCTGGACGTGCGCAGCCGGCCGCTGGACAGCGGCATCAGCGGCCCCTTGCAGCAGGCCATCGGCCAGACCCTGCAAGCCGGGCAGCAGGTGCTGGTATTTCTCAACCGCCGTGGCTTCGCCCCGACCCTGTTGTGCCACGACTGCGGCTGGCTGTCCGAATGCCCGCGCTGCGATGCGCGAATGACCGTGCACCAGCGCTCAAACGTGCTGCGCTGCCACCACTGCGGTTACGACGAACGGCTGCCGCTGCAGTGCCCCAAGTGCGCGCATGTCGACCTGCGGCCGGTAGGCGCTGGCACCGAGCGCGCAGAAGAGCGGTTGAAAATTCTGTTCCCGGACTACCCGGTGCTGCGCGTCGACCGCGACAGCACCTCGCGCAAGGACGCCATGCACAACCTGTTCACCACCATTCAACGTGGCCAGCCGAGCATCCTGGTCGGCACCCAGATGCTGGCCAAGGGACACCACTTCCCTCGGGTGACCCTGGTGGCCATTCTCGATGCTGACGGCGGGCTGTTCTCGGGTGATTTTCGCGCCAGCGAACGCATGGCTCAGCTGATCGTCCAAGTCGCGGGCCGCGCCGGTCGCGCCGAAGAGCCCGGCAAGGTGATCATCCAGACCCACCTGGCCGAGCATCCCTTGCTGGTGCAACTGACCGAGCAAGGCTACTTCGCCTTCGCCGAGCAAGCGCTGAGCGAGCGCCGCGCTGCCGGCCTGCCGCCGTTTGCCCACCTCGCCTTGCTGCGCGCCGAAGCGCACAAGCCAGGCCAGGCCGAAGGCTTCCTTGATGAGGCGTGCAGTGCTGCCGAGCGCATCGTGGCCGAACAAGGCCTGCAAGGCATCGAACTGCTCGGCCCGGTGCCAGCCCCGATGGAGCGACGAGCGGGGCGTTTTCGCGCGCAACTATTGCTCCAGGCCAATGCCCGGGCGCCCTTGCATCGACTGATCAGTGCCTGGTTGCTAGTGTTGGAGCAGATGCCAGCAGGGCGCCAGGTACGCTGGTCGCTAGACGTGGATCCAGTCGATCTCTATTGACGCCGTGGGAGCGGGCTTGCCCCGCGATTACCAAGCATCGTTCACCACCGCCATCGCGGGTCAAGCCCGCTCCCGCACGGCACCCGCTCAGCCGGACATGCCCTGAAAGGTTGGCAACCGCGGCCCAGCCACGGATAATGCTCAGTTTTTCCACCTGCGCATCGAAGCGCCCCGCCGCGCTTGCGGTCGAAAAGAGAATCTCATGAAAGACACCATTCGCCAGCTGATCCAGCAAGCCCTCACCCAACTCGTCACCGACGGTGTGCTGCCTGAAGGGCTGACGCCGGCGATCCAGGTGGAAAACGCCCGTGACAAGACCCACGGCGACTTCGCCAGCAACATCGCCATGATGCTGGCCAAGCCAGCCGGCATGAAGCCGCGCGACCTGGCCGAAAAACTGATCGCCGCGCTGCCTGCCAGCGCCGACATCAGCAAGGTCGAGATCGCCGGCCCCGGCTTCCTCAACTTCTTCCAGAACACCGACGCCCTGGCCAATCGCCTCGACGCCGCCCTGGCCGACGCTCATCTGGGCGTGCGCAAGGCCGGTCCGGCCGAGAAAGTCGTCATCGACCTGTCGGCGCCAAACCTTGCCAAAGAGATGCACGTTGGCCACCTGCGCTCGACCATCATTGGCGACAGCGTTGCCCGCGTGCTGGAGTTCCTCGGTGACAAAGTCATCCGCCAGAACCATGTTGGCGACTGGGGCACTCAGTTCGGCATGCTAATGGCCTACCTGCAAGAAAATCCGATCACCAGCGACGAGCTGTCGGACCTGGAGAATTTCTACCGCGCGGCGAAAAAGCGCTTCGACGAGTCTGAAGAGTTCGCCACCCGCGCCCGTGGCCTGGTGGTCAAGTTGCAGGCTGGCGACGCGGAATGCCTGGCCTTGTGGACGCGCTTCAAAGACATCTCGCTGTCGCACTGCCAGAAGACCTACGAGCTGCTCAACGTCAAACTGACCATGGCCGACGTGATGGGCGAGAGTGCCTATAACGACGACCTGGCCAACGTCGTCGCCGACCTCAAGGCCAAGGGCCTGCTGGTCGAGAGCCAAGGCGCCCAGTGCGTATTCCTCGACGAATTCAAGAACGCCGAAGGCGAACCGCTGCCAGTGATCGTGCAAAAGGCCGACGGCGGCTACCTGTACGCCACCACCGACCTGGCGGCTGTGCGCTATCGCAGCAATACCCTGAAAGCCGATCGCGCCCTGTACTTCGTCGACCAGCGCCAGGCCCTGCACTTCAACCAAGTGTTCGAAGTGGCCCGTCGTGCCGGCTTCGTCGGCCACCCGATGCAAATGGAACACATGGGCTTCGGCACCATGAACGGCGCCGATGGCCGTCCGTTCAAGACCCGTGATGGCGGCACCGTCAAGCTGATCGACCTGCTCACCGAAGCCAAGGAGCGTGCCTACGCCCTGGTCAAGGACAAGAACCCGAGCCTGGCCGAAGACGAGCTGCGCCATATCGCTGAAGTGGTTGGCATCGGTGCAGTCAAGTACGCCGACCTGTCCAAGCACCGCACCAGCGACTACAGCTTCAACTTCGAACTGATGCTCAACTTCGAAGGCAATACCGCGCCTTACCTGCTGTACGCCTACACCCGTGTGGCGGGCGTGTTCCGCAAACTGGGCAAGGGCTACGACGAAGTCGACGGCCACATCGTATTGCAGGCCGCTCATGAGCAGGACCTCGCGGCGCGCCTGGCGCAGTTCGGCGAAGTGCTCAACAACGTGGCTGAAAAAGGCACTCCACACGTGCTGTGCAGCTATCTGTACGACATCGCCGGGTTGTTCTCCAGCTTCTACGAGAACTGCCCAATCCTCTCCGCCGAAACTGCCGAACAGCAGCAAAGCCGCCTGCGCCTGGCTGCGCTGACCGGTCGTACGCTCAAGCAAGGCCTGGAGCTGCTCGGCCTGGAAACCCTGGAGCGTATGTAAGTTGGCTGCCAAGAAAAAACCCGCACCCAAGCGCGGCGCCAGCCGCCAACAGGCGCCGGCCAAACAGCCGATCCCAGGCTGGGTTTGGTTGGCGGTCGGCCTTACCGTGGGCGCGTTCATCGTCTTCCTGATGAAGCTCGAGCCCGGCGGCGATGACATCAAGCGCGCCAAGCCTGAACAGCAGAAACCGGCCAAAGTCGCCGAAACGGCGAAAAACACCGCCCCGACGCCACAGCAGCCGGTCAAGCCGAAGTACGACTTCTATACCCTGCTGCCAGAGTCGGAAGTGATCGTGCCGCCTGAAGCGGTGCCGGAGAAAACGCCCCCCGTGCCTGCCCAACCGGTCACCCCCGTGACGCCGGCGGAAGCGGCCAAGATCGATACCGCTCGCGCCCAGGCGGCGCTGCTGGGGCAAACTCCACCACCGCCACCACCGGTGATCAAGCCGGCAGCGACCACCCTGTTCTTCCTCCAGGCCGGCTCGTTCCGCAAGCAGGCCGATGCCGACAAGGTCCGCGCACAGATCATCCTGCTCGGCCAGGCGGTGAAGGTGGAGTCGGGGACGGTCAAGGAAGAGACCTGGTACCGGGTCCTGGTCGGCCCGTTCAGCAACCGCGAACAGCTGACCGTGGCGCAGAAGCAGTTGGCCGGCGCAGGCTTCAGCAACCTGCTCTTGCAACAGCGACAGACCCGCCAGTAATGAAAAAGGCCTTGCCGCTCCCGTGCGACAAGGCCTTTTTTCTTAAGCTCTACCAGCGTTGACTTCGGAAACCTGCCGGTTCAGCGTCCAGAAGTCGTAGAGCACACCCAGCAGGAACAACCCGCCGGTGAAGAAGTAAATGATCGCGCTGATCCACTTGCCCTGGTACAGCCGGTGCGCGCCGAAGATGCCGAGGAAGGTCAACAGGATCCAGGCCAGGTTGTAGTCCACCCGCCCGGCCTGAAAGCGCATATCGGCCTCACGATCCATCGACGGGATCAGGAACAGATCAATCAGCCAGCCAATCCCCAGCAGCCCCAAGGTGAAGAACCAGATGGTCCCGGTAATCGGCTTGCCGTAATAGAACCGGTGCGAACCGGTGAAGCCGAAAATCCACAGCAAATAGCCAAGGACCTTGCTGTGGGTGTCGTGAAACGGCACCCCTTGTTGATAGCTGTTCATTCTTAGCCCTCGTGGCTTAGCCAAAAATTTTCCAAGAAAAAATGTGACTTTTTCGTGTGAAGTCGACGTGTGGCAGCCTGCCAGTCGACCAACGGATCATTTTTTGAGCAAAAAGCTGTTATAAAGTTGCGCGCCAATACCTAATTCAAACATATCAAGAGCTTCAACTATGCCGCCTTTGTTCAAGACATGGCTGACCCTCTGCCTATTATTGCCGCTGGCCGCCCACGCCACCAACCGTGAGCAACGTCTTCCCAACGGCTTCACTGGCTATACCACCAACGCCACCGTGAAGCGCGCCCCGGTCAAGCATGCCAACACCCTGCATGCTCGCCCAAGCAATGCCGCCAAGGCTCGTGACGGCTTGCCTGCCGTCGCCATGTCGGCCAAGCAAAGCAGCGATGTACTCAGCCGCGCCGTCAATGTCCTCGGTACCCCGTATCGTTGGGGCGGCAGCAGCCCAAGTAAAGGCTTCGACTGCAGCGGGCTGGTCAAATATGCCTTCAACGACGTGGCTGACGTCGACCTGCCGCGCACCTCCAATGCCATGGCCAAAGGCCACGGGGTCAAGGTGGCACGCAGCGATCTCAAGCCTGGCGACCTGATCTTCTTCAACATCAAGAGCCGCCGGGTCAATCACGTTGCCATCTACCTGGGCAACGACCGCTTCATTCATGCACCGCGCCGTGGCAAGCGAGTGAGCATCGATCAACTGAGCAAGCCGTATTGGCAGAAGCACTATGTAGTGGCCAAACGAGTGCTGCCTAAAGACCAGCAGCTGAGCCTGGCCAAACGCTGATCATTTTCACCTTATCGCGGGGCAAGCCCGTTCCCACAGAGCCTGAGGGCGCCTCATATCCTGTGGGAGCGGGCTTGCCCGCGAAGAGGCCAGTGATGCCCCTACTCAAGCTCAATCACTCCCTGAGCACGCAAACACTGCAAGGCCGCTTCCATCGTCTGCATCCCCGCCGCCCCACCCGCCTGCATCACTGAATACAGCTGCGCCATGCGCCCCTCGCGAATCAGGTTACGCACCGCAGCAGTGGCCACTAGCACTTCCCTGGCCGCCACCCGCCCGCCACCAACGCGCTTGACCAGCACCTGCGCCACCACCATACGCAGCGACTCGGCGAGCATGGCCCGTACCAGCGGCTTTTCCTCGGCAGCGAACACCTCTACCAACCGGTCGATGCTATTGACCGCGGAACGCGTATGCACGGTTGCCAGCACTAAATGCCCCGTCTGCGCAGCCCGCAACGCCAGGCGGATGGACTCAAGATCACGCAGCTCGCCGATCATGATTACATCAGGGTCCTGGCGCAGGGCACTGCGCAGCGCCTGGGCAAAGTCGCGGCTATCGCGGCCAATCTCACGCTGGGTAAGCAGGCTGCGCTGGCCGCTGTGGATAACTTCGACGGGATCTTCAAGGGTGATGATGTGCAACGAGCGCTCGCGATTGAGCCAATCGACCAGCGCGGCGAGGGTGCTCGACTTGCCACTGCCAGTCGGCCCAGCCACCAGCACCAGTCCGTCGGTGCAATGCGCAATAGGTTGAAACACATCAGCCAAACCCAGTTCATCCAGCGTCGGCACGCCACTGGGTATCAGCCGGAAACTGGCTGCCAAGCCATTGCGCTGGCGAAACAGATGCACGCGCAGGCGACCCAGCTGGGGCAGGCTCAACGCCAGGTCGAGTTCATCGCCCGCCAGCCATTGGCGCCGCTGCTCCTGCTCCAGCCAAGGGGCCAGGCCCTCCTCCAACTGGCCGGCCTGCAACGGCGGTAGCTGCATGCGCTGCAATTGCCCATCCAGGCGCAGCATCGGTATCTCGCCCACGGCCAGGTGCAAGTCGGATGCCCTTGCAGCTGCGGCGTGGGCCAACAGGTCAGTCACGTCCATGAGACTCCCCAAAGGCCTTCAAGCAGGTAGAATGCCGCAGACCCCTGAGCCGTCGGCATTGATCCATGTCCACCATAGCAGACAACCTTTGCGCGCTCGCCGCACGCATCAGCCAGGCAGCGCAAGCCTGCGGGCGCGATCCAGCCAGCATCCAGTTGCTGGCCGTGAGCAAGACCAAGCCCGCCGCCGCCGTACGCGAGGCCTACGCTGCCGGCGTGCGCGACGTCGGTGAAAACTACCTGCAAGAAGCCCTGGCCAAGCAGCAAGAATTAACCGACCTGCCCTTGACCTGGCACTTCATCGGCCCCATCCAGTCGAACAAGACTCGTGCAATTGCCGAACATTTCGACTGGGTACATTCCGTGGATCGCCTGAAGATTGCCCAACGCCTGTCAGAGCAACGCCCTGCCGAGCTGCCAGCGCTGAACATCTGCCTGCAAGTCAACGTCAGCGGCGAGGACAGCAAGTCTGGCTGCGCAGCGGCCGACCTGCCGGCGCTGGCCGCTGCCGTTGCGGCCTTGCCCGGCCTGCGTCTGCGCGGACTGATGGCGATCCCCGAACCGACTGATGACCGCGCCGCCCAAGAAGCTGCCTTCGCTCGCCTGCGTGAGCTGCAAGAGCAACTCAAGCTCGGCCTGGACACCCTTTCTATGGGCATGAGCCACGACCTGGAAGCGGCGATCGCCCAGGGTGCGACCTGGGTACGCATCGGCACCGCCCTGTTTGGCGCGCGTGATTACGGGCGCGCCTGAAACCATGCTTTACTCACTCTTTCCCTCAAGGACCTGACATGAGCAACACACGTATTGCCTTTATCGGCGCCGGCAACATGGCCGCCAGCCTGATCGGTGGCCTGCGTGCGCAGGGCCTGGATGCCACGCAGATCCGCGCCAGCGACCCGGGCGCCGAGACCCGCAGTCGCGTCCACGCCGAGCACGGCATCGAGGTATTCGAAGACAACGCCCAGGCTGTCGCTGACGCTGAGGTGATCGTCCTGGCGGTCAAGCCACAGGTCATGAAAAGCGTCTGCCAGGCCCTGCAGCCGAGCCTGCACGAAGGCCAGCTGATCGTTTCCATTGCCGCCGGCATTACCTGCGCCAGCCTGCAAGATTGGCTGGGCGCGCGCCCGGTGGTGCGCTGCATGCCCAATACGCCGGCGCTGCTGCGCCAGGGCGTCAGCGGCCTGTACGCCACCGCCCAGGTATCGCCTACGCAACGCCAGCAGGCCCAGGAGCTACTCTCGGCCGTGGGCACTGCCTTGTGGCTGGACCAGGAGCAGCAACTGGACGCGGTCACCGCTGTGTCGGGCAGTGGCCCGGCGTACTTTTTCCTGCTGATCGAGGCCATGACCGCTGCTGGCGAGAAACTCGGCCTGCCACGCGAGACAGCCTCCCAGCTGACCCTGCAAACCGCTTTGGGCGCCGCACACATGGCCGTGGCCAGTGATGTCGACGCTGCCGAACTGCGCCGCCGGGTGACCTCGCCAGCCGGCACCACCGAGGCGGCAATCAAGTCTTTCCAAGGCAACGCTTTCGAGGCCATCGTGGAACAGGCGCTGCAGGCTGCGGCGACCCGTTCCGCCGAGTTGGCCGAACAATTGGGCAAATAAGGAGCTGTTGATGAATGCACTGTCCGGCGCCGCGATCTTCGTGGTGCAAACCCTGGTCAGCCTGTACCTGGTGATCGTCCTGCTGCGCTTCGTCCTGCAGCTGGTCAAGGCCGACTTCTACAACCCGCTGAGCCAGTTCGCGGTGCGCGCCACCCAGCCGCTGCTCAAGCCGATCCGCCGGATCATCCCTAGCATTGCCGGCCTGGACACCTCGTCGCTGTTGCTGGCGATCCTGATCCAGGCGTTGCTGATGGCCTTCGTGCTGATGGTCAGCTACGGCACTTTCGGCGATGTCCTGCACCTGCTGCTGTGGGCGATCATTGGCATCACCTCGCTATTCCTGAAGATCTTCTGGGTGGCGATGATCGTCATGGTGATCGTTTCCTGGGTCGCGCCTAACAGCCACAACCCCGCTGCCGAGCTTGCCTACCAGATCAGCGAACCGGTGCTGGCGCCGTTCCGCCGCCTGGTGCCGAACCTGGGCGGCATGGACATTTCGCCGATCTTCGCCTTCCTGGCGATCCAGGTGATCCAGTGGTTCGTCATGCCGCCATTGGCTACCTATGCCGGCATGCCGCAAGAGCTGTGGCGGATGATTTGACCCGCATCCCCCCAGCGGCAAGCCTTTGCTTGCCGCTGGGGGGAGTGCTCTTTAGACTTACGCCTCCGTCAAGCGTGAGCAGGGTCGATGTCCACTGTCCTTCCCGAAGATTCCGTCGGTCTGGTAACACCGCAGATCGCCCGGTTCGATGAACCGCTGGCCCTGGCCTGTGGCCGATCGCTGGCCAGCTACGAGCTGGTCTATGAAACCTATGGCACGCTCAACAGCACGGCCAGCAACGCTGTGCTGATCTGCCATGCGCTGTCCGGCCATCACCATGCCGCGGGCTACCATGCCGACACCGACCGCAAGCCCGGCTGGTGGGACAGCTGCATTGGCCCCGGCAAGCCGATCGATACCAATCGCTTCTTCGTGGTCAGCCTGAACAACCTCGGCGGCTGCAATGGCAGCACCGGTCCGAGCAGCGTCAACCCGGCCACCGGCAAGCCCTATGGCGCCGACTTCCCGGTGCTGACCGTGGAAGACTGGGTGCACAGCCAGGTGCGCCTGGCCGACCGCCTGGGCATTGGCCAGTGGGCCGCGGTGGTCGGCGGCAGCCTGGGTGGCATGCAGGCGCTGCAATGGACCATCACCTACCCGGATCGAGTGCGTCACTGCGTCGACATCGCCTCGGCGCCGAAACTGTCGGCACAGAACATCGCCTTCAACGAGGTGGCGCGCCAGGCGATCCTCACCGACCCGGAGTTTCACGGCGGCTCGTTCCAGGACCAGGGCGTGATCCCCAAGCGCGGCCTGATGCTGGCGCGCATGGTTGGCCACATCACCTACCTGTCGGACGACTCGATGGGTGAGAAATTCGGTCGTGAGCTCAAGAGCGACAAACTCAACTACGACTTCCACAGCGTGGAATTCCAGGTCGAGAGCTACCTGCGCTATCAAGGTGAGGAGTTCTCCGGGCGCTTCGACGCCAACACCTACCTGCTGATGACCAAGGCCCTGGACTACTTCGACCCGGCCGCAGCGCACGCTGGCGATCTTGCCGCGACCCTGGCCCACGTTAGCGCCGACTACTGCATCATGTCGTTCACCACCGACTGGCGTTTCTCGCCGGCCCGCTCGCGGGAGATCGTCGATGCCCTGATGGCGGCGCGCAAGAACGTCTGTTACCTGGAGATCGACTCCCCCTACGGGCACGATGCCTTCCTGATCCCCACGCCTCGCTACATGCAGGGATTCTCGAACTACATGAACCGCATCGCCATCTGAGGACAGCATGAGAGCCGACCTGGAAATCATCCACGACTGGATCCCCGCCGGCAGCCGGGTACTTGACCTTGGCTGCGGCAACGGCGAGCTGCTGGCTTCGTTGCGCGACCGTAAAGGCGTTACCGGCTACGGCCTGGAAATCGACGCCGACAACATCGCCGCCTGCGTGGCCAAGGGCGTCAACGTCATCGAGCAGGACCTGGACAAAGGCCTGGGCAACTTCGCCAGCAACAGCTTCGACGTAGTGGTCATGACCCAAGCGCTGCAAGCCGTCGAGTATCCCGACCGGATTCTCTCGGAGATGCTGCGAGTGGGCCGCGAGTGCATCATCACCTTCCCCAACTTCGGCCACTGGCGCTGCCGTTGGTACCTGGCGACCAAAGGCCGCATGCCGGTCTCGGACTTCATGCCGTATACCTGGTACAACACGCCGAACATTCACTTCTGTACCTTCGCCGACTTCGAGAACCTGTGCCACGAGCACCGGGCCAAGGTTCTCGACCGTTTGGCGGTCGACCGTTTGCACCGTAATGGGTTGGGCGGGCGGGTATGGCCTAATCTTCTAGGTGAGATCGGCATCTATCGCCTCAGCAGTCCGGGCCTGACGGAACATCAGGTCGCGGTCTGATCTGCCCACCCCGGAGGAATGGCACCATGCGTCGTCTAGCTCTTTTCCTGATCAGCCTGTGCCTGGCCTTGCCAGTGCTGGCTGCCGATGCTGCCAAGCCTGAGCGCAAGCAGGACTTCGGCGACGTCACGGTGCACTACAGCGCCTTTACCTCGAGCATGCTGCAGCCAGAGATCGCCGACGCCACCGGCCTGATCCGCAGCAAGAATCAGGGCGTACTGAACATTGCCGTGCTCAAGGCCGGCGAGCCGGGCATGGCGGTGGTCAGCGGCACCGTCAAAGACCTGACCGGACGCAGCAGCCCACTGTCGTTCAAGCAGATCGCTGACAAGGGCGCGGTGTACTACATCGCGCAGTTCAAGATCGACCAGGCAGAAACCCTGACCTTCGACTTGAACATCGAGACTGGTGGCGTCAGTCATAAACTCAGCTTCAACCAGGAAGTGTTCCCAGGCGAATGATGAATTTCCAGCAACTCGTATTGGCCAGCCATAACGCTGGCAAGCTCAAGGAACTCCAGGCCATGCTCGGCCCGTCCGTGCAGCTGCGCTCGATCGGTGAATTCAGCCAGGTCGAGCCGGAAGAGACCGGCCTGTCGTTCGTCGAGAACGCCATCCTCAAGGCCCGTAACGCTGCGCGTATTTCCGGCTTGCCGGCGCTGGCAGATGACTCGGGGCTGGCGGTGGACTACCTTGGCGGCGCACCGGGGATCTACTCGGCTCGCTACGCTGACGGCAAGGGCGACGCGGCGAATAACGCCAAGCTGCTCGACGCCCTCAAGGATGTCCCGGACGATCAGCGCGGCGCGCAATTCGTCTGCGTCCTGGCCTTGGTTAGGCATGCCGACGACCCGCTGCCTATCCTCTGCGAAGGCCTGTGGCACGGCAGCATCCTGCATGCCGCCAGCGGCGAACACGGCTTTGGCTATGACCCGCTGTTCTGGGTTCCGGAGCGCGAGTGCTCCAGCGCCGAGTTGAGCCCTGTCGAAAAGAACCAGCTCAGCCATCGTGCCCGCGCCATGGTCCTGCTGCGTCAGCGTTTGGGACTGGCATGACCGAAAAGCCGTCCATCCAGCTGCTCCACCCCGGAGCGGCTGGGGCCAGTCTGCATGTGCCACGCCTGGCGCTGCCGGAACTGCCGCCGCTGTCGCTGTACATCCATATCCCCTGGTGCGTGCGCAAGTGCCCTTACTGCGACTTCAACTCGCACCAGGCCGGCCCACAGCTGCCGGAGGCTGAATACGTCGATGCGCTGCTGGCCGATCTCGATCAAGAGCTGGCTGCCGTTCAGGGCCGACCGCTCAGTTCGATCTTCTTTGGTGGCGGCACGCCAAGCCTGTTCAGCGCCGATGCACTGGGGCGCCTGCTGCGCGGGGTGGAGCAACGTATCCCGTTCGCCGCGGATATCGAGATCACCCTAGAAGCCAACCCCGGGACCTTCGAGCAGGACAAGTTCAAGGCCTACCGGCAGACCGGTATCAATCGGCTGTCGATTGGCGTGCAGAGCTTCCAGCCAGCCAAGCTTCAGAAGCTGGGCCGCATCCATAATGGCGACGAAGCAATTCGGGCAGCCGGCATGGCCCGTGCAGCGGGCTTCGACAACTTCAACATGGACCTCATGCACGGCCTGCCTGAGCAGTCGCTGGACGACGCCCTGGGCGACCTGCAACAGGCCATCGACCTCGGCCCCACGCACTTGTCCTGGTACCAGCTGACCGTGGAGCCGAACACAGTGTTCTGGAACCAGCCACCGGAGCTGCCCGAAGACGATATTCTTTGGGACATCCAGGAAGCCGGCCAGGCGCTGCTCGCCCAGCACGGCTTCGCTCAATACGAAGTCTCCGCCTACGCCCAACCAGACCGGGCAGCGCGGCACAACCTCAATTACTGGCGCTTTGGCGACTTCATCGGCATTGGCGCGGGTGCCCACGG
Organism: Pseudomonas sp. BT-42-2; assembly: GCF_025847435.2. NCBI lineage: Bacteria > Pseudomonadati > Pseudomonadota > Gammaproteobacteria > Pseudomonadales > Pseudomonadaceae > Pseudomonas > Pseudomonas sp. BT-42-2. The sequence goes on from NZ_JAOYTM010000012.1 coordinate 115,376, forward strand.
CAAGCTGTCGTTCGCTGATGGGCGCATCCTGCGCACCTGGAAGACCCGCCTGCCCAAGGACTACCTGAACCCGGCCAAGCCGTACAAAGCTGGCGAGAAGCTGCTGCCAGTCGATGAGCTGCCGTTCGAGTTCCTGATGAACGCCCTGCGCCTGACCCACGGAGTGGAAGCCGAGCTGTTCAGCCGCCGTACCGGCCTGCCGTTGGAGCAGCTTGCCCAAGCCCGGCGCGAGGCCGAACAAAAGGGCCTTTTGCAGGTCGAACCGGATCGACTGGCCGCTACCCCACGCGGCCAGTTGTTCCTCAATGACCTGCTGCAGTATTTCTTGACCTAAGGATGACCCATGGACCTGGTACTTGACCTGCTTGCGACCGTATCGCGCTGGAGCCGCAGCAATTTGTCGGAGATTTCCCTGGCCCTGGTAGGCTGCCTGCTAGTGCTGTTCGGCACTGATATCAAGGCATGGGTAGAACAGCGTCTGGGCGGCCTGGCTGGTGCGCTGCGTGTGCCGTTCATGGCACTGCTGGTGATGATCGGCAGTGGCGCGGCGCTGATCTATGCGACGCCGTGGGTGGTGAAGGGGCTGAGCCAGTTCAACAACTATGCGTTGGCGCCAGTGCTCTTGGTGGTGCTGGTGTTGATTGGCGTGGTGGCTGATCGGCGGGGATGAAGCCAGCGCGCGGGATAGGCCAACGCCACCCCCTGTAGGAACGGGCTTGCCCGCGAATAGGCCGGTACATACCCATTGATGGAAGGCGAGGGCTTTGCCCTCGTTCGCGGGCAAGCCCGCTCCCACAAGGGCCAACGCAATCAGTTAGCTGGCATTCATTCTGCTGAGGCCTGATCAAAAAAAACCGCCCCTCGTAGGGCGGTTTTTTTACTTGTACTACAGCAGGTTCTGCCATCCAAAGGCCGGCTAGGCAGCCCAGCGATCAGCTCAGCTTCTCGAACTTCAAGTCCCACACTCCATGCCCGAGTCGCTCGCCGCGGCGTTCGAACTTGGTGATCGGGCGTTCTTGCGGGCGCGGCACATAAGCACCATCGGCCGCCTGGTTGCGGTAGCCCGGCGCGGCGCTCATCACTTCCAGCATGTACTCGGCATATGGCTCCCAGTCGGTAGCCATATGGAATACACCGCCCGGCTTGAGCTTGCGGCGCACCAGCTCAGCGAACTCCAGCTGGACGATCCGGCGCTTGTGATGGCGCGCCTTGTGCCATGGGTCGGGGAAGAACAGCATCAACCGATCCAGGCTGTTGTCGGCCACACAACGGTTAAGCACTTCGATCGCGTCGCAGTCGTACACACGCAGGTTCTTCAGACCCTGGGTCAGCACGCCATTGAGCAGCGCGCCAACACCTGGACGGTGGACTTCGACACCGATGAAGTCCTGCTCAGGCGCGGCAGCAGCCATCTCCAGCAACGAATGGCCCATGCCAAAGCCGATCTCCAGGGTGCGCGGCGCCGAGCGACCGAACACCTGGTCGTAGTCCACTGGGCTGTCAGCCAGGGGCAGGATGAACAGGGGGCCGCCCTGGTCCAGACCACGTTGCTGGCCTTCAGTCATGCGCCCGGCGCGCATCACGAAACTCTTGATGCGGCGGTGTGGGCGCTCTTCGCCGTCGGCGGTGATCGGCGTTTCTTGCGATTCAGTCATCAGGGGCTCTTACTTGATCAGACCATCCAGCGGCGACGAGGCGCTGGCATAGAGTTTCTTCGGCATGCGCCCGGCGAGATACGCCAGACGACCAGCGACGATTGCGTGTTTCATGGCTTCAGCCATCAGCACCGGCTGCTGAGCGTGGGCAATGGCGGAGTTCATCAGCACAGCCTCACAGCCCATTTCCATGGCAATGGTGGCGTCAGAGGCGGTACCCACACCTGCGTCGACCAATACCGGTACCTTGGATTCTTCGAGGATGATCTGCAGGTTGTACGGGTTGCAGATGCCCAGGCCGGTACCGATCAGGCCTGCCAGCGGCATGACCGCGATGCAGCCGATCTCGGCCAACTGACGGGCAATGATCGGATCGTCGCTGGTGTAGACCATCACGTCGAAACCGTCCTTGACCAGCACTTCGGCGGCCTTGAGGGTTTCGATGACGTTAGGGAACAGGGTCTTCTGGTCGGCCAGTACTTCGAGCTTGACCAGGTTGTGGCCATCGAGCAGCTCGCGGGCCAGGCGGCAGGTACGCACGGCTTCGACGGCGTCGTAGCAGCCTGCGGTGTTCGGCAGGATGGTGTAGCGATCTGGTGGCAGCACGTCGAGCAGGTTCGGCTCGCCCGGATTCTGGCCAAGGTTGGTGCGGCGCACAGCAACGGTGACGATCTCGGCACCCGAGGCCTCGATGGCCAGGCGGGTTTCTTCCATGTCACGGTACTTGCCGGTGCCGACCAGCAGGCGCGACTGGAAAGTGCGCCCGGCCAGGGTGAAGGGCTTGTCGCTACGAACGTTGCTCATCTGTGTTCCTCTGGAAAGGTTGCGGGGCGTTCCGTGAATTGCCGGGGCAGGCCTAGCCGCCACCAATGGCGTGGACCACTTCGACCTGGTCACCCTCGCTGAGCTGGGTGCTGTCGTGCTGGCTGCGCGGCACGATATCCAGGTTGAGTTCCACCGCCACCCGGCGACCGGTCAGCTCCAGCCGGGCGAGCAAGGCGGCAACGCTCTCGCCAGCGGGCAATTCGTAGGGTTCACCGTTCAGTTGAATGCGCATGCGCACGGCCACCATTGTTCTTTGGGGCCCGCATTCTAGCCCCGATCCACCGTTGAACCCAAGGGTGGCGGGCACCATTAGTCGCGATTGTGGACCAGTCGGTCAGCCCAGACGCCAGGCTGCCAGGCCCAGGCACAGCCAGCCCGCGAGGAAGCACAGGCCACCGATCGGGGTAATGATGCCCAGCTTGCCCAAGCCGCTCAGGGTCAACAGGTACAGGCTACCGGAGAACAGCACGATGCCCAGCGCGAACAGACCGCCGGCCCAGCCCACCAGGCGCCCCGGCAGGTGCGCGGCGAGCAGCGCAACAGCAAAGATCGCCAAGGTATGCACCAGTTGATAGGTCACCCCGGTATGAAAGATGGCCAGGTACTCGGCGCTGAGACGGTTTTTCAGACCGTGGGCAGCGAACGCACCCAGCGCGACACCGGTGAATCCGAAAAACGCGGCGAGCATCAGGAAGCTGCGAAGCATGGGGACGACTCCTCGGAAGGGGTCTGTATAATGGCCCCTTCCATCGGTCCGGCCAAGCCATCGCCATGCTGTCATCTTTTTTCCGCCGCGTTGTCCGCGCCCTGCTCTGGTTTGCTGCTGGCAGCATCGTGCTGGTTCTGGTGCTGCGCTGGATACCGCCACCGGGCACGGCGCTAATGGTCGAGCGCAAGGTGCAGTCCTGGTTCAGTGGCGAGCCGATTTACCTGCAGCGCGACTGGGAGCCGTGGGAGCGCATTTCCGATGACCTGAAAGTGGCGGTGATTGCCGGCGAAGACCAGAAATTCGCCAACCACTGGGGCTTCGACATTCCAGCGATCCAGGCTGCACTGGCGCATAACGAGCGCGGTGGCAACATTCGCGGGGCCAGTACCTTGACTCAGCAGGTGGCCAAGAACCTGTTCCTGTGGTCGGGGCGCAGCTGGTTGCGCAAAGGGCTGGAGGCCTGGTTTACCGCATTGATCGAGCTGTTCTGGTCGAAGGAGCGGATCCTTGAGGTGTATCTGAACAGCGTCGAATGGGGGCCAGGGGTGTTTGGCGCCCAAGCGGCGGCGCGTTATCACTTTGGCGTGGATGCCAGCCGCCTTACTCGCCAACAGGCTGCGCAATTGGCGGCGGTGCTGCCGAGCCCACTCAAGTGGAATGCTGGCCGGCCCAGCGCCTATGTCGCGAGCCGGGCCGGGTGGATTCGGCGGCAGATGAGCCAGTTGGGCGGCACCAGCTACCTGATGCAGCTGGAGGCTTCGCGGGGGCCTTGAGGCTCTATCGCGGGGCAAGCCCGCTCCCACGTTCTGTCTGGCACGTTCAGTCTCTCGTGGGAGCGGGCTTGCCCCGCGATAGCACTGGCACTGCCCCAAAAAAAACCGCCTGCCCCATAAGGGACAGGCGGTTTTTTAACAGTCTGGCAACCAATCAGATGGTAATCAGCGCCTTGACCTTGTTCATCGCGTTCTTCTCCAGCTGACGAATACGCTCAGCCGACACGCTGTACTTCTCTGCCAGCTCATGCAGCGTGGCCTTTTCTTCGGCCAACCAGCGCTGATAGAGGATGTCCCGGCTACGCTCGTCCAGGCCACTCAAGGCCTCGTGCAGGTTGCTGGTGGAGTTGTCGCTCCAGTCGGCATCCTCAAGCTGCATGGCCGGGTCGTAGCGGTGGTCTTCCAGGTAATGCGCAGGCGACTGGAAGGCGCTGTCGTCATCAGCCTCTGCGGCGGGATCGAAGGCCATGTCCTGACCGCTCAGGCGGCTTTCCATCTCGCGCACTTCACGTGGCTCGACGCCGAGGCTCTCGGCAACCCGATGCACTTCGTCGTTGTTCAGCCAGGCCAGGCGTTTCTTCTGGCTACGCAGGTTGAAGAACAGCTTGCGCTGGGCCTTGGTGGTAGCCACCTTGACGATGCGCCAGTTGCGCAGGATGAATTCGTGGATCTCGGCCTTGATCCAGTGCACCGCGAAGGACACCAGACGCACGCCCATTTCCGGGTTGAAGCGTTTTACCGCCTTCATCAGGCCAACGTTGCCTTCCTGAATCAGGTCGGCCTGGGCCAGGCCGTAGCCGGCATAGCTGCGCGCGATATGCACGACGAAACGCAGGTGGGCCATTACCATTTGCCGAGCGGCCTCAAGATCCTGCTCGTAAAAGAGACGCTCGGCCAGTTCACGCTCCTGCTCGGGCGTCAGCAGGGGAATGCTGTTGACCGTGTGCACATAGGCTTCCAGGTTTGCCCCGGGAACCAAAGCATATGCAGGCTGCAACGAAGTGGTCATTCAAGAACCTCCGACTCACTGGACTCGTGCCTTGTGGGCACTGCCAACATTGACCAGGAACCGCGAAACAAGTTCCCAGACCGGTAAGAAAGTCAATGCTGGCGAAAAAACATTATCGTGGGGCCAGCTCATTCAAGTGGCGGGCCACCGCGATCCATGCACCGATATACCCTAACAACACTGCACCAATCAAGAGCGATAGACCATCGGACGCTGGCACTCCGCCAAGTGCGAAATCACTACCATACAGGCCAGAAAGGCCGACTACCGCGTCGTTGAGCCAGTCCAGCCCGAACGCCAGGATGCCCCAGGCCAACAGCCCGGCACCCAGCCCATACAGCGCCCCCATGTACAAAAAAGGCCGGCGCACGTAGCTGTCCGTGCCGCCTACCAGCTTGATCACTTCGATCTCGACACGGCGGTTTTCAATATGTAGACGAATTGTGTTACCGATTACTAACAGCAAGGCAGAAATCAGCATCACAGCCAGGCCGAAGACAAACCGATCGCCCAGCTTGAGAATCGCCGCCAGACGCTCGACCCAGACCAAATCGAGCTGCGCCACTTCAACCCGTGGCAGCTCCGAAAGACGCTGACGCAGGGCTTCCAAAGCGGGCTTGTCGACTTCGGTAGGGGTCACCACGACGACACCCGGCAAGGGGTTGTCCGGCAACTCACGCAGTGCTTCGCCCAGGCCGGACTGTTGCTGGAACTCTTCCAACGCCTGCTCGCGGCTGACGTATTGGGCATCGGCCACCCCAGGCATGCCCTTGATTTCATCACGCAGGGCCTCGCCTTCGCGGCTACCGGCATCGAGCTTCAGGTACAGCGAAATCTGTGCAGCACGCTGCCAGGAACCGCCCAGTTGCTCGACATTCTTCAGCAGCAGCGACAGGCCCATCGGCATGCTCAAGGCCACGGCCATCACCAGGCAGGTGAAGAAACTACCGATAGGCTGCTTGCCCAGTCGGCGCAGGCTGTCGGCCAGGCTCGCCCGGTGGCTTTCCAGCCAGGCATTGAACAGGGTGCGAAAATCCGGGCCGTCGTCATCGTGGCCGCCGCGCTTCTTGCTCGGCTGCGGATCAGCAGGCTTGGGCGCGACGCGCTCGGAAACCTTTGGTGTACGTGTGGTGCTCATTGCCCGGCCTCCCCATCGCCGATCAGACGGCCGCGTTGCAGGGTCAGCATGCGGTGACGCATGCGCGCGATCAGGGCCAGGTCGTGACTGGCGATCAATACCGTGGTGCCCAGGCGATTGATGTCCTCGAACACGCCCATGATCTCCGCCGCCAGGCGTGGATCGAGGTTACCGGTCGGTTCGTCAGCCAGCAGCAACGCTGGCTGATGGACGATGGCGCGAGCAATACCGACCCGCTGCTGCTGGCCAGTGGACAAGTCTGCCGGGAACAGCTCGCCTTTGTCGCTCAACGACACGCGCTCGAGCGCCGAATCCACACGCTTGGCGATCTCGGCCTTGGACAAGCCGAGAATCTGCAGCGGCAGGGCGATGTTGTTGAATACCGTGCGATCGAACAGTAACTGGTGGTTCTGGAACACCACGCCGATCTGCCGACGCAGGAACGGGATCTGCGAATTGCTGATCTGGCCAAGGTCTTGCCCTGCCAGCAACAGTTTGCCGCTGGTCGGACGCTCCATGGCCAGCAGCAGGCGCAGCAAGGTGCTCTTACCGGCGCCAGAGTGGCCGGTGACGAACAGGAACTCGCCCCGGCGCGCGCGGAAACTCAGTTCATGCAGGCCGACGTGGCCATTTGGGTAGCGCTTGGCAACCTGTTCGAATCGAATCATGAATGCTCCCGCTCGGCAAACAGGGCTTTGACGAAAGGCTCGGCCTCGAAGGTGCGCAGATCGTCGATGCCTTCACCGACGCCAATGAAGCGAATCGGCAGCCTGAACTGCTTGGCCAGGGCGAAGATCACCCCGCCCTTGGCGGTGCCGTCCAGCTTGGTCAGGGCCAGGCCGGTGAGCTCGACGCTCTGGTTGAAGTACTTGGCCTGGCTGATAGCGTTCTGGCCGGTACCGGCATCGAGCACCAGCAGCACTTCGTGCGGTGCATCGGCATCGAGCTTGGCGATGACCCGGCGGACCTTCTTCAGCTCTTCCATCAGGTTGTCTTTGGTATGCAGGCGACCGGCGGTATCGGCGATCAGCACATCCGCGCCACGGGCCTTGGCGGCCTGCACGGCGTCGAAGATCACCGAGGCCGAATCGGCACCGGTGTGCTGGGCGATGACCGGAATCTGGTTACGCTCGCCCCAGACCTGCAACTGCTCGACAGCCGCGGCGCGGAAGGTGTCGCCAGCAGCCAGCATGACTTTCTTGCCATCGAGCTGCAGCTTCTTGGCCAGCTTGCCGATGGTGGTGGTCTTGCCGGCGCCGTTCACGCCGACCACGAGGATCACGTAGGGCTTGTTCTGCGCTTCGACTTTCAGCGGCTGCTCGACCGGGCGCAGCAGTGCGGCCAGCTCTTCCTGCAGCGACTTGTACAGTGCGTCAGCGTCGGCCAGCTGTTTACGGGCAACCTTCTGGGTCAGGTTCTGGACGATGGTCGAGGTGGCCTCAACCCCAACGTCAGCGGTCAGCAGGCGGGTCTCGATCTCGTCGAGCAAGTCATCGTCGATGACTTTCTTGCCCAGGAACAGGCTGGCCATGCCTTCGCCGATGCTGGCACTGGTCTTCGACAGGCCTTGCTTGAGGCGAGCGAAGAAGCCGAGCTTGGACTGCTCATTGGCAACCACCGCTGGAACCTGCTCAGGTTCAGGCTCGGCGGCGGTCGGCGCGGCTTCCACAGCAGGCGTTGGCTGCGCCACGACAACTGGCTCAGGCTCGGGCTCAGCTACGGCAGCAGTGGCAACAACAGGCTCGACAGGCTGCGGCTCGCTGATCGGAGCCACGGCGACAGCTTCAGGCTGCAGCGCAGCAGGCTCGGGCGCCTGCACCACCGGGGCCACAGGTTCGACAGCCGGGCGCAGCGGGATCGCCGGGGGCTCCATAGGCTCAAGGTCAGGAACCAGCGCCACAGGCTCTTCGGCCACCGGCAAAACCAGCGAGCTGACAGGGGTGTGAGCCGGCTCGGCAGTCGGCGTCACGGTCGCGGCCACAGGGTTCTGTGGTGGCTGCTCGATTTCTGCGGCTGGCGAGCTCTGCACAGGGGCAGGCTCGGGCTGCGTCACCTGCGCGTCCGGAGCAGGCTGCTCGACGGGCACAATCGGCTCGGCAGCCTGAGGCTCAGGCGTTTGCGGCTGTTCGGCGACAGGTTGCTGCGGTTTCTTGCGGAACCAGCCGAACAGGCCTTTCTTCTCGCCAGCCTCGGCCGGCGCTTTTTTGTCGTCGTTGGAACCAAACATGGAAGACGGCTATCTCAGGGTAGCGATGGGCCATTAGCGGCGCATCTGGAATTCTCTATCACGCAGAACAGACTATCTTGAATCCGGCTGGTTCATGCGCAACGTTTTGTCGTAGGTCCTGCGGGCCAGAACGGCGACAGGCATGGTCGCCAGGCAACCGGATCAGTATCCTAGCACCTCCTGGCCCGCCGACGCTAAACCGAAGCGGGCCGCCGTACAGGTTAATCAACGTATGAATGCTCTAGCCCGCCGTGCCGCTGGCCTGTTGCTCAGCACGCTCTGCCTGCCGCTGGCAGCCCTCGCCGCCGATCCGCAACCGACCCACGAGTTCATCCTCGATAACGGCCTGAAAGTGGTCGTGCGCGAAGACCATCGCGCGCCAGTGGTGGTCTCGCAGATCTGGTACAAGGTTGGTTCCAGCTACGAGACCCCGGGCCAGACCGGTCTGTCGCATGCACTCGAACACATGATGTTCAAAGGCAGCGCCAAGCTTGGCCCTGGTGAAGCCTCGCGCATCCTGCGTGATCTGGGCGCGGAAGAAAACGCCTTCACCAGTGACGACTACACCGCTTATTACCAGGTTCTGGCCCGCGATCGCCTGCCGGTCGCCCTGGAGCTTGAGGCCGACCGCCTGGCCAGCCTGCGTCTGCCGGCCGACGAATTCAGCCGCGAGATCGAGGTCATCAAGGAAGAGCGCCGCCTGCGCACCGACGACCAGCCCAATGCCAAGGCGTTCGAGCTGTTCAGCGCCATGGCCTACCCGGCCAGCGGCTACCACACCCCAACCATCGGTTGGATGGCCGACCTGGACCGCATGAAGGTCGAGGAGCTGCGTCACTGGTACGAGTCCTGGTACGCGCCGAACAACGCCACCCTGGTAGTGGTCGGCGATGTCACCGCCGCTGAGGTCAAGGGGCTGGCGCAAAAGTACTTCGGTGCCATTCCCAAGCGTACGGTGCCGCCTTCCAAGCTACCGCTGGAATTGGCCGAGCCTGGCCTGCGCCAACTCACCCTGCATGTGCGCACCCAACTGCCGAACCTGATCTACGGCTTCAACGTGCCAGGCCTGGCAACTGCCAAGGACCCACGTAGCGTGCACGCCCTGCGCCTGATCTCGGCACTGCTCGATGGTGGCTACAGTGCACGCATGCCCGCGCGCCTGGAGCGCGGCCAGGAGCTGGTGGCCGGTGCATCTTCCGGTTACGACGCCTTCACCCGCGGCGACAGCCTGTTCCTGATCTCGGCCACGCCAAACGTGCAAAAGCAAAAAACCCTGGCGGATGTGGAAAAAGGCATCTGGCAACTGCTCGACGAGCTCAAGACCACCCCGCCGACTGCCGAAGAGCTCGAGCGCGTGCGCGCCCAGGTCATCGCCGGGCTGGTGTACGACCGCGACTCCATCAGCAGCCAGGCCACCACCATTGGCCAGCTGGAAACCGTCGGCCTGTCCTGGAAGCTGATCGACAGCGAACTGGATGAGCTCAAGCGCGTGACCCCGCAGGACATCCAGGACGCCGCCCGCACCTATTTCACCCGCGAACGCCTGAGCGTTGCCCATGTACTGCCCGAGGAGTCCGCTCATGAGTGATCGCAGCGCCCCACGCTATACCCTGATCGGCCTGGGCATCGTCGCGCTGGTAGTGGCCGCAGCCTTCCTGCTGGCCCGCCCTGCCCAATCGGACAACGCGGGCAAGGCCGACAGCGCCGCCGCCCGCCCGACCAATACCCTGCAATCGCTGGCCGAGCTGGACGGCAAGACGCCCAGCCGACGCGAGCTGAACATCCAGAATTGGACCACCGCCGAAGGCGCGCGGGTGCTGTTCGTCGAGGCCCGTGAGTTGCCGATGTTCGACCTGCGCGTGACCTTCGCCGCCGGTAGCAGCCAGGATGGCGACGTCCCTGGCCTGGCCACCTTGACCAACGCCATGCTCAACGAAGGGGTCGCTGGCAAGGACGTGACCGCCATCGCCGAAGGCTTCGAAGGCCTGGGCGCGGACTTTGGCAACGGCTCCTACCGGGACATGGCGGTCGCTACCCTGCGCAGCCTCAGCGCCCCGGACAAACGTGAACCGGCACTGAAACTGTTCGCTGAAGTTGCCGGTAAGCCGACCTTCCCCACCGACGCCCTCAAGCGCATCCAGAACCAGCTGTTGGCCGGTTTCGAGTACGAGAAGCAGAATCCAGGCAAGATCGCTGGCAAGGCGCTGTTCGCCAACCTGTATGGCAGCCACCCCTACGCGCACCCGAGCGACGGCACCGCCCAGAGCATTCCTGGGATCACCCAGCAACAGCTGCGCGATTTCCATGCCAAGGCCTATGCCGCAGGCAATGCGGTGATCGCCTTGGTCGGCGACCTGAGCCGTAGCGAAGCCGAAGCCATCGCCGCTCAAGTCTCCGCCGCGCTGCCTAAAGGTGCCGCCCTGGCCAAACCAGCCGAGCCGAGCGAGCCCAAGGCCGGCGTTACCCATATCGACTTCCCGTCCAAGCAGACCCACCTGATGCTCGCCGAGCTGGGTATCGATCGTCAGGATCCAGACTGGGCTGCGCTGTCGCTGGGCAACCAGATCCTCGGTGGCGGTGCCTTCGGCACCCGACTGATGAGCGAAGTGCGGGAAAAACGCGGCCTGACCTACGGCGTCTACTCGGTGTTCAGCCCGATGCAGGTGCGTGGCCCGTTCATGATCAACTTGCAAACCCGCGCCGAACTGAGCGAAGGCACTCTCAAGCTGGTGCAGGATATCCTCGCCGACTACCTCAAGAATGGCCCGACCCAGCAAGAGCTGGACGATGCCAAACGCGAACTGGCCGGCAGCTTCCCGCTGTCCAATGCCAGCAACGCCAGTATCGTCGGCCAGCTGGGCGCTATTGGCTTTTACAACCTACCGCTGACCTGGCTCGAAGACTTCATGCAGCAGTCGCAGAGCCTGACCGTCGAGCAGGTCAAGGCAGCCATGAACAAACACTTGGCGGCGGACAAACTGGTGATCGTCACGGTTGGCCCGAAAGTGCCGCAAAAACCACTGCCACCGCCTACTGACAAACCCGCCGAGCAGCCGCTTGGCGTACCGGAGCATTAATGGCCAAGCCATCCACCCCCGCTCGCGCCGCCCAGGGCGCGAGCCAAGGCCAGGGCCACCTGCGCATCATCGCTGGCGAGTGGCGTAGCCGCCGCCTGGCGGTGCCCGCAGGCCCGGGCCTGCGCCCAACCCCTGATCGCGTGCGCGAAACCGTGTTCAACTGGCTCGCCCCCTACATCGAGGGCGCCCAGGTGCTCGACGCCTTCACCGGCAGCGGCGCCCTGGTCCTCGAAGCGTTGTCACGCGGCGCCGAAGATGCCGTGGCACTGGACAGCAACCCGGCAGCCATCAGCAACCTCAAGGACAACCTGGAACTGCTGCGCTGCCCGCGCGGGCAGATCCTGCAGACCGATGCCCTGCGCTATCTGGACGGCGAGGCGAAAAAGCAGTTCGACGTGGTGTTCCTCGACCCACCGTTTCACCAGGACCTGTTGGCCAACACCTGCAACCTGCTCGAACAGCATCAGTGGCTACGTGAGCGCGCCTGGATCTACACCGAAAGCGAAGCCGCGCCATCCTCGCTGCAGATGCCAGCCAACTGGCGCCTGCACCGCGAGAAGAAAACCGGCCAGGTGCATTACGCGTTGTGGCAACGCGGCTGATTGCCGACCAATAGCGTAGGTACAGCGGCGGTGTTCCATGGCACTCTAGGCAGGCACACAAAGAGTCGCCCAGCATGCCCAGCCTCACCGCCACGTTCCGCCCCGCCACCGGGATTTCCAACCCCCACCTGCAAACCTTGTGGGGGCCGCTCTGGCGCAAGATGCCCGAATTGCAGCGCAGCCGAGAGCGGCTCTGGCTGGCCGATGGCGACTTCCTCGACCTCGACTGGCACGGCCCGCATCAGCATGACGCACCGCTGGTACTGGTGCTCCACGGCCTGACTGGCTCATCCAACTCACCCTATGTCAAAGGCTTGCAGCAAGCCTTGCTGGCGCGTGGCTGGGCCAGTGTCGCGGTGAACTGGCGCGGCTGCTCGGGCGAGCCGAACCTGCTGGCCCGCAGTTATCACTCCGGCGCCAGCGAAGACCTCGCCGAAGCCATTGGCCACCTGCGTGCCCAGCGGCCACTGGCGCCGCTGTATGCAGTTGGCTATTCATTGGGCGGCAATGTGTTGCTCAAGTATCTGGGTGAAAGCGGCTCGGCCAGCCAACTGCAGGCAGCGGTAGCGGTGTCGGTGCCGTTTCGTCTGGACGAGTGTGCCGACCGCATCGGTCAGGGCTTCTCCAAGGTCTACCAGGCGCACTTCATGCGTGAAATGCTCGCCTACGTGCAGCACAAGGAGCGGCATTTGCGCGCTAACGGCCACCAGGAAGGGTTGGCGGCGCTGGAGCGCCTCGGCACTCTGCGCAATTTGCGCACGTTCTGGGATTTCGATGGCAAGGTGACCGCGCCGCTCAACGGCTTCCGCGATGCGCACGATTACTACCGGCGCTCATCGAGCCGCTATTACCTGGGCGAAAATCGTACGCCGACGCTGATCATTCATTCCAGCGACGACCCGTTCGTGTTCAGCCACAGCTTGCCCACGGCGGACGAGCTGGCGCCGCAGACGCACTTCGAGCTGCACAGCCGTGGCGGGCATGTCGGATTTGTCGACGGCAGCCTGCGCAATCCGGGGTATTACCTGGAGCGACGGATTCCGCAGTGGCTGGTAGAGGGAGGCTGAGCCCGAATCGTTGGCCAGCCCCCACTTGAAGTCAGGTTCAGTCGCCTGTCGCAACCCCACGTTGCGGATCATTGATCCACTCGCTCCACGACCCCGCATACAGCTTGCCTAGTGGATACCCCGCCAGCGCCAAGGCGAACAGGTTGTGACAAGCTGTCACCCCTGACCCGCAATACGCCACCAATTGCTCGGGAGCACGCCCCGCCAGCTTCTCGTCAAAGCGCTGCCTGAGCTGGTCAGCCGGCAAAAATCGCCCATCTGCACCCAGATTGTCGGTAAATGCCGCGCATTGAGCGCCCGGGATATGCCCTGCCACCGGATCGATCGGTTCGACTTCGCCGCGAAAACGCGGCAGGCCGCGAGCGTCGATCAGGGTCAACTCTGGTTTTTTCAGCGTCTTGGCCAGCTGCTCGGCATCGATCAACAGGTGCATGTCTGGTTCGCCGCTGAAGGTTCCTTCGCGCTTGGGTGCAGGATCCAGACTCAACGGTAGGTGCGCCGCGTGCCAGGCTTTGAGGCCACCATCAAGAATCGATACCCCGTCGCGCTTACCCAGCCACGCCAGCAACCACCAGGCACGAGCAGCAAAGGCGCCGGGACCATCGTCATACAGCACTACTAGGCTGTCGTTATCCACACCCCACTCGCGCAAGCGCTCGACCAGGCGCTGCGGCTCGGGCAGTGGATGACGACCGGTCACGCCCTTGACCACCTTGCCACTCAAGTCCCGCTCCAGATCAGCAAAATGCGCCCCGGCGATGTGGCCCTCGGCATAGCTGCGTTGGCCATAGTCCACGTCTTCCAGGGCGAAACGACAATCGAGGATCACCAACTTGGGCGGGTCGAGTTGCTCGGCCAGCTGTTGCGGGGTGATCAATTGCGCAAGGGGCATGACAATCTCCTGATCAATGGCACGAAAGCCCTGGCTCACCGCTCCAGGGCTTGGTTGAACGGTATGTGGAATTCCTGGCACAGCGCATCCACGGCAGTGCGGGCGTCGGCGGTGACGAAGCCGAGCTCCAGTACCAGCACCTGATAGACACCGCGTTTGAAGGCTTCTTCACCCATGTGCGCGGAATGTTCGCGAGTGGTACTGAGAAACCGTACCCAAGAGGTCAGCACGATCCAGGCGTTGATGGTCAGCGACTCGATCTGCGCAGGCTCCATGGCCAGAATCCCGGCATCGACGAAACCACGGTAAATCGCTTGCCCCTGCTGCAGGCAGCGTTGGGAAAAACGTCGATAGCGCGCAGCCAGCTCCAGGTCACTTTCAAGCAGGTGTTCAAGATCACGATGCAGGAAACGAAAATTCCACATCGCCGCCAGTAAGGCCTTGAGATAGAAACGCTTGTCCTCGACCGTCGCGGCGCGGCCCTGGGGCGGTCGCAGGAAACTGTCGACCAGCTCTTCGTACTGGCTGAACAGCACGGCGATAATCGCCTGCTTGTTAGGGAAGTGGTAATACAGGTTGCCGGGAGAAATCTCCATGTACGCGGCAATGTGATTGGTGCTGACGCTACGTTCGCCCTGTTGGTTGAACAGCTCCAGGCTGTTCTGCACGATGCGCTCACGGGTCTTGATGCGCGGGGCCATGCTCAGCTCCAGTCTGCAGGCTTGTAGATAGCTGCATCTTACGGTTAATCGCGACCAAGATGCACCGATGCAGCAGGGGGAAAAACTCCAGCCAAGCGCCGCTTTAGAGTATAGGCTCTAGGGGTTGTGCAGCCTCTTGGAGCTCCCATGACCTCGTCTTTTTCCCTGCCCCCTGTGCATTCGGACCTCGACCTGCAGGCGTTGTTCGCCAGTCAGCGACAGGCGTTCGCCAGCCACCCGATGCCACCCGCAGCCCAGCGCCGACAATGGCTGAAAACCCTGCGCGAAGCGTTGCTGGCGGACCAAGATGCACTGATCGAAGCGATTGACGCCGACTTCGATGGGCGCAGCGCCGATGAAACCTTGCTCGCTGAGCTGTTGCCGTCGGTGCAGGGCCTACGCCATGCCGAGCAACACCTGCAGCGCTGGATGAAGCCCGCGCGGCGCAAGGTAGGCCTGGCATTCCAGCCGGCGGCCGGGCGCGTGCTGTACCAGCCGTTGGGCGTAGTCGGGATTATCGTGCCATGGAACTACCCGCTGCTTCTCGCCATCGGCCCGCTCACCTGCGCCCTGGCCGCCGGCAACCGGGTGATGCTCAAGCTCAGCGAAGCCACTCCGGCCAGTGCCGCGGTGCTCAAAGCGCTGCTGGAGCGGGTATTTCCTGCTGATCTGGTCAGTGTCGTGCTCGGCGAGGTCGAAGTCGGCCAGGCCTTCGCCCGCCTGCCTTTCGATCACCTGCTGTTCACCGGTGCCACCAGCATCGGCCGCCAGGTGATGCTGGCCGCCGCGCACAACCTCACGCCGGTAACCCTGGAGCTGGGCGGAAAATCACCCGCTATCGTCTCGCCCAGCGCAGCGCTGGACAGTGCCGCCGAGCGCATCGCCTTCGGCAAGACCCTCAACGCCGGACAAACCTGTGTCGCGCCCGACTATGTGCTGGTGCCTCGCGACCAACTGGGGGCGTTTGCCGAGGCCTATCGACGTGCGGTACGGCGCATGTACCCATGCATTGCCGACAACCGCGACTACAGCGCGATCATCAACCCGCGCCAGCTGCAACGCCTTGAGCGGCTACTGGCCGATGCCAGCGACAAGGGCGCGCAGGTGCTCGACCTGTACCCAGACGAAACGCGCCAGGGTCGGCGTCTGCCACCGCATTTGCTGTTCGATGTGAGCGATGACATGCAGGTAATGCAGGACGAAATTTTCGGCCCATTGCTGCCGCTAGTGCCTTATGACCGTCTTGAGGACGCCTTGGCCTACATCAACCAGCGTCCCAGAGCCCTGGCGCTCTATTATTTTGGCTACGACCGGACCGAGCAGGACTACGTGGTGCATCACACCCACTCCGGCGGAGTGTGCCTGAATGACACCCTGCTGCATGTTGCCCAGGATGATCTGCCATTTGGCGGCATCGGCCCATCCGGCATGGGCCACTACCATGGCCAGGATGGTTTTCTGACCTTCAGCAAGGCCAAGGCCGTGCTGGCCAAGCAACGACTCAATGCAGCGCGGTTGATCTACCCGCCATATGGCAAGGCGTTGCAGCGCCTGGTCTACAAGCTGTTCATCCGCTGAGCGGGTGTTTATCGTGTCAGTCATGGCCTCTTCGCGGGCAAGCCCGCTCCCACAGGGTCAGCGCTGATCTGAAGACTGGCGCTGTACCTGTAGGAGCGGGCTTGCCCGCGAAGAGGCCCGCGCCGCCCCTGAGTCTCAAGCACATGACAAGCCATACCCGTACTGTCTATAGTGCCTTCGTCAGGCCGCACCGCTTGGCCGGGCGCAATCGCTGCGCTACCATCCGACTCCCCAACGCACTCCAAGCCAGGATGACGCGATGAACCGAGTGTTGTACCCGGGTACTTTCGACCCTATTACCAAGGGCCATGGCGACCTGGTCGAGCGCGCTTCGCGTCTGTTCGATCACGTGATCATCGCTGTGGCGGCCAGCCCCAAGAAAAATCCATTGTTCCCCCTGGAACAGCGGGTTGAGCTGGCCCGTGAGGTCACCAGGCACCTGCCCAATGTCGAAGTCATCGGCTTCTCCAGCCTGCTTGCGCATTTCGCCAAGGAGCAGAATGCCAATGTGTTCCTGCGAGGCCTGCGCGCGGTCTCGGATTTCGAGTACGAATTCCAATTGGCGAACATGAACCGCCAGCTGGCACCGGACGTCGAGAGCCTGTTCCTGACGCCGTCGGAGCGCTATTCGTTCATTTCCTCGACCTTGGTCCGTGAGATAGCCGCACTGGGCGGTGACATCACCAAGTTCGTCCATCCGGTGGTGGCCGAAGCCCTGACCGAACGCTTCAAGAAGTGATCTACCCGACCTGAGCGTCGCGCCCGCGTGCACTGCGGGCGCGATTGCGGCACAATTGTGCCCATTAGGTCTGAAACATGCCCGGGCCCAGAGCCCCGGCCGGAGCCCCCATGTCCCTGATCATCACCGACGATTGCATCAACTGCGACGTCTGCGAACCCGAGTGCCCGAACGCAGCCATCTCCCAAGGCGAAGAGATCTACGTGATCGACCCAAACCTGTGCACCCAGTGCGTGGGCCATTACGACGAGCCGCAGTGTCAGCAGGTTTGTCCGGTCGACTGCATCCCCTTGGATGAAGCCCACCCGGAAACCGAAGACGAACTGATGGCCAAATACCGTCGGATCACCGGCAAAGCCTGATGCCGTTCGTCGGCGCGTTTCGCAGGGCAGCCCTGGGCGCCGTTTTGGCGCTGTTGGCGACTGCGGCCAACGCCCAAGGTCCTGGCCGCGCGGCAGTCGCCAGCCCGCATGCGCAAGCCACTGCGGCAGCAGGCCAAATCCTTGCGCAAGGTGGTAACGCCTTTGATGCAGCGATTGCCGTCAGCGCTGCGCTGGCAGTGGTCGAACCCTATGGTTCGGGGCTTGGCGGCGGTGGTTTCTTCCTGCTGCGAGAAGCTGGGCAAACCCCGCGCTACCGCTTCCTCGACGCCCGCGAGCGCGCCCCTGGCGGCGCAACCGAGGACATGTACCTCAAGCAGGGCAAAGTCAGCCCGGGGCTTTCGATCAATGGCGCGTTGGCCGCAGCCATTCCCGGCCTGCCTCAAGCCCTGGCCGAACTCGCTGCCACTCACGGCAAGCTGCCGCTCAAGGACAGCCTTGCCCCAGCCATTCGCCTGGCTAACCAGGGCTTTACCGTGGACCGCATCTATCGCGACCGCGCCACTATGCGCCTGAGTGCGCTGCGTGACGATCCTGAGAGCGCACGGTTATTTTTGGTAAGCAACCAGGTTCCGCCGCTGGGCGCGGTAATCCGCCAGCCAGAGCTGGCCCGCACCCTGCAACGCATGGCCGATGACGGCCGTGATGGCTTTTACCGAGGCGTGCTGGCCGAACAGTTGGTAAAGGGTATCCGCGAGGCTGGCGGTATCTGGACCCTCGATGACCTGGCCAACTACCGCACCGCCTGGCGTGAGCCGTTGCGTTTCAACCTGGCCAACCAACGCCAATTGATCAGCAGCCCACCGCCCTCGGCAGGTGGCGTGGCCTTGGCGCAAAGCCTGGCCATGCTCCAGCGCCTGCCCTGGCAAAGCGCCGAGCCGGTCCAACGCAGCCATTACGTGATTGAAGTGCTGCGCCGCGCCTATCGAGATCGTGGGCTACTGGGCGACCCGGATTACGTCAGCAACCCGATCAATCGCCTGCTGGCGCGCAGCTACCTGACTGGACTGGCCGACAGCATCGACGTTTATCAGGCCACACCCAGCAGCGCCTTGGCTCCCGCCCCGGCATGGCGCGAAGGCGATCACACCACGCACTTTGCGGTAATCGACGCCGACGGCAATGCGGTGTCAGCCACCCTTTCGGTCAACTTGCCATTCGGCGCGGCCTTCACCGTGCCAGGCAGTGGCGTGGTGCTCAACAACGAGATGGACGACTTTGCCGCCGATCCACACGGCAGTAATAGTTATGGACTCGCTGGCAGCCAGGCCAATGCCGTGGCCGCAGGCAAGCGCCCACTGTCGAGCATGAGCCCCAGCTTTATCGAGAGCCCGACCCAGTTGGCCAGCTTCGGCACGCCGGGGGGCAGCCGGATTCCGAGCATGGTGCTGCTGTCGGTGATGGGTTTTCTTGAGGGCCGACCGGTGAGCGAATGGCCGGCGACGGCGCGGTATCACCACCAATATCTGCCGGACGTGGTTGAGCATGAGCCGGGGACGTTCAGCGCTGTGCAAAAAGCTGAGCTGGAGGCTCGCGGGTATCGCCTGAAGGACCTGGGGCGTAGCTACGGCAACCAGCAGGTGCTGTATTGGGACAAGGCGACGGGGACGCTAGAAGCGGCAAGTGATCCGCGCGGTGTGGGCGAGGCTTTGATCGCTCCTTAACCTGGAGCAGTAAAATCGCGGGGCAAGCCCGCTCCCACGCCGTCTCAGTATCGAAGAATGAGCTGCGCCCCAGATGTCGGACACCCATCCATCATCTGGGGCGCAGCTCAGAACTGCGTGGGAGCGGGCTTGCCCCGCGATAGCGTCAGCGCTGACAACGCGGGCAATAGACACTAGCGCGTTGCCCCAGCTTCAGCTCACGCAAAGGGGTACCGCACAGCTTGCACGGCATTCCACCGCGCCCATAGACAAACAGCTCCTGCTGGAAGTAGCCCGGCTGCCCATCGCCACCAATGAAATCGCGCAAGGTGGTACCACCGCGCTCGATGGCCGCCGCCAGCACCCGTTTGATCTCGATCGCCAGCTTCAAATAGCGCGCCCGGGAGATCCCCCCAGCCTCACGCCGTGGATCGATCCCGGCGGCGAACAACGCCTCGGTCGCATAGATATTGCCCACGCCAACCACCACCGCGTTGTCCATGATGAACGGCTTGACCGCCATCGAGCGGCCCCGCGACAGCTGGAACAACCGATCGCCGTCGAACAGATCGGTCAGTGGTTCCGGCCCCAGCCGCAGCAGCAGCTCATGGTTCAGTGGGTCGAGCGACCAAAGCATCGCGCCAAACCGACGCGGATCGGTGTAGCGCAGCGCCAGCCCTGACTCCAGCTCGATATCCACATGCTCGTGCCTGCCCGCGGGCAAGCCCAGCTCAACCAGGCGCAGATTGCCCGACATACCCAGATGACTGATCAACGTGCCCACCTCGGCATTGATCAACAGGTACTTGGCCCGCCGCTCCACCGTGACGATGCGCTGGCCGGACAGACGCACATCCAGGTCCTCCGGAATCGGCCAGCGCAAGCGCCGCTCACGCACCACCACGCGGTTGACCCGCTGGCCCTCCAGATACGGCGCAATACCGCGCCGGGTAGTCTCGACTTCGGGCAATTCAGGCATCGGTCAGTGCCCGCCCAGTTCGCGAATGGTCTGCTTGAGGTTTTCGAAGTCGTACTCCGACAAACCGATGTAGTCGAGCACCAGTGGCCCAACCACATTCCACTCATGGTCGACGTTCTGGTTGCCCAGCACCCGATAAGAGGCGCAGATGTGCTCGGCCATCTTCAACACCGCCAGCAGGTTTTTCAGCTGAGTCTGGGTGTTGCGCGAGGACTCATCGCGCAACACCGCCAACGCATTGTGGTGGTTGGCGATCGCCGCGCTGATGTGCTCTGGCAAGCGCCAGGACTTGGCGGTGAAGTACCCCACCACCGAATGGTTGGTATTGAACACCCGGTTCTCGGTGTCGACCACGCGGATTTGTTCGCTCGCCGTGGCATAGGCGTCTTCCAGCACGTCCATGTAATTGGGGAAGCGCTTGAGCATCAGCGGCACACCGCAATCGTGGAACAGGCCCAAGGTGTAAGCCTCGTCTGCTGCCTGAATACCGGTGCGCTTGGCCAGGGTCAGGCAGGTCATCGCCACGTCCTGGGCAGTGTCCCAGAAGCGGTTGAGGGTGACGATGGTCTCGTCGCTCATTTCGCCCTTGATCGACTGGGCGTTGATCAGGTTGATGATCGAACGGCTGCCGAGCAGATTGACCGCTCGCTGGATCGATCCAATCTTGTTGGAAAGGCCGAAATGCGGCGAATTAACCAGTTTGAGCAACGCGCCGGAGAGGCCCGGGTCCTGGGCGATCAGCTTGGCGATGGTTTCCAGATCCGGATCGGGCATGTACTGCTCGAACTGCAGGTCGACCATGATCTGCGGCTGCGGCGGAATGGTAATGCCTTGCAAGGCTTGTTGGATCTGTTCGGGGCTGAGTTCCTGGGACATTGGGCACGCACTCGGTAAGGACATGGGATTTTAACCCTGTACTCCTGCAGGGCACCAATCACTGGATCGTTCGAACGGCGCTTAACTTTATACCTGAGATGTCCGCAGCGACCTGCGCGTGCTGTCAGTCTTGGCGTGTTTGCAGCTAAACACCCGAACCCGCCCGCGCTTTGTCGCGCCCCACAGCGAAGCTGGGGCCAACACGTTATACTCCCGCTCTTTTTTCCGGAGCGACGTCATGTCCCTGCCCAGCCTACGCCTCAAAGCCAATGCCGATCGCCGCCTGCGCGCCGGTCACCTGTGGGTCTACAGCAACGAAGTCGATGTCACCGCGACCCCGCTGCAAGGCCTGCAAGCCGGCCAACAGGCGATCCTCGAGGCAGCCAACGGCAAGCCGCTGGGCATCGTCGCGCTGAGCCCGAACAACCTGATCTGCGCTCGCCTGCTGTCGCGTGACATCAAGCTGCCGCTGGACAAATCGCTGCTGGTGCACCGCCTCAACGTGGCGCTGTCGCTGCGTGAACGGCTGTTCGACAGGCCGTGCTACCGCCTGGTCTATGGCGACTCTGACCTGCTGCCAGGCCTGGTAGTCGACCGCTTCTTCGACATCCTCGTGGTACAGCTGGCCTCGGCGACCATGGAACAGCACAAGGACGACGTGATCGCCGCCCTGGTCCAGGTACTCAAGCCAAGCGGCATCCTGTTCAAGAACGACTCCGCCGCCCGTGATGCCGAAGGCCTGCAGCGCTACGTCGAGACCGTCTACGGCGAAGTACCGGATTGGGTCGCGCTGGAAGAGAACGGGGTGAAATTCGAAGCACCGGTACGTGAAGGACAAAAGACCGGCTGGTTCTACGACCACCGCATGAACCGCGCGCGCCTGGCGCCGTACGTCAACGGCAAGCGCGTGCTGGATCTGTTCAGCTACATCGGTGGCTGGGGTGTACAGGCCGGCGCGTTCAGCGCCAGCGAAGTGTTCTGCGTCGATGCCTCCGGCTTCGCCCTCGATGGCGTCGAGCGCAACGCAGCGCTGAACGGCATCAGCGAGAAAGTCACCTGTATCGAAGGTGACGTGTTCGAGGCCCTGCGCGAGCTGAAGGCCGCCGAAGAGCGCTTCGATGTGATCATCGCCGACCCACCCGCCTTCATCAAACGCAAGAAAGACCTGAAAAACGGCGAGGCCGCCTACCGCCGCCTCAACGAACAGGCCATGCGCATGCTGACCAAGGACGGCATACTGGTCAGTGCCTCGTGCTCCATGCACCTGCCTGAAGATGACCTGAACAGCATCCTGCTGACCAGCGCCCGTCACCTGGACCGCAACATGCAGTTGCTCGAGCGCGGCGGCCAAGGCCCGGATCATCCGGTGCACCCGGCCATTCCTGAAACGCGCTACATCAAGAGCATCACCTGTCGGTTGCTGCCTAACAGCTGATCCAGGCCGCGCCGCGTGAATGCGGCTGCGTGGGCTGCGTGGGAGCGATCGATCCGACCTGCAGGTCTGGCGATCGATCGCTATCGCGGGGCAAGCCCGCTCCCACGCAGTCGCGTTCACGTAGTCGCGTTCACCTAGTAACGTTCATGGAGCCGCTCCCACGCAGTCGCCTTGATCGCTACAGATCAGATATCCAGCACCTGCGATGCAATCCCGAAGTAGATCAACACCCCCACCGCATCGGCAATCGATGTCACCAGCGGTCCACTGGCCGTTGCCGGATCGAGCTTGAGCCGGGTGAACATGAACGGCAGGCTCATGCCGATCAAGCTGCCGATCAACACGATTACCAACATGCTGCTGGCCACGATCAGCGCGATCTCTGGTCCGCCGCGCAGTATCCCCAGCGATGCCACCGCCACGGCCATGGTCGCACCCAGCGCCAACGCCACCCCGCATTCACGCCCGAGCATGCGCAACCAGTCGCGCATCATCACTTCGCCCGTGGCGATCCCACGCACCATCAATGTCGCCGACTGCGCGCCGGCATTGCCGCCGCTATCGACCAGCAAGGGCAAGAAGAACACCAGTGCGATATGGGCTGAGATGGTTTCCTCGAACGCCGCGATGCCTGCACCTGAGAACAGGTTGCCGAACACCAGCAACACCAGCCACAACACTCGCTTGCGATAAAGCAGGCCCACGGTGGCATCACGCAAATTGCCAACATGGGTGGTGATCAACGCGCCTTTATGAAAGTCTTCGGTCGCCTCTTCCACCACCACATCCAACGCATCCTCGCAGGTGACGATGCCTACCAGCCGCGCCAGCTCATCGAGCACCGGCACAGCGAGCAGGTCGTGCTCGCGAATCAGCCGGGCGACCTGTTCCTGAGCGGTACCGGTGGCCACGCAGATGACCTTGCGCTGCATGATCTGCTCGATGGGTTGGTATGGGGCGGCAAGAATCAGCTCACGCAGCGAAACCGTGCCCAGCACGTTGCGCCGCTCATCGAGCACATACGATTGATAGATGGTTTCGGCATCGGCCGCCTCGCGACGCAGCATGTCGATCGCCTGGCTGGCGCTCAATCCACTGTCCAGGCTCGAATATTCGCTGGTCATCAAGGCACCGGCGGTGCCCTCGTCATAAGGCCCAGCCTGTAGCAGGCCGTCGCGCCGAGCCTGGGCGGCCTGGCGCAGGTGGGCGTGTGCAGCGAGAAAATCAGATGAATAGTGCATAAGGTTCTCCAGGCGCCGAAGCAGGCGCCCGCAAACCTCAGCCGCGTGGGCTCAAGCCTTTGGATGCCCTGGCGACAGCGCGCTCAGTGCCAGTGTGCGAGTTCGTGAAGAACTGAAAACTGGGAAGGTCCATTGAGAATGTATCTCGTCAAGCCGCACATGCGGCGCGGGGATAATAGGCAGCGCGGGGGCGGGCGTCAGCAGGAAAAACGCGCCATCGAGGTATTTGGGAAGCGTCCTACGACAATTCGGCCATACCAGGCCTACCTCCCACCGGGCACATCGGCATTCCCTCGCGGCGCCAGCGGTGTAGAATCGGCGTATTCATCGCCAGACATCCCCCGGCGGGTTTATGAGCTCTGGTCGAGCCTGCGGCGATCCTGCAGTGTTTTCGGCCTCATCCGTGCCAGCGGCAACCGGCCTGGGGCACTAAGGACAAGAGAAGCTCACTTCCCTATTTGTTACTGACCTGATTCAGCCGCCAGGAGTGCTTCATGCCTGATTATCGTTCCAAGACTTCCACCCACGGCCGCAACATGGCCGGTGCCCGTGCCCTGTGGCGCGCTACCGGGATGAAGGACGACGACTTCAAGAAACCGATCATCGCCATCGCCAATTCGTTCACCCAGTTCGTCCCAGGTCACGTGCACCTGAAGGACCTGGGCCAACTGGTCGCCCGCGAGATCGAACGCGCCGGTGGCGTGGCCAAGGAATTCAACACCATCGCGGTCGACGACGGCATCGCCATGGGCCACGACGGCATGCTCTACTCGCTGCCAAGCCGCGAGATCATCGCCGACGCAGTGGAGTACATGGTCAACGCCCACTGTGCTGACGCCATCGTGTGCATCTCCAACTGCGACAAGATCACCCCCGGCATGCTGATGGCCGCCCTGCGCCTGAACATCCCGGTGATCTTCGTTTCTGGCGGCCCGATGGAAGCCGGCAAGACCAAACTGGCCAGCCACGGCCTGGACCTGGTCGACGCCATGGTCATCGCCGCCGACTCTTCGGCCTCCGACGAGAAAGTCGCCGAGTACGAGCGCAGCGCCTGCCCGACCTGCGGTTCGTGCTCCGGCATGTTCACCGCCAACTCGATGAACTGCCTCACCGAAGCCCTGGGCCTGGCCCTGCCTGGCAATGGCTCGACCTTGGCCACCCACTCCGACCGCGAGCAGCTGTTCCTCACTGCGGGGCGGACCATCGTCGAGCTGTGCAAGCGCTACTACGGCGAAAACGACGAATCGGTGCTGCCGCGCAACATCGCCAACTTCAAGGCGTTCGAGAACGCCATGATGCTCGACATCGCCATGGGCGGTTCGACCAACACCATCCTGCACCTGCTGGCCGCTGCCCAGGAAGCCGAGGTCGACTTCGACCTGCGCGACATCGATCGCCTGTCGCGCAAAGTGCCGCAGCTGTGCAAGGTTGCGCCGAACATCCAGAAGTACCACATGGAAGACGTCCACCGCGCTGGCGGCATCTTCAGCATCCTCGGCTCGCTGGCCCGTGGCGGCCTGCTGCACACCGACCTGCCGACCGTGCACAGCGCCAGCATGGAAGAAGCCATCGCCAAGTGGGACATCACCCAGACCAACGATGAGGCGGTGCACACCTTCTTCAAGGCTGGCCCCGCCGGTATCCCGACCCAGACCGCCTTCAGCCAATCGACCCGTTGGGAAACCCTCGATGACGACCGCGCCGAAGGTTGCATCCGCAGCGTCGAGCACGCCTACTCGCAAGAAGGCGGCCTGGCGGTGCTGTACGGCAACATCGCCTTGGATGGCTGCGTGGTGAAAACCGCTGGCGTCGACGAGTCGATCCACGTGTTCGAAGGCA
The DNA here is from genome assembly GCF_025847435.2 of Pseudomonas sp. BT-42-2. Lineage (NCBI taxonomy): Bacteria > Pseudomonadati > Pseudomonadota > Gammaproteobacteria > Pseudomonadales > Pseudomonadaceae > Pseudomonas > Pseudomonas sp. BT-42-2. The sequence goes on from NZ_JAOYTM010000012.1 coordinate 140,761, forward strand.
ACGCCAAGATCTTCGAGAGCCAGGACAGCGCGGTGCGCGGCATCCTCGCCGACGAAGTGAAGGCCGGCGACATCGTCATCATCCGCTACGAAGGTCCGAAAGGCGGCCCGGGCATGCAAGAGATGCTCTACCCCACCTCGTACCTGAAGTCCAAAGGCCTGGGCAAGGCCTGCGCCCTGCTCACCGATGGCCGCTTCTCGGGTGGTACCTCGGGTCTGTCGATCGGCCATGCCTCGCCGGAGGCCGCCGCGGGTGGTGCCATCGGGCTGGTGCGCGATGGCGACAAGATCCTGATCGACATTCCCAACCGCTCCATCAACCTGTTGGTCAGCGACGAAGAGCTGGCGCAGCGTCGGGTTGAGCAGGACCAGAAGGGCTGGAAGCCTGTTGAAGTGCGTCCGCGCAAGGTGACCACCGCGCTGAAGGCCTATGCCTTGTTGGCGACCAGTGCTGATAAAGGGGCTGTGCGTAACAAAGCGATGCTCGATGGGCTGTAAGGCTTAGCGAGACCTCAAGAACGGCGCCTGGTGCGCCGTTTTTTATTGACTGGACTGGCCTCTTCGCGGGCAAGCCCGCTCCCACAGCTACCCCACTGCATTCAGACTCAGCGGTGTACTTGTGGGAGCGGGCTTGCCCGCGAAGAGGCCATAACAGGCACTACACAGCCTTACTGAATCTGCTCAGGGGTAACGATCACCCAGTTCTTGTCGGCCGTCACCGGCAAGCCTTCCTTGGCCTGCGCCGCGGCGTGCTTGGCGATCATGCCGTTAAGCTGATCCAGGTACTTGGCCTTGCGATTGATCCACAGGTGAATCCCGCCCTTGCCAACATCGACTCCATGAAACTGCATGTAGCCGTCGCTGGTGGGGGTGTCGCCCCCGACCAGCACCGGTTTCTTCCATTCATCGATATAGGTCAGGATCGCCGCCTGCTTGCCGGCCATCCAGGTCGCCGGGGTCCACAGATAAGGGGTCAGCTCCAGCGACTCATTGGCCTTGGGATCATAGTGCCCTGCCGAGATCTGCTTACGTGCTGTGGTCAGCCGACCGCTGTCGCGATCCTTGAGCAGCAAACTGACGCCAATGACGTTCTCAGGCTTCACGTTGTAGCCGTACGTGGGATCGGCAGCAACCATGCGCACCAGCTCCTCGGATGCAGCGGAAATCACATAGACCTCGATGCCGTTCTCCATCAACTTGTTGAACAGCTCGGTCTGGCCAGTGAACACCTTGGGCGGCTGCACCTCGATCGCCTTGACCTGATCCCCTTCAAAATAGGTGCTAGGTACCGGCTTGCCTGAGGCCATCAGCGCATCGACCTGCACCTTCAGCTCCTTGAGGGTAAAGCCCGTGAACACCTGGGCGACCCAGGGATAGCAGACCATGTCGTCGATCTCACAGAGCCTGTAGTAATAGCTGAACAAACTCTCCTTGTGCTCGGCGGTGTCTTTGAACGGCATCAGCTTCAACGAAGGGTCGAGCTTGTCCCGACTGAGCAGGCCTTTGTTCTCCATGAACGGCAGCAGGGCTTCTTCGAGATCGAAGCGGTAGCTGGTGTTGTCCATGTCGAACACCGCGTAATTACCCTTGTGGGCATTGGCGGCGATCATGCTGTCCAGTTGCTTGGCGGCCTCAGTGGGCCAGTGCTTGAGCTCGGTGGCCCAGGTGTCGAGGCTCAGGACCAGGGCCAGGCCTGCCGCGAGCATCTTCGCAGCGTTCGTCATGTGCAGCGCTCCTGAAAGGTTGGCCCAACAACGCTAGCCAACAATCCGCGCACTGGGTGGCCCACAACGACCTCAAAACAACTCGAAGCGCCGCTTTGATTGCCCAATAACGACAGCGTGTTATTCCAATAACGACTAAGCACATTCCATTTGAATATAAATTCGTTTGTTTTCAGGCTGTTAGCATTTGCGTTCGCAATCGCGCACAGACGCGACGCCTTGTATTCGATTCTGGAGCTTCAATGAACCTGCCGCTGTCACTCAATCTGCTGGCATTGCTGGCCCTGTTGCTGGGCCTGGCACAAACCCGCCGCACCCAGTGGAGCCTGGCCAAGAAAGTCTTGCTCGGTCTGGTGCTGGGCGTGGTATTCGGCCTGGTCCTGCACAGCATTTACGGCGCCGGCCATCCGGTGCTCAAGGCCACCATCGGCTGGCTCGACTTGATCGGCAACGGCTATGTCGGCCTGTTGCAGATGATCGTCATGCCGCTGATCTTCGCCTCGATCCTCAGCGCCGTCGCCCGCCTGCACAACGCCTCCTCGCTGGGCCGGATCAGTGTGCTAAGCATTGGCACCCTGCTGCTGACCACCGCCATTGCCGCGCTGATCGGTATCGTTCTGACTAACCTGTTCGGCCTCAGCGCCGAAGGGCTGGTTGCGGGCGTGCCAGAAGCGGCGCGCCTGCAAGCGATCCAGAGCGACTACGCCGGCAAGGTCGCCGACCTCAATGTCCCGCAGCTGCTGCTGTCGTTTATCCCCAGCAACCCGGTAGCGGATCTGGCCCGGGCCAAGCCGACCTCGATCATCAGCGTGGTGATCTTCGCCGTGTTCATGGGCCTGGCCGCGCTGCAGTTGATCAAGGACGACAAAGACAAGGGCGAGCGCGCCCTGTCGGCCATCGACACCCTGCAAGCCTGGGTGATGCGCCTGGTGCGCCTGGTAATGACGCTCACCCCTTACGGCGTGCTGGCCTTGATGACCAAGGTAGTCGCCAGCTCCAACCTGGACGACATCCTCAAGCTGGGCAGTTTCGTGCTGGTGTCCTACCTCGGCCTGGGGCTGATGTTCGTGATTCACGGGGTGATCCTGGCCGCTACCGGCGTCAGCCCGCTGCGCTTCTTCCGTAAGGTCTGGCCCGTGCTGACGTTCGCCTTCACCAGCCGCTCCAGTGCGGCGAGCATTCCGCTGAACATCGAAGCGCAAACCCGCCGCCTGGGTGTGCCGCAATCGATTGCCAGCTTCAGCGCTTCGTTTGGCACCACCATAGGCCAGAACGGCTGCGCCGGCCTGTATCCGGCCATGTTGGCGGTGATGGTTGCCCCAGCGGTGGGTATCGACACCTTCGACCCGCTGTGGATCGCCACGCTGGTGGCCATCGTGACCCTGAGCTCGGCAGGGGTCGCCGGAGTTGGCGGGGGTGCGACCTTCGCCGCGCTGATCGTGCTCCCAGCGATGGGGCTGCCGGTTGAACTGGTGGCGCTGTTGATCTCGGTCGAACCGCTGATCGACATGGGCCGCACGGCGTTGAACGTGAGTGGGTCGATGACCGCGGGCGTGGTGACCAGCCAGTTGCTCAAGCAGACCGATCATCAAGTACTGGGTGATGATCGGCATGCGCAACTGAGTCAGTCCTGAGCATTTGGGGCCGCTTGCGGCCCCCGTGTCTCAACGCTTGTCCCACACCTCGAAATGATAAGCCGGCTTGTCGCCTTCGCTTGGCTGCGCCTGGCTGGAGGCCAGTGCCCACTGCGCCTGGTCGAACTCAGGGAACCAGGCATCACCTTCTGGCGACAGCTCGACCCGCGTCAGGTACATGCGGCTGACCAACCCCTGGTCCAGCGCCAGCGCGTACAGTTGCGCGCCGCCAATCAGCATCAGCTCATCGACGCCCTGCTCCTGGGCCCACTGCTCGGCGCGTTGCAGCGCCTGCTCCAGCGACGCGAACACTTCAGCGCCTTCAAGCTGCAACCCCGGCTGACGGCTGACGACGATGTTCAGCCGGCCTGGTAGCGGCCGGCCGAGCGAATCCCAGGTCTTGCGACCCATGATGATCGGCTTGCCCAAGGTGGTGGCCTTGAAGTACTTGAAATCCCCCGGCAGGTGCCAGGGCATGGAATTGTCGATGCCAATCACGCGGTTCTCGGCGCACGCCGCGATCAGGCTGAGGGGGAGTGATGTATTCATGTCGGCGAGGATAGCAAACCAAGCCTGGGTTAAGCTTGTGCCCTGACCTGTGCAATGGAAGACCTTGTGACTGCACCGACTCCACTCGACAAGCGCTGGCTCACCGAAGCGGTGCGCCTGCGCGAGGAACACGCCGGCCCCCTGGAAGACCAGGAAGCCAACCGCCGTGCCCGCCAGCTTGGCGGCGACCTGGCGGCACGCATCGAGACCCGCGCCCTGTGGCTGGCCGAGCGCGATGGCATGGCCGAGGCCCTGCGCCACTGGAAACAGGGCGCGCGCCTGGCCTTGCTGGCGCTGCTGCTGTTTGCCCTGTTCAGCGGCGCAGGCCTTGGCCTGGCGGCTTTGGGCGATGGCCAACGACCGGTGAATGTGTTCTGGGCGCTGGGCAGCCTGCTTGGGCTAAACCTGCTGATGCTGATCGGCTGGGCCGTCAGTTTCCTCACCGCAGGTGAACAAGGCGCCGTGCTGGGTCGCCTGTGGCTATGGCTCAGCGAGCGCTTTGCCCGCGATGCCAAGGCCGCACAACTGGCGCCGGCGTTACTGATTCTGCTGCAGCGCCAGCGCCTCAACCGCTGGCTACTGGGCGCGCTGGTCCATGGCTTGTGGCTGTTGGCGATGATCGCCGCATTGCTGATGCTATTGGCGTTGCTGGCGACTCGGCGCTATGGCTTCGTCTGGGAAACCACCCTGCTCGCCGCCGAGCCCTTCATCAGCCTCACGCATGCCCTCGGCGCCCTGCCCTCGTTGCTGGGCTTTGCCGTGCCCGATGAAGCCATGATCCGCGCCAGCGGCGATACGCTGCCGGCCCTCGACCTGGCGCGTCAGGCCTGGGCCAGTTGGCTGCTCGGGGTAGTGCTGGTGTACGGCCTGCTGCCGCGCTTGCTACTGGCGCTGCTGTGCCTGTGGCGCTGGCGCCAAGGGCGCCAACGCCTGGCGCTGGACTTGAGCCTGCCCGGCTATGCCCAACTGCGCGATGCATTGATGCCGCGCAGCGAACGCCTTGGCGTACAAGATGCGGCGCCAGATGCCCTGCCGCATTTCCAGCCGGGACAACTGGAATCAGGTGCCAGCGGCGCGTTGCTGGTAGGGCTCGAACTGGACGACCAGCGCCCGTGGCCGCCCAAGCTTGCCCCAGGCGTAACCGACGCTGGCATCCTCGACAGCCGTGAGTCACGCAACAAGCTGCTCGAGCAACTGAGTCGCTTTCCACCGGCGCGCCTGGCCATCGCCTGCGACCCACGCCGCTCGCCGGACCGCGGCAGCCTGGCGTTGCTCGCCGAGCTTGCCCGCAATGCCGGCGCCACACGTGTCTGGCTGCTCCAGGCGCTTCCCGGCCAAGCATTGGATGCGGCGCGCCTGGGTGACTGGCACGAAGCCCTCGACCGCCTCGGCCTGCCTCACGCTGATACCTCGCCCCTGACCTGGTTGGAGCATGGCCATGACTGAGCCGCTGAAACTGGCCGTGGTCGGCCACACCAACGTCGGTAAGACCTCGCTGCTGCGCACCCTGACCCGTGACGTCGGTTTCGGCGAGGTGTCGCACCGCCCCAGCACCACCCGCCATGTCGAAGGCGCACGACTGTCGGTCGACGGCGAGCCGCTGCTAGAGTTGTACGATACGCCAGGGCTGGAAGACGCCATCGCCCTGCTCGATTACCTGGAACGGCTGGAACGCCCTGGTGAGCGGTTGGACGGGCCGGCGCGCCTACAGCGCTTCCTCCAGGGCAGTGAGGCGCGCCAGCGCTTCGAGCAGGAAGCCAAGGTGCTGCGCCAGCTGCTGGCGAGCAATGCCGGGCTGTATGTGATCGATGCCCGTGAACCGGTGCTGGCCAAGTACCGTGATGAGCTGGAAGTGCTGGCCAGCTGCGGCAAACCGCTGCTGCCGGTGCTCAACTTCGTCGCCAGCAGCCAACACCGCGAGCCAGAATGGCGCGAAGCCCTCGCCCGCCTTGGCCTGCACGCGTTGGTGCGATTCGACAGCGTTGCCCCTCCTGAAGACGGTGAGCGGCGGCTGTATGAAAGCCTGGCCCTGCTGCTGGAGGACGCGCGCCCCTCGCTCCAGCGCCTGATCGACGATCAGCAGGCTCAGCGCGTGGCCCGCCAGCACAGTGGCAAACGCCTGATCGCCGAATTGTTGCTCGACTGCGCCGCCTGCCGACGCAGTGTCGAGGCCGAGCCTGCGGCTGAAGCCAAGGCCATCGAAGCCCTGCGCCAGGATGTGCGTCAGCGTGAGCAGCGCTGTGTCGAAGCATTGCTCAAGCTGTATGCGTTCCGCCGCGAAGACGCCAATGCCGGCGACCTGCCGCTGCTGGACGGGCGCTGGGGAGATGATCTGTTCAACCCGGAAACCCTCAAGCTGTTGGGCGTGCGCCTGGGCAGCGGAGTTGCCGCCGGTGCTGCGGCCGGCGCCGGTGTGGATCTATTGGTCGGCGGCCTGACCCTTGGCGCTGCCGCGCTGGCCGGGGCCATCGCCGGCGGCGCATTGCAGACCGCGCGCAATTACGGCTCAAGGTTGATGGGCAAGTTGAAGGGCCAGCGCGAGCTGACCGTGGATGACAGTGTCTTGCGCCTATTGGCGTTGCGCCAGCAGCAGTTGGTGCAGGCCTTGGAAAGCCGTGGGCATGCGGCGCAAGACAGCATTCGCCTGGGCGCTGCGGATGAAAAAGCCTGGCGCGAAGGTAAGTTGCCTGAGGCCCTGAACAAGGCCCGGGCGCATCCGCAGTGGTCGACGCTCAACCCTGGGGCGCGGGTCAACCAGGCGGAGCGCCAGGAGCAGTTGGAGGTGTTGGTTAGCCAGTTGTGATGGCGACTGCTCGGGCCTCTTCGCGGGCAAGCCCGCTCCCACAGGTGCCGCGCTGAGTTCGGAATCACCGGGGTATCTGTGGGAGCGGGCTTGCCCGCGAAGAGGCCAGCAGCACCCACCCTTTCACAGCAACGCCAACGCCTTGCCCTTCAATACTTGCAAATCGATCACCGGCACGCCCACCTCCTTGGCCTGCTCATCCCACAGCACGGCGCCGACAACTACATCGGCGAGGCCATCACTGAGCTCGAACATTCTCCTGGGCAATTGGTTATTGGGGCCGCTTTGCGGCCCCAGGCACCTTTACTGCTGGGCCACTTTCTCCGACTTGCCGTCATAGCGCTTGCGCCATTCAGCCAGGATCTGGTCGCGGTTCTTCGAAGCCCAGGCAAAGTCATTCTTGATCAAGCGCTGCTCGTAGTCCGCTGGCAGCTCGGTCTGTGGCTTGGCGATTCCTGGCGCAGCCAGCACTGCGAAGTTTTCTTTGTACAGCTCCATTGCCGCAGGGCTTGCGGAGAAGTCAGCCAGACGCTTGGCCGCCTCTGCCTTCGGCGTGCCCTTGATCACTGCAGTCGCTTCGATTTCCCAGCCTAGACCTTCTTTGGGCAGGATGATGTCCAGCGGTGCCCCTTGGCGCTTGAGCTGCACCGCCGGGTACTCGAAGGAAATGCCAATTGGGAATTCACCCGAGGCTGCCAGCTTGCAGGGCTTGGAGCCGGAATGCACATACTGGCCGATGTTCTGGTGCAGCCCATCCATGTAGGCCCAGCCCTGCGGCTCGCCAAAGGTTTGCAGCCAGGCGCTGACGTCCAGGAAGCCGGTGCCGGAGGAGGCCGGGTTGGGCATGACGATCTTGCCTTTGTACTCGGGCTTGGTCAGGTCCTGCCAGCTGACGGGCTTGCTCAGGCCCTGCTTTTCGGCCTCGACGGTGTTGAAGCAGATAGTCGCGGCCCACACGTCCATGCCCACCCAGGCTGGCGGGTTGGCGGCGTCGCGGTAGTTTTTGGAGATCTTCTCCAGGTCTTTTGGCGCATAGGCGTCAAGCATCTGGTGCTGGTCGAGAATGGCCAGGCTGGAGGCCGCCAGCCCCCACACGGCGTCGGCCTGCGGGCGGTCTTTTTCCGCCAGCAGCTTGGCGGTGATGATGCCGGTGGAATCGCGCACCCACTTGATCTCGATGTCCGGGTTGGCCTTTTCGAAAGCCTGCTTGTAGCTCTTGAGCTGCTCGGCCTCCAGGGCGGTGTAGACCGTCAGCTGGGTTCCGGCGGCCGTAGCCTGCAGGCTGAATACAGCGGATACGGCAGCGGCAAGTGCAAAGGGCTTGAACATGTTGCGGTTCCTTTCAGGGTTGGCAGTCGGTCAATGGCCGGGGGCGCGTTGGCGCCAGGCCTGGGAGCGGCGCAGCAGGCCGCGGGAAGCTGCGGCTAGCAGCAATGAGGCGGTCGCACTGGTCAGCAGGATCAGGGTCGACATGGCAGCAGCGCCGCCGACGTTGCCGGCGTCGTCCATGTTCAGCACGGCGACGGCCGCGAGGATGGTGTCGGGGCTGTAGAGGAAGATCGCCGCCGACACCGTGGTCATCGCGGAGACGAACAGGTAGCGGATGATGTCCAGCAGCGCTGGCAGGCAGATCGGCACGGTCACCCGCAAGAAATGCCGATACAGCGGCGCCTTGAGCGACAGCGCTGCCGCCTCGAATTCGCCGTCGAGCTGGCGCAAGGCGGTGGTCGCGGTCATCTGCGCGGTGGTCAGGTAGTGGGCGATGGTGCACACCACCAGCAGCGCCATGCTGCCGTAGAACACATGCAGCGGGTTGCCGTTGAGATTGAAGAAGAACACGTAGCCCAGGCCCAGGACCAAGCCCGGCACCGCCATCGGAATGAAGCTCAGCAGCCGCAGCGATTGGTTGAGCAGGCGCTGGCCTTGGGTCTTCTCCATCAAGTAGGCGCCAGCGAAGATCACCACGCTGCCGATCAATGCCGTGCACAGGGCCATGGTCACGCTGTTGCGGTAGGCCAACCAACCACCGCCAGCGGTGTCCTCGAACCTGTAGTGCTTGAGCGACAGCGACAGGTTGTACGGCCAGAATTTGACCAGCGACGAGTACACCGCCATGCCGACGACCGCCAGCAGCACCACACAGATCAGCAGCACGATGGCCAGGAACACGCCGTCACGCAGCCGCGATGGCTTGGGCTCGAACACCTGCGCACGGCCACTCAGCGCCTCGCCCTGACGCCGGCGCAGCCAGGCATCGACAGTAAAGCTCAGCAGCGCTGGCACCAGCAGGACCATGCCAATCAACGCGCCACGGCCGAACTGTTGCTGGCCGACCACCGCCTTGTAGGCTTCCAGCGCCAGCACCTGATAATCGCCGCCAACGACGACTGGCACGCCAAAGTCAGTGATGGTCAGGGTGAACACCAGGCAGAACGCGGCGAACACCGCCTGACGCGTGGCCGGCCAGGTGATGCTGAAAAACGCCCGCACCGGGCCTGCGCCCATGCTCGATGCTGCATCGAACAAACGTGCATCAGCCAGTGACAGCGCCGACAGCAGAATCATCAGGGCATGTGGAAAGGTGTAGATGGCCTCGCCCAGGACGATGCCCCAGAAGCCATAGATATTGTCGCTAAGCAGCCCGCGCAGCAGGCCTTGGTTACCGAACAGATAGACCAGGGCGATGGCCGGCAGCATCGACGGCGCCAGCAGCGGCAGCAGGGAAACCCCTCGCCACAGGCCTTTGCCGGGGATCAGCGTGCGCTGCAAGGCATAGGCGAACAGATAGGCCAGCGGGATGACGATGACCGCCACCGTGAACGCCACCGACAAACTGTTGCCAAGCAGCCAGTGGAAGTTGGCGCTGGCAAACAGCTCGCGCGCCGCCAGCAGGCCGCCACCTTGGCCTGCTTCAGCGCTCAAACCTCGCCAGAAGATCGCCAGCAGCGGCATCAGTACCGCCAGCACCAGCAGAACCAGCAGCAGGCTCTTGCCGCCGACCACGAACAACCGGTCACCCAAGGCGACGCCATTGCCCGGCGCCGCCTTGGCTTGCTTGAGCGGCAAGGAGATTGGCGCGGCCATCTCAGGCAAACACCTGCAGGCTCTGTGGTGGCAGGGCCACCCAGATGTCTTGCGAACCCAGGCGCGGCATGGCTTCTGGGGCAATTTCCGCGAGCAGGGTATGCCCTGGCAGGGTTTTCAGCTCGAAGCTCATTCGGCAGCGGTTGCCGAGGAAGGTGATCTCCTGGACCTTGGCCGCGAACAGGTTTTCCTCATGCACCAGCGGGTTGACCGTGATCGCCTCCGGGCGGCAGAACAGCCGACCGCTGCTGGCGCGGGCCGCGTTTGGCCCCAGGCGCATGCTCATCCCGCCAACCTGGGCATGGCTGTCGCCGCTGCGCTGGAACGGCAGCCAGTTGCCCTGACCGACGAACTCTGCGACGAACGGCGTCGCGGGTTTGTCGTAGATTTCTTGCGGTGCGGCGTACTGCTCGACCTGGCCGTTGTTCATCACGGCGATGCGGTCGGCCATCAGCATGGCCTCGTCCTGGTTGTGGGTAACCATCAAGGTGGTAATGCCGAGCTGGCGCTGCAATTGGCGTAGCTCAGTGCACAGATGCTCGCGAACGCGCGCATCCAGCGCCGACATTGGCTCGTCGAGCAGCAGCAACGAAGGTGCCGGAGCCATGGCGCGGGCCAGGGCCACGCGCTGCTGTTGGCCACCGGAAAGCTGCCCGGGGTATTTCTTCTCGCTGCCCAGCAGGCCAACCAGTTCGAGCATCTGGGCCACGCGCTGGCGGGCCTGCTCGCGGCCGGAGCCGGTCAGGCCGTAGGCAATGTTGGCTTCGACCGTGAGGTTGGGGAACAACGCGTAGGACTGGAACAGGATGCCGTAGTCACGCGCCTGCGGTGGCAGCTCGGAGATGTCCCGAGCACCGATGTACAGCGCCCCACGGTCCTGCCGTTCGAGCCCGGCGATGCAGCGCAGCAGGGTGGTCTTGCCGCAGCCCGACGGGCCGAGCAGGCAGACCAGCTCGCCAGCGGCGATATCGAGGGAGACATCGTTGAGCGCGGTAAACGCGCCGAAGCGCTTGTGGATACCGCGCACTTTCATCTGTGCGCCTGGGGTGGCGATGGCGTGGGTCATGACAGGGCCTCGTCGAAGAGATGCAGGCCATGCTAGGAACCCAATGCGAAGGTTATGTGGCTTTAGGGCAAAAGCGGGTGATAGTGGTATTGGTGGATTTTGTAGTGGCCACGTTCAGTGTCGACCGCCGGCGCGATTGCGTGGGAGCGGGCTTGCCCCGCGATGACGTCCTTGTGCTCACCATCGCCATCGCGGGGCCAGTGTGTAACTTGCAGATCCCCAATGGCGCGGCATCCACTACAGCCCCGCCACCTCTTGCGCCACCCCGAGGAACGCCGCCGGCAACCTGGCCTGGCGCCGCTCCTTCAGGCAGTACAGGTACTCATGCATCACCGGCGCATTCTCCAGCATCAGCACCCGCAGTTCAGGGTTATGCGGCACCTCATGGCGGGCAATGATGCTGATGCCAATGTTGCGCAACACCGCCTCGCGAATCGACTCGCGGCTGCCAATTTCCAGCAACGCACCGATCTTGACCCCGGCATCGGCGAGCATCTGCTCGGTCAGCTTGCGGGTGGTCGAGCCCTGCTCGCGCATCAGCAGGCAATGCCCGGCCAAGGCGTCGATGGCCACCACCTGGCGGTTAGCCAACGAATGATTGCGGTGCACCGCCACCACCAGCGGATCAGTACCAAGCACGCGGCGAATCAGGCGCGCATCTTCGAGCAGCTGCGATGACGCAGCAATGTCCACCCGATAGTCTTCGAGCATCTCCAGCACCTGCTGGGAGTTGCCGATCTCCACCGCCACGCCCACTTGCGGCAGGCGCTCGCGGAAGATCTTCACCAGATCGAGGATGTAGTACGGCGCCGTCGCGGCAATGCGCAAACTGCCCTGGGCCTGGCTACTGTTGCGCAGCTCGAATTCGATGTCGGCTTCCTGCTGCAGCAAGGCCTTGACCATCGGCAACAGCCGCGCGCCCTCCTCGCTCAACACCAGGCGCCGACCGCCGCGGTAGAACAGCTCCACCGCATACTGGCTTTCCAGGTTGCGAATCTGCGTGGTCACCGTCGGCTGGCTGAGCCCGAGCTTCTTCGCCGCCAAGGTAATGCTGCCCAGGCGGGCCACCATGTAGAAGGCTTTGAGCTCGGCACTCAGCATGCAGGTTCCTTATTTGCGCAAAAGGCGCAGGCCGTTGAACACCACCAACAGGCTGACGCCCATGTCGGCGAACACCGCCATCCACATGGTGGCCATGCCGGCAAAGGTGATCGCCAGGAAAATCGCTTTGATCCCCAACGCCAACACGATGTTCTGGGTGAGGATCGCCGCACTTTGCCGCGACAGCCTGACGAAGGCCGGGATTTTGCGCAAGTCATCGTCCATCAGCGCCACATCGGCGGTCTCGATCGCAGTGTCGGTGCCCGCCGCGGCCATGGCAAAGCCAATTTCGGCCCGCGCCAGGGCCGGCGCATCGTTGATCCCGTCGCCGACCATGCCGACCCGGTGTCCTTCGGCGTACAGCGACTCGATGGTGTTGAGCTTGTCGCTGGGCAGCAAATTGCCTTCAGCTCGGTCGATACCGACTTGGGCGGCAATCGCCTGGGCGGTGTGCGGATTGTCGCCGGTGAGCATGACCGTCTTGATGCCCAGCTCATGCAACTCGGCGATGGCCTGACGGCTGCTGTCCTTGACCGTGTCGGCGACGGCGAACAACGCCAACGGGCCGCTGCGGTCAAGCAGCAGCACCACGGTTTTCCCCTGGCGCTCCAATGCATCGAGCTCGGCTTCCAGTTCAGGCGAGCACAACCCCAGCTCCTCGACCAGGCGATGGTTGCCCAGGTGATACAGCTCCCCGTCGATCTCACCACGCACGCCACGCCCAGCCAATGCGGCGAACGCGCTGACCTCGCTCAGCGCCGTACCCTGTTCCTTGCCGAACTGGGCAATGGCACGCGAAACCGGGTGATCTGAACGTTCGCCGAGGGTTGCCGCCAGCGCCTGGGCACGGCCTTCGAACAGCGGCTCAAGCAGCTTGAAGTCGGTCTGCACCGGCTTGCCATGGGTGATCGTGCCGGTCTTGTCCAGGGCAAGGAAGTCCAGCTTGCGCCCCCCTTCGAGGTAGACGCCGCCCTTGATCAGAATGCCCTTGCGCGCAGCAGCGGCCAGGCCACTGACGATGGTCACCGGCGTGGAGATCACCAATGCACAGGGGCAGGCCACCACCAGCAGCACCAGGGCGCGGTAGATCCAGTCGAACCAGGCACCCGCCATGAACAGTGGCGGGATGATCGCCACAGCCAGCGCAACGGCGAACACCACCGGGGTGTAGATGCGCGAGAAGCGATCGACGAAGCGCTGGGTCGGAGCGCGCGCGCCCTGGGCCTCTTCCACCGCCTTGATGATGCGCGCCAGGGTCGACTGCCCGGCTGCAGCGCTCACCTGATACTCCAGCGCCCCCTCCTGGTTGATGGTGCCAGCGAACAACTTATCGCCTTTGTTTTTCTCCACAGGCAGGCTTTCGCCGGTGATCGGCGCCTGATCGACGCTGGATTGGCCACTGACTACCTCGCCATCCAGGCCGATCCGCTCGCCGGGACGTACCCGCACCAACGCACCGAGGTTCACCTCACGGACATCGACCTCACGCCACTGGCCGTCCGCCTGCTGCACCGTGGCCATGTCCGGGCTGAGCTGCATCAGGCCACTGATCGCGTTACGGGCGCGGTCCAGTGAGCGTGCTTCGATCAGCTCGGCAACGGTGAACAGCACCATGACCATGGCCGCTTCTGGCCATTGGCCGATCAGCACGGCGCCGGTCACGGCGATGCTCATCAGCGCGTTGATGTTGAGGTTGCGGTTCTTCAGGGCGATCCAGCCCTTTTTGTAAGTGCCCAGGCCACAGCCAAGGATCGCCGCCAGCGCCAGCGCAGCGACCAGCCACTCAGGTGCAAGCGCAGTGAAATGCACCACCTCGGCAGCGATCGCCGCCACCCCGGACAGCGCCAACGGCCACCAACGGGTCTTGGCTGCGGGGGCTGGGGCGCCTTCCTCGGCATCGGTCAGCGGTTCGGCCTGCATACCAAGGCTAGCGATGGCGTGCTCGATTGCGGTGGTGCCGCTCAAGGTGTGACGCACACCGAGCACCCGGTTGATCAGGTTGAACTCCAGCTGCTCGACGCCGGCCATCTTGCCCAGCTTGTCCTGGATCAGGGTCTGCTCGGTAGGGCAGTCCATGGCCTGGATGCGGAAGCGGCTGAGCTGCGCATTGCTGCTAGCCTTCTCGGTCAGGTGCACCAAGGCTGGCGCAGCAGCAGAGCCACAGCAGCTGTGCGCGTGGGTGTCGTGGCAAGAAGCTTTGCCGCCATGCTCATGGTCGTGGGCATGGTCGTGTGAGTGATCGGGGCTGACAGGCTGGTTCATGGATTCGTCCTTAAAGGGAGCCTGTTGCCAAGTGAACACCCTGTAGCCACTATAGGGTCAAGCCATCTGTGGGAGATTCGTCATGAAGATCGGAGAACTGGCCAACGCCACCGATTGCGCCGTCGAGACCATTCGCTACTACGAACGCGAGCAACTGCTGCCAGAGCCCGCCCGTAGCGAGGGCAACTACCGGCTGTATACCCAGGCGCATGTCGAGCGGCTGACCTTCATCCGCAATTGCCGAACACTGGACATGACCCTCGATGAGATCCGCAGCCTGCTGCGCCTGCGCGATAGTCCGCAAGGCCAATGCGGCAGCGTCAATGCCTTGATCGATGAACATATCGAGCACGTGCAGGCGCGCATCGATGGCTTGATGGCATTACAGGCGCAGTTGGTGGAGTTGCGCCAACGCTGCAGCGCACCAGGGGCTGAGTGCGCGATCTTGCAGCAGCTGGAAGTAAATGGGGCGGTATCAGTGCCGGAAACCGAGCATTCACATGTGGGGCGCAGCCACGGGCATTAGCTTCGGGGCCGCAAAGCGGCCCCGAAATTGTTGAATCAGACCGCCATCGGCGCAGTCATCGGCGCATGGTGCTCATACCCTTCCAGGCTGAAATCACTCGGCTCGATCTTCTCCAACCACTCAGGCTCATACTTGCCGGTCTTGGCAAACTCCGGCACGCGATCACTGATCACCAGCTTCGGCGCCGCCAGCGGCTCGCGCTTGAGCTGCTCGTTGAGCATATCCAGGTGGTTCTCGTACACATGGGCATCGCCGATGAAGTAGGTGAACCAGCGCGGGGTGTAGCCGGTCAGGCGACCGAACAGCGACAGCAACGCGGCGCCTTCGGTGAGGTTGAACGGCGTGCCCAGGCCCAGATCGTTGGAGCGGATGTAGAGAGTCAGGGAGATTTCCTTGGTCTCGACATTGGGGTGGAACTGGTACAGCAGATGGCACGGCGGCAGGGCCATTTCATCGAGTTGAGCGCAGTTCCAGCCGTGGAACAGGATGCGCCGGCTGCCTGGATCGTTGGCGATGGTGTCCAGGCACTGGCGCACCTGGTCGATGGCCTTGTAGAGGATGACGAACGCCTGGCCGTCTTCCTCGTCCTGGGCAATCTTGCGAAAGCCTTGCTTCTCAGCCATCTCGATGGCGGCCGGGTTGCTCAGCGGCACGCGCTTGTAACCTGGCCACTGGCGCCACTGCACACCGTAGATCTCGCCGAGGTCGTCATGTCCCTGGCGGAACGGGTTGGCCAGCCACTGGGCGTTCTCGTTGGCGTTCTGGTCCCAGACCTTGCAGCCCAGTTCGCGGAACTCACCGGCGTTCTTCACCCCCCGCAGGAAGCCGACCATCTCGCCAATCGCCGACTTGAACGCCAGCTTGCGGGTGGTGATGGCCGGGAAGCCCTTCTGCAGGTCGAAGCGCAGCATGGCACCGGGCAGGCTGATGGTGCGGATGCCGGTACGGTTACCCTGCAGGGTACCGTTTTCGATAACGTCGCGGACCAGATCTAGATACTGTTTCATGGCTTACCTGTAACAAGAACGGCAGGGGGATCGCCCCTGCCGTGAAAATCAGACGGTGGCCTTGGCCGTTGGTTTACGGTTGTAGGCCCACCAGATCAAGAAGATGCCCGCAGCGATCATCGGCACGCAGAGCAACTGACCCATGGTCAACCAGCCGAAGGCAATGTAGCCAAGCTGGGCATCGGGTACCCGCACGAATTCGACGATGAAGCGGAAGATGCCGTAGAACAGCGCGAACATGCCGGAAACGGCCATGGTCGGGCGCGGCTTGCGCGAGTACAGCCAAAGGATGACGAATAATGCCACACCTTCCAGGGCGAACTGGTACAGCTGCGACGGGTGACGCGGCAACTGCGCCGGGTCGCTGAACGGCGGGAAGACCATCGCCCAAGGCACATCGGTGGCCTTGCCCCACAGCTCGGCATTGATGAAGTTGCCAATGCGCCCGGCCCCCAGACCAATCGGCACCAACGGGGCGACGAAGTCCATCAGCTCGAAGAACGACTTGTTGTTACGCTTGCCGAACCACAGCGCCGCCAGCATCACGCCGATGAAGCCGCCGTGGAACGACATGCCGCCTTTCCACACCTCGAAGATCAGCGTCGGGTTGGCCAGGTAGGCGTGCAGGTCATAGAACAGCACGTAGCCCAGGCGTCCACCGACGATCACCCCCATCGACAACCAGAACACCAAGTCGGAGAGTTTCTCCCGGCTCCAGGTGGCATCGAAGCGGTTCAGCCGGCGCGAGGCCAACAGCCAGGCGCCACCGATGCCGATCAGGTACATCAGGCCATACCAGTGAATTTTCAGCGGCCCGAGCGCTACGGCGACGGGGTCGATCTGCGGGTAAGGCAGCATTGCGGTTCCTCTCGATCAAATCAGGAAGCTAAGCCCGACGCAAAACAGCAGCGCGGCGAACAGACGTTTAAGCAGGCGCGGCGACAGCTTGTGCGCCAGCCTCGCGCCGTAGCGGGCGAAGAACATGCTGGTCACGGCGATGCCGAGCAGCGCCGGCAGGTACACATAGCCCAGGCTGTGCGCCGGCAGGTGGCTTTCGTGCCAGCCCAGCAGCATGAAGCTCAAGGCGCTGGCCAGGGCGATCGGCAGGCCACAGGCCGAGGACGTTGCCACCGCCTGCTGCATGGGCAGGCTGCGCCAGGTCAGGAACGGCACGGTCAGCGAGCCACCACCGATACCGAAGATCGCCGAGGCCCAGCCGATCACCACGCCGGCGCCGGTCAAGCCAGGTTTGCCAGGGATGCCGCGACTGGCTTTGGGCTTTAGGTCCAGGGCCATCTGCACGGCGATCACCAGGGCGAACACACCGATGATCTTCTGCAGCATCGGCCCCTGGATCAGCGAGGCGGTCTTGGCACCGATGCCGGCACCGATGAGGATGCCCAGGGTCATCCAGGCGAAGATCGGCCAGCGCACCGCGCCCTTGCGCTGGTGTTCACGCACGGCATTGATCGAGGTGAAGACGATGGTCGCCAGTGAGGTGCCCACGGCCAGGTGGGTCAGCACCGAGGGATCGAAGCCTTGCAAGGTGAAACTGAACACCAGCACCGGCACGATGATGATCCCGCCGCCCACGCCGAACAGCCCGGCCAGGACGCCGGCGCAAGCGCCCAGCAGCAGATAGAGTACGAACTCCATTCGTCGACCCCTTGAAATTCAATCCGGCATGGTAACGGAAGCCGGGGTCTGGGCTCTAGTGAACTCTATGACAGACACTGGTGAACACTGTGACAGGATGGATCAACCGCCCCCCAGTGGGTAGAGTGAGGCAAAACACAGAGGCCAACCTATGTGCCTGATCGTATATGCCTGGCGGCCGGGGCACGCCCTGCCGCTGATCGTCGCGGCTAACCGCGATGAGTTCCACGCCCGCCCGACACAAGCGCTGGCGGCCTGGGAAGATGCGCCAGGCGTCTATGCCGGGCGCGACCTGGAAGCGGGCGGGACCTGGCTGGGTGTCGGGCCGGGCGGGCGCTTTGCGGCTTTGACCAATATCCGCGACCCACGCCAGCCGCTTGGCCCGCGCTCGCGTGGCGAACTGGTGGCGGCGTACTTGCGAGGGGACCTGGCGGTCGAGGCTTACCTGGATCAGGTGGCCAGCCGCAGCGCCCAGTATTCAGGGTTCAATCTGTTGGTGGGCGATGCTGAGCGGCTGGGCTACTTGCACGCACATGAGCCCGCGCCGCGCCTGCTGGAGCCTGGGGTGTACGGGCTGTCCAACGCAGGGCTGGATACGCCATGGCCGAAGCTGGTGAAAACCCGTGAGGGGCTGGCGCGGTTACTGGATGATCCTGATCCACGGCAGCTGCTGGGCTTGCTTGCCGATGGCGCACCTGCGGCGGATGCCGAGCTGCCGGACACCGGGGTTGGCTTGGCGACCGAGCGGCTGCTGTCCAGTGCGTTTATCGCCAGCCAGAACTACGGGACACGGGCGAGTACGGTGCTGATTGTCGATAAGCAGGGCCGGCGGCGGATGGTCGAGCGCAGCTTTGGGCCGTTTGGCGGGCATCTGGGGGAAGTCGAGCTGACAATCTGAGACCCCAGCGAGGTATGTGCTGGTTGGGAGCGGGCTGCGTAGGAGCGGGCTTGCCCCGCGATAGCGTCGTTGAACCCACTTGAAGCTATCGCGGGGCAAGCCCGCTCCCACGAGTCGATCACGAGTCGATGTCTTTCCAGGCTGATTCAGAGGGTCTTGTTCGCCCCAGGCCCGATCATACGCGCCAGCCCCAGGTTCTTCAGCGCCAGCTGCAGTGAGCTGTGGATAACTTGCGGGTTGTCATGGCTCATGGCATCGGCGAGTAATTCCTTGGCCTTGCTCATGTTGACCTGGCGCAGCATCCACTTCACCTTCGGCAGGTTGGTGGCGTTCATCGACAGGCTGTCGAAGCCCATCGCCATCAGCAGGATGGCCGCCGCCGGATCACCGGCCATCTCGCCGCAGATACTCACCGGCTTGCCCTCGGCATGGGCATCACGGACCACGGTCTGCACCGCCTGCAGCACCGCGGGGTGCAGGTAGTCATACAAATCGGCAACCCGCGGGTTGTTGCGGTCGACCGCCAGCAGGTACTGGGTCAGGTCGTTGGAACCGACCGAAAGGAAGTCCACCTGCCGCGCCAGCTCCTTGGTCTGGTACACCGCAGCCGGAATCTCGACCATCACCCCAACCGGTGGCATCGGCACGTCGGTGCCCTCGTCGCGCACCTCGCCCCAGGCCCGGTGGATCAGGTGCAGTGCCTCTTCCAGCTCATGAATGCCGGAAATCATCGGCAGCAGGATACGCAAGTTGTTCAGGCCTTCGCTGGCCTTGAGCATTGCGCGGGTCTGCACCAGGAAGATTTCCGGGTGGTCCAGCGTCACGCGGATACCGCGCCAGCCGAGGAAGGGGTTTTCTTCCTTGATCGGGAAGTACGACAGCGATTTGTCACCGCCGATATCCAGGGTACGCATGGTCACCGGCAGCGGATGGAACGCCGCCAGTTGTTCGCGGTAGATCGCAAGCTGTTCTTTTTCGCTGGGGAAGCGCTGGTTGATCATGAACGGCACTTCGGTGCGGTACAGGCCAACGCCTTCGGCGCCGCGCTGCTGAGCGCGGGCGACATCGGCGAGCAAGCCAGTGTTGACCCACAGCGGCATGCGGTGGCCGTCCGGGGTCACGCAAGGCAGCTCGCGCAGCGCGTCCAGGCCCTGGGCCAGCTGGCGCTCCTCCTCGACGACGTCGCTGTACTGCTTGCGCAGCACGTCGCTGGGGTTGGTGAACACCTCGCCCTTGTAGCCGTCGACGATCATCTCGATGCCGTCGACCTTCGAATATGGCAGGTCGACCAGGCCCATGACCGTCGGTATACCCATCGCCCGGGCCAGAATCGCCACGTGCGAGTTACCCGAGCCGAGTACCGAAACCAGGCCCGCCAGCTTGCCTTCCGGCACTTCGCCGAGCATCGCCGGGGTCAGCTCTTCGCTGACCAGGATGGTGTTTTCGGCGTACACCAGCGACTGCGAGCGGGCCTCTTGCAGGTAGGCCAGCAGGCGCCGGCCGAGGTCTTTGACGTCCGAGGCGCGCTCACGCAGGTAGTCATCGTCCATCAGTTCGAAGCGATTGACGTGCTCGCCCACCACTTGGCGCAGCGCGCCCTGGGCCCATTGGCCGGTCTTGATGACTTCGACCACTTCGCCACCCAGGGCGGCGTCTTCGAGCATCATCAGGTACACGTCGAACAACGCCCGCTCTTCCGGGCGCAGCTGGGTGGCGAGCTTGGCCGACAGCTTGCGCATGTCGGCGCGCACGCCTTCCAGGGCGTTGTTGAACAGTTTCAATTCGGCGTCGATGTCATCGACGGTTTTATCAGGCACCACTTCCAGGTCGGCCGGCGGCAACATGACCACGGCGCGGCCGACCGCAGCGCCGGGCGAACCCGGCACGCCGACGAAGCGCGCCTCCTGGATGCCCTTGCCCTGGCGGCCCAGGCCGCGAATCGAGCCGGTCGCCTCGGCATGGGCGATGACCCCGGCGAGCTGAGCGCTCATGGTGACTAGAAACGCTTCTTCACCTTCATCGAACTGGCGGCGCTCCTTCTGCTGGATGACCAATACTCCGACCACTCGCCGGTGGTGGATAATCGGTGCGCCGAGGAAGGAGGCGAAGCGCTCTTCGCCGGTTTCGGCAAAGTACCGGTAACGCGGGTGATCGGCGGCATTTTCCAGGTTCAGTGGCTCTTCGCGGGTGCCGACCAGGCCGACCAGGCCCTCGTTGGGCGCCATGCTGACCTTGCCGATCGAGCGCTTGTTCAGACCCTCGGTGGCCATCAGCACGAAGCGGTTGGTTTCCGGGTCGAGCAGGTAGACCGAGCAGACCTGGCTGCCCATGGCTTCCTTGACGCGCAAGACAATGATCCCCAACGCCGTCTTGAGATCTTTGGCGGAGTTCACTTCCTGGACGATCTTGCGCAGCGTATTGAGCATGGCTCGGGGTCGAACTCCGTCGTCAGTCGCGCGTCAGCAGGCGCGGTGCTAGCTCTTTCAGGGCGCGACGGTAGACCTCGCGCTTGAATGTCACCACCTGGCCCAGCGGATACCAATAGCTGACCCAGCGCCAGCCGTCGAATTCCGGTTTACCGGTCAGGTCCATCCGTACCCGCTGCTCGTTGGTGACCAGGCGCAGCAGGAACCATTTCTGTTTCTGGCCGATGCACAGCGGCTGGCTGTGGGTCCGCACCAGACGCTGGGGTAAACGATAACGCAACCAGCCACGGGTGCAGGCAAGAATTTCCACATCGTCGCGCTCAAGGCCGACTTCTTCATTCAGCTCGCGGTACAGGGCGTCTTCTGGCGTTTCGTCGGGGTTGATGCCCCCCTGGGGAAACTGCCAGGCATCCTGGTTGATCCGCCGAGCCCATAGCACCTGCCCGGCATCATTGGTCAGAATGATGCCGACATTAGGGCGAAAACCATCCGGGTCGATCACGGCAGCAACCTCGCAAACGCATGTCACCGCATTGTTCCACAAAGCTCACAAGCGCAGCAACGCGCCCGCCAAGCTTATGTGCAGCGAGGTGAAAACTCCGTATTCTGCGGGGCCACCCTGTGCCTTAAGCGAGTGACCGTGATGCGCCTGGCTTTATTCGACCTGGACAATACCCTGCTCGGCGGCGACAGCGATCACGCCTGGGGTGACTACCTGTGCGAACGGGGCATTCTTGACCCTGTCACCTATAAGCAGCGCAACGATGCGTTCTACCAGGATTACCTCAACGGCACCCTGGACCTACAGGCCTACCTGGCCTTCTCGATGGAAATCTTCGCCGCCACCGAACCGGCCCAGCTCGATCAATGGCACCGCGAATTCATGCGCGACTGCATCGAGCCGATCATCCTGCCCAAGGCCCTGGCCCTGCTGCGCCAGCACCGCGAGGCGGGCGACAAACTGGTCATCATCACCGCGACCAACCGCTTCGTGACCGCCCCCATTGCCCGGCGCCTGGGTGTGCGCACCCTGCTGGCCACCGAGTGCGAACGCGAGGGCGAGCGCTACACCGGGCGTAGTACCGATATACCGTGCTTTCGTGAAGGCAAAGTGACGCGACTCAAGCGCTGGATGCTGGAGAACGGCTATGACCTGGAGGGCAGCTACTTCTATAGCGACTCGATGAACGATGTGCCGCTACTGGAGCAGGTGACGCATGCAGTGGCGGTAGACCCAGACCCAAAGCTGCGCGCCCATGCCCAGCAGCGTGGCTGGCAGGTCATTTCCCTGCGCGATTGATCACAGCTATCGCGGGGCAAGCCCACTGCCACGCGGGTTACGAAGGTTGCGTGGGAGCGGGCTTGCCCCGCGATCGGCTACAACCTCAGACTGGCTTGGCGCCCATCAGCCCCGCGATGGACAAAAAACACACACCACTGAACACCGCCAACGCCAGGGTAAAGCGCAGCCCAGTAGGCTCAGCCCGACGCAGCCGGTTCAGCCGCACCAGCAACCACCAGGCACTGAACGCGCCAAAGGTATAGATGACGCTGGAGGCCAACACCCAGGTCTGCCCCAGCGGCCAACCGATCAGGTGCACCAGCCACCAGCCGGTGAACGGCATGCTCAGCAGGCACACGCCCATCAACAGCCAGACGAACAGCAGCGGGCGGCGCAGCAGTTGGCCGTAGACCGTGGCGTCACCGCGCCGACGTGCACGCCAGGTCCAGATCGCCAGGCCCAGGGCGCTGGCGAGCAACAGCACGGTGGCGATGATGTGGGCAGCCTTGAGGGTAGTCAGGTATTCCATTCTTGAGTCCTTGGTTGGGCTTGCGGGCCTCATCGCGGGGCAAGCCCGCTCCCACGATAGCGCTCCCACGTTACACAGGCTTGGCGTGGGAGCGGGCTTGCCTTGCGATGAGGCCTTTGAAGCCTAGCTTAGCCCCTCAGCCCAAAAACAGCCGGTAAGCCGGGTTCTCGGTCTCGTCCCAATACGGATAGCCGATCTTGGCCAATGCCGCTGGCACCAGGTGACGCTCGTCTTCCGGCACTTGCAGCCCTGCCACTACCCGCCCATCGGCAGCACCATGGTTGCGGTAATGGAACATCGAGATATTCCAGCGCCCACCGAGCTTGTTGAGGAAGTTGAACAACGCCCCCGGCCGCTCAGGGAATTCGAAGCGCAGCACGATCTCATCACTGGCGCCCGCCGAATGCCCACCGACCATGTGGCGAATGTGCAATTTGGCCAGTTCGTTGTCGGTCAGGTCGGTAACCGGGAAGCCTTGCTCGATCAACTGCTGAACCAACATAGCCCGCGGGTCATTCTCCGGATGGGTCTGCACGCCGACGAAGATGTGCGCCTCGTCCGAAGTGTGCTTGCGGTAGTTGAACTCAGTGATCTGGCGTTTGCCGATGGCTTCGCAGAAGGCCTTGAAGCTGCCCGGACGCTCCGGAATGGTCACGGCAATGATCGCCTCGCGCTTTTCGCCCAACTCGGCGCGCTCTGCAACGTGACGCAGGCGGTCGAAGTTGACGTTGGCGCCCGAGTCGATAGCCACCAGGGTATGCCCGGTCACGCCGGTCATCTCGACGTACTTCTTGATCCCAGCAACGCCCAAAGCGCCAGCAGGTTCGGTGATCGAGCGGGTATCGTCGTAGATATCCTTGATTGCCGCACAGATCTCGTCAGTACTAACGGTGACCACTTCATCGACGTGGAGCTTGCAGATATCAAAGGTATGCTGGCCGATCTGCGCCACCGCCACGCCATCGGCGAACAGCCCGACTTGCGGCAGGACCACCCGTTCACCAGCGGCCATAGCCGCTTGCAGGCAATTGGAGTCGTCTGGCTCGACGCCGATTACCTTGATTTCCGGGCGCAGGTATTTGACGTAGGCAGCGATACCGGCGATCAGCCCACCGCCGCCGACCGGGACGAAGATCGCGTCCAGCCGGCCTGGGTGCTGCCGCAGGATTTCCATGGCCACCGTGCCCTGGCCGGCGATGGTGTGCGGGTCATCGTAGGGGTGGATGTAGACGAAGCCTTTTTCCTCGACCAGCTTCAACGAATAGGCCAGTGCCTCGGGGAACGAGTCGCCATGCAGCACGACCTTGCCGCCGCGCGAGCGCACCCCTTCGATCTTGATCTCGGGAGTGGTCTTGGGCATCACGATGGTGGCCTTGATGCCCAGCTCGCGCGCCGCCAGGGCTACGCCCTGGGCATGGTTGCCGGCCGAGGCAGTGACCACGCCACGGGCCAGTTCCTCCGGGCTCAGCTGGGCCAGCTTGTTGTACGCCCCGCGGATCTTGAACGAGAACACCGGCTGCAGGTCTTCGCGCTTGAGCAGGACCTGGTTGCCCAGGCGTTTGCTCAGCTGGCCGGCGCTGTGCAGCGGGGTTTCGACGGCGACGTCGTAGACGCGCGAGGTGAGGATCTTCTTGACGTACTGTTCGAGCATCGGGAAAGCATCACTGGGCCGCGGGACAAGGCCTGCGAGTCTACCCCAGCGCTACGTCGGCGGACCACAGCAAAGCCGAGGTTTTGCCGGCGCTTGCCGCTATACTATGCGCCTCTCGAAACTCCCCAGCCCCACTCGGAGCCCGCATGACCCAGGACCAACTCAAACAGGCCGTCGCCCAGGCCGCTGTCGATTTCATTCTGCCCAAGCTGGATGATAAAAGCGTTGTCGGCGTCGGCACCGGTTCGACCGCCAACTTCTTCATCGACGCCCTGGCTCAGCACAAGACGGCGTTTGACGGCGCGGTCGCCAGCTCCGAAGCCACTGCCCAGCGCCTGAAGGGCCATGGCATTCCGGTGTACGAGTTGAACACGGTCAGCGAACTGGAGTTCTACGTCGATGGCGCCGACGAGAGCGACGCGCACCTGAACTTGATCAAGGGCGGTGGCGCGGCCCTGACCCGCGAGAAGATCGTTGCGGCCGTGGCCAAGACCTTCATCTGCATCGCTGACGGCAGCAAGCTGGTGCCGGTACTCGGCGCTTTCCCGCTGCCAGTCGAGGTGATCCCGATGGCGCGCAGCCATGTCGCCCGTCAGTTGGTCAAACTCGGTGGGGATCCGGTGTACCGCGAGGGTGTGGTGACCGACAACGGTAACGTGATCCTGGACGTGTATAACCTGCAGATCACCAACCCAGTGGAGCTGGAAAGCCAGATCAATGCGATCGTGGGTGTGGTGACCAATGGCCTGTTCGCGGCGCGTCCGGCGGATTTGCTGTTGCTGGGCACTGCTGAAGGCGTGAAGAGCCTCAAGGCCGAGTAATGTCTGCGAGGGCTTCGCCCTCGTTCGCGGGAAAGCCCGCTCCCACAGGGTTAGCAGTGTTCTCTGTGGGAGCGGGTTTGCCCCGCGATAGAGCCCTCAAGGGCAATCACTCAGCCGGCTGTTTGAACACATAGAACAGGTTCGGCTCGCTCACCAGGTAGATCGTCCCCGCATCATCCATGGCAATCCCTTCTGCCTGCGGCACAGTTTTCTTCAAGCCTTGATAACCCTTGCTCAACGACAAGGTGCTCAATGGCTTGCCCTTCACATCCAACTCGACCACCAAGCGCGACTCATCGGACAGCGCCAGCAAGTGCCCGCTACGCTCATCGAACTGCAAACTCGACAGATCACGCACGAACAAGCGTGAATCGCGCTTGCGATCCTGCACCACGTGCACCGCATATGGCTGCTCTGGGTTTTCATGGGGAAAGCCGTGAACCTCGTAGATCACCATTGGATCACGTTCTTTGGCGACAAACAGGCGCTTGCCCGCCGAGTCGTAGGCCAGCCCCTCGAAACCCTTGTTGCCATTGAGGCCGATGCCTAAGGTCAGCTGCTCGGCATCGTTGGCGTCGAGAAACAACGTGTCGTCATCCAGGCGAACCCGGATCAGCCGCTGCTGACGCTCGTCGGTAATCACAAAACTGTTCGAGCCGACATACTCCACCGCCTCCGGATCACCGAAGCCGGTCAGGGGCACGCGGCGCAGAATGCGCCCATCCAACGACAGCTCGATCAGCTCGGAACGCTTGTTGGTAACGCTGAACAGGGTCTTGCGCTCAGGATCGTAGGTGAGCGCCGAGATGTCATCGTCCAAGCCCTCAATCGGTTGGGCCTCAAGGACGACCTGGTAACGGCCAAGTCCAATGCCTTGCTCAGCAGGCTGCCACCAAGTCTTGAGATTGAACCAGCCGCGCTCGAACAGGCGAAACTCATGCGCCGCCAGGCCCATCACCAGCAGCGAGGACAAGCCCAGAAACAGCAGTAGCAACGGCAAGCGAAAGTAACGGCGCATGAAGGCAGACTCGGCGAAAGGGAGGCGAATCTAACCACGATCAGCTGAAGTAAAGCTTAATGCCATCACTGTCGCCTGAAGCAGACGGCCGTCAGTGCCTCTTGAAGCGATAGAACAGGTCGGGCTCGCTGACGATATACAGGGTGCCCTGGTCATCCATGGCCACACCCTCGGCACGCGGCACGCGATTGTTGAGGCCATTGAAACCGCCAAGCAGGGTCATGAAGCTGACTTGCTCGCCGTTCTCGTCCAGCTCCAGCAACATGTTCGAATCCGCCGACAAGGCCAGCAGGTGGCCGGTGCGCGGATCAACGCCCAGTGCCGACAGGTTGCGCAAATCAAGCTGATCGTTGGGCAGCGGCTGCTTGTCGCCGGTCAGCGGGCTGCGGCCATCGGTGTTCCAGGTGAACAGCTTCGGGGGCCGCTCCTCGCCGATCACCAGGCGCTGGCGTACGGGGTCCCAAGCGATCGCCTCGAAACCTTTGTTGTCGTCGGCGGACTTACCCAAGTCATAGCGCTTGAAATCGTCGCGTTTGAGCGAAGTGGTGCTGGCGTCGACCTTGACCAGGGTGAGGTCATGGCTGCGCTCATCGACGATTGCGATCTGGCCATCTTCCAGCACCGCCACACCTTCAGGGTTGTCCCAACCCAGTAGCGGCATCTTGCGCAGGACGTCGCCATCCAGGCTCAACTCGACCAGGAACGGGTTATTGCCCATGACGGCAAACAGGGTGCGGGTATGCGGGTTGAACGCCAGGTCCGAAGCTTCATCGTCGGCCATGCCAGGTAACACCTTGGCATCGATATCGGCAATGTAATCGGGCAGCCAGACACTTTCACTGCGCTCGGCAGTGCTTTCGAAGCGCTCTTTGAGCCACAGCTGGCCGCGATCGTCCCAGTGCATGGCAACTGACAAGCCATAGCCGATGACCGCCACCACGCCCAGCACGAAAGGCCAACGCAGGAACAGGCGACGCTTGCGCGGTGGAGGAAGTGAAGCGCTGGAGGGCGTTGCCATAGAGGTAGAGATCCTGGGGTTGCCGAGTTTTCCCTAACGCCGGCGAATGGACGAAATTGCGTGCATTATCCGGATTGTTTGTGAAAAAAACGCCAATTGCTGCCAGGACAGGTGGCTCAGTCACGGCCTCTTCGCGGGCAAGCCCGCTCCCACAGATTCTTGCAGCGCTGCAAGATGCTGTGAGGGCGGTTTTACCCGCGAAGCAGGTGCGGCGGTATCAGATCAGAGCACCCGGCTCTCGAAGCGGACCACACCCGGCAGTTCCAGCACCAGCTCATCACCGACATTGAACGGCCCCACACCCGCCGGAGTACCGGTCAGAATCACATCGCCAGGCTGCAGCGAGAAATGCGAGGCAATGTGCTGGATGATCGGCACGATCGGATTGAGCATCAGCGCGCTGTTGCCATCCTGGCGCACTTCGCCGTTGATGGTCAGGCGCACCGGGATGTCCTTGAGGTCTTCGAAAGTGCCGGCAGAAACGAACGGCGGCAGCACGCAGGCGCCGTCGAAGCTCTTGGCCAGTTCCCACGGCAGGCCCTTCTCCTTGAGCTTGGCCTGCAGATCACGCAGGGTCAGGTCCAGCGCCGGGGCGAAACCGGAGATGGCATCGAGCACCTCTTCTGCCGAAGGATGGGCTGACAGCGGCTTGCCCAGCAGCACGGCGATTTCAGCTTCATAGTGCACCGAGCCACGCTCAGTCGGGATCTTGAAGCCACCTTCCAGCGGTACCACGCAACTGCCCGGTTTGATGAACAGCAGCGGCTCGGTCGGAATGGGGTTGTCCAGTTCCTTGGCATGTTCGGCGTAGTTGCGCCCGATGCACACCACTTTGCCCAGCGGGAAGTGAATGCGCGTGCCGTCTACGTACTGGTGCTGGTAACTCATGGCCGACTCCTTCTGCTTACTGCTTTTATTCAGGAGCGAAGATCTTACCCGGATTCATGATGCCGTTAGGGTCGAAAACGGCCTTTATAGCTTTCATGCAGGCGATTTCATGCGCGGAGCGACTATAGCCCAGATAGTCGCGCTTGGTCATGCCCACGCCATGCTCGGCGGAAATCGAGCCGTTGTAGCGCTCGACGATCTCAAATACCCACTTGTTGACCTTGGCGCAGGAGGCAAAGAAGTCGTCCTTGCTCATGTCGTCGGGCTTGAGAATGTTCAGGTGCAGGTTGCCATCGCCGATATGGCCGTACCAGACCACTTCATAATCGGGGTAGTGCTGGCCGACAATCGCGTCGATATCGCGCAGGAACGCCGGCACCTTTGAGACGGTGACGGAGATGTCGTTCTTGTACGGGGTCCAGTGGGAGATGGTCTCGGAAATGTACTCGCGCAGCTTCCACAGGTTTTTCAGCTGGGTCTCGCTTTGGCTCATCACCCCGTCCAGCACCCAACCTTGCTCGACGCAATGCTCGAAGGTGGCCAAGGCATCGTTGGCTACATCTTCATTGAGGGCCTCGAATTCCAGCAGGGCATAGAACGGGCAATCGGTGTCGAACGGCGGTGGTACATCGCCACGACCCATGACTTTGGCCAGAGCCTTGTCGGAGAAAAACTCGAAAGCGGTCAGGTCAAGGCGACCCTGGAAGGCATGCAGCACCGGCATGATCGAGTCGAAGTCCGGCGTGCCCAGCACCATCGCGGTGAGGTTGCGCGGCGCGCGGTCCAAGCGCATGGTCGCTTCGACCACAAAGCCCAATGTGCCCTCGGCACCAATGAACAGCTGACGCAGGTCGTAGCCCGTGGCGTTCTTGATCAGGTCTTTGTTCAGCTTCAGCAACTCACCCTTGCCGGTAACCACTTTCAGCCCAGCGACCCAGTTGCGGGTCATGCCATAACGAATCACCTTGATTCCGCCGGCATTGGTGCCGATATTGCCGCCAATCTGGCTGGATCCTGACGAGGCGAAATCCACCGGGTAATAAAGGCCGTTGTCTTCGGCAAACTGTTGCAGCTGACGGGTCACCACACCGGGCTGGCAAACCACCGTGCGGTCGAATTCATTGAAAGCCTGAATCTGGTTCATGTAATCGAACGCGACGACCACTTC
Organism: Pseudomonas sp. BT-42-2; assembly: GCF_025847435.2. NCBI lineage: Bacteria > Pseudomonadati > Pseudomonadota > Gammaproteobacteria > Pseudomonadales > Pseudomonadaceae > Pseudomonas > Pseudomonas sp. BT-42-2. The sequence goes on from NZ_JAOYTM010000012.1 coordinate 169,871, forward strand.
ACCATTGGCCGCCACCGCACCCGCCGAGAGCCCCGTTCGTCCGCCAGAGGGCACCAGTGCTACCTTGTGCTTATTAGCCCAGGCGACGATAGCCTGCACTTGTTCGGTGGTCTTGGGCAGCACAATGGCGCTGGGCGCGGGAGGGTAATGCTTGGTCCAGTCCTTGCCGTAAGCCTCGAGCGAAGCGGGATCGGTAAGGACCTTGCCAGGGTCGACCAGGGTCATCAGCTCATCAATTACCGCAGGGTGGGTCATCGCTGGAACTCTCGACTTATTCATAGTCACCCTGAGCACTCTTCACCTGTCGGTATGGGCTCAGATTGTGTCGCGTATGCTAGCATAGCCCTCCCGCTGTTCGTGCTAAGGCCGACGCCGCGCCGCTTTACCCCCTCGCCATTTTTTCTCCGGGATACAGGTTTACGCAGATGAGCAAGACTTCTCTCGACAAGAGCAAGATCCGGTTCCTTCTTCTTGAAGGTGTGCACCAGAACGCGGTCGATACCCTCAAGGCTGCCGGCTACACCAACATCGAGTACCTCACGGGTTCCTTGCCAGAAGCAGAGCTCAAGGAAAAGATCGCCGACGCCCACTTCATCGGCATCCGCTCGCGCACCCAGCTGACTGACGAGATCTTCGACTGCGCGAAGAAACTGGTCGCGGTCGGCTGCTTCTGCATCGGCACCAACCAGGTCGACCTGGAAGCGGCCCGCGAGCGCGGCATTGCCGTGTTCAACGCCCCTTACTCGAATACCCGCTCGGTGGCCGAACTGGTGCTGGCCGAGGCCATCCTGCTGCTGCGCGGCATCCCTGAGAAGAATGCCTCGTGCCACCGTGGCGGCTGGATCAAGAGCGCGGCCAACTCGTTCGAAATCCGCGGCAAGAAGCTGGGCATCGTCGGCTACGGCTCGATCGGCACCCAACTGTCGGTCCTGGCCGAGAGCCTGGGTATGCAGGTGTACTTCTTCGACCCACTGACCAAGCTGCCACTGGGTAACGCCACTCAGGTCGCCAGCCTGAACGAGCTGCTGGGCCTGGCCGACATCGTCTCGCTGCACGTGCCTGAGCTGCCATCCACCCAGTGGATGATCGGCGAGAAGGAAATCCGCGCGATGAAGAAGGGCGCGATCCTGATCAACGCCGCCCGTGGCACCGTGGTCGAGCTGGACCACCTGGCCGCCGCGATCAAGGACAAGCACCTGATCGGCGCTGCCATCGACGTATTCCCAGTCGAGCCGCGCTCCAACGACGAAGAGTTCGAAAGCCCGCTGCGCGGCCTGGACAACGTGATCCTGACCCCGCACATCGGTGGCTCCACCGCCGAAGCACAGGCCAACATTGGCCTGGAAGTGGCCGAGAAGCTGGTCAAGTACAGCGACAACGGTACTTCCGTGTCGTCGGTCAACTTCCCGGAAGTGGCCCTGCCGGCTCACCCAGGCAAACACCGCCTGCTGCACATCCACCAAAACATCCCGGGTGTGCTCAGCGAGATCAACAAAGTGTTCGCCGAGAACGGTATCAACATCTCCGGTCAGTTCCTGCAGACCAACGAGAAAGTGGGTTACGTGGTCATCGACGTAGATGCCGAATACTCGGACCTGGCCCAAGAGAAACTGCAGCACGTCAAGGGCACTATTCGCTCGCGCGTATTGTTCTAAGTTCTCTGGTTGGATGAAAAAGGGAGGCCCTGGTGGCCTCCCTTTTTTCGTTGGGTCAGTTGCGGCGCATGGACTGGCGTGGGAGCGGGCTTGCCCGGCGATGAGGCGATAACCGCCCCAGCCAATCCTGTTAGATGCGCATTACTTGACCGTAACAGTGATCTTCTGCGACTCAACGCCCGGTTTGAACGGCACGTGATACTGGTCACCCAGCACCAGCTGCAGGGTGTGCTTGCCCGGCGTCAGGGTGATGGTGGCTTCTGTCTGCGCCTTGCCGAAGTGCAGCACCTGCGGCCCAGCCGGCAGCGGCGCGTTGTTCTCTGGCATCAGGCTAGTCGGCAGCGGCATGTCCTTGACCGGCTCTTTGTCGACATCCACCAGCAAGTGGTGATGGCCGCTGTGCGGGGTCTGGTCGCCCGCAGGTTTAAGCTCCATGCCCTCGATACCGAATTTGACGGTGAAGGTCTTCTCGACCGTAGCGCCATCGGCGGGGGAAACGATGAAGACCTTGGCGCCCGTCGGCGGCTCCTGGCTCTTGAGGGCATCTGCGGCACTGGCAAACAGCGACGCCCCCATCAGCAGACCGGCAACCGCAGCACGCGAAAATAGGCTGTTCATTCACTTCTCCTGTGATTCACTTCAATAACCGCTACCGATAAACGAAAGGCAGCGGAAGTTCAACATAGACCAATTGTGGCCAAAGGTGTCTAAAACCCGCGTTATAAAAAAATCAGGGCAGACTAAAACATTAATCGGGACACACGGTCATAGCCTGCGTTCGACCGAGGCAAGACAGAAAGCCGCGGCGAATGAAATTCACCTGCCGAACCAGAAGGGGCTCTCATGCGTTTGACCATTGGCGTACTGCTGGCAGTACTGATCACTCCGTTGGCTCAGGCCGAGCTGATAGACGAAATCAACGACCGGGGCGAACTGCGCATTGCCGTACAAGCCGACACACCGCCCTATGCGTTCAAGGACGCAGAGCACCTGACCGGGTTCGATATCGAATTGGGCCAGGCCCTGGCCAAGGAGCTGGACCTGCGCGCCGAGTTCATCGAGGCGCCGGCCGAAGAGGTGTTGCCGGGTGTGGAAAGCGGCAAGTTCGACATTGCCCTGAACCAAATGAGTGTCGAGCAGAAGGTCGAAGGGGCCTTGGATGTCAGCCAATCGTTTGGCAAAGCCAAGCTGGTTATTCCCTTCCAGAAAGACAACCCGGCGTTCGAGAGCTCAGTGAACAACGCATTGCAGCGGATCAAGGATGACGGACGCTTGGCGGCGCTGGAGAAAAAATGGCTTGAGGGCGGCGAGCAGGCTACGGCAGGTCAGTGACACCCTCATCGCGGGGCAAGCCCGCTCCCACGCTGTCAGCAGTGGGCCCTCATTCGTGGGAGCGGGCTTGCCCCGCGATAGCGTCAGACCAAGCAACGCTATCGCGGGGCAAGCCCGCTCCCACGCGCCATGTATCACCCACTACCAAAGGCAAAAAAGAAACCCCGCACGCGGCGGGGTTTGTGTGTCAGCAACAAGCCCAGGCGATCAGTTACCCTTCACCGACTTGCCATCGACCGTGCCATCCTGCAGCACGATCACGTACTCTTTGCCATCAGTTTCGACCTGACGCAGTTGCACCAGCAGGTAGTCCCAGTCCTTGGCGAACCACAACTCGGTGATGCGCTTGCTTTGGCTCGGGTCGCGCACGCGCTCGACCTTGACCGCATCGACCTGGCCGGTCTTGGTGCTGACTTTCTCAGTCCCCAGCACGCGGAAGTCGTAGGTGTCGATCTCGTCACCGTCGACCACCTGATAGGTCATGCTCTTCTTGCCAGCGGCCACATCATGCTGCAGCGCCAACTGATAGGACGACTTGTCCAGCACGCCGCGGTTGAGCGGCAGGCTGATGGCATCGCCACGGTCGCTACCGGTGACCTTCTTCGCGGTCCAGTCGAAGTCCAGATCGACTTTCTTCGCTTTGCCCAGGCCGCCACGCTCGAAGTGGTACTTCTGTGGCAGCAGGGTGTCGTTGTCCAGGCGCAGGGTGCTTTGCTCGGTGAGGCTGGCAATCATCATGGAAGCCTTGAAATTAAGGTCCCAGGTACCATTGGCATTCTTCACCAGGCTACGTTCAGCGGTGCCGCTCATGGGCAGCTGCTTCCAGTCGGCGGTGTAGCTGGCCGAGAACGGCTTCAGATCGGCTGCCTGGAGGGGCAGGGCAAGCACGGCGAGAGCCAAGAGCAGGGCGCGACGCATAAATTCTCCTAGGGTCGAATCAAGTGACCGCTGGCCGCCAGCGGCTGGCCATCCAGTAATGCACCGTGTTCGCCAAGACGCAAGCGCCCTTGAGCGAACCAGCGCACCGCCAGCGGGTAGATCTGGTGTTCCTGATGGTGAACCCGGTCGGCCAGGCTTTGCACGGTGTCGTCTGGCGCTACCGCAACCACTGCCTGTACGACCAGTGGCCCGCCATCGAGTTCCTCGGTGACGAAGTGCACGCTGCAGCCGTGCTCGGCATCACCCGCCTCCAGCGCACGCTGGTGGGTATGCAGGCCCTTGTATTTGGGCAGCAACGAGGGGTGGATGTTGAGCAGGCGGCCCTGGTAGTGGCGCACGAAGTCGCCACTGAGGATGCGCATGAAGCCAGCCAGGACCACCAGGTCGGGCTGCATGCCGTCGATCAGCGCCATCAGCGCTGCATCGAAGGCTTGGCGCCCATCGAAACCCTGGTGTTGCAGCACTGCGGTGTCGATCCCGGCGGCCTTGGCCCGTTCCAGGCCATAGGCGTCGGCGCGGTTGGAGATCACCCCGCGAATCTGCACCGGGCTGTCTTGACCCAGGCTGCTGTCGATCAGCGCTTGCAGGTTGCTGCCGGAACCCGACAGCAGTACCACGACGTTGCAGGTCTTGCTCGGCATCAGTGTGCCTTGAGGTTTTGCAGCTCGACCTGGGCAGCGCCTTCGGCGGCATCGGCGATCTGGCCGATGACCCATGGCTGCTCACCCGCTGCGCGCAGCACGTTCAGGGCGTTGTCGACCTGATCCTGAGCGACGCAGATGACCATGCCAACGCCGCAGTTCAGTACGCGGTGCATTTCGTGCTCGTCGACGTTGCCTTTTTCCTGGAGGAAATCGAATACGGCCGGACGCTGCCAGCTGGCCACGTCGATGATCGCCTGGGCGTTCTTCGGCAGCACGCGTGGGATGTTGTCGAGCAGGCCACCACCGGTGATGTGGGCCATGGCTTTTACCGCGCCGGTGTCTTTGATCAGCTTGAGCAGCGGCTTGACGTAGATGCGGGTCGGGGCCATCAGCAGGTCAGCCAGCGGCTTGCCGTCGAGCTGGGTGCTGTCGATGTCGGTGTTGGACACTTCCAGGATCTTGCGGATCAGCGAGTAGCCATTGGAATGCGGGCCGGACGAGGGCAGGGCGATCAGCGCATCGCCGCTGGCGACTTTCGAGCCGTCGATGATCTCGGCCTTTTCCACCACGCCGACGCAGAAGCCGGCCAGGTCGTAGTCTTCACCTTCGTACATGCCTGGCATTTCGGCGGTTTCACCACCGACCAGGGAGCAGCCAGCCAGTTCACAGCCAGCGCCGATGCCGGTGACCACGGTCGCGGCGACGTCGACATTGAGCTTGCCGGTGGCGTAGTAGTCGAGGAAGAACAGCGGCTCGGCACCACAGACCACCAGGTCGTTGACGCACATGGCGACCAGGTCCTGGCCGATGCTGTCGTGCTTGTTCAGGTTCAGCGCCAGGCGCAGTTTGGTGCCGACGCCATCGGTGCCGGAGACCAGAACCGGCTGCTTGTAGCCGGCCGGGATCTCGCAGAGGGCGCCGAAGCCGCCCAGGCCACCCATGACTTCAGGGCGTGCGGTGCGCTTGGCCACGCCCTTGATGCGTTCGACCAGTGCTTCGCCGGCGTCGATGTCTACACCGGCGTCCTTGTAGCTCAGGGAGGGTTGCTTGCTCATTGATCCAGGCCTTTAGGAGGGAGGGATTCAGGAAAACGACCGCGACGGCCAAGGCCGGCTGTTGAAGCGGCGGCTGCCTGTTCGTCACTGGTCTGCGAAGGCGCGCGATTTTATCAGGGTTGCCGGGCAGCGGCCATCCTCAGGCCGACCGACTGGCCGGGAATCGATTAAAAAACCTTGTTTAGGCGTGCGCGACTGGTTGCCACGCCAGCGCCTGTATAAGGTATAGAAAAGGCGGCGGACTCTGATTGCTGGCGTGAAGGAGCGATTTTCTCACGCGGTGGTCTGAGCCGGCAGGCGCGATGTTCGCCGTCACTTAGCTCACTGGACAGGAATCCTCCATGCGTTTTCTCAACTACCTGGCCGCCGGTTGCCTGGCCCTGGTCGGCACTGCCGCCCAGGCCGAGGCGGTATCCGGGCTGTATCAAGTTCGCGAACCGCTGCAAGGGCAGGGCAGCGAAGCGCGTACCCAGGCCACTCGCCAAGCCCTGGATACCTTGGTACTGCGCTTGACCGGCGACCCCAAGGCGCCGCAGAGCCCGGCCCTGGCCGCGCTGCGTAGCGACCCGCAGCAGATCATCAATCAGGTCGGTAGCGATGCTGGCCCGCCGGAGAGCGTGCTGGTGGAGTTCGACCCCGGCAGCACCGAGCGCGCCCTGCGCAAGGCGGGCCTGGCCCTGTGGGGCAATAACCGGCCCGCGATTCTCGGCTGGTGGTTGAATGATAGTGTCGATGGCAGCAGCCTGGTCGGCGACGGCCAAAGCGCTGCCGAACCGCTGCGCCGCGCCGCCCAGCATCGTGGCCTGCCGCTGCGCCTGCCGTTGGCTGATCTGCAGGAACAACTGGTCGCCACCCCCAAGCAGCTGGAAGGCAAGGACCCGGCGCCGCTGCGCGAGGCCTCCGAGCGCTATGGCGCCGATGCCCTGCTGGCGGTGCACGCCCATGAAGCCGACGGCAAGTGGCAGGGCAAATGGCAGCTGTGGCTGGGGGATCAGCGCGAACAAGGCGATGCCGAAGGCACTGATCAGGCCGCGTTGGCCGATGCGGTCATGCTCGCAGTCAGCAACCGCCTGGCACCGCGCTATGTCACCCGCCCGGGAGCCAGCAGTGAGCTGCAAGTGCAAGTGCAGGGCATGAACCTGCAGCGCTACGCTGAACTCAGCCGTGTGCTCGAGCCCTATGGCCCGCGCTTGCAGATGGCCGATGGCGCCACGCTGACCTATGCCGTCACCGGCAATCGTGAGCAGCTGCGCGCCCAATTGGGCCTGGCCAAGCTTCAGGAACTGCCAGCCGAACAACCGGCCAGCCCGGCTAATCCGCCAGCGCCCGCAGCACAGCCTGGGGCCGAGCAGCCTGCGGCGGTTCAGGCCGCTGCGCCCAAGCCGTTCGACGGCCTGCGTTTTGCCTGGTAAGGATGCGTGCAAATGATGACTGACCCGCGTCGCTGGGTATGGCTGGGCGTGGCCCTGCTGATCGCCGTGCTGCTATATAGCCTGCACAACATTCTTTCTCCGTTTCTGGTCGGCATTCTCCTGGCGTATCTGGCCGACCCGCTGGTCGATCGCCTGGAACGCCTGGGCCTGTCGCGTACCTGGGGCGTGGTGGTGGTGTTCAGCCTGTTCACCTTGATCTTCATGGCCATGTTGCTGGTGCTGATCCCGATGCTGGCCAAGCAGTTGGTGCGCCTGTACGAACTGACGCCGCAAATGCTCGACTGGCTGCAGCATGTTGCGCTGCCTTGGGTACAGAGCCGCCTGGGCCTGGCCGACGGCTTCTGGAAGTTCGACAAGATCAAGGCCGCGGTCGGCGCGCACATGGGCCAGACCACCGACATCGTCGGCATGCTGCTGTCGCAGGCCACTGCTTCGAGCCTGGCGCTGATGGCGTGGCTGGCCAACCTGGTGCTGATTCCGGTGGTGGGCTTCTACTTGCTACGCGACTGGGACGTGATGATGGCCAAGCTGCGCAGTCTGCTGCCACGCCAGCGTGAGTCGCAGGTGATGGGCCTGGCGGGCGAATGCCATGAAGTACTCGGCGCCTTCGTGCGTGGTCAGTTGCTGGTGATGCTGGCGCTGGGCGTGATCTATTCCAGCGGCTTGATGCTGGTAGGCCTGGAACTGGGTCTGTTGATCGGTCTGTTGGCCGGGCTTGCGGCGATCGTGCCGTACATGGGCTTCATCATTGGCATCGGCGCCGCTTTGATTGCCGGGTTGTTCCAGTTTGGCGGCGATCCGTATCCGCTGCTGGGCATCGTCGCGGTGTTCATGATCGGCCAGGTGCTCGAGGGCATGGTGCTGACACCGATGCTGGTGGGCGATCGCATTGGCCTGCATCCGGTGGCGGTGATCTTCGCGATTCTGGCCGGGGGCGAGCTGTTTGGCTTTACCGGGGTGCTGCTGGCCTTGCCCGTGGCGGCAGTGATCATGGTGCTGCTGCGTCATGTACATGACCTGTACAAGGAGTCAGACATGTACGGCGGCGAGGTCGATCCGGACCTGTGACACCGTCAGGGGCCGTGCAAAGGCCCCTTTTTTTGCATTTTTACCGCGCAACTCATTGATTTTACTTACGCTCTTGCGCTCGCCGATTGTGCCGCCCGCGCTGCGGGTATAGACTTTGCACACTGTTCACCAAAGGCCCCCGTGGTCCTCGCGACCGTCAGCCAGCATGAAACCGATCCAGTTGCCCCTGGGTGTGCGTCTGCGCGATGACGCTACCTTCATCAACTACTATCCGGGCGCCAATGCCGCGGCATTAGGCTACGTCGAGCGGCTATGTGAAGCCGACGCCGGCTGGACCGAGAGCCTCATTTATTTATGGGGCAAACAGGGTGTGGGCCGAACTCACCTGTTGCAGGCCGCCACCCACCGTTTCCAGCAACGCGGCGAACCTGCCGTGTACCTGCCGCTGGCGCAATTGCTCGAGCGCGGCGTAGAGCTGCTCGACCACCTCGAACAATACGAGCTGGTGTGCATCGACGACTTGCATGTGATCGCTGGCAAAGCCGATTGGGAAGAGGCCATGTTCCACCTCTTCAACCGCCTGCGCGACAGTGGCCGGCGCCTGCTCTTGGCGGCCTCCAGCTCGCCGCGGGAGCTGCCGATCAAACTGCCTGACCTCAAGTCGCGCCTGACCTTGGCGCTGATCTTCCAGATGCGTGGCCTGTCCGATGAAGACAAGCTGCGCGCCTTGCAACTGCGGGCTTCGCGCCGTGGCTTGCACCTGACCGATGAGGTCGGCCATTTCATCCTCACCCGTGGCGCGCGCAGCATGAGTGCGCTGTTCGATCTGCTCGAACGCCTCGATCAAGCCTCGCTGCAGGCCCAGCGCAAACTGACCATCCCGTTCCTCAAGGAAACCCTCGGCTGGTAAGTCCTTGAAAACACCGGGCCAGAGCGTTGCGTAGGAAAAGTCACATCTTTTTCGATAAAATTTGCAAATGGCCATGATAGAGGGCATAGTCTCACCCTTCTAAAGGATTACAGACACGGTCGTGCCCATGCTCAAGCGCTTCGCACCCCTCGTGCCACTCGCACTCGTGACCCTGCTTTTTGGCTGCGCGGCTCATGGCCCGGTTTCCCAGCCTCAGGATCAACCCCAGGTTGCCGCCCATTCGGCGGTCATGGCCAACGCTTCGGCCTCTTCGGTTTTCGCTGAAGAGCCAGTGGCCACTGAAGAAGACCTCGACGCCTTTTCCAGCACCAGCAAGCCGTACCAGTTGCCAGTCCTTGCCGACAGCATCCTGGAGCGTGGCATGTCGCTGATCGGCACTCGCTATCGCTTTGGCGGTACCTCGGAGAAATCCGGTTTCGACTGCAGCGGTTTCATCGGTTATCTGTTCCGTGAGGAAGCCGGCATGACCCTGCCGCGCTCGACCCGCGAGATGATCAACGTCGATGCGCCCAAGGTTGCCCGGAACAAACTCAAGCCAGGTGATCTGCTGTTCTTCAGTACCAATGGCCGTGGCCGCGTCAGCCATGCTGGCATCTACCTGGGTGACAATCAATTCATCCACTCCAGCAGCCGCCGCAGTGGTGGTGTGCGCATCGACAACCTCGGTGACCGCTACTGGAGCAAGACCTTCATCGAGGCCAAGCGCGCCCTGGCCATGGCGCCGACCACGATCTCGCGCAACTGATAGCGAATTGCTATATTCTCTCGCGGCGGCGATGCTGAAAAGCTCGCCGCCGTGCGCATTTACAGAAAGCGTCTAATCTAATTTCTCAACTCTTTTCGGCTGCGGTCGATCGGTCTCTGACAGGAAGTTTTGGCCATGGTGATGATGGCGCGCTTCGCACTACTTTCCCTGGTGGCCTTGCTGGCTGCCTGCTCCAGCCGTGCGCCTGCACCGGCGCCGCTGGTCAAGCCACAAACTACCTTCAATCAACAAGTTAGCGCCTCGCCGGTGGCGGAAGATGTGCTGTTCCGGGCGATTGGCTTGGTCGGTACGCCCTATCGTTGGGGCGGTAATACGCCCGATTCAGGGTTCGATTGCAGTGGCTTGATTGGCTATGTGTACCGCGATGCTGCGGGGATCAGTTTGCCGCGTTCGACGCGGGAGATGATCGTCATGCGCGCGCCTACCGTGGATCAGAAGGCGCTGCAGTCGGGGGATTTGGTGTTCTTTGCGACGAACGGTGGGTCGCAGGTTAGCCATGCCGGAATTTATGTGGGGGAGGGGCGCTTTGTTCATGCGCCTTCCACGGGTGGGACAGTGCGTCTGGATTATCTTTCCAATAGCTACTGGGCCAAGGCTTATTTGCAGGCCAAGCGGATCATCCCGCCGGGGCATTTGGCGCAGAATCCCTGATTTGTAGTGTTTATTCTGGCTTCTTCGCGGGCAAGCCCGCTCCCACAGGCATCGCGCCGTTGTTCCGGTTGGCGGTGAGTCTGTGGGGGCGGGCTTGTCCGCGAAAAGACCAGAGTAGTCATTGCCGGCAAGGTCGGTTCTCACAGAAAGACAGTTGCTCCCACAGGCACCGCGCCGTTGTTCCGGTTGGCGGTGAGTCTGTGGGAGCGGGCTTGCCCGCGAAGAGGCCGGAGTAGTCATCGACGATTCCACTTTCGCACCAACTGGCTGGCCCATCGCCGGGCCCTCCCATTAAAAAAAGCCAGTCCTGGGCAGCGTCAACATGCCTGCTGTTCTCCAGCGTTGGTCTGCGTAAATTCAGGGGCTGGCCGACGCTGCAGGTCATTTGGCAATTATGGGCACACACACATGTACCGCCTGATGCACACCTGACTGTCCATGATGGGCGCCTGATAATCAGGCCAGGAGGTGGCCATTGAACGGGATCAAGGACAAGAAACAGCGTCAACTAGAGTCGCTGGATGTGGCGCGGTCGTTGATACAGGTGGTGGAAGATTTTTTGCGTGACTATCCCGACCCGTATGTATTGGCACGCAAGCATGCAGCGCGAATAGTGCTTAAACATACCGGCAAGGCGATCGACCCGCGATTCGTCTGGTGGCACCGGTTCGAGACCTCCAGTTCCAGCAGCCGTAGCTTCAACGGCTGGCAGCACAGCGGCCCGCCAGTGAAATCTGTCACCCTCACTGAACTGGTTGTCGAGCGCTTCGAGCTACGTTTTCAAGATGCCAGTGACGAGTTGGACCTCTATGGCGGCTTCTACAAGCAAGGGGCACAGGCTGCTCATTTCGATGAACGCAACGAAGTGCGCATGCTGGGCAGTGCGGTGCAGCAAGATCTGTGGGCATTGGATTTCGCCGAGGTGTACCGCGCAGAGGTCGCCCAGTTCTGGGCAACGCAGACTGTCAATGTACAGGTACTGGCCAAGATCAATCTGCTCGGCGAATGCGTCAAGGCCGTCCGCGCGGGGCGCATCAGTCCGGCGGATGCCACGACTTTGCGTGCCATGGCAGCTGACGGGTTGGAGTCCTCGGGACAACTGCCGAGCCTCTTGCAGTTACGCCAAGACAGCACCAGTGGCTCGCTGGCAGTAAGTCGGTACGCATTGGGTCGTGGGGACAACGCTTGCATCTACAGTTTTCGCGCAGACAGTGGTCGCGTGCTGCTGTATCTGCCCTGGTCGACAGAGGCGCTGCGAGCGTTCGAGAGCGAACTGGCCATGGCTGGATGGTTGCGCGGCGAATTGAAGAGCACGCAGGGTCTGCAAGGGTTTCTCAGCAATCTGCTGACCAATCCACGCGACAAGTCGCTTGCTGAGTTGGTCCGAGTAACGCTTCGGGCAATCGCCAACACCCGTTCCGATCAGGCCGCCCTGGCGTTGCTGGCGCTTCAACAGGTGCAGATCAGCCAAGACATCTTCGTTTACCTGGCTGCACAGGCCCGCGCCCAGATGCAGGACAGTGCAGCGATCATGCTGGATAACGCCGGGCTGCGCGAGGCGATGTGGAGTGGCTATCTTGCCGCGTTCCTGAATGTATTCGGTGGCTTCGCACCCCTGGGCTGGCCGGTGACCCTGGTGTTGCTCGGTGCTGCGGTGGCAAAACTTGGCCTAGGAGTGGACATATCCCTGCATGCGCCCGGTGAAGAGGCGCGCAAAGCCGCTTTGCGGGATGCGTTGCTCGACAGCCTGTTCGCCGCTTTGAATATGGCTGATCTGGGCTTTCAGTCCAGTTATGCCTCGTTGGCCTACCAGGCACCGTTCCACGAGGCCAATGCATCGCTGTCACAGTGGACTGTTTGCTCTACGCCCGACGCCGTTCTTGCGGGTAAAGAAAGCAATGCGCTGAGCACCGGCGAGCATATCAGCAGTGGACGCTTGTCGGGGCTGCGGGTCACCCCTGACGGCGCTTGCTGGATTATGTTGCGTGGGTTGTCCTATCGCGTGCGTTATAGCCATGAATTGTCTGTCTGGCTCATCGTCTCAGCGGACAAGCCCTTTGCCTTTGGCCCCTTGCTACCGGTACGCCAGAATGATATCGGTGAGTGGGAGTTGCTCGAGCCCCCCAGGCTGCTAGGCGGAAGCCCGCCGCCAGTATCGGGTATACCCAGCCGTACTTCAGCGCTGTGGGACGAGTACATGAAGACTCACGGCGTCCGCAGCAAGCACTTGTCGGCGCAAGCACGAGCACGTCACAAAAAAATTCTGCTTGCATCGGGCATCCCTAGCCTGAGCCCGGATGCGACGCTGGATGTCGACAGTCACGGATTGTCCTGCGTCATGCTCAACGGCAAACCGCAGTACTCGTTTCGCTACGAAGGCGGGGAGTTCGTCAACTTCCTGATCGAGTATTACACCGATGAGGAATCGCAGATCAATCAGGTTTTTCGCGAAGGGGTGCATCGCTACGACGACTGCGCAAGCTACATCGACGATCTGGCTGACACCCTCGAATCATTGCCCAAGAGCAATGCGGTGACGCTGTATCGCGGTGGCCATGGCGGGCGTGGCACCAGTGGTGAGCACTTTCGCCGTGGCCAGTTGAGTGTCGGTGATGTATTGGTCAATACCGACCTGACGTCTTTTACCGAAAACCCCTACCTGGTGCGCCAGTTTTCCTCGTCAAGCACGGTCGGAGAAGCTAGCGGCCTGGATGGATCGTTCGACGATACCTCGGTGGTATTCGAACTGCCGGAAGGGCGTTATCAGAGCGGTATCCCGATCAGTGCATTTTCCATGTACTGGGATGAGGCAGAAACCTTGTTCTTGCCAGGGCATTACTTTCGTATCGACCAGCTGGAGCAAGTGTACGGTGATGGCTACCGGTTCATCCATGTGTCGCTGAGCCAGATCGACAAGCCAGCCGCCGGATCGGTGTACGACATGCGCACAGGTGAGCTGTTCGACCGCGCGGCCTACATTGCCAAAGTAAAATCCTCGGCATTGGTCGAGCGCTTTTTCCCAGTCGTTACCCAGTAGCGGTTGTTACTGGACATCCTCCAGATCCAGATGATCGATGCGCTCAAAACGTTCGATCAAAAAGTCGATCAGACGCCGAACCCGCGTCGAGAGATGTAATTGCTGCGGGTACACCGCATAGACGTCGGCGCGGCTAGGTGTCTGGTCTTCGAGTAGCAAACGCAAGCGCCCGCTACGCACGTAGCGGGCGATGTCCCATTCGGCGCGCAGCAGGATGCCATGCCCTTGCAACGCCCAGTTCAGCGCCACTTCACCATCGTTGCAGCTCAGGGCGCCTTGCACCTTGACGGTCTGCGTTCGCCCGCCGCTGGTGAAGCTCCACACGCCATAGGGCGACTCGTTCTGGCGCAGGAAAATGCAGTTGTGCTGGGCCAGGTCGGTCAGCTTCGACGGCGTGCCGTATTTGTCCAGATACAGCGGTGAGGCGCACAACAGGCGCCGATTGGAGGCGATCTTGCGTGCATGGAACGAGGCGTCGGGCAGGCTGCCAAAGCGGATGCCCAGGTCGAAGCCATGACTGGCCAGGTCCAGCGGATGATCACTGATTTCAAGTTGCACTTCGATATCCGGATAACGCGCGTAGAAGTCGGCGAGCGCCGGGCCGATGTAGCGTCGGCCGAAGCCCAGCGAGGCGTTTACCCGGATCAGCCCCTTGGGCTCGGCGCGATGACGGCCAAGCAATTGCTCGACCTCATCGACCTGCACCAGGATCCGCGCCGCGTGGGCAAAGTACAGCTCGCCTTCAGCAGTCAGGCTCATCGAGCGAGTCGTGCGATTGACCAAGCGCACCCCCAGGCGCGCTTCCAAAGCGCTCAAGCGCTTGCTCACGGCCGGGGGCGTAACCCCCAGCTCACGGGCAGTCGCGGCCAGGCTGCCTTGCTTGGCCAGCAGGTGAAAAAAGCCCAAGTCCTGTGTTGGATTCATTGTTAACCCTGAGTTACCTATGTAGTAATCCAGGGTTAACTGCTGCCCTGATTTCACTACATATACTCGGCCCATACCCGTCAGGACAAGCCCGGCGGGGCACAACAACAATGGGAATCGAGACATGAGCAACTACAAGATCGCAGCAATCCCAGGTGACGGCATCGGCGTGGAAGTGATCGCCGCAGGCGTTGAGGTGCTCAAGGCGCTGGCAGCCAAGCGCGGCACCTTCGGCCTGGACTTCGAGCATTTCGACTGGGGCTCGGAGCGCTACCTGCGAGAAGGCCAGTACATTCCCGAAGGTGGCCTTGAGGCGCTGAAGTCCTTCGATGCGATCTTCTTCGGCGCCGTCGGCAGCCTGGAGGTAGCCGACCATGTCTCGCTGTGGGGCCTGCGTCTGCCGATCTGCCAGGGCTTCGATCAATATGCCAACGTGCGCCCGGCGCGGGTCTTGCCGGGGGTGACCAGCCCGCTGGCCAAGGGCAAGGCGATCGACTGGGTGATCGTGCGGGAAAACTCAGAAGGCGAGTACTCCGGCAGTGGCGGGCGGGTGCATCAGGGCCTGCCGATCGAGGTCGCCACCGAGGTGTCGACCTTCACCCGCGTCGGCGTCGAGCGAATTCACCGTTTTGCCTTCGAGCTGGCCCGCAGCCGCCCGGCCAAGCACCTGACCCTGGTGACCAAATCCAATGCCCAGCGCCACGGCATGGTGCTGTGGGATGAGGTGTTCGCCGAAGTCGCTCAAGACTATCCGGACGTACGCACCACCCGTGAACTGGTCGATGCGGTGACCACCACCATGGTGCTCAAGCCTGAGCAACTGGACGTGGTGGTGGCCACCAACCTGCATGCCGACATCCTCTCCGACCTGGCCGCCGCGCTGTCCGGCAGCCTGGGTATCGCGCCGACCGCCAACCTCAATCCAAGCCGCGATTTCCCCTCGATGTTCGAGCCAATCCACGGTTCGGCCTTCGACATCACCGGCAAAGGCGTGGCCAACCCCATCGCCACCTTCTGGACGGCGGTGATGATGCTCGAGCACCTGGGCGAAACGGCGGCGGCGGCTGAATTGATGTCCGCCATCGAAGCGGTGACCGAGAGCGGCCTGCACACCCCAGACCTGGGCGGCAAGGCCACTACCCGTGAGGTCACCGATGCGGTGCTGGCGCTGATCCGCCGCTGATTCGCGCGACTTGCGCTGCGGGGCCGGTAACCGCCAGGCCCCAAGGCACTCCTGAACAAAAACAACAATCAGGGCCAAATCATGAAACGCATGCTCAGCAAGCTGTACGTGCAAGTCCTGCTCGCCGTCATCATCGGTGCTATCGTCGGCGTGCTCTGGCCGCAGACCGGCGAGGCGCTCAAGCCGATTGGCGATGCCTTCATCAAACTGATCAAGATGCTCCTGGCACCGGTGATCTTCCTCACCGTGGTCACCGGCATCGCCCGCATGGAAAACATGAAAGAGCTGGGGCGGGTGGGCTTTCGCGCGCTGATCTACTTCGAGGTGGTGTCGACCCTGGCGCTGGTGATCGGCCTGCTGGTAGTGCAGGTGTTCCAGCCGGGCGCAGGCATGAACATCGACCCGGCGAGCCTGGATAGCGGCAGCATCGCCAGCTACACCGCCGCTGCCAAGCACAGCTCGTTCCTCGACTTTGTCCTGGGGATCATCCCCGACACCGTGGTCGATGCCTTTGCCAAGGGCAATATCCTGCAGATCCTGCTGTTCTCCATTCTGCTTGGCGTAGCCCTGGCCAAGGCCGGTCCGAAGGCGCAGCTGTTTGTCGACAACCTCGACAGCTTGATGCGCGGCATGTTCGTGGTGGTCAACATGGTCATGCGCCTGGCCCCGATCGGAGCATTCGGGGCGATTGCCACCATCGGCAAGTACGGTTTCGAGTCGCTGTTCTCGCTGGGCAAGCTGATGGCCTGCGTCTACCTGACCTGCTTTGCCTTTGTGGTGGTGATCCTCGGGCCGATCTGCCGCTGGGCTGGCTTCAGCTTGTGGAAGTTCCTGCGCTTCATCAAAGAGGAGCTGTTCACCGTGCTCGGCACCAGCTCGTCTGAATCGGTGCTGCCGCAGATGATCGCCAAGATGGAACAGGCCGGGGTGTCCAAGCCCGTGGCAGGGATGATCATCCCCTCGGGGCTGACCTTCAACCCCGACGGCCAGGCGATCTACTACACCATCGCGGCGATTTTCATTGCCCAGGCGACCAACACGCCGCTGAGCTTCAGCGATCAGCTGATCGTACTGGCGGTGTTGATGTTTACCTCCAAGGGCTCGGCTGGGGTGACGGGGTCGGGGTTCATCATCCTCGCAGCGACCCTGGCTTCGCTGGGCACCATCCCGGTGGCTGGGATGGTCTTGCTGTTGGGCGTGGACCGGTTCATGTCCGAGGCGCGGGCGATCACCAATACCATTGGTAATGGGGTCGGGACGCTGGCGATTGCCAAGTGGGTGGGGGCGCTGGACAAGGACAAGTTGCGCGAGGCGATGGAAGCAGAGGTGGCGGTGAAACAGCAGGAGTCTGCTGCTGGCACCGTTCTTGTGCCTGAGCGATCGGTGTAAGGGGGCCGCTGCCAGGGGCTGCAATGCAGCCCCAAGTCTTCAGCCCTGCTTCACCATCAATGCCACCCCCGGAAAATACTGGCCCAGTTCGTTATGCAACTTGCGATACGCATACGGGAAATACCAAGCCACCATACACGCCGTGTGCTTTTGCAGATCATCCACCAGATCTTGCAGCTCCTCGGGGCTGGCATGCTGTCCCGCCTTCCACGGGCTGATGAACAACGCGCCGGCCTTGAGCTGACTGGGGTAGGCAATAGGCTTGGCCAGCGCCGTCGCCTCCTGCAGCGCCGCGTTCAAATCCAGCCGGGCAATCCGCGGCCAGCGCTGGCTGGCACGCAAATGAATCGACTCCTCAGCGTTGCTGATGGACAGATCGCAGCGCCCCTCACGCTCACCCTCATCACGCTGCTTCTTGCTCTGGTACTGCTCCAGCGCCACCAGTTCAGCCTGCCAGGCCGCCGCAGCCAGCATGCCGACGTTGGCCGCCGCGCCATGCCAGTAAGGCGCCTCATTGTCGCCCTGGACCTGATTGAAGCGGTCGATGCAATCGACCCAGCGCTCCAGTGCCGGGCGCAGGAACTCCAGGCGCGGGTTGTTGATGATCAGACCTTGCATGCTGCGCTCTCCTTATCGTTATTGGTCGCGTTCAGCTGAAAGTGATGGCTATGTGATATCACTGCTGACAGTCTGGCACAAGCTGCCGGATCGGCCATTGATCCAGGCCAAATCGGCCTTGTTTCATTGACGCTCCCGGTGCAACCCTCTAACCTTCGCGGCGTGTTTCAGGTGCCCTGCAGGCTGCGGTCTGGCGGGGTGAAACTGGGAAGCCGGTGGTATTCCGGCGCTGCCCCCGCAACGGTAGGTGAGTCAAGGTCGCGCATGGCCACTGGGTTGAATGACCCGGGAAGGCGCGCGGCGCAGAAGCCCGCGCTTCGCTCACGAGCCCGGAGACCGGCCTGTTACTGCCAATGGCATCACGGAGGGTGATGCGCGGTTGCCTGTGGCGTGGGTCACGGCGCCTGCGCGTTCTCCGTTTGCCTGCCTATCGATCTGTCGCCGCGCCCTTGCGTGCGTCGCCAGCCTGCGGAGAACCCTGATGAGCGAAACCCCCGAACGTGACGAACGCCACCTGGCGCGCATGCAGCGCAAAAAGGCGATCATCGACGAGCGTATCGCCAATTCCCCCAACGAATGCGGCCTGCTGCTGGTGCTGACCGGCAATGGCAAGGGCAAGAGCAGCTCGGCCTTTGGCATGTTGGCCCGGGCCTTGGGCCATGGCATGCAATGCGGCGTGGTGCAGTTCATCAAAGGCCGCAACAGCACCGGCGAGGAGCTGTTCTTCCGCCGCTTCCCCGAGCACGTGCGCTACCACGTGATGGGTGAGGGCTTTACCTGGGAAACCCAGGACCGCCAGCGCGATATCGCCGCCGCCGAAGCCGCCTGGGCGGTCTCGCGCCAATTGCTGCAAGACCCATCGATTCAATTCGTCGTGCTCGACGAGCTGAACATCGCCCTCAAGCACGGCTACCTCGACCTCGATCAGGTACTGACCGACATCCAGGCCCGTCCGCCCATGCAGCACGTCATCGTCACCGGGCGTGCAGCCAAACCGGAGATGATCGAGCTGGCTGACACCGTCACTGAGATGGGCATGCTCAAGCACGCCTTCCAGGCTGGCATCCGGGCGCAGAAGGGCGTGGAACTATGAGCCAAACCCGGCATTGTCCGGCGGTGCTGATCGCGGCACCGGCTTCCGGCCAGGGCAAGACCACGGTCACCGCTGCCCTGGCACGCCTGCACCGTAACCTTGGGCGTAAGGTCCGGGTGTTCAAGTGCGGGCCTGATTTTCTCGACCCGATGATTCTCGAGCGCGCCAGTGGTGCCCCGGTGTACCAGCTGGACCTGTGGATGATCGGCGCCGAGGAAAGTCGCCGCCTGCTCTGGGAGGCAGCGCTTGATGCCGACCTGATCCTGATCGAAGGCGTCATGGGGCTGTTCGACGGCACCCCATCGAGCGCTGATCTGGCGCGCCATTTCGGTGTGCCGGTGCTGGCCGTGATCGACGGCACGGCCATGGCCCAGACCTTTGGTGCGCTGGCGCTGGGGCTGGCGCGTTACCAGGCGGATTTGCCGTTTGCCGGGGTGCTGGCCAACCGAGTCGGCAGCCTGCGGCATGCCCAGTTGCTCGAAGGTAGCCTTACTGAAGGCCTGCGCTGGTATGGCGGGCTGTCTCGTGAACGCGGCATCGAGCTGCCCAGCCGCCACTTGGGGCTGGTGCAAGCGAGCGAATTGAACGATCTGGACCTGCGCCTGGACGCCGCCGCCCAAGCACTGGGCTCGAGCTGCGATGCAGCGCTACCGCCGCCGGTAGCGTTCGACGCCCCTCAACGCGCCGCAGCAGTGCCTTCGCTGGCCGGCCTGCGCATTGGCGTGGCCCAGGATGAGGCGTTCGCCTTCACCTATGGCGCCAACCTCGACCTGTTGCGCGAGATGGGTGCCCAGCTCGAATTGTTCTCGCCACTGCACGACCGCCAGTTGCCAGCGGTAGACAGCCTGTACCTGCCAGGTGGTTATCCTGAGCTGCACCATCAGGCCCTGGCCGCCAATGCGCCGATGCTGGAAGCGATCCGCGCCCACCATGCCCAGGGCAAACCGCTGCTGGCCGAATGTGGCGGCATGTTGTACTTGCTCGATGTACTGACCGATGTCGCTGGCGAGCGTGCGCCACTGCTTGGCCTGCTGCCCGGCGAAGCGGTGATGCAAAAGCGCCTCGCCGCCCTGGCCTTGCAGGCGGTCGAGCTGCCGGAAGGCACCTTGCGCGGGCATACCTATCACCACTCGCTGACCACCACCTCGCTCGAACCCATCGCCCGTGGCTTGAGTCCCAACGGCGGGCGTGGCAACGAGGCGGTCTATCGCCTGGGGCGCCTGACGGCGTCGTATGTGCACTTCTACTTCCCCTCCAACCCTGACGCGGCGGCGGCGCTGCTGCGACCATGAGCGAGCACGCCTTCAGCGCGGCCGAGCGCGCCGCAGTCTACCGAGCCATTGGGGAGCGTCGCGACATGCGCCACTTTGCCGGTGGAGAGATCGCCCCGGCGCTGCTCACACGCCTGCTCAACGCCGCTCACCAGGCGCCAAGCGTCGGCTTGATGCAGCCTTGGCGCTTCATTCGCATCAGCCAACGTGAACTACGCGGGCGCATCCAGGCCCTGGTCGAACAGGAACGGGCGCGCACCGCCGAGGCGCTCGGCGAGCGCTCCGATGAGTTCATGAAGCTCAAGGTCGAGGGCATCAACGACTGCGCCGAAGTGTTGGTCGCGGCGTTGATGGACAACCGCGAGCCGCACATTTTCGGCCGCCGCACCTTGCCTGAAATGGACCTTGCCTCACTTGCCTGCGCCATCCAGAACCTGTGGCTGGCGGCGCGTGCCGAAGGCCTGGGAATGGGTTGGGTGTCGCTGTTCGACCCGCAGGCACTGGGCGAACTGCTGGGCATGCCAGCCGGTGCCAAGCCAGTGGCGGTGCTGTGTCTGGGCCCGGTACAGGCGTTCTACCCAGCGCCGATGCTGGTCATGGAAAACTGGGCCGAGCAACGCCCGTTAAGCGACATGCTCTATGACAACCAATGGGGAGTGCGCCGATGAGCGTGGCTTTGCTGACCGTGGCCGGGGTGGCCGTGGACGCTTTGCTGGGTGAACCGCAGCGCCGCCATCCGTTGGTGGCCTTCGGCAATTTCGCCTCGCGCCTGGAGCAGCGGCTCAATGCCGGCGGCAGGGGCTGGCGCAGTCATGGCGTTAGTGCCTGGTTCCTGGCGGTGGTGCCGCTGACCCTGCTGGCGCTGATCCTCTCTTGGTTGCCCTACCTCGGCTGGCTGGTCGAGGTGCTGGCGCTGTACTGCGCGCTCGGCCTGCGCAGTTTGGGCGAGCACGTGCTGCCAGTAGCCGAGGCCTTGCGCCGTGGCGATCTGGATGAGGCCAGAAAGCGCGTGGGTTATCTGGTCAGCCGCGAGACCCGTGAGCTCGACGAGCCCGCTGTCGCGCGCGCAGCCACCGAGTCGGTGCTGGAGAATGGCAGCGATGCGGTGTTTGCCGCGTTGTTCTGGTTCATCGTTGCCGGCGCACCCGGTGTGGTGCTTTATCGCCTGAGCAATACCCTCGATGCCATGTGGGGTTATCGCAATGAGCGCTTCGAGCGCTTCGGCTGGGCCGCAGCGAAAATCGATGATGTGCTCAACTATATTCCCGCACGGCTGGTGGCCCTGACCTACGCACTGTTGGGCAAGACCCGCCTGGCGCTCAGCTGCTGGCGTCAGCAGGGGCCGCTGTGGGACAGCCCTAACGCCGGGCCGGTGATGGCCGCCGGCGCTGGTGCGTTGGGGGTCGAGTTGGGTGGCCCTGCGGTGTACCACGGCGAACTGCACGAGCGTCCGCGCCTGGGCCAAGGCCCGATGGCCGATGCCGATGCCATCGAGCGTGGCTGGGGCCTGGTGCAGCGCGGCGTCTGGCTGTGGCTGCTGGTGATCTGTCTGGGAGGCTACCTCAATGCTTGAACACGGAGGCCGCTTGCAGCGGGCCGTGCGTCACTACGGGATTGCCCGCGAGCAGTGGCTCGATCTGTCCAGCGGCATTGCCCCCTGGTCCTACCCGATCCCGCCCATTCCCATTGAGGCCTGGGCGCGCTTGCCTGAGACCGAAGATGGCCTGGAACAGGCGGCGCGCCGTTACTACGGGACCGAGCACCTGTTGGCGGTGGCTGGCTCGCAGGCGGCGATTCAGGCGCTGCCACACTTGCGTGCGGCAGGTCGGGTCGGGGTGCTGGGGCCTTGTTATGCCGAGCACCCGTACGCTTGGCAACGTGCTGGCCACCAACTGGTGGAGCTTGACGATGAGCAGGTCGAACAGGCGCTCGACCGCCTGCAGGTGCTGCTGCTGGTCAACCCGAACAACCCCACTGGACGCACTGTACCGCGCGAGCGCCTGCTCGACTGGCATGCCCGCTTGGCCCGCCGTGGCGGCTGGCTGGTGGTCGATGAAGCGTTCATGGACAACACCCCAGAGCACAGCGTGGTCGACTGCGCCGAGCGTGCAGGGTTGATCGTGCTGCGTTCGTTCGGCAAGTTTTTCGGTTTGGCCGGGGTGCGCCTGGGCTTCGTCATGGCTGAGCCGAGCTTGTTGCTGCGCCTGGCCGAGCTGCTTGGGCCGTGGACCGTTGCCGGTCCGACCCGAGTGCTGGGCCAAGCGTGCCTGGCCGATGAGCAGGCTCATGTCGCGCAGATCGTCAGTTGTCGCCAGGCCAGCCAACGCCTGGCAAGCCTGTTGAATGATGCAGGCCTGACGCCAAGTGGCGGTTGTGACCTGTTCCAGTACATCCGTGGCGAGCAGGCCGCGCGCCTGCATGACTTTCTCGCCCAGCGCGGCATCCTCGTGCGCTTGTTCGAGCACCCTGCGGCGGTGCGCCTCGGCCTGCCTGCCAGCGCGGCGGACGAACAGCGCCTGCGCTTGGCGCTCGATGATTACCAGAAGGAATCGGCATGACCACCCTCATGGTGCAAGGCACCACTTCCGATGCCGGCAAGAGCACGCTGGTCACCGCCTTGTGCCGCTGGCTGTTGCGCCAGGGCATTGCCGTGGTGCCGTTCAAGCCGCAAAACATGGCCCTTAACAGTGCGGTCACCGCCGACGGCGGCGAGATTGGCCGCGCCCAGGCGGTGCAAGCGCAGGCCTGTCGGCTGGCGCCACACACCGACATGAACCCGGTGCTGCTCAAGCCCAATAGCGATACCGGCGCCCAGGTGATCATCCACGGGCGGGCGGTCACCAGCATGAACGCCGTTGCCTACCACGACTACAAAGCCATCGCCATGCAGGCCGTGCTGGCCTCGCACCAGCGGCTGGCGGCGGCGTACCCGGTGGTGATGGTCGAAGGTGCCGGCTCGCCTGCCGAGATCAACCTGCGCGCTGGCGATATCGCCAACATGGGTTTTGCCGAGGCGGTCGACTGCCCTGTGATCCTGGTGGCCGACATCAATCGCGGCGGGGTGTTCGCCCACCTGGTCGGCACCTTGGAGCTGCTCTCGGCCAGCGAGCAGGCGCGGGTCAAAGGCTTTGTGATCAATCGTTTTCGCGGTGACATCGCCCTGTTGCAGCCGGGCCTGGACTGGCTCGAACAGCGCACCGGCAAACCGGTGCTGGGCGTGCTGCCGTATGTCACCGACCTGCACCTGGAAGCCGAGGACGCCATCGACGTGCGTCAGCCGAGCAAGGCCGAGCAGGTACTCAAGGTGATCGTGCCGGTGCTGCCGCGGATCAGCAACCACACTGACTTCGACCCGCTGCGCCTGCATCCCCAGGTCGATTTGCAGTTCATCGGGCCCGGCCAACCTATCCCGCCCGCCGACCTGATCATCCTGCCGGGCTCCAAGAGCGTGCGCGCCGACCTGGCGCAGTTGCGCGAGCGTGGCTGGGACAGCGCCATCGCGCGCCATCTGCGCTACGGCGGCAAGCTGATCGGCATCTGCGGCGGCTTACAGATGCTCGGTGGCGAAGTGCGAGATCCGCTTGGCCTGGAAGGCCCACCGGGTACCAGTGTCGGCCTGGGCCTGCTCGACTACGTCACCGAGCTTGAGGCCGAGAAACAGCTGCGCAACGTCGCTGGCACCTTGCAGTTGGAGCAGTCGGCGGTTGCCGGCTATGAGATCCACGCGGGGGTGACCCGAGGCCCGGCCCTGGAGCAGCCTGCCGTGCACCTGGCCGATGGCCGCTGCGACGGCGCGATCAGCGCCGATGGGCAGGTCCTCGCCACTTATTTGCACGGCCTGTTCGAAGGTAGCCAGTCGTGCGCCGCGCTGTTGCGCTGGGCCGGCCTGCAAGCGGTGCAAAGCATCGACTACGAGGCCCTGCGCGAACGCGATATCGAGCGCCTGGCCGACCTGATCGAGCAACACCTGGACACCGCGCACCTGCGCCAATTGTGTGGAGTCGCCTGAGATGCGCAACCTGATCCTTGGCGGTGCCCGTTCCGGCAAGAGTCGCCTGGCCGAACAACTGGCCCAGGACTCGGGCCTGGCGGTGACCTACATCGCCACCAGCGAGCCGCTCGATGGCGAGATGAATGCGCGGGTGCAGCTGCATCGCCAGCGCCGCCCCGATCACTGGGCGCTGATCGAACAGCCGCTGCAGCTGGCCGCGGTACTGCGCGCCGAGGCGGTGCCAGGACGCTGCCTGCTGGTGGACTGCTTGACCCTGTGGCTGACCAATCTGTTGATGCTCGACGACGACCAGCGCCTGGCGCAAGAGCGCGACGCGCTGCTCGACTGCCTGCAAAGCCTGCCGGGCACGATCATTCTGGTCAGCAATGAAACCGGCCTGGGCGTGGTGCCCATGGGCGAACTGACCCGCCGTTATGTCGATCTGGCCGGCTGGCTGCACCAGGCCGTAGCCGAGCGCTGCGAGCGCGTGGTGCTTACCGTCGCCGGCCTTCCTCTGATGCTCAAAGGACCTGCTCTATGACCCAATCGTGGTGGCGTGATGCCTGCCAAACTGTCGATAACGCCGCCATGGACCAGGCCCGCGCCCGTCAGCAGCAACTGACCAAACCCACCGGCTCGCTCGGTCAGCTAGAGGCCTTGGCCGTGACCCTGGCTGGCCTGCAAGGGCGTGAGCGGCCGAGCCTGGAGCACGTTGCGATCAGCATTTTCGCGGGCGACCATGGCGTGGTCGAGGAGGGCATTTCGGCCTATCCGCAGGCGGTGACCGGGCAGATGCTGCGCAACTTCGTTTCTGGCGGCGCGGCGATCAGCGTACTGGCGCGCCAGCTCGAAGCGAGCCTGGAAGTGGTCGACCTCGGTACCATCGATCCCACCTTGCAGCTAGCGGGCGTACGCCATCTGCGTCTGGGCGCCGGTACGGCCAATTTTGCCCAGCGTCCGGCGATGACTGACGAGCAACTGCGGGCGGCGTTGCAGGCCGGTCGTGAAACGGCATTACGCGCTGCCGAGCAGGGCGCCCAGCTGTTCATCGGCGGTGAGATGGGCATCGGCAATACCACTGCGGCCGCAGCCGTGGCGAGCACCTTGCTCGGTTGCCCGGCACGTGAACTGAGCGGTCCAGGCACGGGTTTGGACACAGCAGGGGTGCGGCACAAGGCTGAGGTCATCGAGCGTGCCTTGCTCCTGCACGGGCTGCGTGCCGATGACCCATTGCAGGCGCTGGCGTGCGTCGGCGGCTTCGAGATCGCCGCACTGACTGGCGCCTACCTGGCCTGTGCCCAGCAGGGTGTGGCGGTGCTGGTCGATGGCTTTATCTGCAGCGTCGCTGCGTTGGTCGCGGTGCGCCTGAATCCGCACTGCCGTGCCTGGCTGCTGTTCGCCCACCAGGGCGCAGAGCCTGGACATCAGACGCTGCTCGCGGCCCTTGAGGCCGAGCCGCTGCTGGCCCTCGGCCTGCGCCTGGGCGAGGGCAGCGGCGCCGCGTTGGCGGTGCCATTGATGCGCTTGGCCTGTGCCCTGCACGGGCAGATGGCGACCTTTGCCGAAGCTGCGGTGGCGGACCGCCCGGCATGATCATCGACCTGCTGCGCCATGGTGAAACCGAGCTGGGTGGCGGCCTGCGCGGCAGCCTTGACGACGCCCTGACCGAACGGGGTTGGGCGCAGATGCGTGCGGCGGTCGAACAGGCCGGGCCGTGGCACACGCTGGTGACTTCGCCGTTGCAACGCTGCGCGCACTTTGCTGACGAACTCGGCGCCCGCCTGGCGTTGCCGGTGCAGCTGGAAGCGGGCATCCGCGAGCTGCACTTCGGTGACTGGGAAGGGCGCAGTGCTGCGCAGATCATGGAGGATCAAGCCGATGCGCTTGGGCTGTTCTGGGCCGATCCCTATGCCTTCACCCCACCGGGCGGCGAGCCGGTCGAGGCCTTCGCTGAACGGGTGCTGACGGCCATCGAGCGTCTACACCGCGAGCATGCTGGCAAACAGCTGCTACTGGTGACCCATGGCGGGGTGATGCGCCTGCTGCTGGCCCGTGCGCGGGGGCTGCCCCGTGAGCAATTGCTGCAGGTCGAAGTCGGCCATGGCGCGCTGGTGCGTCTGCAACTGGAAGAAAACGGACAACTGCGGGAGCTGCCCTGAGATGCTGCCACTGTGGATCGCCTTGCAGTTTCTCAGCAGCCTGCCGGTCACCCTGCCGGGGATGCCTGAACCGCGTGAGACTGGCCGCTCACTGTTGTTCTATCCGCTGGTAGGCCTGCTGTTCGGCCTGTTGTTGTGGGCGGCCAGCCATTTGCTGCACGGCACTCCAGCACCGTTGCATGCCGCCTTGCTGCTGACCCTGTGGGTGCTGCTCAGTGGCGCCTTGCACCTGGATGGACTGGCCGACAGCGCTGACGCCTGGCTGGGCGGCTTTGGCGATCGTGAGCGCACCTTGCTGATCATGAAAGATCCGCGCAGCGGGCCGATCGCCGTGGTCACCCTGGTGTTGGTGCTGCTGCTCAAGTTCTGCGCGCTGTGGGTATTGGTCGAGCGCGGCGTCGGCGCCTGGCTGGTGCTGGCGCCCGTGGTTGGGCGGGCGGCGTTGCTGGGGTTGTTTCTCTGCACGCCCTACGTACGTCCCGGTGGACTTGGGCAAGCGCTCGCTGAGCATCTGCCTAAGCGCACGGCGCGCTGGGTGCTGCTGGCAAGTGCACTGGCCTGTGTGGCGTTGGGCGGCTGGGCGGCGCTGTGGCTGGTGCTGCTGGCGGGCGTGGTGTTTGCCTGGTTGCGTCAGCTCATGTGTCGAAGGCTGGGCGGCACCACAGGGGATACCGCCGGGGCGATGCTTGAGTTGTTGGAATTGGCAGTGGTGTTGGGGCTGGCGTTGCTGCCTCTTACGTGATTGCTGCATGGCTGTAGCTCGGTGCAATACGTGGGAGCGGGCTTGCCCCGCGATTGAGCCTTGGCGGTCAGTCGCAATCTCCAGCAATCCTTGAGGCAATGCTCCCCTGGCAGAGCAGGCGTACCCTTGAGCGCTTCTCAAGCCTGCCAAGGAGGCGCCGAGCATGCGCCATTGGATACTCACCAGCCTGTTCCTGCTCGCCATCCAATCAGCCCATGGCGCCGATCTGATCGAGTTCTGGAATACCCCCCGCCACGGCGGCAACAGCTTCAACCGGCTGCCACCGAACCAAGCCTACTTCCAAGCCCTGCAAGGCTATGGCGCCACTTGGGTGCGGCTGTCCTACGACAAATGGCAACCTGAGCAACGCGACTTCCTGCTGGGCAATGCCGATGCCTATCGGGGGCTCGCCACAGCCGACCTGGCCCAGCTCAGGCAGGTCCTCGACCATGCCCATGCCGCAGGCCTGAAAGTGGTGATCGCACCGCTTTCGCTGCCGGGGATGCGCTGGTCGCAGAACAATCACGACCAATTCGATGATCGCCTCTGGCAAGACAAACATTACTGGGCGCAAGCCACCGCCTTCTGGCGTGACCTTGCCCAGGCGCTGAAGGATTACCCGGCAGTCGCCGCCTACAACCTGATCAACGAGCCCGCGCCGGAGAAACTCGGCGGTGTGGCCGAACACGCAGACCCACAGCGGATGCAGCAGTGGTACGCCGCCCAGCAGGGCGGCCCCCGCGATTTGCCGGGCTTGTACCAGCAGTTGCTGGCGGCGATCCGTGAGGTCGACCCTGACACGCCGATCATGCTCGACGCCGGCTGGTACGCGGCAGCGGATGCGTTCGCCTACTGGCCAGCAGCGCTGAGCGATGAGCGGGTGCTGTATAGCGTGCACATGTACGAACCCTACGCGGCTACCAGTGCGCCAAACATGACCCGCAAAAAGCCCTTTGCCTATCCCGGGCCGGTGCCTTTTGCCGGGCGTACCGAGCAATGGAATGCCCAGCGGGTAGCGCAGTATCTGCAAGCGCCGCTTGAGTGGTTCGACCGAGTGAAACTGCCCCATTCACGGCTGGTGGTCGGAGAGTTCGGCTGCATGCGACGTCTGCCCGGTTGCCAGCAGTACCTTGAAGATGTGCTGACGGTGTTGGACAAAAACGCCCTGCATTGGGCTTTCTACAGTTTTCGTGAGGACAGCTGGGATGGCATGGACTACGAATTGGGCACTGCCAAGGTACCGTGGCGCTACTGGCAGGCGATCGAGCAGGGCGCCGAGGATCCGCTCAAGCGTGCGGCCACGGCGGCATTCGAGCCCGTCCGCAAGCGCTTGCAGCAATGATCCGCGTTTGAAACGTCTTGCAACATCAGTGATGCGGGTATATACACGTATCCATGCTGACCAGTGAATGCATCTGTACCCACCTGCGTCGAGCCGCTCGCGGGGTGAGCCGACATTACGACGAGGCCCTTGCCGGCTTCGGCATCAATGTCGCCCAGTTTTCCCTGTTGCGCCATCTACAGCGGCTCGATCAACCGAGTATCACCAGCCTGGCTGAAGCCATGGGCCTGGATCGCAGTACCCTGGGGCGCAATCTCAAGGTGCTCGAGGCCGAAGGCCTGGTGGCCCTTACTGAGGGGGCAGACCAGCGTAATCGAGTGGTGCTGCTGACCGAGGCTGGCAAAGCACGCTTGCAGGATGCCGGTCCGGCCTGGGAGCGCGCTCAGCTGACGTTGGTCGAGCAATTGGGCGAGGGGCAGCGCGATGAACTGGTGCGCTTGCTGGAGCGTTTGGCTTGACCGCGTACGATGATAAGCGGGTATATACCCGCATTAACCTTGCGATGTGCTGGAGACAACAACAATGACTTCCGTTTGGCGAACCAGTGGATGGGTACTACTGGGGGCGGCGCTGATTTTGGCGTTGTCTCTGGGGGTGCGACATGGCTTCGGGCTGTTTCTGGCGCCGATGAGCGCCGATTTCGGCTGGGGGCGCGAGGTGTTTGCCTTCGCCATTGCCTTGCAGAACCTGATCTGGGGTCTGGCCCAACCGTTCGCCGGCGCGCTGGCTGACCGTTTCGGCGCAGCCAAGGTGGTGGTCATCGGTGGGATTCTCTACACCGCAGGGTTG
This sequence comes from Pseudomonas sp. BT-42-2, assembly GCF_025847435.2. Taxonomy (NCBI): domain Bacteria; kingdom Pseudomonadati; phylum Pseudomonadota; class Gammaproteobacteria; order Pseudomonadales; family Pseudomonadaceae; genus Pseudomonas; species Pseudomonas sp. BT-42-2. The sequence continues at coordinate 198,844 of NZ_JAOYTM010000012.1, forward strand.
ATCACCATGGGCATGGCCGACTCGGCCTGGTCGCTGTCGCTGAGCGCCGGCTTGCTGATCGGTATTGGCCTGTCCGGAACATCCTTCTCGGTCATCCTCGGGGTGGTTGGGCGCGCCGTGCCAGCAGAAAAACGCAGCATGGCCATGGGCATCGCCAGTGCGGCAGGCTCGTTTGGCCAATTCGCCATGTTGCCGGGCACGCTCGGCCTGATCCAGTGGCTGGGCTGGTCGGCGGCCTTGCTCGTACTGGGCCTGCTGGTGGCGTTGATCGTGCCGTTCGTGGGCCTGCTCAAGGATCGTCCGCTGCCCAGTCATGGCGCTGAGCAGACGCTGGGCCAGGCACTGCGCGAAGCGTGTTCGCATTCGGGCTTCTGGCTCTTGGCACTGGGGTTCTTCGTCTGTGGCTTCCAGGTGGTGTTCATTGGCGTGCACCTGCCGGCCTACCTGGTCGACCAGCACCTGCCGGCGACCATCGGCACCACCGTACTGGCGCTGGTCGGGCTATTCAATATCGTGGGTACCTACACCGCCGGTTGGCTCGGCGGACGCATGTCCAAGCCGCGCTTGCTGACGGCGCTGTACCTGCTGCGGGCGGTGGTGATCGTGTTGTTCCTGTGGGCGCCGGTGACCCAGTTCAGTGCCTACCTGTTCGGCATTGCGATGGGCCTGCTGTGGCTGTCTACAGTGCCGCTGACCAATGGCACGGTGGCCACCTTGTTTGGCGTGCGTAACCTGTCGATGCTCGGCGGCATCGTCTTCTTGTTCCATCAGCTAGGCGCCTTCCTCGGCGGTTGGCTGGGTGGGGTGGTCTACGACCGCACGGGCAGCTATGACCTGGTCTGGCAGATCTCCATCCTGCTCAGTCTGCTGGCTGCCGCGCTCAACTGGCCGGTGCGTGAGCGTCCGGTCGCCCGTCTGCAGGCGCAAGCGGCATGAACCGCTACCTGGGCGCTAGCCTGCTGGCAGCCGCAGCAATCGTGCTGCTGGCGTTGGCCTGGTGGGGCTGGCACCGGGGAGGCTTGGCGTTGATGCAACTGGGCATGAGCCTTTGTTAGGCGCTACCCTGCAAGTTCAAGGACTGTCTTGCAGGGGAACTACCATGATGCATGCACGCTGGCTGGCGATACCTTTCCTGGCCCTGGCGACACTGGCCTCAAGCTGGGCCGCAGACTGCCCGGCCGTGTTGAAGGGCAGCCTGCCGGAGCTTAGCGGCAAACAGCAGATCGACTTGTGCGAGCGCTTTGCCGGCAAGCCGCTGGTGGTGGTCAATACTGCCAGCTACTGCGGTTTCGCCCCGCAGTTCGAGGGGCTTGAGGCGCTGTACAAGGAGTACCAGGGGCAAGGTCTGCAGATGCTTGGCGTACCTTCCAATGACTTCAAGCAGGAAGACCCCGACAGCGAGAAAACCGCCAAGGTCTGCTATGCCAATTATGGTGTGACCTTCGCCATGAGCAAGGCGCAGCACGTGCGTGGCGATGATGCGGTGCCGTTGTTCAGCGAGCTGGCCAGGCAGAGCAGTGCGCCCAAGTGGAATTTCTATAAGTACGTGGTGGATCGTCGCGGCAAGGTGATCGCCAACTTCTCCAGCCTGACCAAGCCTGACGATCCTGAGTTCAAGGCGGCGATCGAAAAAGCCATTGCTTCTCAGCCCTGAGGCTTAGTGGGGGTGCACGGTCAGGGCCACCAGGCGCACGACCACGGGGCGCACCATCAACACGCAGACAAAGGCCACCGGCATTGCCAGCTGGTAGGCCTTGAGCACGTTGGCCAGATAGTCGGGGGTAACCCCGGCATTGGCTGCAGTGATCACAAAGCACATCAGCAAGGCCATGATGGCCGACATATACAACGCGAACACATAAGGCGTGGCACCTGGGCGCAAGCGCCGCCGGCTACGGGTGGGAGACAGTTCGCTCATCGATGACCTCCAGCAGTGGGTGGAGGCGCAGGTTAACAAGCGGGCAAGGCGGGCTGTAGACCGTCGCGGCTGAGTTCTTTATAAAGAGATTCTTACGAATCATCAGGGCTCGCCATGGATCTGCTCAACACCATTCGCAGTTTCATCAAGGTGGTCGAGGCGGGCAGTATCGCCGGTGGCGCGCGTCTGCTGGGGATCAGTCCCGCGGCTGTCAGTCAGAACCTGGCCCGGCTTGAGGCGCACTTGCAGGTGCGGCTCGTGTCTCGCACTACCCGCAGCATGACCCTGACCCCGGCGGGCAGCCTGTATTACCAGCGGGTCAGGCAAATCGAGCATGACCTCGCCATGGCCGAGCAAGCGGTGAGCACGCCTGACAGCGAACCGCAGGGGCGCCTGTGCATTGCATCGACCTCGGCATTCGGCCGGCATGTGCTGGCGCCGTTTATCCCTGCCTTCAGTGCACGCTACCCGCAGCTTTCGATAGAGTTGATTACGACTGATCGCAAGGTCAACCATGCGCGCGAGGAGGTCGATGTCAGCGTGCGAATTACCCCGCAGCTCGAAGACCACCTGATCGCTCGGCATATCGCACGCATTCCCTTCATCTGCTGCGCATCGCCGGGCTATCTGGCGAGCGCTGGCCTGCCGCCTACGCCGCAGTCGCTGCGTGACCATCGTTGCCTGGTGTTCCGCTATCCGGTGGATGGGCGTTTCTTGCGCTGGGGCTTTGTGGGGGACGGCGTGCGTTTCGAGGCCCAGTTCGGTCAGGTGCTGATCAGCGACGATATCGATGCCCTGACCCAGATGGCGCTCAACGATGGCGGGATTGCCCGGTTGGCCGAGTTCATCGTCCGGCCGTATCTCGACGCTGGGGCGTTGGTGCCTTTGTTCGAGTGCTCCGAGGCTGGTCTGGTTTATGCGCAGACCGAGCCGATGGATGTTTTCCTGTGCGTGGCTGACCGCTTTGCCATGACAGCCAAGGTGCGGGTATTCATGGATTATCTACAAGAGTGCCTGGGGCAGCGGTGGGGCGTGCAAGCGGATTCATCTGTTTGGTAGTGGCTGGTGGGCCGGAAAGTGCTTACGCAAAACTCAAAAAAAACCGCCACGAGGGCGGTTTTTTCATGCAGCCTGGCTTTCTCAAGAGCGGCTCAAAAGCAGCTCAGAAGCGGTAGGTCAGCGAAGCACCTACCCCGTGAGCGCTGTTCTCGTACTTGGCTTGGTACGAGCCTTTCAGCGCGCCTACAGTTGGTGAGTCCGGCTGATTGTTGACTTTGGTGTCTTCTTCCCACAGGTAGGAATAGGCCACGTCGATGGTCATGTCTTCGGTCGGGCTCCAGCCTGCGCCAACACTGAAGATCTTGCGATCGCCAGTCGGAATGCGTGGCGAGCGGTCATGGTTGTTGGTCGGCGATTGATCGACCGAGAAGCCGGTACGCAGCGTCCACTCCTTGTTGACCTTGTAGGACACGCCAATAGCGTGAGCCCAGGTGTCATGCCAGTTCTGCTCTTCGCTGATGGTGCCGAAGGCGCCGCCAATCGGGTTTGCAGCCAGCGCAGCAGGCAGGTCGTTGTTGACGGTGATGGCCTCCAGACGGCTCCAGCGAGTCCAGGTGCTACCTGCGTAGAGGGTCCACTGATCGTCAAGTTCGTGAGTGATGGAGAAGTCCACCGACTCAGGCGTCTTGATCTTCAGGGTGGCGTCGAACTTGTCGTCGATATTGATGCCCAGGGGCGGTACGGAATAACCGACCTTGGTCTTGCCTTCCAGTTTGTAGTCGACCATCGAGTGGTAAGTCAGGCCCAACCGGGTACGGTCAGTTGCTTGCACCAAAAGGCCGATGTTGTAGCCAACTGCGGTGTCGTCGCCCTTGATCTTGACTTCACCATCCCCACCGCCTGGAACCAGGTTGTGCAGGTTGGAACCCAGCTCACCCTTGATCCGGTTGAAGGTAGGGCCAAAACCGATCGATACCTTGTCGTTGAAGGCATAGCTGACGGTCGGCTGAAAGGTGATGACTTCTACGTGGCTTTTCTTGCCCCAGTAACGTGCGGCGTCGTCTCCACCGTAGTCGGTAACCAGACCGAACGGCACGTACACGCCAAAACCTACGCTCCAGTGATCATCGATTGGCTTGACGTAGTAACCCATCGGTACGCCAACCACAGGGACCATGTCACCGTCAGTTTCCCCCCCATAGTTGCTGCCTGGGCCCGAGATGTCGGATTTTGCGATAACGGCGGCGCCACCCACGGTGATCTGTTCACGCTTGAGGCGCGACATGCCAGCAGGGTTGCCAAACACGGTGCTGGCATCTTCGGCAGAAGAAGAACGACCCGCGAAACCTGTCCCCATGCCGCTGATGCTTTGCTCGTTAAGGGCAAAGCCGCTGGCCAGCAATTGGCTGGAAGCGAGAGCAACGGCGACGCCGAGGGAGGTTTTGAGCATTACTTTTTTCATTATTGTGAAACTCCTTGGGATCTCCGGGGCGAAAAGCTACCAACAAATCACGCGCCGCGCCATAGCCTCAAACGCAGGAGATAGAGCGGTTTTGTAGGACAATCCGACCAAAATTCCCGTTTTTTCCGGTTTTTTGTAGGATGACGCTTAGGAGGCTTCCGACAGGATTGGTTCAATGCAGGTGTGCCAAGCGTGAGTGAAGTCACGCAGGCGTCCCTGGGGTTGGAAGATTTGCCGCCAGATTCGGGCAAGCCCAAGCAGATCATCGGGCGCGGGGAGGGCGGTGGATTGCTGTTCGATGAGCATCCAGGCGATGGCGGTGGAGTAGCGCAGGTTGACTGTCAGCTCCAGGTGCGGCCCGCCCAGGAAGGCGTGCTGGCTGGCAAGGCCGCGGACCAGGCTGGCCAGGTCCGGATCGCGGGCGAGGTAGTCGTCCCACAGGGCCTGGTGACGTGTCTCACCGATTCGGTAAAGACCGTGTCCGCGTCGGTCGTGCAAGGCTGAACCGAGTGCCGATTGGCTGGCGGCGACACCGAGTAGCAAAGCCTCGGCGCTGGCGCAATGACGGTTCAGGTAGACCAGGGTTGGTCGGATCACATACTGACACAATTCATTCGCAGCGATACCCATGATGCCCTCGTTCTATAAAGGGCCGACGGGCGCTGGAGCTTGGCAGCTGGTGAAGGATCAGGCCCGCCGGAAGCGGCTTACACCACTCGAGTTGAAGTGTAGTGTGATAATCACGGCGTAAAGGCCTGTTTTTAAATCGATTGCTGCCTGAGGTCGTTCGCCATATGCCATACAGCAATTAGGCCAAGAACCAACAGGCAGCAGGGAAATGCGCCGATTCAACCCATGAATGGGCTGGCATTCGCCAATCACGCGGTCAGCGATTGGCGGGCCCGATCGATGACCGCTTGCAGCGGTTCGGCGCGGTTGTACTGCTCGGGATACAGGCGCTCGCTGTGGCAAGCGATACCGTGTTCGTCGACCAGGGTGAAGCTGAAGCTGCCCTTGCGTGGGGCAACGATGAGGCACTTCAGTGGGGCGAAGGCCTGAGAGAGAGTGCCGACGGCACGCTGAAACTGATGATGATTTGTCATTATGTGGAGGTTCCTGCATTAGTCATGGAATACGATCCATGCATCTTAGAAACGTTCCAGTGACGCCTTTATTAAGGAGGCGTTGAACCTGACTGGAACAGGGCAGCCAGAGGTGGCGCATTCAATAGGTAGGCGCTGGGCTGACTGGTAGGTACGTCAAAAGTCGGGCAGGCACACCGAGGCGAAGGTTCAAGGCCTCTGGGTGAAGATCCCGATCAATCTGCGAGGTGATTCGTGCTGGAGCAGCGTTGGCTGCCGAGTGAATCATCGAAAGGGCCGGTCCTGTTTCAGCAGGTGCTGCTCTTGGGGGGAGCTGGACGCTGCAGGGACCTTACTGGCCAGAATTGATTTTCAGCTGGGTACTAACGAGGCGCACCCTACAGGAAAAAAACAGAGAGTGCAAGCGTCACTGCTTTTTAGCCGCGAAGCCGATCAGTATGTCTGTTCTTTGCCCTCTTGTGAAGTGGGGTAGCAACCAGGCCAATCGGTCGCATGGACTATTTTCGTGCATCCAAATGCGGGGTTTCGGTGCACTTGTACACATTTGAGGCGTAGCTTGTAACAGCACTGCAACAACCGCCGGCGGCCTCGCCAATGCCTTGACTGCAAGCTTAAGTCAATGAAAAAAAACACTAATTTTAGCTGGTGAAAAAATCGACAGTTTGACTGTAGGCCCCATTTCATGGGGGTTTGAAGGCAACATGAAGTGGTTGTCCACCGAGTTATCCACAGGATCTGTGGATTGTCCCGAGCGCTTGCTCTAGGACGGGCGTGCCAGCAATATTCATAACTGTCCGACAATCGTCGTGAATCGCCTGGGTGATAAATGCCGGTGAGAAAACGTCAAGAAAAGATCATCGAATTTTTTTTGAAATTTCATCAAAAAACGCTCAGGCCATCGCGCAAAAAATGGAGTAGAGTGGCGCGCCTCACGAATTGCCTTCGCTGTCAGTCATGAATTTTCGCGGTAAAAACTTCGCTCAACCCCCCGCATCGTCCGAGCCTGTTCCCAAGCGCTTTTCCCTGAAAGTAGCCCTGTGGCTGCTCGACAGCCCGCGCCTGGGTGACAAGCACAGCGTCAAGCACCTGGCTGGGCGCTTGCTCAAGCAGCCGGCGCGCCAGGGTGTGGTGGTGGCACAGAGTCGCCTGGGGCAGATGCTTTGCCGCGACTGCGGTAATGCCCGGGATCGGCGTATTGGCCATGAACTGCTGCGCCAAGCGGCGCGGGCGGGGGATCGTCGTGCTCAACTGGAATATGGCCGCTTGTGCCAGCGCAGCGAGCCGGAGCAGGCGCGCTATTGGCTGGAGCTGGCGGCAGGGCAGGGCTCGCAGGAGGCGGGGCGGTTGCTCAAGCAGATGTCCTCTACCTGACCATTGTGGGCCATCGCAAGCACAGCCAGTTGCTACAGGCCCCGCAGTCACTGTAGGCGCAGGCTTGCCTGCGCAGGCCCGCAACGCTGGCCCGAGGACCGAACAGCCTGCGTACTGTTAAGCTCCATCCACCGAAATCGAACTAATTGGGGTAGCTATGGCAGTAGATCTGGCCAGCATTCTGCTGGGCATCGTGGCGGCGGCAGTTCCCTGCCTGACCTGGATCCTGCAGAACCAGCGTCGCCAGTCGGCCCGGCAGAACGCGTTGGCGCTGCTCGAAGAGCGCCTCAGCGCGGCCCTGCTCGCCCACGAAGGCCTACAGGCCCAACTCGACGCCAGCCGCGACGAAATCAGCGACCTTAGCGAAGCCAACGGCGTCAAGCAAGCCAACCTCGCGGCCCTCGGCCGTGAGCTGGAATTGCTCCAGATCGACCGCGACAACGCCCGCGACGCCGCCCATGCCTGGCAACTCGAACGCACCAGCCGTGAAGCCGAATTACGCCGGCTGGAGGCCCAGTCAGCGCGCCTGGAGGCTGAGCTGCGCGAGCAGCAGGAAAGCCACCAGCAGCGTCTGGAAGACTTGCAGCAAGCCCGTGACACCCTGCGTGCGCAGTTCGCCGAGATGGCCAGCAAGATCTTCGATGAGCGCGAACAGCGCTTCGCCCAGACCAGCCAACAGCACCTGGGCCAACTACTCGATCCGCTTAAGGAACGCATCCAGGCCTTTGAAAAACGCGTGGAAGAAAGTTACCAGCAAGAGGCCCGCGAGCGGTTCTCCTTGAGCAAAGAACTCGAGCGTCTGCAGCAGCTCAACCTGCGCCTGTCCGATGAAGCGACCAACCTGACCCAGGCCCTCAAGGGACAGAAAACCCAAGGCAACTGGGGCGAGCTGATCCTGGAGCGAGTGCTGGAGCATGCCGGCCTGGAAAAGGGCCGCGAGTACCAGACCCAGGTCAGTCTGAAAAGCGCCGACGGCGAGCGTTATCAGCCCGATGTGCTGATCATGCTGCCCGGCGACAAGCAGGTGGTGGTCGACGCCAAGGTCAGCCTCACCGCCTACCAGCAGTTCGTCAGTAACAATGACGAAGCGGCGCTCAAGCAACATGTGCAATCGCTGCGCAGCCACGTCAAAGGCCTGTCCAGCAAGGACTACAGCCGCCTGGAAGGGTTGCACAGCCTGGACTTCGTGCTGCTCTTCGTGCCCATCGAAGCGGCCTTCTCAGCCGCGCTGCAGGCCGAACCCAACCTGTTCCAGGAAGCCTTCGACCGACAGATCGTCATCGTCAGCCCCACCACCCTGCTGGCGACCCTGCGGGTCATCGACAGCCTCTGGAAGCAAGAGCGCCAAGGCCAGAACGCCCGCGAGATCGCCGAGCGCGCCGGTTGGCTATACGACAAGTTCGTGCTGTTCATTCAGGATTTGGACGAGCTTGGCGCGCGCTTGCAACAAGTCGACAAAGCCTATTCGGCGGCCCGTAACAAACTCTGTGAAGGGCGCGGCAACCTGATCAGTCGTAGCGAGCAGCTCAAGCTGCTCGGCGCTCGCGCCAGCAAGAGTCTGCCGGCCGAGCTGCTCGAGCGCGCCTTGAGCGACGAAGCGCTTACTGAACCAGGCTCAGATGCCGATTGAGCAAGGCGCGTAACGCTGCGGGCTTGACTGGCTTGGCCAAGTAATCAAGGCCAGCGGCATGGACCATGGCGATGGTCTCGTTGCGCCCATCGGCGCTGATCACCACCCCTGGCACCGGCTCACCCAGGCGGGTCCGTAGCCAGGCCATCAGCTCGGTACCGGTGTCGCCATCGTCCAGGTGATAGTCGACCAATGCCAGGTGTGGGCGCATGCCTTGGGCCAGCAACGCTTCACATTCCTCGCGGTTGCGAGCGGTCCAGACCTGGCAGCCCCAACGGCTTAGCAGGCTGTTCATGCCGATCAAGATGCTCGCCTCGTTGTCGACGCACAGCACGTGCAGGCCAGCCAGCGGTTGCCCGGGCTGCTGCTCGGCAGGGGCACTAGGCGCGGCTGTTGCGGCGCTGGCGATTGGCACGCTGACACGGAACACGCTGCCCTTGCCTGGCCATGAGCGCACCTCAAGCGTATGCCCCAGCACACGGCACAGGCCATCGGCGATCGCCAGGCCCAGGCCCAGGCCTTTCTCGGCGCGCGTCTGGTGGCTATCCAGGCGCTTGAACTCCTGGAAGATCACCTGCAGCTTGTCGTCGGTAATGCCCGGCCCGCGATCCCATACCTCTAGCCACAGGCGCTCGCCCTGGCGGCGTACGCCGAACAGGATCGGGCTCTTGCCATAGCGCAGGGCGTTGGTGAGGAAGTTCTGCAGCACCCGGCGCAGCAGCTTGATGTCGCTGTTGACCCGCAGGCGACTGCCGCGCAAGCGGAACTCCAGGCCTTTTTCCGCCGCCAGCACTTTGAACTCGGCGCCCAGCGTGTCGAACAGGTCGCTGAGGGCGAAGGGCTTGATGTCCGGGGTGATCTTGCCGTTTTCCAGGCGCGAGATGTCCAGCAGGTCGCTGATCAGCTCTTCGGCAGAGCGCAGCGAGCTGTCCATGTGCTGGACCAGTTGCTGGGCCTCGTCCGACATGCCTTCGGCCTGCTGCGACAACGCCGCGGAGAACAGCCGGGCGGCATTGAGCGGTTGCATCAGGTCATGGCTGACCGCCGCCAGGAAGCGGGTCTTGGATTGGCTGACTGCCTCGGCGCGGCTCTTGGCCTCGGTCAGTGCCTGGTTCAACTGAGACAGCTCATGGGTACGCTCGGCGACCCGCTGCTCCAGCCCTTCGTTGGCTTCTTTGAGCGCCTGCTCAGCCTCGCGGAACGGGGTGATGTCGGTGAAGCTCATGACGAAGCCACCGCCCGGCATCGGGTTGCCGATCAGCTCGATGACCCGGCCATTGGGGAACAGCCGCTCGGAGGTGTGCGCCCGGCCTTGGCGCATCCAGTGCAGGCGCCGCGCCACGTGCACCTGGGCCTCGCCAGGTCCGCACAGCCCGCGCTCGGCGTTGTAGCGGATGATGTCGGCAATCGGCCGGCCCACGCTGATCAAGCCGTCCGGGTAGTTGAACAGCTCCAGGTAGCGGCGGTTCCAGGCCACCAGGTGCAGGTTCTGGTCGACTACGCTGATGCCCTGGTTGATGTTCTCGATCGCTCCTTGCAGCAGGGCGCGGTTGAACTGCAGCACCTCGCTGGCCTCGTCGGCGATGCGCACCACGTCTTCAAGCTGCATGTCGCGGCCTTCGATGGCGGCCTTGACCACTGCCCGGGTAGAGGAGGTGCCGAGCACCCCGGCGAGCAAGCGTTCGGTGTGTTCGATCCAGTCGCCGTCGGCATTCTGGTTAGGGTTGAAACCCTTGCCCTGGCGGTAGGCGAAGCGGATGAAGCTCTGCCGCGCCCGCTCCTCGCCGACGAAGCGCGCCGCGAGCTTGAGCAGGTCATCGATCTGCACCGCCAGCAGCGAGCGGCTGTTGGGCCGGGCGCTGGTCTGCTGGCCGATGAAGCGGCCGGCCTGCCAGTGTTCCGACACCCGCGTGCGCGACAGGATCGAGACCCAGGCGAACAGGGTGAAGTTGCCCGCCAGCGACAGCACCACGCCTTGGGTCAATGGGGTGATCGGCAGGTTCAGAGGGTTGCCATGCAGCCAGGCCAAACCTGGGAACAGGTCCAGCGACCAACCCAGGCTATGCGCGGTAATCGGCAGCACCAGGGTGTAGAACCACAGGAAGATACCGGCGGCCAATCCTGCGAACACGCCGCGGCGGTTGGCCTGCTTCCAGTACAGCGCGCCGAGCATCGCTGGGGTCAGTTGGGTGACGGCGGCGAAGGCGATTTGGCCGATGGTCGCCAGGCTTGCGGTAGAGCCGAGCAGGCGGTAGCTGACATAGGCCAGCAGCAGGATGACCACGATAGTCACCCGGCGTACCGAGAGCATCCAGTGGCGGAACGCCTCGAACGGCCGTTCGGCATTCTTGCGCCGCAGCAGCCAGGGCAGCAGCATGTCGTTGGAGACCATGGTCGACAGCGCCACCGCCTCGACGATGACCATGCCGGTGGCGGCCGAAGCGCCGCCGATGAACGCCAGCAGCGCCAGGCTCGGATGGGCTTCAGCCAGCGGCAGGCTGATGACGAACGAGTCGGAGATCACCGTGCCCGGCAGCAGCATCTGCCCCGCCAGGGCAATGGGCACCACGAACAGCGCCGCCAGCACCAGGTACATCGGGAACACCCAGCGCGCCATGCGCATGTCCTGGGCTTCGATGTTTTCCACCACGGTCACATGGAATTGGCGTGGCAGGCAGATGATCGCCATCATCGCCACGCCGGTCTGGACCACCATCGACGGCCAGTTGATGGTCTCCTGCCAGTAGCTCTCCAGGTGCGCCGACTGGCGCGCCTGGGTGAACAGGTCGTCGAAACCGTCGTACAGGTTGAATACCACGAACACGCCCACGGCCAGGAACGCCAGCAGTTTGACCAGCGCCTCGAAGGCAATCGCCAGGACCATGCCGCGATGGTGCTCGGTGACGTCCAGGCTGCGCGTACCGAACACGATCGAGAACAGCGCCAGCACCAGCGACACGACCAAGGCGGTGTCCTGTACGCGGGTACCGGTGGCGTCGGCGTTGGCGCCAATCAGCAGGTTGACCCCGAGCACGATGCCCTTGAGCTGCAAGGCGATATAAGGCAGTACGCCGACCAGGCAGATCAGCGCCACTACCACTGCCAGGCTCTGCGATTTGCCATAGCGCGCGGCGATGAAGTCGGCAATCGAGGTGATGTTCTGCTGTTTGCTGATCAGCACCATCTTCTGCACCACTTGCGGCGCGAAGATCAGCAACAGTACCGGCCCCAGATAGATCGGCAAGAACGCCCACAGCTGTTCGGCGGCCTGGCCGACGGCGCCAAAGAAGGTCCAGCTGGTGCAATAGACGGCCAGCGACAGGCTGTATACCCAGGCACGCAGGCGCGGCGGCAACGGCGTGCTGCGGCGATCGCCATAAAAGGCGATGGCGAACATGATGGCCATGTAGGCCAGGGCGACCACGGCGATCAGCCCGCTGGATAACGACATGAAGACTCCGGAGCAAAAAAACCTACGCGGTCCCGATCAACCAGTCTGGCACGCTGCTCGGGCTTCGTCAGCGCCGACCATGGTCGCAGTGGCAGGACGTCGCAGGGCCCTGAGCCGATATCTAGTGCTTTTGCGTGCCCAGGTAATAAAACACTGCCGCCAGTATCACCGACAACACCAGCAGGTAGAAGGCCGTCACCGGCACCCACTGCCCCAAGGCAAACCCGACGATCACCGGCCCTAGCGCCGCGCCGAGGTTGGACAGGTTCTGCGCGCCATAATAGACCCCGCGCAGAGGCTCCGGCGCAATCAGGTCGATGAACATGTATTCGGCCGGAATGACGATGATCTCGCCCAGGGTGAACACCAGCATCGCCAGGCACCAGGCCAGCGCCGAATCAGCCAGGGAGAAGCCCAGCAGCCCGGCGATGAACAGCCCCATCCCGGCCAGCAGCCAGGGCATCAGGCGTTGGCGGCTGATACGCCGGCCAATCAGGTACTGAAGCGCAATCACGGTAACGGCGTTGGTCGTCACCAGGTACCCCACCAGCCGCGCCGCTTCGGCGGGGCTGGCGGTGACCACCAGGTACTGCGACAGGTACGCGGTGAACTGGCCGAACACCACTGCGCTGAGCACCCCACCCAGGGTAAAGCAGACCAGTCGTCGATCCCGCGCCAGGCGCAGGGCCACCTGGCCAAAGCCGGCGCCTGTTTGTCCCGGACTGCTCGCGCGCAACTGCCGATCGCCCAGGCGCGCATAGCAAAGGCACATGCCCAGGCCGATCGCTGCCGAGACCAGAAACGGCAGGTGATCGTCCAGCTCGATCAGCGCCACGCCCAGCAGCGGGCCGATGGCGTAGCCGATATTGCTCAAGGTGTACTTGATGGCGAACACCTCGGCGCGCTCCTCGACCGGCAGCAGCGCGCAGAAGCCCGCTTTGGCGGCAATGTCGACCACCGCCAGGGCCAGGTTGATCAGCACCAGGCAGACGAAGAACAGCAACGCCGAGCGGCTGGCGATGGCAACGCCGAAGGCCAGCGCGAACAGCAGCGTGGCGCTGATTACCAAGGTGTGGTTGCGCAGGGTGTCGACCAGGTGCCCGCCGTACAGACTCAGCAGCGACGCGAGCATCAACGCGCCGCCGATCAGCAGGCCGATCTGGCTGACTGCGAGCTGGAAGTTGTCCGCCAGGTAGACCACCAGGTAGGGCAGGGTAATCGCACGGGCCAAGGTCAGGACGAAGGTGGTCAGCAGCAGCAGGTTGACCGCAGGGGGATAGCGCTTGAGTGCAGCGAGCATTGCCACGTCCTTGTCGTCGGAGTACCGCAGGAAGCCCAGTATAGGTCTCAGTCGACGCCGCCCTCGGCGACGTCTGCATTGCCTACAGGTTCGGTCGGTACGAGAAACCCTGCGCAGCCTGTGCATCGGTAAACGGCGTGATCGTGGACTTCTTGTTCAGCACGCCATTGACCAGGGAACCTGGGAACATCTGGACGGTATTGTTGAAGCGTTCGACCTCACCATTGAAGATGACGATGGCTGCGCCGACGTTTTCCTGCTGTTCGGTAATTTCGCGCATCAGATTGTTCAGCACCTCGGACGCCTTGAGGTCCGGGTAGGCTTCGAAGGCGACCCGCAGCCCGCTCAACAGCGCCTGGGTCGCCTGTTCGGTCTTGGCCAGCGAGTTGCCATCGGCCGCAGCCGGCAACTCGGCAATGGCGCTGCGCAGACGGGTGATCTCGCCAAGCAGGCTCTGCTCGTACCCTTGGTACTGAGTGACTTGCTCCTGCAGGGCATCGAGCACCTTGGTTTTCTGCCGTTCATAGGTCAGCACATCGGCCCAGGCGCGTTGCGCGCGGTTGTGCCCGCCGATGATCGAGTTGTACAGGCCGATCACCGTTAACGACACGATGACGGCGATGACCAGCCCGATGATGACCGGGATATCCATTGTCAGTTCTCCATATGAGGGGTTGCCTGGCGAGGCAGGTTGAAGTTGTCGTCATGCTGCTCGGCAAGCGTGTGGATCGCTTCGAACAGTTGGGTAAGCGCGGGCAGTGGCACTCCAGCGTCGATCAATGCGTAGAATTCGCTGGGCGAATGCAAGTCGCACGGCATCTGGAAGCCAAGCAGGTCGCTGTTGTCGAAGCTGATGCACAACCCGCCCTGGTTCAGCGAGAACTCAAGGTTCAATTGGCTGAACCTCGGCTTGAGGCCAAGCAGATGCACAACTGTCACAGGCTTGGCGAAGCGCGCGCAAGCCATGGCGCTGGCACCGGTCAGGGTGAAGGCGCGGTTGAAGTCGGTCGAAGAGGTCTGGTGCTTGTGCTCGAAGTCGATGGCGCTCGGCCCGCTCGAGCGCACGGCAATGCCCTCGATCCAGGGGAAGTCCAGCACCAGGCTGAAGCGATCATGATGGTCGTAGACCACGCGGGTTTGCTGGCGCGTACCGCCTTTGCCGTCCGACACCTCTTCCTGTTCCAGGCGTCTGACCACGTAATGCAACTGGTAGTAGGCGTATTCGAAACTGTACAGCGGGCCTTGATAGCGCCCCCGTAGCGCACGGGTGATATCGCGGCTGTGGTTGCCGCGTTGATAATCTTCGAAGTGCTCGCACAGTTGCTCAAGGATCAACCCAGGTGGGCTGTCGATAGGGCTCAGTCCGGCGCTGAACAGGCTTGAGCGTCTGGCCAGGTCAGTGGACAGACCTGACAGCAGGTTGGCCCGCTTGAAGATCGCGCGCAGGCTGAGCACGGTCAGGGTCAGCAACCCTGCTATCACGGCCAGCAACAGCAGATGGGCTTTGTCCGGGGTGACCTTGGCGGCCCAAGTGGTTGCCTGCATGGGGTACTGGTAGCAAAGGCCAACGACAACCAGGGTTAGGCTGGCAAGCAGCAGCGTCAGGCACCAGGGCAGGGTATTGTCGAAGCGTAATGGGCCTTTGAAGTCGCGGATCGCCTGCACTGCATGCAGAAGATCTTGTTTGCTGCTGGCGCTTTGCCCAGTCTGGGTAGCGAATTCAATTACGCCCTTCAATTGAGCGTTGTGCGTGCGATTACCCATCGATCCCTTCTGTCATCCTTGAATAGCGCCCGCAACTTGCGATGGGGCCGGCGTCCAGCCTGCCGAGCGGCTGGCCGCGGACTGCGCGCAGTGTGCCTCAGCCTCGATCGAGCTGCCAGCGTTGCGCGCGATGGATATCAAGCGCGAAGCGATCGGGCAACGGCAAAGCTGAAGGGCGCATGGGGTCCATTCCTGGATTTCCAGCCTCTGCCAGCGGTCTGCCACAGCATTGGCTAATGCGCCCTTGCGCTGCCACTGGTAAAAATCGCAGTTGACAAGCGGGATGTGGCTTTCAACCCTATGCACGCATTCTAATAAGGCATAAGCCCTCCGCGGCTCTATTCAGGGATACGATTGATGAGTCACCCCTCGCAATTCACCTTGCTCGGCAAGCGGCGCTTTCTGCCGTTCTTCATCACCCAGTCGCTGGGCGCCTTCAATGACAACCTGTTCAAGCAGTCGCTGATCCTGGCGATCCTGTACAAGCTGAGCCTGGAAGGTGATCGCTCGATCCTGGTCAACTTGTGCGCGTTGCTGTTCATTTTGCCGTTCTTCCTGTTCTCGGCGCTGGCCGGGCAGTTTGGCGAGAAGTTCGCCAAGGACGCGCTGATCCGCATGATCAAGCTGGCGGAGATCGTCATCATGGCCATCGGCGCGGTGGGCTTTGTCAGCAATCACCTGGTGCTGATGCTGCTGGCGCTGTTTGCCATGGGTACCCATTCGGCGCTGTTCGGTCCGGTGAAGTATTCGATCCTGCCGCAGGCCCTGCGCGAAGAAGAGCTGGTCGGTGGCAATGGCCTGGTGGAGATGGGCACCTTCCTGGCGATCCTGGCCGGGACCATCGGCGCCGGGGTGATGATGTCGTCGAGCAACTACGCCACGGTGGTGGCTGGCGGCATCGTCGGCACCGCGGTGCTGGGCTACCTGGCCAGCCGCTGGATCCCGCGCGCGGCAGCGTCGGCGCCAGAGATGAAACTGGACTGGAACATCTTCAAGCAGTCCTGGGTCACCTTGCGCCTGGGCCTGGGGCAGACGCCGGCGGTGTCGCGTTCGATCGTCGGCAACTCCTGGTTCTGGTTCGTCGGTGCGATCTACCTGACGCAGATTCCGGCCTATGCCAAAGACTGGCTGCACGGCGATGAAACCGTGGTGACGCTGGTGCTGACCCTGTTCTCGGTCGGCATCGCCGTGGGTTCACTGCTCTGTGAACGGCTCAGCGGGCGCAAGGTGGAAATCGGCCTGGTGCCGTTCGGCTCGTTCGGCCTGACCCTGTTCGGCTTGCTCTGGTGGTGGCATTCGGGCGACGTGCCGAGCGGCGCCGTCGCGCACGACTGGCTGGCCCTGCTGGGCATGCACCAGGCCTGGTGGATCCTGGTCTCTATCGTTGGCCTGGGGGTGTTCGGCGGCTTCTATATCGTGCCGCTGTATGCCCTGATCCAGGCGCGCACTGCCGAGGGCGAGCGGGCGCGGGTGATCGCTGCCAACAACATTCTCAATGCGCTGTTCATGGTGGTCTCGGCGATCCTTACCATCGTCTTGTTGAGCCTGGCCGAGCTGAGCATCCCGCAGCTGTTCCTGGTGGTATCGCTGCTCAATATCGCGGTCAACACCTACATCTTCCGCATCGTGCCTGAGTTCACCATGCGCTTCTTGATCTGGCTGCTCAGCCACTCGATGTACCGCGTCGAGCACCGTGATCTGCAGCGCATTCCCGATGAAGGCGCGGCGCTGCTGGTGTGCAACCACGTGTCGTTCGTCGACGCGCTGCTGATCGGCGGCGCGATCCGGCGGCCGGTGCGTTTCGTCATGTACTACAAGATCTACAACTTGCCGGTGCTCAATTTCGTCTTCCGCACTGCTGGGGCGATTCCGATTGCCGGGCGTGGTGAAGATGAAGCGACTTACGAGCGGGCCTTCGCGCGGATCGCCCAGTACCTGGCGGCGGGCGAGGTGGTATGCATCTTCCCCGAAGGCAAGCTGACCGCCGATGGCGAGATCGATGTGTTCAAAGGTGGGGTCAATCGGATTTTGCAGGAGACCCCGGTGCCGGTGATCCCCCTGGCGTTGCAGGGCTTGTGGGGCAGCTTCTTCAGTCGCGATCCGGGCAAGGGCCTGTTCAAGCGACTGTGGTCGCGGGTGACCCTTGTGGCGGGCGCCGCCATCCCGGTGGAGGCGGCGCAGCCGGAAGCGCTACGCGAGCAGGTCAGTGCTCTGCGCGGCGATCTGCGTTAACAGGTAGGAGGGGGAGGTCAGCTGGCGCTGACCTTCAGGCCGACCAGGCCGGTGATGATCAGGGCAACGCTGAGCAGGCGGACCAAGGCCATGGATTCACCGAACAGGATGATCCCGGCAATCACCGTACCGACGGCGCCGACTCCGGTCCAGATGGCATAGGCGGTACCCAGTGGCAGTTCTTTCATCGCCAGGCCCAGCAAGCCGAGGCTGATCACCATGGCGCCGACCGTGAGCACGGTCGGCAGTGGCCGGGTGAAGCCGTCGGTGTATTTCAGGCCTACCGCCCAGCCCACTTCAAACAGGCCGGCGAAGAACAGAATGATCCAGGACATGAGTGTGTCTCCATCGTTTGAATGATGGGGCCGTCCCCTGATTGGTCACGCGGTGCGTCGTGAGGTCGTCCTCACAGTGCGCAGTATATTGCCCAATTGCAGGGGGGATGTCCATAGCGCCTTCATCGCGGGGCCCGAGGGAGCAGGTCCGCGATGAAGCTTCTGAAGGCATCAAGGGTTGGCGGGTTTAGCCTCGGCTTCTACTGTTACAGGCTCTTGCATGCGCCGGAACCAGGTCGACAGCAACGCCCCAGAGATATTGTGCCAAACGCTGAACAGCGCACTGGGCACCGCCGCCAATGGCGAGAAATGCGCCGCCGCCAACGCCGCGCCCAGCCCCGAGTTCTGCATGCCCACCTCCAGCGCCAGCGACTTGCGCTGCGCCAGCGGCAGTTTGCACAGCTTGCCGGTCAGATAGCCCAGCAGATAACCAAAGCTGTTGTGCAGCACTACCACCGCCATGATCAGCAGGCCTGACTCGGCGATCTTCGCCTGACTCGCCGCGACCACCGCACAGACGATCATCACGATACTCACCACCGACACCAGCGGCAGCACCTGCACCGCCAGTTGCACTCGCTCGCCCAGCAGTTTCTGCGCCACGACACCGAGCACGATCGGCAGCATCACCAGCTGCAGGATCGACCAGAACATGTCCATGAAGGACACCGGCAACCAGGCCGAGGCCAGGAACCAGATCAGCGTGGGGGTGAGCAGTGGCGCCAACAGCGTGGTCACTGCGGCAATCGCCACGGCCAGCGCCAGGTCGCCCTTGGACAACCAGACCATCACGTTGGACGCCGTGCCGCTCGGGCAGCAGCCGACCAGGATCACGCCGACGGCGATCTCCGGCGGCAGGTGAAACAGCTGGCACAGCAACCAGGCCATGCCTGGCATGATCACGAAGTGCGCCACTACACCCAGGGCCACGCGCCAGGGTTGGCGGGCGAGGGCGGCGAAGTCGTCGAGTTTGAGGGTAAGACCCATGCCGAACATCACCAAGCCCAGCAGCGGCACGATGGCCACTTTCAGGGCGATGAACCATTGCGGCTGAAGGAAGGCCAGGCAGGCGAACAGCAGCACCCAGATGGCGAAGGTGTTGCCGACGAAGCGGCTGAAAGCGGCGAGGGCACGCATGGGTAGATCCTTATTCTTTTAATCGGCGTAGTTGGGGCTGCTTTGCAGCCCTTCGCGGGCAAGCCCGCTCCCACAAGGACCGCGCCGTTCTGAAGGGCAGCGTAATCCCTGTGGGAGCGGGCTTGCCCGCGAAGGGCCGCAAAGCGGCCCCAAAATGCTACTGCGACAACGCTCAGACCCCTTGCGGAATCTCTTCGCCACCCAACGCCTCGAACAGCGCCGGCAGGAACTCGGTAAAGGTCATCATCATCAGCAGGAAGCTGGCATCGAACTGCTGCTGCGCTTCATCACCGCCATCCTGCTCGGCCTGCTCTTGCAGCAGCTCCTCGAACTTCAGGCGCTTGATGACGGTCTTGTCGTCGAGTACGAACGACAGCTTGTCCTGCCAGGCCAGGGCCAACTGAGTCACCACCTTGCCGGTGCCCAGGTGCAGTTGGATCTCGTCGCTTTTCAGGTCCTGGCGCTTGCAGCGAACGATGCCGCCGTCTTCATGGGTGTCACGCAGTTCGCACTCGTCCAGCACATAGAAGTCTGGCGCGGCGGCTTGCGACTTGACCCAGTCGGTCATGGTCGCGCTCGGGGCGATCTTCACGGTCACCGGCCGCACCGGCAGCGAACCCATCACTTCGCGCAGGGTCGACAGCAGGTCTTCGGCGCGCTTGGCGCTGGCCGAGTTGACCAGGATCAGGCCCAGGCGCGGGGCGATGGCGGCGAAGATCATCGAGCGGCGAATGAAGGCACGCGGCAGGAAGGTCTGGATGATGTCATCCTTGATCTGGTCGCGTTCCTTCTTATAGACCTTGCGCATCTGCTCGGTCTCGATTTCCTCGACCTTCTCTTTGACCGCGTCGTTGACCACGCTGCTGGGCAGGATGCGTTCTTCCTTGCGCGCGGCAATCAGCAGGAACTCACCGCTGACATGCACCAGAGGAGCGTCTTCGCCTTTGCCGAACGGCGCGACGAAACCGTAGGTGGTCAGCTCCTGGCTGGCGCATGGGCGGGCCGGCTTGCTGGCCAGGGCGGCTTCCAGTGCCTCAGGCTCGAATGGGACTTCCTGGGTCAGGCGATAGGTCAGCAGGTTCTTGAACCACATGAGGGTAGATCTCTCCTTAATGCATAAGGCGGGCATTATTCTCCGACTGGTGCCATGCGGCCAACCCTGTCAGAGCGCCATCAGCCACTTATTAGTAAGGAAAAGGGCGGTTGCGCTAGGTCCTTGAAAGCCCTGCAAAAAATTTTTAAAAAAGTGCTTGCCAGGGTGGTACGTCCTCCGTAGAATGCGCGCCACACCGAGACGAAGGGTGATTAGCTCAGCCGGGAGAGCATCTGCCTTACAAGCAGAGGGTCGGCGGTTCGATCCCGTCATCACCCACCACTCGATGTATAGCGCAGCGGTAGTTCAGTCGGTTAGAATACCGGCCTGTCACGCCGGGGGTCGCGGGTTCGAGTCCCGTCCGCTGCGCCATATTCAGCTTCAAGGGGCCACTGAACACCCTGAAGCAACAGAGAAAGCGACCTTAGGGTCGCTTTTTTTGTTTCTGGCATTGCGTCAGAATGCCCCTGTCCGCCGGAAGCGGCCAGCAGGTTCCGCTCCGGCTCTTCACCGCAAGCAAGAGACCGACCATGCAGGATGCCAGTACCTCTCACTCCCCCGCAGTTGCCACGCCATTGCTGGGCATCGACCTGGGCACCACCAATAGCCTGATTGCCGTCTGGCAAGACGGGCAAGCGCGGCTGATCGCCAACGCCTTGGGCGAGGTGCTGACGCCGTCGGTGGTCAGTGTCGATGACGATGGCAGCATTCTCGTAGGCAAGGCCGCCAAGGCGCGCTTGACCACCCACCCGCAGCGCACGGCCGCCGCGTTCAAGCGTTTCATGGGCAGCGACAAGCGCTTCGAGCTGGGCGAGCATCGCTTCACCCCTGAAGAGTTGTCGGCACTGGTCCTGGGCGCGCTCAAGCAAGATGCCGAAGCCTATCTGGGCTGCCCTGTGAGTGAGGCGGTGATTTCGGTGCCAGCCTACTTCAGCGACGAGCAGCGCAAGCGCACGGTTTTCGCCGCCGAGCTGGCTGGGTTGAAGGTACAGCGGCTGATCAACGAACCGACCGCTGCGGCAATGGCCTATGGGCTGCATGAGCAGAAATTCGAGCGCACCCTGGTGTTCGACCTGGGCGGCGGCACCTTCGATGTCACCGTGCTGGAGTACGCGCTGCCGCTGATCGAGGTGCATGCTTCCACCGGGGACAACTACCTGGGCGGCGAAGACTTTACCGATGCCTTGCTGCTAGCGTGCTTGCGCGATTGGAATCTCAAGCTGGACGACCTGCAGCCGCAGGCGCTGGCCAGCCTGCATGACGCCATCGAGCAGTTCAAACATGAATTGGGCGAGGGCAATTGGACCCTGAGCTGGAACGGCGATGCGCAGCCGCGCCAATGGCAACTCGATGAACTCAAGTTGCAAGCGATCTGGGCGCCATTGCTGGCCCGGGTGCGTGCGCCGATCGAGCAGGCCCTGCGTGACGCGCGCTTGAGCCCCAAGGAGCTGGACAGCCTGGTACTGGTCGGTGGGGCGACGCGCATGGCGCAGGTGCAGCAGCTGGTGGCCAAGTTGTTTGGCCGATTGCCGTATCGGCACCTGGACCCGGACACCATCGTCGCCCTCGGCGCTGCCAGCCAGGCGGCGTGCAAGGCGCGAGACGAGGCTATCGATGAGCTGATTCTCACCGATGTCTGCCCCTACACCCTGGGCATCGCTGCCCAGCGTGGCGGGGAGAGCAGCGGGGCGTTTTCGCCGATCATCGAGCGCAATACCGTGATCCCGACCTCGCGGGTCGAGCGCTTCTATAGCAGCCATGCCGATCAGAAAGTGGTGCGCATCGCTGTTTATCAGGGCGAGCGGCCTTGGGTGCGCGACAATATTCTGGTGGACAGCTTCGAGATCCCGTTGCAGCAGACCGGGCAGATTCAGTCGCTGGATGTGCGTTTTAGCTACGACATCAATGGCTTGTTGGAGGTGGATGTGACCTTCCAGGAAACCGGTCAGAAGCACAGTCACAGCATCGACCGTAGCCCGACCGGGTTGGATGAGCCGGCGCGCCAGGCCAGCCATGAGCGGCTGTCGCGGCTGAAGATTCACCCGCGCGATGCGCTGCCCAATCGCACCTTGTTGGCGCGCTTGGAGCGGGCGTGGATGCAGAGCCTGGGCGAAGAGCGGGAGTTGATTGGCAGTTGGCTGGATGCGTTCAATACCGTGCTGGCGGGGCAGCAGGCCGGGGAGATCAGTCGCCAGCGCCAGCAACTGAGCCAAGCGTTGGATGAGTTGCGCTATTGACAGTGTTGGGGCCGCAATGCGGCCCCGGCTGCTTATCGTTCAACCGTTCAAACGCCGCAACGTCGCCTGCAACCCACCGTCCAGCTGCTGCGCCTTACCCGGCGGCGGCCCATAACGATTGGGCAGCTTGTCTCCCGGCAGCCCCAGCAACATCAGCGGCAACACCGGCAACACCCGGCTGACCACCAGCAGCAACAGCAGCGCCGGCACCCCTTGGCCAATGTCACGCAAGCGCCTGAGAAAGCCGCTGACCAACAGCAACCCCATCACCACCACGATCATGGGCGCAGTCAGCATGAAGCTTCCGCACAACGCAATCGAGCCCAGGTGCAAGGCAAAGCCTGTGCGGTTGAGCCGGCTCTTGAGCTTCCACACCGCCCAGAACGGCGCGGGTGCCTGCTTGAGATCGTTGCGCAGCATACGCTCGCTCCACGACAGCAAGGCCATGATCGCGCAGCGCAGGCCTGGATCGAGCTCGGCGTCGTCCTTGGCTTTTTGCAGGGCGCGCAGCAACCGGGTCTTGGGCGGGGCGCAGTGGTTGAGCAGGCTGTCCAGCGCATCCAGGGCATCGTTGAACGGGCGGCTGGCGACGCCCTGCTTGTGCAACAGGTCAGCCGGCGGATGCTTGGTCTTGCCCTCGACCAGATTGCGCCGCAGCGGTTCGTACCCGTAGTCCTCGATGTACAACGCCTCGATGCGGTTGCGCAGGCGCGTGCGTTGCTCCTCGTCCAAGCTGCGGTCGTGATAGAGCACCGCGCAGAACAGCAGTTTGCCCAGCGGGTAGTCGTCGAGCACGTTGGGCTCGTTTTCCAGGCTTGCCAAGAGCTGCGCGGCGCTGGGCAGGTGGGCACTGTCGAGCAGCGTGCGCAAGGTCAGCATCTGGTTGGCCACTAGCGCTTGTGCCGGATCGGCGCTGTCCAGCGCGCCGAACAGGCCGTTGCTGCCGTCTGGGCTGGCCAGGGTTTGCAGCAGCACGCCATGCAGCGGGGCGAATGGATGCTCGGCGGGATAGTGCAGTTGGCCGGGCAACTGCGCCGGTATCAAGCTCAGCCAGCGCGTCGGGTGTTCGAGCAGGGCGAGCATGAACAATTGCTGGCGATGCCAGTTCCAGGCGGCTTCGCCATCAGGCATCGGCGGCAGCAACAGGCCGCGCTCGGCGAGTTTGTCCTGTGTTTGCAGGGCGAAGGGGACGGTGAACATGCGCCGCATCTCGAAGTTGCGGTTGAGGCTGTGCAGTGCTGGCGCGCCGTAGTTGCGCATGCGCCGCAGCCACTCGCGGCACGCCGGGTGCAGCTGTTGCGTGGCGAGCGCCTCGGGCAATGATGCGGCAGGGTCTTCACGCTGGCAGAACTGCACCAGGGCCTGCACCACCGGTGCCTGTTGCAACCAGTGCAGTTGTTGCTCGGCCTGGCGTTGGAAGCCTTCCAGGATCAAGGCGTCGAGGGCATCTTCGCCGGGCGTTTGCGCAAGGATCTGCCGTAACAGCTCGGCTTCACCGCGCTGCAACGCCCAGGCATACCAGTACAGCCGGTGCAGGGCGCGGTCTTGCGCCTCTGTCGGTTCATCCAGCAGCAGGGCCAGCAACGGCAGTTCATCGTCGCCGTCCAGGCGCCAGTCGATGAACTGGCTGGCGATACCGCCCAGCTCCAGGCGCGAGGCTTGCAGCCAGCGCGCCAGGGTTTGCGGGTTTTGTGCCGGGGTGCCCAGCAGCTGCGCAGGATCGGCTAGATCCTCGGGCCAGGAAACGGGCTGCGACACACTGTCGAAGGCCTGGATCAGCAGCGGCAGGCGTTGCGACTGGTACTGCGTGCAGAACTCGATCAGCCAGCGCTCGGCCTGCGGATGGCGGTGTTCGCGCCACAGCTGCAGCCAGCAGTCCATCGCCTGCTGCTTGGCACCCAGGGCGTCGGCCTGGCAGGCCAGCAGGTAGAGCAGGTCCTGGTCGTCCGGGGCCTGGCGTTGACGCTCTAGCAGCAGCGCATGCAGGGTTTGGCTGGCGACCCCTGCCTGGCTGAACTGCACCAGCAGGCGCTGGATCAAGCCCTGATCGTCGGGGAAGGCCAGGCAGGTGTGGGTTTGGGCGAACTGTGCGTACTCGAACAGCGGCCGTTGCTGGAAGCAGTACTCCAGGCTGCGGAAGTACCATAGCGCCTCCAGCTGCGCCGCCGGCGGCCAATCGCGCATCAGTCCGGTGTCGAATGGATCGGGTTGCTCCAGGCGCTGGAGGAAGGCTTCCACCTCGTGTGGATCTTCCAGGCGCAGCAGTTGTTCGGCCCAGCCCAGGCGCTGGGCCAGCAGGCCGACACAGCGGTGCGAGATCGGCCCGCAGTTGCGCAGTTCGTGCAGCAGGCGCCAGCTCAGCGCTTCCAGATCGTCCAGCGGCAACTCGTCGAGCTCGGCGATGTATCCCTGCCAGGCGACCGGATCGAAGCGCAGGGCCGGCTCTTCCAGCAGGCGGTGGAAGGCCTGCAATGCAGGGTGTGGTGCGTCATCCTGGGCCGCGGCGTCAGGTTCGGAGGCGGCGCTCGATTCACCTTCGCGGGCCAGGCGCAGGGCCTCTTCATAGGCCTCGCGCAGTGCTTGGAAACCTTGCGGGTCGGTTTCTGGGTGGTGCGACGGCAGCAGGCCACGGTAGGCCTGGCGGATGCTGTTCAGGTCCTGGGTCGGTTCCAGGCCCAGGCGTATCCAACAACTCATGACCAGCAGTCCTCTTCCAGTGAGGCAGGGCGTTGCGGTTCGGGCAGCTCCAGGTCCCACGGCAGGCTGGCCAGCAAGTCGCTGGCGCCGTGGCGCAGGTTGAGCACGATGCAGCGGTTCCAGTGTTCGCTACCTTGGCGTTCGAGTTCGGCGGCCAGGGTGTCGTCGCTGCTGTCGGAGGCATTCCACAGCGCCTTGCCGATCAGGTAGCCGGCCAGGTAACTGTCCCAGCGGTTGTAGTAGTGACGGGCGCGCAGGGCCAGGCGGTAATGCAGGTAGAGGCTTTCATCGAGTGTGATGAAGTCCTTCTTGAGCCCGGCCCGCAGCAGAAAACTCATCCGCCCCAGGTCCCACGCGCGGGTGCCACCGGGGCCGCAGTCGGGGAAGGTGCGGGCGGCGTATTCGTGCTTGATGCGTTCGCGCAGTGGCAGGCTGGCCAGCAGCGCCTGCCACTCGCTCGGCAGGCGGCGCTGGAATTGCCAGTAGGCTTCGGTCAGCTCGGTGGCGTGGCCGTTATCGGCCATGCCGAGCATGTCCAGCAATTGCGCCCGGTTGCTGATGCCCCACCAGCGTTCGAGGTCAGTCTGATCGTCGCCTTCGAAGTACTGCGCGGCGGTGTAGCTGGCGCCATTGAGGGCGGCCATGGGGGCGGACAAGGCATGCAGCCAGTGCTGCGCGGTTTCTTCCATGAGGGGCTCCTGGGCCGGCACGAAACAGAGAAGGCGGCCGGCCTTGCTGGGGGCGATTGTAGAGAGCGAGGGGGGCGGGGGCAAATGTCGCTGGTTGGCTTTTTGGGGGGCTGTGCCGGCCTTATCGCGGGGCAAGCCCGCTCCCGCGGGAGTGGCATTGTTTGTGGCCTATCACCGGGCACACTGGGCAACGCGCAATCAGCGCAGAACCCTGTGGGAGCGGGCTTGCCCGCGAAGAGGTCTAGGCGATTTGACTGGCTGAAACGAAACGCCCCAACTCTTCATCGCGCAAGGTCAGCACTTCAAAGCCGTCGGCAGTCACTGCCACGGTGTGTTCCCACTGCGCCGACAAGCCGCCATCGCGGGTGATCACTGTCCAGCCATCTTTGAGCGTGCGCGTGCCACGCGCGCCCTGGTTGATCATCGGCTCGATGGTAAACACCATCCCTGGCTTGAGCTTCAGGCCCATGCCGCGCTGGCCGTAGTGCAGCACCTCCGGTCCTTCGTGCATCTGTTGGCCAATGCCGTGCCCGCAGTATTCGCGCACCACGCTGTAGCCGGCGGCCTCGGCATGGCTCTGGATGGCATGGCCAATGTCGCCCAGGGTGGCGCCGGGGCGCACTTGCTCGATGCCTTTGCACAGCGCGTCATAGGTTGTGTCGACCAGGCGTTGGGCGTCTTCGCTGATCGCGCCGATGCGGTACATCTTCGACGAGTCGGCGATGTAGCCCGCTTGCTCCAGGGTGATGTCGACGTTGATGATCGAGCCTTCCTTGAGCACTTCGTCAGCCTTGGGGATGCCATGGCACACCACGTGGTCGACCGAGGTGTTGAGCGAGTAGGGGAAACCGTACTGGCCCTTGCTTGCTGGCCGGGCGCGCAGGGTCTGGACGATGAACGCCTCGGCGCGGTCGTTGATCTGCAGGGTGGTGACGCCGGGGCGGATGAAGCCGTCGAGGTCGGCGAACACCTGGGCCAGCAACTGGCCGGCGCGGCGCATCAGGTCGAGTTGCTCGGGGGTCTTGAGGATCACCTGGGACATTGGGGCTATGCGAATCTCGGTTGAATAGGCGTTCACAGCATATCCCCAGGCTGGTTGCCGGTGCTACCGGTTGGTGCGCAGCTCACCAACTCGGTGCAAGGCCGCTGCCAGGGCTGCACCCACTAGGAGGGTGGCGGCCCCGCAAATCCAGGTGGGCAGGGCGGGTATGGCAGTGTTGGCCTGCGCGAAACCGCAACTGGCCCAGGATTTGCTCAATCCCCTGTACCCGGGTCGTCAATGCCGATGGCCCACCTCTTTTCACGACAAAGGCGCCGTGTTGCCCCGCTTGCTTAGGCAAGCCCAGGGCAGCCGGCGCCTTTTTCGTTTTTGCCGGGAGAAGCCGATGGCCACTAGCCAAGTGCGCAGCGTTTGCCCTTATTGCGGGGTAGGGTGCGGCATCGT
Organism: Pseudomonas sp. BT-42-2; assembly: GCF_025847435.2. Taxonomy (NCBI): domain Bacteria; kingdom Pseudomonadati; phylum Pseudomonadota; class Gammaproteobacteria; order Pseudomonadales; family Pseudomonadaceae; genus Pseudomonas; species Pseudomonas sp. BT-42-2. Next base: position 225,706 of record NZ_JAOYTM010000012.1, read on the forward strand.
CATGTCGGTGGAAAATGGCCAGGTGCAGAAGATCGCGGGCGATAAACAGCACCCCGCCAACTTTGGTCGCCTGTGCACCAAAGGCCTGACCGCGCACCTGCCGCTGACCGCCGCTGGGCGCATGGCCAATGCCTACGTCCGCCAGCAGCGCGCCCAGCAGCCGGTGCGCAGCAGCTTGGACGCGGCGATCGAGCAGGCCGCCGCGCGCCTGCGCGCAATCATCGACGAGCATGGCCCGGATGCCGTGGCGCTGTATGTCTCCGGGCAGATGTCGCTGGAGGCGCAATACCTGGCCAACAAACTGGCCAAGGGCTTTATTCGCACCCGCCATATCGAGTCCAACTCGCGCCTGTGCATGGCCAGTGCCGCCAGCGGCTATAAACAATCGCTGGGCGCCGACGGCCCGCCCGGCAGCTATGAGGATTTCGAGCAGGCGGAGGTGTTTCTGGTGATCGGCGCGAACATGGCCGATTGTCACCCGATCCTGTTCATGCGCCTGCTCGACCGGCTCAAGGCCGGGGCCAAGCTGATCGTCGTCGACCCGCGGCGCAGTGCCACGGCCGACAAGGCCGAGCTGTTCCTGCAACTGCGTCCCGGCAGCGACCTGGCCCTGCTCAATGGCTTGCTGTACCTGTTGCACCAGAACGGCCACACCGATGCCGAGTTCATCGCTCGCCACACCGAAGGCTGGAGCGATCTGCCCAGCTTTCTTGAGGACTATCAACCCGAGCGCGTGGCGGCCCTGACCGGGTTGTCCGAGGCTGACATCCGCCAGGCCGCACAGTTGATCGGCAGCGCCAACAACTGGATGAGCTGCTGGACCATGGGCCTGAACCAGAGCATCCACGGCACCTGGCACAGCAATGCACTGTGCAACCTGCACCTGGCAACGGGCGCCATCTGCCGCCCCGGTAGCGGACCGATGTCGTTGACCGGTCAGCCCAATGCCATGGGCGGGCGCGAGATGGGCTACATGGGCCCGGGCCTGCCGGGCCAGCGCTCGGCGTTAGTGGCCGCAGACCGGGCGTTTGTCGAGGTGCAGTGGCAACTGCCCGCTGGCAGCCTGCGCAGTGAGGGTGGCGAAGGCACGGTGGCGCTGTTCGAGCAGATGAAGGCGGGCGAGGTGAAAGCCTGTTGGATCATCTGCAGCAACCCGGTGGCCAGCGTCGCCAACCGCCAGCAGGTGATCGACGGCCTAGGCCAGGCGCAGTTGGTGATCAGCCAGGATGCCTTCCTCGACACCGAGACCAACCGCTATGCCGACATTCTCCTGCCCGCGGCGCTGTGGGCCGAAGGCGAGGGCGTGATGATCAACAGCGAGCGCAACCTGACCCTGATGCCGCGCGCCGTCGACGCCCCAGGTGAAAGCCAGGAAGACTGGCGGATCATCGCCCGCATCGCCTGCGCCATGGGCTACGCGGACGCATTCGATTACGCCGATGCCGAGGCGGTGTACGACGAGATCCGCCGCTTCCACAACCCCACCACGGGGTATGACCTGCGCGGTATCCGCTATGCCGACCTGCGCCAGCGCCCACGGCAATGGCCCAGCGCACCGGGCCGCGAAGATGATCGCAGCCCGCTGCGCTACCTCAATGACGGCAGCAGTCAGCCGCTGCTGCGTGACGCGCAGGGGCTGCAACCGGCGCTGGCATTCCCCACCGCCAGCGGCAAGGCGCGTTTCTTTGCCCGGCCGTGGTTGCCGGCCGCCGAGCTCCCGGACGATGACTACCCCTTCGTGCTCAACACCGGCCGTGTGCAGCATCAGTGGCACACCCTGACCAAGACCGGCAAGGTCGCGAGCCTGAACAAACTCGAGCCGGGTCCCTTCGTCGAGATCAACCCCGTGGACGCCCAGCGCCTGGGGATCGCCGAGCACGATCAAGTTGCGATTCGCTCCCGTCGTGGCCAGGCGCTGTTGCCTGCGCGCGTTACTGACCGGGTCATGGTCGGCGGTTGCTTTGCGCCGTTTCACTGGAACGACCTGTACGGCGAGCAATTGGCGATCAATGCCGTGACCTCTGATGCGCTCGACCCAACCTCACTGCAACCGGCCTACAAGCACTGCGCCGTGGCCCTCGAACGGGTCAGCGGTGCACGCATCGATGCCGTGGACTTGACCACTGCCGCCCCTTCGGAGCCTGCCAGCATGCCGCTAGCCACCCTCAATCGTCTGCTCGGCCTGGATAGCTTGCCAGCCCCGGCCCTGGCCGAGGATGAGCGGCATTATCTGCAAGGTTTTTTGCTCGGCCTGGGCCAGGCGCGCCCGCAAGGGGTGCCCAGCCTGCCCGCCACGGCACCGCTGGCGCCGGCCCGGCGCTTGTTTGTCGATGGCTTGCTGGCCGGGCTGTTCGTCCAGCCCCAGGCGCTGCCGAGCGCCTTGCCCGAAACCGCCCCGCACCGGGTGCTGTGGGCGTCGCAGACGGGTAACGGCGAGGCCCTGGCCGATCGTTGCGCGCAGCGCTTGCGTGCCGCCGGGCTGGCCGTGGAGCTCAGTTGCATGGAAGCGGTCACGCCCAGCCAACTGCAAGGCGCCGCCAGTGTGCTGTTGATCGCCAGTACCTTTGGCGACGGTGAGGCACCCGATAGCGGCGCGGCGTTCTGGCAAGCGTTGCAGGGTGAGCAGGCCATTGATTGCGCTGAACTGCCCTACGCGGTGTTGGCCTTGGGCGATTCGAGCTATGGCCAATTCTGTGGCTTCGGGCGCAAGCTCGATGAGCGCCTGGCGCAACTGGGTGGGCGCCGGCTGCTGGCGCGGGTCGATTGCGAACCGGATTTCGACCAGGCCTTTGCCGCTTGGCTCGACGCGCTGCTGGCCGAGCTGGGCCGTGTCGCGCCGCTGCCAGCGGCCATCGAGCCTGAGCCACTGGCCGCCTATGGCAAGCGCCAGCCTTGGTCGGCGCAGTTGCTGGAGAACCGCCTGCTCAATGGCCCCGGTGCGAGCAAGGAAACCCGGCAGCTGGTATTTGATCTGGCAGGCAGCGGCTTTACCTATCAGGCCGGAGACGCCCTTGGCGTGTGGCCGCGCAATTGTCCGCAGTTGGTCGAAGAGCTGCTGGCCTTGATCAAGCTCGACGCCAGCACCACGGTCGAGTTGCAGGGGCACCCCGCCATGTCATTGGCGAGCGCTCTGGAACAGTATCTGGAGATCGCTCGGGTCACCTCCCAGCAGCTACACGTGTTCAGCGAAACCGCCGTTGATTTGCGTCGTTTGCTACAGCCTGAACACAGCGCCGAGCTCAAGGACTGGTTGTGGGGGCGGCAGTTGGTCGATGTGCTACGCGAGTTTCCCCAGCAATTGCCGTTGGCCACCTGGCTTGAGCTGCTCAAGCCATTGCAACCGCGCCTGTATTCGATCAGCTCAAGCCCCAGGGCTCACCCTGAGCAAGTTCACCTGACCGTGTCGACGGTGCGCTATGGCCAGCGCAAGGGTGTGTGCTCGGCGTTTCTTGCCGATCGCGCCGAAGCGCTCAAGGTGGCAATCTTCCCCCAGGTCTCCAGGCATTTTCGCCTGCCCGAGGATGACGGCGTGCCGATCATCATGGTCGGTCCGGGCACCGGTATTGCGCCGTTCCGGGCTTTTCTGCAAGAGCGCCAGGCCAGGGGCGCGAGCGGGGGGAATTGGTTGTTCTTCGGTGAACAGCACCAGGCCTGCGACTTCTATTACCGCAACGAGCTGCTGGCTTGGCAAGCCAGTGGCCACTTGCGTTTGGACACGGCGTTTTCCCGTGATCAGGCAGAGAAGATCTACGTTCAACAGCGCATGCGCGAACAAGGCGCGGAGCTCTGGCGTTGGCTACAGCAGGGGGCCTATTTCTATGTTTGTGGCGATGCCCAGCACATGGCCAAGGATGTCGATGCGGCGTTGCGTCAGATCGTGGCCGAGCAGGGTGGCCTGAGCGCTGCGGCAGCGGCTGCCTACGTCGAGGCGTTGAGCAAGGACAAGCGCTACCGCCGTGATGTGTACTGAATGCCCCATGATGGGGAGTGATGCACTTTGGCTGTGCGATTTTACGCAGATCGAGGCTGCCCGTACCGGCCTCTTCGCGGCGGTTCGGCGCCCCGACAAGCCCACACACAGGGGCCGGGTCGATTACAGGGACTGAGGCTTGCAGGGCCATGTGGGAGCGGGCTTGCCCGCGAAGAGGCCAGCAGGTGCAACGCATGAAAAATGCTCCCTGCACAGTCAGCACATCAAATTGGCACACTCCCTGCTTTTACTCTTGTACAACACGCCCCGCTGATCAACGGCGATCACTCAGGGGCCTCACACTGATGAGAACAGGCAAAGGCGCCTGGAGCTTCGGCTCCAGGCGTTTTTTTTTGTCTTTACGGCGGCCAACCCCGCCAACCGTGATCGAGGATCGGCTATGAAGGCAACAGCGAGCGGCGAACATCTACAGCGACTGGTCATCGTCGGCAACGGCATGGTCGGTCACCACTGCGTCGAGCAACTGGTCGAGCGTGGCGCCCTGGCCCGTTTCGAGGTGCGGGTGTTTGGCGAAGAGCGCCAGCGCGCTTACGACCGGGTACACCTGTCGGAGTACTTCGCCGGCAGCGATGCTGAAACCTTGGCCATGTGCCCCAGTGATTTCTACAGGGGCCACGGCGTGCACCTGCACCTGGGCGAAGCGGTCGTCGAGATCGACCGCGAGCGCTGCGAGGTGGTCACCGCCGAGGGCCGTTATGGCTATGACCAACTGATCCTGGCTACCGGCTCCTACCCGTTCGTGCCACCCATCGAGGGATCCACCGGCACTGCGCGACTGGTCTACCGCACTTTGGATGACCTCGACGCCATCCGCACGGCAGCCGCTGATGCCCGTCGCGGGGTGGTGGTCGGTGGCGGCTTGCTCGGCCTGGAAGCGGCCAACGCGCTGAAATCCCTTGGCTTGGAAGCGCACGTGGTGGAGTTCGCCCCGCGCCTAATGCCGGTGCAACTGGACGGCGAGGGCGGCGCGGCGCTCAAGGCGCAGATCGAAGCCCTCGGTGTTGGCGTGCACCTGTCGCGTGCCACCCAGTCGATCAGTGCCGGCGAAGCCTACCGCTACCGGATGAATTTCGACGGTGGCGAGTTCCTTGAAACCGACCTGATCGTGTTCTCCGCCGGTATTCGCCCGCAAGATGCCCTGGGCCGCAGCTGCGGCCTGGAAATCGCCCCGCGCGGTGGGGTGGTGATCGACAACGACTGCCGCACCAGCGACTCGCAGATCTTCGCCATCGGTGAATGCGCCTCGTGGAATGGCTGCGTGTTCGGCCTGGTCGCGCCGGGCTACAGCATGGCGCGCAACCTGGCTGCGCGGCTACTCGGGGAGGCCAGCAGCCCGTTCACCGGCGCCGACATGTCGACCAAGCTCAAGTTGCTCGGCGTCGATGTCGGCTCGATCGGCGATGCCCACGGTGCCACGCCCGGCTCGCGCAGCTATCGCTTCATCGACGAAGCCAATGCGGCCTACCGCCGCCTGGTGGTCGATGCCAGCGGCAAGCATGTGCTTGGTGCGGTACTGGTCGGCGACAACAGCTACTACGACACCCTGCTGCAGTACTGCCAGAACGGTATCGCCCTACCTGCCGACCCGGCCGCGCTGATCCTGCCGCAAGGCGCTGGCGCACCCGCCTTGGGCGCCGATGCGCTGCCCGACAGCGCGACCATCTGCTCGTGCCACAACGTCAGCAAAGGCGCGGTCTGCGCCGCCATCGACAGCGGCTGCGCGGACCTTGCCGCAGTCAAGAGTTGCACCAAGGCCGCCAGCGGCTGCGGCGGCTGCGCGGCATTGCTCAAGCAGGTGTTCGAACACGAACTCAGCGCCCGCGGCGTCACTGTCGACAAGAGCCTTTGCGAGCACTTTGCCTACACCCGCCAGGAGCTCTATAGCCTGGTTCGGGTCGAAGGTATCCGCACGTTCAATGAGTTGCTCGAACGCCACGGCAAGGGTCATGTCGGTTGCGACATCTGCAAGCCAGCGGTGGGCTCGATCCTCGCCTCATGCTGGAACCAGCCGATCATGGACCCCGCACTGGTGCCGCTGCAGGACACCAACGACACCTTCATGGCCAACATGCAGAAAAACGGCACCTACTCGGTGGTGCCGCGCATCCCCGGTGGTGAGATCACCCCGGACAAACTGATTGTGATAGGCCAGGTGGCGAAGAAATACGACCTCTACACCAAGATCACCGGCGGCCAGCGCATCGACCTGTTCGGCGCCCAGTTGCACGAGCTGCCGCTGATCTGGGGCGAGCTGATCGAGGCCGGCTTCGAGACCGGGCATGCCTACGGCAAGTCGACTCGCACGGTGAAATCCTGCGTCGGCAGCATCTGGTGCCGCTACGGCGTACAGGACAGCGTCGGCATGGCCCTGCGCCTGGAAGATCGCTACAAAGGCCTGCGTTCGCCGCACAAGCTCAAGTTCGCGGTGTCCGGCTGCACCCGCGAATGCGCCGAAGCGCAGAGCAAGGACATTGGCGTGATCGCCACCGACAAGGGCTGGAACCTCTATGTGTGCGGCAACGGCGGCATGCGCCCGCGCCACGCCGAACTGTTCGCCACCGACCTGGACGACGACGCGCTGATCCGCACCATCGACCGCGTGCTGATGTTCTACATCCGCACCGCCGACAAGCTGCAGCGCACCTCGGTCTGGCGCGAGAGCCTGGAAGGCGGCCTGGATTACCTCAAGGCGGTGATCCTCGACGACAGTCTGCAACTGGGCGCCGAGCTCGAAGCGCAGATGCAGCATGTGGTCGACCAGTATGAGTGCGAGTGGGCCAACGCCCTCAACGATCCCGAGAAACTCAAGCGCTTCCGTACCTTCGTCAATGACCGGCGCGCCGACCCGGACGTGCACTTCGTCCGCGAACGCGAACAACGCCGACCTGCTAGCGCGCTGCACCTGATCCCCACTGTCGAGGAGGCTGTCTGATGAACCTGTCCAATGCTGCTGTTGCGCAACACGCCCACTGGCAGGCGGTGTGCCAGGTGCACGACCTGGTCGCCGATTCTGGCGTAGTGGTGTGGCTCGAAGGCGAGCAGGTCGCGCTGTTCTACCTGCCCAATCAAGAGCAGGCGTTGTACGCCGTCGACAATCGCGACCCGCGCTCGGGGGCGAACATCATCGGCCGCGGCTTGATCGGCAGCATCGGCGGCGAGCTGATGGTCGCCGCGCCGTTGTACAAGCAGCACTTCAGCCTGCACAGCGGGCGCTGCCTTGAGGATCCGCAGCAGGCGCTGCGGGTGTGGCCAGTGAGGATGCGCGGCGACGCTGTGGAGCTGGCGATGCTATAAGATGGCGCATCGACGCTATCGCGGCAGCGGCCGCCCCCCAAGGCATGAATCTCGACACGCGTATCAAGTATCGCCATCTTCTGTGCTTCCTGGAAATTGCCCGCCAGGGCAGTCTGGCCAGGGCGGCTGGGGTGTTGGCGATCAGCCAGCCAGCTATTTCCAAGACCCTCAAGGAGCTTGAAGAGCTGCTTGAAGCGCGCCTGTTCGAGCGCACCCGTCAGGGCGTCGAGCTGACCCCGGCCGGGAGCCGTTTCATGCGCTACGCCGGGCCCAGCGTGCAGGCGTTGCGCGACGGGGTGAGCACGCTGCGCGGCGAAGCGCGAGCGCCTTCGCAGGTGCGCATTGGTGTGCTTTCGACCGTCGAAGGGCTGTTGATGCCGGAGGTGCTGTGTCGCTTGCACCAGCGTCATCAGGATCTGGTGATCAGCGTGGTCACAGGCGTCAGTGCGCAGTTGCTGGGCCAGTTGCATTTGGGTGAGCTGGAACTGGTGGTCGGGCGCATGACGGACAGCCCGCAGATCCAGGGGTTGTCATTCGAGCATTTGTATAGCGAGTCGATGAGCCTGGTGGTGCGCCCTGGGCATCCGCTGCTGGCGCGTCAGCCAGTAGAGCGCGGGCGGGTAGGGGACTATCCGTTGGTGCTGCCGCCGGCGGGCACGACCATTCGCCAGCATGCAGACAGCCTGTTCGTGCAATGTGGCATCCAACTGCCGGCGCAGCGCCTGGAGACGCTGTCGCTGGCGTTGAGCCGGCGCTATCTGTTGGGCAGCGATGCGGTGTGGGTCGCGCCACGCGATGCAGTGCTGATCGACCTGGGCAGTGGCGAACTGGTTGAGCTGGACCTCGGCGTGCAAGAGCCGGGTGGCTCGGTGGGGATCTGTCGCAATGCCGCGTTGCCACAGAGTCTGCCCGCGCAGTGGATGTGCGAGGTGTTGCGCGAGGTGGCCGGGCAGTATCGGGATGGGGTTTATCCTTGAGCGTGCTGGGCATGTCAGCGGCTTCTCAAGTGCCCTGTCACCTGCACTACGAAATAAATAGCCACAAAAACCCGGCAAACCGAGCCTATCCCGTCAATACTGGCCATTGGCTGCAACCCTGGGATGAACAACCTTTCACCCACTGAACTTCCAGCCCGCAACCCGCTCTTATGCCGGTAGCCATTGGTAACGGCCGCCTGATAAGCTCGCGGCTTTACCCTGATTGCCCTTATGGCGCATGAACAAGGAACTAGCATGAAACAACATCGTTTGGCGGCTGCGGTTGCCCTGGTAAGCCTGGTTCTGGCGGGCTGCGATGCCCAGACCAGCAGCGTAGAGCTGAAAACCCCGGCACAGAAAGCCTCCTACGGTATCGGCCTGAACATGGGCAAGAGCCTGGCTCAGGAAGGCATGGAAGACCTTGATTCCAAAGCAGTAGCCCTCGGTATCGAGGATGCGGTCAGCAAGAAAGAACAACGCATCAAGGACGAAGAGCTGGTCGAGGCCTTCACCGCCCTGCAAAAGCGTGCGGAAGAGCGCCTGACCAAGGCCAGCGAAGAAGCCGCTTCCGCTGGCAAGAAGTTCCTGGAAGAAAACGCCAAGAAGCAAGGCGTGGTTACCACTGCCTCCGGCCTGCAGTATGAAGTGGTGAAAAAGGCCGATGGCCCGCAGCCTAAGCCGACCGATGTGGTTACCGTCCACTACGAAGGCAAGCTGATCGATGGCAAGGTGTTCGACAGCTCGGTCGAGCGCGGCAGCCCGATCGACCTGCCTGTCAGCGGCGTGATCCCAGGTTGGGTCGAAGGCCTGCAACTGATGCACGTCGGTGAGAAGTACAAACTGTACATCCCGGCTGAACTGGCCTACGGCGCGCAGAGCCCAAGCCCGCTGATCCCGGCTAACTCGGTACTGGTGTTCGATCTGGAACTGATCGCCATCAAAGACCCGAGCAAGCTTGAAGGCGAAGCGCCGGACGCTGCCGAAGCGCCGGCCAAGTAAGCCTCGGCTGACCGCACAACGCCCCGCCTGCCGGGGCGTTGTCGTTTCAGCGGGGCAGGCAAGACGAACCTTGCGGGCATCGGGCTGTCGGAAAAAGGACTGGCGTTGCGGTTGCCGCAAAACGTTTGCGAAGATGAAACAACTGTGTAAAAAACGCCCGATCTGAGCCAGACCCTTGCCCGCTGGGCGCCCGGCGTCGGAAACTGTGCCCTGTTCACAAGGTTATCCACAATAAATGTGGATAACCTTCTGCCGATCTGGAGGCCTCATGAGCGCACCCTGGAATTTCACCCGTTTCCTGCCCCTGGCCGAGCGCTTGCTCAGCCGTGGTCGGTTGCCGGCTTTGCTGTTCGCCGTTGCCCGTAAAGGACCCAGGCTTGGCCAGCTGCGCGAAGATGTGCGGCTGATGCAGGCGCTGTGCCTGGCGTGGTGGCGGGGTGAGTACCGCGCGGTCAGCCCCAAGGCGCTGGTCACCGTGGTGGCCGGCCTGTTGTATTTCGTCAGCCCATTGGACGCGATTCCCGACTGGCTGCTGGGTGTCGGGTTTCTCGATGACATAGCCGTGCTGGGTTGGGTGCTCAAGACGGTGGCCGATGAGCTGGGCCGCTTCAAAGCCTGGCGTGACAGCCAGGCCCCGGAGCGTCTGCGTGTGGTCGAGCGCCTGCCAGACACCCCTGAAGCGCTACGCCTAGAGCGCCGCACGCCCTGATTTGCACCTGAACTGCACAGACTCCCGCGCTTGGTAATATAATTGGCATAAGGATTATGCCTACGGATTACATGGAGTAATCCTACGTAAGGGGATTGTGATGGAAATTCAGGTCATCAGCCGGGACGGTCAGCCCGAATATGCCGTTGTTCCCTGGGAGCACTACCAGGCTCTGCTCAAGGCGGCTGGTCAAGCGCCTGCCACCGCCAAGGCCGAAGCAGGCCAGGCAGATGCTCCTGCGCCAAGCGCAACCTTGCTCGACCTGGGTGAGCTGGCGCAGTTACGCCAGGCCAAGGGCCTGGCTCCCGAACAACTGGCGCGTACGGTGGGCATCAGTCCGGCGTACCTGGCCATGATCGAAGCAGGCGAGCGTCGGCCTGATGCGGCGATCTTGCGCAGTCTGGCCTGGCACCTGGGTATCGCTGGCTGGAGCGAGCGGTCATGAGCCAGGTGAGGATCAGCCGTCAGCAGTGGCAAAGCCTGCTCGATGAACTTGATCTAGCCCGACGCCAGCGTCATCTGCTTACCTACCGCGCCCTGCTCGAGCGTCTGCAATTGCCCACCCCAGCGATGCAGACGCTGACCGCTGCCCTGGAATACCTGGCGCGTATCGACGCCCAGGCCGAGCAGCCGCTGCGCAGCTCCCTGGTGATCAGCCAGGGCGCCAGCCGCCTGCCGCGCACCGGCTTTTTCGAATGTGTCGAACGCCTTGGACGGTTTTCCGGGCCGGTGGATGGCATGGAGGCGGCGTCCTGGCACGCATCGGAAGTGGTGCGGGTCTTCGAGTACCGCTATCCCGAAGAGGCCTGAGCCAGGCGCTGATACAACCCGTACATAAACCAGAAGGGCCGAACGTTCACACGTTCGGCCCTTCTGGTTTATGTCACACGTTTGAACGGCTGCTCGGCACTCAGTGCTTGGCCACCTGCGAGTTCAGGCTCAGGTAGTCGAGCAGGATGCGCCCAGTCTCGGACAGGTAGGCGTCGTCTTCCGGCTTGGTGTCTTCATCCTCGACCGGCAGGGCGTCTTCGTCTTCCTTCTTCAGCTCCTTGAGCGGCTCTTCGCCCTTGGCCTTGCGACGAATGTTCTCCAGGGCCAGTTGCTTGGCTTCGATCTCATCGTGGCGAGCGCGGCGTTCCTGCTCATTGAGGCTGACGGTCTTTTCGTTCATCAGCTTCTGGGTCAGGGCCAGGCGGTCTCGGATGTAGGCGAACTCGGCGTCCTTGGCGCTGCGCGCGTCATGGCGTGCCTTGAGCTCAGCCAGGAACGGCTTGAACGGGTCGGCCGCCGGTCTGATCACCGGGCGAATGGTGTCCCACGGCATCGCCTCGGGCAGGGCGCTCTCGCCAATTTCCTTGGTGTCGATGATCGACGGGTAGTCGATGTCCGGCAGTACGCCCTGGTGCTGGGTGCTCTGCCCGGAGACCCGGTAGAACTTGGCCAGGGTCAGCTTCAGTTCGCCATGGTTGAGCGGCTGGATGGTTTGCACGGTGCCTTTGCCGAAGGTCTGGCCACCGATGATCAGCGCGCGGTGGTAGTCCTGCATGGCGCCGGCGAAAATCTCCGAGGCTGAGGCCGACAGGCGGTTGACCAGCAGCGCCAGCGGGCCTTTGTAGAAGGCGCCGGTGTTCTCATCTTCCAGCACATCGACGCGGCCATCGGCGTTGCGCACCAGCACGGTCGGGCCTTTGTCGATGAACAGGCTGGTCAGCTCGGTGGCTTCCTGCAGCGAGCCGCCGCCGTTGTTGCGCAGGTCGATGACCACGCCATCGACTTTCTCTTTCTGCAACTCGGTGAGCAGCTTCTTGACGTCGCGGGTGGTGCTCTTGTACTCCGGATCGCCGGCACGGTAGGCCTTGAAGTCCAGGTAGAAGGCCGGGATCTCGATGATCCCCAGCTTGTAGTCACGCCCGTCCTGCTTGAGCTTGAGCACCGATTTTTTCGCTGCCTGCTCTTCAAGCTTGACCGCTTCGCGGGTAATCGAGACCACTTTGCTGGTCTGGTCGTTCGGCGCATTGCTGGCCGGGATGACCTCCAGGCGCACCACCGAGCCTTTCGGGCCACGGATCAGCTTGACCACTTCATCCAGGCGCCAGCCGACCACGTCGACCATTTCCTTGTTGCCCTGGGCGACGCCGATGATCTTGTCAGCCGGGGCAACCTGCTTGGTCTTGGCTGCTGGGCCTGCCGGCACCAGGCGCACGATCTTGACCTGGTCGTTGTCGCTTTGCAGCACCGCACCGATACCTTCGAGCGACAGGCTCATGTTGATATCGAAGTTTTCCGCGTTGTCTGGCGACAGGTAGTTGGTGTGCGGATCGTAGGACTGGGCGAAGGTGTTGATATAGGCCTGGAAGATGTCTTCGGCACGCGTCTGGTTCAAGCGCGCCAGTTGGTTCTTGTAGCGCTTGGTCAGGGTTTCCTGGATCTGCTTGGGATCCTTGCCGGCGATCTTCTGGCGTAGTACTTCGTCCTTGACGCGTTTGCGCCACAGGTCGTCGAGCTCGGCCTCATTCTTCAGCCACGGGGCGTCCTTGCGGTCGACCAGCAAGGATTCCTTGGCAGTGAAGTCGATCTTGTCGACGCCTTTGTTCAGCTCCGCCAGGGCGAAGTCCAGGCGCGATTTGACCCGATTGAGGTAGCGCTTGTAGATGGTGAAACCCGGGTCGAGATTGCCGGCCTTGAGGAAGTCGTCGAACTGGGTCTTCCACTTGTCGAATTCGGCGATGTCGGACGCGGTGAAGTAGCTGCGCGAAGGGTCGAGCAGCTTGATGTAGCTGTCGTAGATGATCACCGAGCGGGCATCATCGAGCGGCGGCTTGCTGTAATGATGGCGCTTGAGCAGCTCCACCACGTTGAGGCTGGCAACAACCTCGTCTCGATCTGGCTGCAGGCTTTCCCACTTGTTGGCGGCCGCCGCATTGCCGCCGAGCGTCAGACTGCCGACGCCGATGAGCAGGGCGAGGGCGGTGCTGGGCAGGAAATGCTTCATGCTGATTCGACGTAAAGGCAATTGATCACGCATAGTAGGCCGTCTATTCCGTTCGCCGGTTCCATGGAGCCGGACAAATACTGCGAAAAGCCCGAGGTAAGCATCCTCGGGCTCAGTCATGACTCAACTATGGAGGCACTGTGAAGGCATTGCAAGGCGTTGACGGACATGTGGAGTGGGTCGAGGCCGAGCGCCCGACCTGTGACGCGGGCCAGGTGCGCATTCGTGTGGCCGCCGCTGGGCTGAACCGCGCTGACCTGTTGCAGCGCGCCGGGCTCTACCCACCGCCGCCGGGGGCCAGCCCTTACCTGGGCCTGGAATGCTCGGGGGTGATCGAGGAGGTTGGCGCTGGTGCCGACTGGCGTGTGGGTGATCGGGTGTGCGCACTGCTCGCCGGTGGCGGCATGGCCGAAGAAGTGGTGGTCGATGCCCGCCATGTGCTGCCGGTGCCCGAGGGCCTGAGCCTGCACGAAGCGGCGGCGATTCCCGAGGTGTATGCCACGGCCTGGTTGAACATCTTCCAGCTCGGCGGCCTGAAGGCCGGCGAGAAGGTGCTGGTGCATGCCGGGGCCAGCGGCGTCGGTTCGGCGGCGATCCAGCTGTGCAAGGCGTTTGGCAACCCGGTGTGGGTCAGTGTTGGCTCGGCCGAGCGGCTGAGCTATTGCCAGGATCTGGGTGCGGCCGGTGGTGTGGTGCGCAATGAGAACCTGGATGATTTGAAGGGGCTGGCGCCGTTTGACGTGATCCTCGACCCGGTGGGCGCTGGTTATGGGCCGCTTAACCTTGAGCTGCTGGCGCGCGATGGGCGTTGGGTGATCATTGGCTTGATGGGCGGGCGCAAGGTCGAGTTGGACCTGGCGGTGGTACTGGGCAAGCGCCTGCAAGTGACGGGCTCGACCCTGCGCAATCGCGATGATGGCTTCAAGGCTGAGTTGCTGCAGGAGTTGGCGCAGCAGGTGTGGCCGCTGTTTACTGAAGGCCGCCTGAAGGCGCAGTTGGTCGATACCTACCCGGTGGCGTTTGCCGAGGCGGCTTATGCGGAGCTGGCCAGCAACCAGGTGTCGGGCAAGTTGGTGTTGGTGATCGACCAGAGCCTTGTGTAGTCCCTGCTGACCCCATCGCGGGGCAAGCCCGCTCCCACCCCAGAGCGATTTACTGGCGTGGGAGCGGGCTTGCCCCGCGAATGCGAGCTCAAGACCAACTCAGAATCGGCCAGCCATTGATCTGGGCATGCTCACGCAACACCGCATCCGGATTGACCACCCTCGGATGATCCACCTTCAGCAACAACGGCAAGTCATTGCGCGAGTCCGAATAGAAACTCGCCCCCTCCAGATTTTCCTGCTCCTGATCCAGCCACGCCAGCAAGCGAATGATCTTGCCTTCGCGGTAGGTCAGCACGCCATGGGTCATGCCGGTATACACCCCGTTGACCGCCTCCAGCTCGATCGCCAGGTACTCATCGACCCCCAACCGCGCAGCGATCGGCCCTACCAGGTGAGTGCCGGAGGCCGAGATGATCAGAATCCGGTCGCCCAGCTTGCGATGCTCGGCGATACAGCGGCAGGCATCGCCATAGATGATCGGCTCGATCACCTCCTCGACCCACGGCTCGACCAAATGCTCGACCTCTTCCAGGGTGCGCCCGGCGATCGGCTCCAGGCTGAAGGCCATGTATTCTTCCATGCGCAGGTGACCCTTGCCGTAAGCCTCCATCAGTTCATGGTCTCGGCGCAAAAACTCCTTGCCGTCGACCCAGCCAAGCCGCGCCATCTGCTCACTCCACAGTGACGCGCAGTCACCGTGAATGAGGGTTTCGTCCAGATCGAAAATTGCCAAAGCCATTGCGCAAATCTCCTAAGCCACTTCTCGTAGCGCGGTGGGGTCGATTGCCAAGGATACCCGCTGGCCGTCCGGATGCAGATCGGCCGATGAGCGGTTGAGCACATCCACCACCAGTTCCACCCCGCGCACCTCGACCCGGTAACGGATGACATTACCCAGCAAGCTATGACTGCGGACCAGGCCGTCCAGCTCGCCATTGAGGCCGAGGCTGATCGACTCGGGGCGGATCGCCAGGCGGCTGGCGATTGGCCGTTGCAGGACGCGGCTGGCGCTGTCGGCATCGAGCAGGTTGTAGTTGCCGATAAAACCTGCGGCAAACAGGTCCACCGGCGCTGTGTAGAGGGTCTCGGCATCGCCGCTCTGGACGATGCGGCCCTGGTTCATCAGGAAGATGCGATCAGACATGGTCAGCGCCTCTTCCTGGTCGTGGGTGACGAAAATAGTGGTCAGGCCCAACTCGCGCTGGATCGCGCGGATCTGCTCACGCAGGTGCTTACGGATGCGCGCATCCAGCGCCGACAGCGGCTCATCGAGCAGCAGCAGGCGTGGGCGAGTGACCAGCGAGCGGGCCAAGGCCACCCGCTGGCACTGGCCGCCCGACAGCTGGTGCGGGTAACGCCCGGCGAAGCTGCCCAGCTCGACCAACTCCAGCACCTCACGCACCCGCGCCTGGCTTTCTTCGGCTTTGGTCTTCTGCATGCGCAGGCCAAAGGCAACGTTCTGCTCCACGGTCATGTTGGGGAACAGCGCATAGCTCTGGAACACCATGCCGATCCCGCGCTTCTGCGGGCTGAGCGGAACGATGTCCTGGCCGTCCAGCAGGATCTGCCCGCTGTCCACCGGGGTCAGCCCGGCGATGCAGCGCAACAGGGTGGACTTGCCGCAGCCGGAGGGGCCGAGCAGGGTGACGAACTCGCCGCGTTGGATCTGGCAGTCGATGTCCTGGAACACCGGGGTGCCGGCATAGCTTTTGTGCAGTTTTTCTACGCTGACGAAGCTCATGTCAGGATTTGTCCTTGTTCAGGCGGTTGGCGACCCAGGTCAGCAGCAGGACGAAGGCGAAGTAGGAAATCACCAGTGCGCTGTTGAAGTGGCCACTGCTGTTGCGCATGTTGTTCAGGTACACCTGGAGGGTCTCGTAGCGGGTGCCGACCAACAGGTTGGCGAATACGAACTCGCCGAACAGGAACGAGAACGACAGCAGCAAGGCGACCATCAAGCCCTTGCGCAGGTTGGGCAGCACCACCAGCAACGCCGCCTGCCAGGTGCTGGCGCCGAGCAATTGGGCGGCGTCCATCAGGTCGCGCAGATTGATCGCCTGCAGGTTGTTGGTGATCGCCCGGTACATGAACGGCAGGGCGACGGTGAAGTAGCAGCCGATCAGGATCCACGGCGTACCCACCATCGCCATCGGCCCGCTGCCATACAGTTGCAGCAAGCCCACCGAAGACACCACCGGCGGCACCGCGAACGGCAACAGGATGAGGATGTTCATCAGGGCGTCCAACCGCGGGAAGTGGTAATGCACCACGAACAACAACGGCAGGATCAGCACCACCGACAACAGCAGGGCGCCAACGCAAACCAGCAGCGATTGGCCGAATGCGGCGAGAAAGCGCGGCTCGCTCCACAGTGCCACGTACCACTTCAAGGTCAGCCCGCTGGGGAGCAGGCTTGCCGACCAACTGGTGGCCAGCGAGTAGAGCAGGGTGCCGGCCAGGGGCAGCAGCAATATAAGGAACAGCAAGTACACCACCACGCGGTGGTACACGCCGCCCTTGCCAGGTTCAGCGCGCATGGTAGCTCCTCTTCAACAGCCATTGATGGACCACGGTCACCAGCGTCATCAAGCCCACCAGCACCATCGCCAGGGCGCTGGCCAGGTTCGGGTCGAGGCTGATGTCGCCCGCCACCAGCGCCGCGATGCGGATCGGCAGCACGTTGAAATTGCCGGTGGTCAGCGCGTAGACGGTGGCGTAGGCGCCCAGGGCGTTGGCCAGCAGGATGACGAAGGTGCCCAGCAGGGCTGGCATCAGCACGGGCAGGCCAATGTGTCGCCAGTATTGCCAGTGGCTGGCGCCCAGCAGCGCGGCCGACTCCCGCCAGTCTTCGCGCAGGGCGTCGAAGGCCGGGTAGAGCAGCAGCACCCCCAGTGGGATCTGGAAATAGGTGTAGACCAGGATCAAGCCGCTCTTGGAATAGATGCTGAAGTCTTCGAGCAGGCCGATCTGCTTGAGCAGCAGGGTCAGCGCGCCGTTGAACCCGAGCAGGATGATGAAGGCGAAGGCCAGTGGTACGCCTGAGAAGTTACTGGTCATGTTGGCGAAGGCGCTGACGAAATCGCGCAGCCGCGAGTCGACCTGGCGCAGCGAATAGGCGCCGAGGATGGCGATCAGGATGCCGAACAGGCTCGAATAGAAGCTGATCTCCAGGCTGCGTTGCAGCGCCTGCAGGTAGAACTTGGAGGCGAATATCTTGCTGAAGTTGTCCAGCCCCCAGCCGCCTTCGGCGTGCAGGCTGTGCACCGCGACCCAGCCCAGCGGGGCGATCTGGAAGATGAAGAAGAACACCGCGAACGGCAGTAGGCAAAGCAGGGCCAGGAAACGGCCGCGGTGGCTGGAGGTCACTTGAGCAGCTCCCGGCAAACCGTTTTGTCGTGGGTCACCCCGAGCAGTTCGCAGATCGTCCCGCATAGCTCGGTTTGCAAGGGCTTGGCCGCAGGGTCGAGGCTGAACGCGTCGCCGAAGACGAACAGCGGCACCTCGCGCTCTTCGGCCAGCAGGCCGTTGTGCGAGCGGTCGTTGTTCATGCCGTGGTCGGCGGTGACCAGGATCTGGTAGCCCTCTTCGAGCCAGCGCGGCAGGTAGTCGGCCAGCAGGATGTCGGCGCTGCGCGCCGCGTTGCGGTACTGGCTGCTGTCCAGGCCATGGCGGTGGCCGGTGTCATCGATGCTCATCGGATGCACCAGGAGGAAATTCGGTGCGTGGCGCCGGCGCAGATATTCGGCATCGGCCAGCAGGTGCGAATCGGGGTAACGGTCGTCCCAGTAGAACAGACCGTGCTGGATCGGCAGTTTGGGCGCGTGGGTATGGCGGTCGCGTTGCGGGTCGAACGGCGAGCGGTTGTACAGCTCGCTCATCCAGTGATAGGCCGCCGCCGCGGTGCCCAGGCCGGCTTCGCGGGCGTAGTGGAACACGCTGCGCTGGTTGGACAGGCGATTGACATTGTTGTGCACGATGCCGCTGTCGATCGGCGGCACACCGGTGAGGATGCATTCGTATAGTGGCCGCGACAGTGACGGCAGTTCGCATTCGACTCGATACAGAGCGGCGCGGTCGGCCTCGACGTAGGCGTGCAGGTGGCCCATGGCGTGATGGGCCACCTGGTGGTTGAGGCCGTCGAGCAGGACCAGGATGACGTTGTGTTGCATGGCGGCTCCAGTGGCGGTGTGTCAGTTACTGCGGTGTCGTCTTCTTCGCGGGCAAGCCCGCTCCCACAGGGTTCGGTACTGCTCTTGAGGTCAGCGTAGTGCCAGTGGTCTGCGCTGGAACAACGCGGCTGTAAGTACAACGCTGATCCCTGTGGGAGCGGGTAAGCCCGCTCCCACAGGGTTGGGTACTGCTCTTGAGTTCAGCGTAGTGCCAGTGGTCTGCGCTGGAACAACGCGGCTGTAAGTACAACGCTGATCCCTGTGGAAGCGGGCAAGCCCGCTCCCACAGGGTTGGGTACTGCTCTTGAGGTCAGCGTAGTGCCAGTGGTCTGCGCTGGAACAACGCGGCTGTAAGTGCAACGCTGATCCCTGTGGGAGCGGGCTTGCCCGCGAAGGGGCCGGTTCAGGCACCGAAGCGTCCTGGCCTTACTCCATTTCGATGATCACTTGCTCTTGCCATTTTTGCGGCAGGGCCTTGGAGGTCGCTTCCCAGGCCTCGGCGTTCTTGATCGGCTGCGCCGCACCATACTGCTCGTTAGGCAGCAACTTGTCCTGCACATCCACTGGCAGCTTCAGGTGCTCGGCACGAATCGGCCGGGCATGGCCCTTGGCCAGGTTGATCTGCCCGGCATCGCTGAAGATGTACTCGCGGGTCAGCTTGGCCGCATTGGGATGCTTGGCGTACTTGTTGATGATGGTGGTATAGCCGGAGGTGATCGAACCGTCCGACGGGATCAGTACCTCGAAGCGCTTCGGATCGATCTGGGCGCGGTAGCTCAAGCCGTTGAAGTCCCACACCACGCCGACTTCCACTTCACCTTTCTCGATGGTCTGGATGGTCGGGTTGGCCAGCGACAGGCGCTTCTGCTGCGCCAGCTTGGTGAACAGCTGCAGGCCCGGTTCGATATTGGTCTCGTCGCCCTTGTAGGCAATCGCCGCAGCCAGCACGCCGTTGGCGGCCTGGGCGGCAGTGCCGACATCGCCAATGGCGACTTTGTATTTGCCTCTTTCCAGGTCGTGCCAGGTTTTCGGCCGATCGCCTTCCTTGACCAGATCCTTGTTGATGATGAAGGCAATGGTGCCGGTATAGGCCAAGGCCCAGTGGCCGTCCTGGTCCTTGGCCCAGGCTGGAACCTGATCCCAGGTGCTCGGCTTGTACGGCTGGCTCACGCCCTTGGCCACGGCGATAGGGCCGAAGGCAGCGCCGACGTCACCGATGTCGGCGCTGGCGTTGTCTTTCTCGGCGTCGAACTTGGCAATTTCCTGGGCCGAGCTCATGTCGGTGTCGCTGTGCTTTAGGCCGTACTTGCTGGCCAGGTCTTGCCAGGTGTCTTTCCAGTTGGCCCAGGCATCGGGCATGCCCACGCTGTTGACGGCGCCTTCCTTGCGGGCGGCGTCTTCGAGGGCCTTGAGATCGTCCGCGGCCCACGCCGAACTACCCAGGGCGATGGCCGAGCCCAGCAGTGACGCCATGAAGAACTTTTTCATCCGAAGCTCCTTTGGTGGGGATGCCTTGCAGTTGTGCTTTGAAATTATGCTTATCGAGCAAACCTTGCTTGCGGTGGTGGTCTAGGTCAGCAAACCTTGAGCCAAGGTAGGCCGCTTGCGTGACAGTTTGATGTAGGAAAGGCGCCAGTACGGGCAACCGGCAGCCCTGGAGATACAGCGTAGACCAAGACCCACGCCTTGATTGGCAAGGGCTGGCCCGTTTCTGGCAGGGGCCTGTGCAGGGCTTTGTCACAGGATGTTCATCGGCTGTGCCTAGGCTTGCACTATTCTCCAAATGCCCTGTTCTGGGGCTGGACTAGTCCAGATAGGTAACCTTTGATGCAAGCGACGCCACCGCGCGCGGTAACAGCTATCTGTCATGCCTTGCAGGAACAGATCGAACACGGTCTGCTGGCGCCGGGCGGCAAGCTGCCGGCTGAACGCAAGCTCAGCGAGGTGTTCGATACCACGCGCATCACCCTGCGCGAGGCATTGGTGCAGCTGGAGGCACAGGGGTTGATCTATCGCGAAGAGCGCCGCGGCTGGTTTGTCGCACCGCAGCGGCTGACCTATGACCTGATCGAGCGCAGCCACTTTCACGCCATGGTCCGTGATCAGGGGCGGCTACCGAGTACCGAGCTGTTGTCGGCGCGGCTACTGCCGGCGTCGGCGGCGATCTGCGCGCGCTTGCGCCTGCCGGGGTTGTCCAGTGTGGTGCAGATCTGCCGGTTGCGCCGCATCGATGGGCGGGCAGTGCTGTATGCCGAGCACTATTTGAATCCGCACTATTTTCCGGGGATTCTCGAACAGGACCTGGCCCAGTCGCTGACCGAGATCTATCAGCGCGAGTATCAGATTCGCTACGGCCAGGTGTGTTTCGAGATTCTGCCTACCGCCTTGCCGGTGGCGGCGGCGCTGGCATTGAAGGTTTCCGCGGGCAGCCCTGGGCTGCACATCACCCGGGTCAACAGCGATCAGCATGGACATTTGATCGACTGTGACCTTGAGTATTGGCGCCATGATGCGATTCGTATTCGGGCTGAGGCAGGGTAGTGCTGCACGCTACGCCATCGCGGGGCAAGCCCGCTCCCACGCTCAATGTAGGGCGCTGCGTGGGAGCGGGCTTGCCCCGCGATGAGGCGTCACCCGGCAGCGCCAGTTTCGGTCAACCCACCACCCCCAGCCGTCACCACCTGCACCGACAGCCTAGGCATGGCCAAATCTACCCCAGCTTCATCCAACTGACGCTTGAGCGCCAGGTTGAACGCCCGCGACACTTCCCACTGCTTGATCGGCGCGGTCTTGAAGCGTGCGCGCAAGATCGCCTGGCCGGATTCGAAGCTTTCCACCCCTTGCAGTTCCAGCGGCGACCAGATGTTGCGGCGCATCAGCGGGTCGCTGCGCAGCTTTTGGCCCACCTCACGGATCAGCGTTATCGCCTCGTCGATGTTCATGCTGTGCGGGATCGCCACACGGAAAATGGCGTAGCCGAACTCGCGCGAGTAGTTCTTGATGCTTTTGATCTCGCTGAACGGGATGGTATGCACGATGCCGTCGATATCGCGCAGGCGCACGGTGCGGATGGTCAGGCCCTCGACCGTGCCCAGGTGGCCGCCGACATCGACGTAGTCATCGATGGCCAGCGAGTCTTCGATGATGATGAACAGGCCCGTGATCAAGTCGGCCACCAGCGACTGCGCGCCAAAACCAATGGCCAGGCCGATCACCCCGGCACCGGCCAGCAGTGGGGTCACGTTCATGCCCATGTTGGCCAGGGCGACGATCACCGCGATGATGAAAATGGCCACGAACAACACGTTGCGAATCAGCGGCATCATGGTCTGCGCGCGGGCGTTGGCCAGCCCGCGGCGCGAACGCACCAGCGCGTGGTGTACGGCGGTGTCGGCCAGGATCCACACCAGCCAGGCGGCGATCAGGGTGCCAGCCAGGCCCAGCAGGCGCAGGCTCACTTCATGCCCTTGGCCTTCGGCGAAGCCAATCATCGACAAGCCCCACACGCGCAGGCCCAGCTCGATGAACACCAGCCAGATGAACAGGTGCACCAAGGCATAGCCGAAGTTCTTTAGGCGCTCGGTATACACCTCCTGGCGGCGATTGGCGCGCTTGGGGTTGGCGGCGTGGCGGCGCACCAGGCCATTGAGCACCATGCACACCACCACCAGCACGGTACACATCAGCGACTGGCGCAAGGCGGTGCTGGTGTCGCCGGCTGAGACGAAGGTGGCGAACAGCGAAATCGCCACCAGGATCAGTGCCGGGATGTACCAGAAACTGCCGAGGATCTCGATGGTGTCGCTCAAGGTGCGCCGGGTCAGGCGCCGCGACAGTGGCTGGTTGCGGATCAGGTGGGCGATCGGCCGGCGGAAACGCAGGATGAACAACCCGGTGCACAGCGCCGCCAACACATTCGTCAGGGTCGCCAGGGCATGCGCCAGGTGCGTGCCCAGGGCCGTGGTCAGGCGCGGGTCGTTCATCGCCTCGCCGAAGGCCGCGAAGCTGCCGATCAGCCACAGCGGGCGGAATGCTTGATGGCGCAGGATGTGCAAGGCGCGGTGGCGGTGCGGGCCGTCGAGCAGGGAGAAGGCGATCACGCAGATCGCCGAGAAACAGGTGCCGACCACCAGCGCATAGGCCAGCACCATCGCCATCGATTTACCCAGCGAGGAGGGCAGGGCAAAGCTCAGGTACACGGTGAACACCAGCGCCACCAGCCAGGGGCCGAGTTTGCGCAGGGCAAAGCGCACCAGGTCCCAGGTGCGCGGGTGCTGGGGCAGTTCTTCACTCAGGCCGAAGCGCAGACGTACGCGGTGGCCGATCCAGTTGAAGGCATAGGCCAGCAGGCTCCACACCGCGATGATGGCGATGAAGCCGAACAGGATCGCCGGCCATTGGTGCACCGGCACCATCAGTGAGGTCAACTCGGCTTGGGCTTGCTCGATTTCCTGCGACCAGCGGCGAAACGGGCTGGCGTCACCGCTGAACTGGCTTTCCAGGTCGTGCAGGGCGCCGCCAATCAGGCCGAGCACGCCTTGTTCAGGGCTGGTCTGGGTCTGTTTGCTGGCGTCGCGCAGCTTCTTCAGGTCAGCCAGCAGCTTGCTCCGTTGCTGGTCGTTCTCAAGGTTCTTGATCACCTCGTCCAGCGACTTGGCCAACGGCTCGCTGGCTTGCGGCTGGGCAGGGGCGCTGGAGCCGAGTATCCCCGGCAGGCCGGCAGCGTGTACGGGCAGGGTGAACAGCAACAGCAGCAGGGTCAGGCAACGCAGGAGGGCAGGCACCGGGAAATCTACCTCAGGTCAAACGATTGACCGAGTGTAGAGGTTTATGTGGGCAGTTTCTCAAGGATCTTCCAGCACATGATGCCGAAAATGCCGAGCGTACCGACCCACATCATCACCACTCCGACATTACGCTCGCGCAGGCTGAAACCGATGGTCAGCAGCATCAGCAGGAGGAAGACCGGCAAGAACAGCGAGATGAACGGGGACATGGACAGAATCCTTCTGCTTTGGGGCCATGTAGTAAGCATAGCGGCTGGGGCGGGGTGGGGCTTGATCCGTGGCAGGTGTTTTGCCTGTACCTGCCCTGTCGCAGGGCAAGCCCGCTCCCACGCTTATGCACAGGCGGTCTGCGTGGGAGCGGGCTTGCCCCGCGATGAGGGCGGTACTGACTCAGGGCAATTCGCGAGTGCGATAGAACGCCGTCAACACCTTCACCAGGTGCGCCAGGTCGTGGCTGCCACACAGCTCGCGGATCGAATGCATGGCAAAGGTCGGCAGGCCGATATCCACCGTGCGCACACCCAGGTGGCTGGCGGCGATCGGGCCGATGGTCGAGCCACAGCCCATGTCGCTGCGCACCACGAAGCTCTGCACCGGCACCTCTTCGGCCATGCACAAGTGGCGGAAGAAGCCCGCGGTCTCGCTGTTGGTGGCGTAACGCTGGTTGTTGTTGACCTTGATCACTGGCCCGGCATTGAGTTTGGGCCCATGGTTGCCGTCGTGCTTGTCGGCATAGTTGGGGTGCACGCCGTGGGCGTTGTCGGCCGAGACCATCAGCGAGCGCTGGATGGTGCGCACATACTCGTCGCCATCGGGCAGCAGACGCTGCAAGGTTTGTTCGAGCATCGGCCCGTCGGCGCCGCAGGCCGAGCACGAGCCGACTTCTTCATGATCGGTACACACCAGCACGCAGGTTTCGTCACTGTCCGAGGCCAGCATCGCTTGCAGGCCGGCGTAGCACGACAGCAGGTTATCCAGGCGGGCACCGGCGATGAAGTCAGCGTTCAGGCCGATCAGTGCGGCGTCCTGGGTGTCGTAGAAGCTCAGCTCGTAATCGAGCACCACGTCGGCGTTCAGCTCGTGCTCACGGGCCAACTGCTCGGTGAGCAAGGCGCGGAAGTCGACCCGCTCATCACCGGCCACCTGGGCGATGATCGGTGGCAATTCGAGCTGCGGATTGATCGGCCAGCCTTCGTTGGCGGTGCGGTTGAGGTGAATGGCCAGGTTGGGAATGATCGCGATGGGCAGCTTGAAATCGACCAGCTGGCTTTCCACCTTGCCATCCCGGCGGAAGGTGACCCGGCCTGCCAGCGACAGGTCGCGGTCGAACCAAGGTGCGAGCAGCGCGCCGCCGTACACTTCCACGCCCAATTGCAGAAAACCATGGCGCTGCAGCTCAGGTTGCGGCTTGACCCGCAGGCACGGGCTGTCGGTGTGGGCGCCGACCATACGGATGCCACTGAGCAGCGGCGAGTGCTTGCCGAGCTTGATAGCGATGATCGAGGAGTCGTTTCGGGTTACGTAGTAGCGCCCGCCAGGCACCGTGGCCCAGCTGTCGCGCTCATCCAGGCGCTGGTAGCCGCCGGCTTCGAGGCGCTGGGCCAGGCTGGCGGTGGCGTGGAAGGGCGTCGGGGAGGCCTTGAGAAATTCGATCAGGCCCTGGTTCAAAGCATCGCGCATAAGTCACTCCAGACAGCAGTGGCGCGAGTTTAGCGTAATTGCCCGGGAATTTGTGTCGGTGCCATCGCGGGGCAAGCCCGCTCCCACGAATCCGCGATGGACCTATGGCTTCAGAATGGTGCCGGGCACTCGAACTTCAGGCGCTGCCCGCTTACCGGGTGGGTGAAGCTCAGCATCGAGGCATGCAAGCACAGCCGCTCATGGGCTGCCAGCGCCTCGGGATTGGCATACAAACGATCACCCAGCAGCGGATGGCCAATCGATAGCATATGCACCCGCAACTGGTGCGAGCGCCCGGTGATTGGCGTCAGCTCGACCCGGCAATAGTCGCCACAGCGCTCGATGATGCGCCAGAAGGTCAGCGCATGCTTGCCCTGTTCATGGTCCACCACATGCCGCGGCTTGGTCGGGGGATCGTAGCGCAGCGGCAGGTCGATGCTGCCGCTGTCCAGCGCGGGTTGGCCCCAGCACAGCGCGGTGTAGGCCTTCTCGGTCTCGCGGTCGTGGAACTGGCGCGACAGCTCGCGGTGGCTGTCGGCATCGCGTGCGAGCAGGATGATCCCCGAGGTTTCCCAATCCAGCCGGTGCACGATGAGTGCGTCGGGGTAGCCGTTTTGCTGCAGGCGGGTGATCAGGCAGTCCTTGTTGTCTTCGGCACGGCCAGGCACCGAGAGCAGCAGGGTCGGCTTGTTGACCACCAGGATGGCGGCGTCTTCATGGAGGATCTGCACGTTCGACAGCGGCATTACGTGTTCTCTGCAAATGCCAACGGCGCCTGCGGACTGGGAGTGGCTGCGTGGGAGGAGGCTTGCCCGGCGATTACCCGACCCGCTGCAACTGAGTTGCTTGGTCTGGCGTAATCGCGGGGTAAACCCGCTTCCACGAGCCACCTGCAAGTCAGCAGGCGCCGTGGCGATTACCCGAAAGCGTGAATCAACGCTCGGGCAGGGTGATGTTCAGCTCGAGGATCGAGCAGCTGCCTTGGTTTTCCAGGGCAACCACCACGTCATCGTTACCGATATTGACGTACTTGCGGATCACCTCGACCAGCTCCTTCTGCAAGGCGGGCAGGTAGTCCGGCGTAGTGCGCTGGCCGCGCTCGTGCGCCACGATGATCTGTAGACGCTCTTTCGCTACCGACGCGCTGGTCTGTTTTTGTCTGCCACGAAAGAAGTCAAAAAGGTTCATGGTTTATTTGCTCCCGAAAAGGCGCTCGAAGAATCCCTTCTTCTGTACATCGATGAACCGAAGTTCTTTCTCTTGGCCCAGCAGGCGGTCGACAGTGTCGCTGTACGCCTGGCCGGCATCGCTCTGGTCGTCCAGGATAACCGGGACGCCTTGGTTGGAGGCCTTGAGCACGGCCTGGGACTCAGGAATCACACCCTTGAGCTTGATCGCCAGGATCTCTTCGACGTCGGCGATGCTGAGCATTTCGCCGTTGTTGACGCGCTCAGGGTTGTAGCGGGTGATCAGCAGGTGTTCCTTGATCGGCTCTTCGCCACGCTCGGCGCGGCGCGACTTGCTCGACAGCAGGCCGAGCATACGGTCGGAGTCACGTACCGAGGACACTTCAGGGTTGGTCACCACGATCGCTTCGTCAGCGAAGTACATGGCCAGGTGGGCACCTTTCTCGATACCGGCTGGCGAGTCGCAGATGACGTAGTCGAAATCCTTGGCCAGCTCTTCGATGACCTTTTCCACGCCTTCGAGGGTCAGCGCGTCTTTGTCGCGGGTCTGGCTGGCCGCCAGGACGAACAGGTTTTCCAGGCGCTTGTCCTTGATCAGGGCTTGCTGCAGGTTGGCTTCGCCGTTGACCACGTTGACGAAGTCGTACACCACGCGGCGCTCGCAACCCATGATCAGGTCGAGGTTACGCAGGCCCACGTCGAAGTCGAC
Source organism: Pseudomonas sp. BT-42-2 (assembly GCF_025847435.2). Classification (NCBI taxonomy): domain Bacteria; kingdom Pseudomonadati; phylum Pseudomonadota; class Gammaproteobacteria; order Pseudomonadales; family Pseudomonadaceae; genus Pseudomonas; species Pseudomonas sp. BT-42-2. Next base: position 252,306 of record NZ_JAOYTM010000012.1, read on the forward strand.
GATGACAGTCTTTTTGCCGCGCAGAGCGAGGCCAGTACCGATGGCGGCGCTGGTGGTGGTCTTGCCCACACCCCCTTTGCCGGAAGTAACCACGAGAATCTTGGCCAAGGTGTTTCACCCCTAAAAATAATCGGGACGCGAGTCCCAGCAAATACACAAAATGGCAACGAGGAAAAAGTTGCTCTAAAAATGCCGGCAAGTATCCGTTAAAGACGGGTGATGTTCAACACATCGCCGGACAGGCTGACCTGCACGCCGGCCCCCCACAACGGGTCGCGTCGAAGGTCTTCGCAGACACGGTACTGACCCGCGATGGACACCAGCTCTGCGGTCATCTGCTGGCAGAAGATACGCGCCTTGGTGTTGCCCTTGATGCCTGCCAGGGCGCGGCCGCGCATGGCACCGTACACATGGATGTTGCCATCGGCGAGAAGTTCCGCACCGGGGCTGACCGAGGCGGTCACCACCAGGTCGCCGCCTTGAGCATAGATCTGTTGGCCGCCACGCACCGGAGTGGTGATGATCCGGGTCGGACGGATTTCTGGCTCCGCGGGCGGCGCAGGCACTGGCTCGGGCTTCTTCACCTCAGGTTCGGGCTCCAGCGGCCGCTCACGGGCGCCGGAGGGCGGCAGCACAGGCAGGTCGATGGCGATCGCCGCGGCGATGTCCTCGATGCGGCTGGCGCGAATGGCCAGGGTGCGCAGGCCATGATGGCGGCAGACGCGCATCAGCCCAGGCAAATCGATCGCCCCTTCGTCGGCGGGCAGCTTGTCCAGCGCCAGCACCAGCGGGGTATTGCTGAAGAAATTCGGCGCCTGGGCCACTTTCGCCGCCAGTTGCCGGTCGAGGGACTCGAGGTCGTTGCGCGCCAGTTCCAACACGGTAATGGCAAGCATGCTGCCTTTGAGCTGGAACACGGGGGCGCTTTCGGGGGTCTGGTTTAGGCTCATGGTCTGCATAGACGGCTTATTGCTCAAAAAGTGCCCTGACTTATAACGAGAACGCCGGTTGCCCGCAACCGGCGGCGATCCGTTGTAGAATGCTCGGCCCTTGTCTTGCCGGAAGCTTCAATGGAACGCCCGCGTTTTCGTCCGTATTTTCTCCACCCGCGATTCTGGGGCCTGTGGCTGGGCCTTGGGCTGCTGTGGCTGACCGTCCAGCTGCCGTATCGCGCGCTGCTGTGGCTCGGCCGCGCCTTGGGTGCGCTGATGTACCGGGTGGCCGGCGAGCGTCGGCGGATTGCCGCGCGCAACCTGGAGTTGTGCTTCCCGGAGCTGTCCGCCGACCAACGGCGGCATTTGCTCAAGGAAAACTTCGCCTCCACCGGCATCGCCTTCTTCGAAATGGCCATGAGCTGGTGGTGGCCTAAGGCCCGGTTGGCGCGTTTGGCGCATATCGAAGGCCTCGAGCATTTGCAGGCAGCACAACGCGATGGCCAAGGGGCGATCCTGATGGCCGTGCATTTCACCACCCTGGAAATTGGCGCGGCGCTGCTCGGCCAGGTACATACCATCGACGGTATGTACCGCGAGCACGGCAACCCGCTGTTCGACTTCATCCAGCGCAGCGGCCGTGAGCGGCATAACCTCGATTCACTGGCGGTGGAGCGTGAGGATGTGCGTGGCATGCTCAAGCTGCTGCGCAGCGGCCGTGCGATCTGGTATGCACCGGATCAGGACTACGGCGCCAAGCAGAGCCTGTTCGTGCCGCTGTTCGGCATCCCGGCAGCGACGGTGACCGCCACTACCAAGTTCGCCCGCTTGGGCAAAGCACGGGTGATTCCGTTTACCCAGCGGCGGTTGGACGATGGCAGTGGTTATCGCCTGGTCATTCATCCGCCGCTGGACGACTTCCCGGGCGAGAGCGAAGAGGCCATCACTGAAACACCAACGATTCCAGGGAGGACCACATGACCCCAACCACCGGCCTGATCCTCTCTGGCGGCGGCGCCCGCGCCGCCTATCAGGTCGGCGTATTGGCTGGGATCGCCGAGTTGTTGCCCCCCGGCGCGGCCAATCCCTTCCCGGTCATCGTCGGCACCTCGGCCGGCGCCATCAATGCCGTGACCCTGGCCAGCGGCGCCACCCGCTTTGGCGAATCGGTACAGCGCTTGACCCATTTCTGGCAGAACTTTCGCAGCCACCTGGTGCTGCGCAGCGATTGGCCCGGGGTCATTCGCCAAGCCAGCCGCTTCGTCAGCCACAGCCTGCTAGGCATAGGCGGCCAGCTGCCGGTGGCGCTGCTCGACAGCAGCCCGCTGCGCGGCCTGTTGCAAGCGCACCTGGACCTGGACGGCATCGCCCATTCCTTGGCCAGCGAGCAGTTGCGCGCGGTGGCCATCACCGCCTTTGGCTACGACTCCGGGCAAGCGGTGACGTTCTATCAGGGCCGCGACACCATCGAGCCCTGGCTGCGCCATCGGCGCATTGGCCGGCCCACGGCGCTGACGGTCGAGCACCTGCTGGCCAGCTCGGCGATCCCGCTGCTGTTCGCCCCGGTCAAACTGGGCGAGGAGTATTTTGGCGATGGCGCAGTGCGCCAGTCGGCACCGATCAGCCCGGCCTTGCACCTGGGCGCCAGTCGGGTGCTGGTGGTCGGGGTCAGCGGCAACCCGCAGCGGCCGGCGCCGCCCTTGCCGACCCAGCGGGTGTTCAGCGGTCAGCAGCCCAGCCTGGCGCAGATTGGTGGGCACATGCTCAACAGCACCTTCATTGACAGCCTGGAAGATGACATCGAGCTGCTGCAGCGGCTCAATCACCTCAGCCACCTGTTGCCCGCGCACCTGGACGCGCGGCGCTTGGGGTTGGCGCCGATCGAGGTGCTGGTGGTGGCGCCAAGTCAGCCACTGGATGAGATCGCGGCGCGCCATCGGCGTGAATTGCCGGCGGCGTTGCGCATGTTCTTGCGCGGGCCGGGAGCGACCCGCACCAGTGGGGCAGGGGTGTTGAGTTATCTATTGTTCGAGGCGAGCTATTGCAGCGAGCTGATCGAGCTGGGGCGCAACGACGCCCTGGCCAAGCGCCGCGAGCTGGGGCAATTTCTAGGATTGTGATGCTGTGCAGGGCCCGCCCTATTGCCGAGCAAGCCCAGCACGTGGGAGCGGGCTTGCCCCGCGATAGGGCCGGTATTGACCCTCCCTACTCAGCAATCTGCAACTTGCGCGCCTGGGTATACACGTAGCGTACTTTCTCGTACTCGAACGGTGAGTTCAGCTGCCCATAGCGGAAGGCCGTGGTATAGCGCTTATCCACCGCCCTGACGAAGAAAATCTCCGGATGATCGGTGCTGGCCTCGGCCACATTGAGGAAGTTGATCGCCTGCTCGCCGGCATAATCCACCACCACCCCGGTGGTATCGCGCAGGTTCGACGGGCCCAGGATCGGCAGCATGATGTACGGCCCATCGGGCACGCCATAGAAGCCCAGGGTCTGGCCAAAGTCTTCGCTCTGGCGGGGCAGGCCCATCTTGGTCGCCGGGTCCCACAGGCCGCCGACCCCGATGATGGTGTTGAACATCAACCGCGCGGTGATCTCCGCCGAGCGCTTGCCCTTGAGCTGGAACACGCTGTTGAACAGGTTGGGCACATCACCCAGGTTGTTGAAGAAGTTGCTCACCCCGGTGCGCAAGAAGCGCGGGGTGATGGCGGTGTAGCCCTTGACCGCTGGTAGCAGCACCCACTGGTCGAAGCGATAGTTGAAGTGATAGATGCGCCGGTTCATCGACTCCAGCGGGTCGTAGACGTTGAGCGCAGTCAGGGTCGAGCGTTCGAATTCACGCTGGTCGAGCCCAGGGTTGAATTTCAGCGCGCGCATCGGATCGAGAAAGCCATCGCTTTCTGCTTGGGGGGTAACCACCGGGTCGGCTTCGATCACGCTGGTGCGCGGCGCGATCTCCGCCGCCATGGCATGGCCGGCAGCGAACAGGGCGGTGACGAGCAGCAGTCTTTTAACCACGGAAGAACTCCAGCATGGCGTCGCTGTTGACGCGGTAATTGAGGTTGCCGCAATGGCCGCCGTGCGGGTACAGGGTCAGGCGATCGCCAAACACCTTGCGCAGAAAACCGATATCGCCAGGGCCGAGGATGACGTCGTCGGCGTTGTGCATGACCTCGATTTTCGGCGTGTTGTGCAGGTAATCGGCCAGGGCATACAGGCTGACCTGATCGACCAGCTGCAGGACGCTGCCGCCATCGGTGCGGGCCCGCCACATGGGGATGACTTGCTCGGTCAGGTAGCACTCGAAGTCGCATTGCAAGGCGCGCTTGAACCACGGGGTCAGGGTGCTGCCTTCGGTGATCGGCTGTTTCGGTGGGGTGATCAGGCCGCGGCGATTGATCAGGTCGGAGGTAAACGCGATATCGGCCGCCGAGAAGCGGAACGAAGTGCCGATCAGCATCGCCATCTGCTCGTTGGACAGGTGCTGGCGCGACTTCTGGAAGTCGTACAGCAGGGCGTCATTGAGGTCGATGTAGCCCTTTTCCTGGAAGTACAGGGTGAGCTTTTCCAGCATCAACTCATAGAAGGTGGTGCTGCGGTCGATGCCCTTGACCTGGGTCTGCACCAGTTTGTCCAGGTTGCTGACCGAGGTATAGAGATTGACCGGCGGATTGAGCAGCAGCACCCGCTTGAAGTTGAAGCTGCGCCGGGTTTCATCCAGGTGGCTGACGAACGCCGCATCCAGTGCGCCCAGGCTGTAGCCGGTGAGGTAGAAGTCGCTGACTGGCAAGCGCGGATGCTGGGCGCGTACCGCCTGCATGACCCGGTACAGGTCCTCGGCGTCCTCTGAAGTGATGCCTGGGGTGGCGAAGCGCGAGGCGGCGCTCATGAAGTCCCAGCTGGTCGGTGACGACAGCTGCACGACGTGGAAGCCTTCCTGGTAGTAGAGCTTCTTCAGGTATTCGTTGATGGTGCTGGAGTAGGGGGCGCCGGTGCCGGCGATGATGAACATCAGCGGCGCCTCGCGGTCCTGGCGGGCCAGGCGGTACTTGAGCTTTTTCACTGGCCAGAAATTGTCGGGCAGGGTGAAGGCGCGCTCCGGGCGCAGGTTCAGGCTGTAGTCGGCTTGAGTGATGTCTTCGTCATTGGGCAGGGTCGGCCGTTGTTCGGGCGGAGTGGTAGCAATGGTCGCCTCGAACGGGTTGGTCAAGGGAAAGCCGTAGCTGGCGGCGTCGATGTCCCGCGCCGAGGCGGCCGCAGCCAGTAGCAGGCCACCCAGTAGGGCGGCGAGGCGCATTGATCGAAGCATTGAATCCCCCAGAAAAAATCAGCAAGGCGGTGCGATACCCAGGCTCTGACAATGGCGGCCTGTACAAAGTTGCCCAGTGCACGGTTGTCCGTCACGCTGGATATTGCCGCGCCTTACACCAGCGCGGCAACGGTGCTTCTGTGCAACATAGCTGGTGGCGCGCGTTCTTGCCTTGCACAGATGTTGCACAGGGTTATCCTTGCGCACTGTTATTACCACCCCGGAGATCGTCATGCCCCGTTCAATGTCCGTTATTGTCTTGCTGCTGTGCTTGGCGTTATGGCTGGCGGCGAGCTATGGCGTGCGTTATGGGCTGATGGAGGATGCCCAGTGGGTGGGGCTGTGCGGCGTGCCGGGGGAGTTTTGGCAATGCCAGCTGCGCTCGCTGCTGGGGTTGGCGATTCATTTTCAGGTGATTGCCTGGGCCGGGCTGGGCTTGGCGCTGTTGGCGCAGCTGCTGGCGGGGCGGGCCGGATGGATTCTGGCGGCGCTGGCATTGCTGTTCGGGATCCCGGCACTAGTGCTATACACCGCTAGCATTGCGGTGTTTGCGGTGGTGTTGGCCGGGTTGCGGTTGGTGCGTCAGCCAGTGCCGAGCAAGCTCGGTTAAGCGGAGACTGCGCAGCCCTCATCGCGGGGCAAGCCCGCTCCCACGCAGTTCATCCATGCAGGTCATGGCGAGTTATCGATGCAGGTCATGGCGTGGGAGCGGGCTTGCCCCGCGATAGCGTTGCTTGGTCTGACGCTATCGCGGGGCAAGCCCGCTCCCACGTTTCCACATGCGCGCTTCATTAAACATGTTTCATCGGCAGTTTATTTACTTAGCCTGCTAACAAACTCTATAACTAAGGCCTGCGACACAGTGCCGCAGCCAACGAGAAGTGGAGTTTTAACGATGACAGTCCAAGTAACCGAACGTGACGAATCGAAAATGTCCCACGAAGGCCTGGCCGCCGGTGTGCGGATCTGGGATGTGCATCAGCAAGGTCAGCTGGTCGGCATGTTCCACCAGGAGCATGAAGCCCATCAGTACCGCATGGAGCTTGAGCACCTTGAGAACCAGCGGCACACGCAGTAAACAGTCTTCGATAAAAGAACCCGCCAAGGCGGTAATGTGTTCACTTAAGATTTGGGGCCGCTTTGCGCCCCTTCGCGGCGGTTCGGCGCTCCGACAAGCCCGCTCCCACAGGTACGGCGCCGACCGTCCGAGCGGCGCTATCCCTGTGGGAGCGGGCTTGCCCGCGAAGGGGCGCAAAGCGGCCCCAAAGCAGGCGACAAGGGCCTTAAGTGAACAGCATTACCGCCAGGCGGGTTTTTTCGTGTTTACCACATCAGGTCGTCAGGGATCTTGTAGGCAGCGTACGGATCGTCCTCGTCCGCCTCCTCGACATGGGTATTGAGCAGCAGGATGCGATTAGGGTCGCGCTCCTGGATCTTCACTGCCGCTTCGCGCGGGATCACCTCGTAACCACCGCCGAACGACACCACCGCCAGCGAGCCATTGCTCAACTTGCTGCGCATCAAGGCGTTGACGGCGATGCGCTTGACCTTCTTGTCGTCGACGAAGTTGTAGTAATCCTCGGTGGTCAGCTTGGGCAGGCGGGTGGCTTCGATCAATTGCTTGATCTGCGCGGCGCGGGCTTTGTGCTCGGCCTTTTCCTGCTGCTGGCGGTTCAGCTCCTGATCGCGCTTGGCCTTCTCGGCCATGGCTTCCTTGGCCAGGCGCTGCTGGGTGTCGTCCACCTCGACCTGGCCCTTTTGTTCCAGGCGCTTCTGTTTCTTTTCTGCTTTGTTGGTCTGCTTGACCTGCTTCTGGTTAACCAGACCGGCCTTGAGCAATTGGTCGCGAAGGGAAAGGCTCATGGATGTTCACTCACTTATGCAACAGCTCAGCCGCAGCTGGGCAGGTTCTTTTCCTGACGTTTGGCTTCACCCCAAAGGGCGTCCAGCTGGTCAAGGTTACACTCTTCGATCGGCTTGCCGCTGTCGCGCAAGGCCTGTTCGATGAAGCGGAAACGTCGCTCGAACTTGCGGTTCGCGCGGCGCAGGGCGTTTTCTGGGTCGTGCTTGAGGTGGCGGGCCAGGTTGACGGTGGCAAACAGCAGGTCGCCGATTTCGTCTTCCAGCGCATCGCTGTCGCCGTCGGCCATGGCCTGCAATACCTCATCAAGCTCCTCGCGGACCTTGTCCAGCACCGGCAGTGCTTCCGGCCAGTCGAAGCCGACCGTGGCCGCACGCTTTTGTAGCTTGGCCGCTCGCGACAAGGCTGGCAACGCGGCAGGCACATCGTCGAGCAACGACAGCTGCTCTGGCTCGCTGTGCTCGGCGCGCTCCTCGGCCTTGATCTGCTCCCAACGGGCTTTGACCTCGGCCTCGCTCAGGCGTGGGGTGTCGAGGGCCGCGTAGAGATCGCCGGTGGGGAATACGTGAGGGTGACGACGAATCAGCTTGCGGGTAATGGCATCGACCACACCGGCGAACTCGAAACGGCCCTCCTCGCGCGCCAGCTGGCTGTAGTAGACCACCTGGAACAACAGGTCGCCCAGCTCGCCTTGCAGGTGAACAAAGTCGCCGCGCTCGATGGTATCGGCGACTTCATACGCCTCTTCGAGGGTGTGCTGAACAATGCTGGCGTAGTCCTGCTTGAGGTCCCAGGGGCAGCCGTGCTTGGGGTCGCGCAGCCGGGCCATCAGGTGCAGCAGGTCTTCTAGGGTGTAGGTCATGGGTCAATCCTTCCGGACCGTGTCGCCCCATTCGCGGGCAAGCCCGCGCCCACAAGGACCGCTGAGATCCTGTAGGAGCGGGCTTGACCGCGATGAGGCCGCCGCGATTTCAAGGGGTACGATTACGCCGCGTCTCGATGATGTTAGGCAACTGCGAAATGCGCCCCAGCAAGCGTCCGAGGGCACCCAGGCCCGGAATCTCGATGGTCAGCGACATCAGCGCGGTGTTGTCTTCCTTGTTCGAGCGGGTGTTGACCGCCAGCACGTTGATCTTCTCGTTGAGCAACACCTGCGACACGTCGCGCAGCAAACCTGGGCGATCGTAGGCGCGGATGATGATGTCCACCGGGTAGGTCTGCACCGGCACCGGGCCCCAGCTGACCTGGATGATCCGCTCCGGCTCACGGCCAGCCAGTTGCAGCACCGAGGCGCAGTCCTGGCGGTGGATGGTCACGCCGCGGCCTTGGGTGATGTATCCGACAATCGCCTCACCGGGCAGCGGCTGGCAGCAACCGGCCATCTGCGTGAGCAGGTTGCCAACCCCCTGGATCTGGATATCGGCACGCTTGCCGGTGCGCGAGCTCGACGATTTGCGCGGGGTCAGCTCGATCTGCTCGATGCGCTCAGGTTCGAGCAGCTGCTGCGCGGCGTTGACCAGATGGGCCAGGCGCAAGTCGCCGGCGCCGAGGGCAGCGAACATGTCCTCGGCCGTCTTGACGTTGGCCTTCTCCGCCAGGCGCTCGAAGTCCACCTGCGGCAGGCCGAGCCGGCTGAGTTCGCGTTCGAGCAGGGTCTTGCCGGCAGCGACGTTCTGGTCGCGTGCTTGCAGCTTGAACCAGTGGACGATCTTCGCCCGTGCCCGCGAGGTGGTGACATAGCCGAGGTTGGAGTTCAGCCAGTCGCGGCTAGGGCTGCCGTGCTTGCTGGTGATGATTTCCACCTGCTCGCCGGTCTGCAGGCTGTAGTTGAGCGGTACGATCCGCCCGTTGATCTTAGCGCCGCGGCAGTTGTGGCCGATCTCGGTGTGTACGCGGTAGGCGAAGTCCAGCGGCGTGGCGCCCTTGGGCAGGTCGATGGCGTGGCCGTCGGGGGTAAAGATGTACACCCGGTCCGGCTCGATATCGACCCGCAACTGCTCGGCCAGGCCGCCGATGTCGCCCAGTTCCTCGTGCCACTCCAGCACCTGGCGCAGCCAGGAGATTTTTTCTTCGTAGTGGTTGGAGCTGGCCTTGACGTCGGTGCCCTTGTAGCGCCAGTGGGCGCAGACGCCGAGCTCGGCTTCCTCGTGCATGCCGTGGGTACGGATCTGCACTTCCAGTACCTTGCCCTCAGGGCCGATCACCGCCGTGTGCAGCGAGCGGTAGCCGTTCTCCTTGGGGTTGGCGATGTAGTCGTCGAATTCCTTGGGGATGTGCCGCCACAGGGTATGCACGATGCCGAGCGCGGTGTAGCAATCGCGGATTTCCGGCACCAGCACGCGCACGGCGCGCACGTCGTAGATCTGGCTGAACTCCAGGCCCTTGCGCTGCATCTTGCGCCAGATCGAATAGATGTGTTTCGCCCGGCCACTGATATCGGCGTTGACGCCGGTGGCCAGCAGCTCGTTCTGCAGCTGGTTCATCACGTCGCTGATAAACCGCTCGCGGTCCAGCCGGCGCTCGTGCAGGAGCTTGGCGATCTGCTTGTACTGATCGGGTTCGAGGTAGCGGAAGGACAGGTCCTCCAGCTCCCACTTGATATGACCGATACCCAGGCGATGGGCCAGCGGCGCATAGATGTCGAACACCTCACGCGCCACGCGCAGGCGTTTTTCATCGTCGGCGGCCTTGACCGCACGAATCGCGCAGGTGCGCTCGGCGAGCTTGATCAGTGCCACGCGCACGTCGTCAACCATGGCCACGAGCATCTTGCGCAGGTTTTCCACCTGCGCCTGGGAGCCGAGTACCAGCGACTGACGCGGGCTGAGACTGGCACTGATGGCCGCCATGCGCAGCACGCCGTCGATCAGCTTGGACACCACCGGACCAAAGCGCTGGCCGACCTCGGCCAGGGTCACCTTGCCTTCGCGCACCGAGCGGTAGATCACTGCGGCAACCAGCGAATCCTGGTCAAGCTTCAGGTCTGCAAGAATTTCGGCAATTTCCAGACCGGCCTGGAAGCTGGACGTACCGTCCGCCCAGGAATGCTTGGCCGGGTTGCCCTTTTTCTCGACTTCCTGGGCGAACTCACAAGCCTCTTTCAGGGCCACGCGGTCCAACGCCGAATCGACGCTGACCACATGATCCAACCACGCTTCGAGATTGATACTGCCGTCGGTGTTGACCGGCTGGTGCACTCTCACCTGTACCATCTTTGCTTTACCTTTCCATACAGTGCACCACGCAGGTGCACTGACAATCACCGTGTGACCTCCAATCCATGGAAGCCGCACCAAGGGGCCAGCTGGCTAGCCCGCTTCGAATAACGCCATGGCTTCGACATGCGCCGTCTGAGGAAACATGTCGAGAATCCCGGCCCTTGTTAACCGGTACCCTTGAGCGACCAGCACCTGGGCGTCTCGCGCCAGCGTCGCTGGGTTGCAGGACACATAGACCAACCGCTTGGCCTTGAGGCGTGCGATGTCTTGCACCACCTCGAAAGCACCGTCGCGCGGTGGATCCAAGAGTACCGCAGAAAAGCCCTCGGCGGCCCATCCGGCGCCTGCCAAAGGCTGCGATAAATCGGCCTGAAAAAACCGTGCGTTATGCACATTATTTTCCCGGGCATTGGCCGCGGCCCGATCGACCATGGCCTGTACACCTTCCACCGCAACCACTTCGCGGGCCAGCCTGGCCAGCGGCAGGGCAAAGTTGCCCAGGCCACAGAACAGATCCAGCACCCGCTCATCGGCTTGCGGCGCGAGCCAGGCCAGGGCCTGCTCGATCATCATCGTATTGACCTGGGCATTGACCTGGACGAAGTCGCCCGGCCGCCAGGCCAGTTGCAACGCCCACGGCTCCAGGGTGAAGCCCAAGGTTTGCCCGGCCTCGACTGGCGCCGGCTCACCGTCCCCTTGCAACCATAGCTGGGCACCGGCTTCTTTGCAGAAGGCCTGCAGGCGCGCCAGGTCGTCTTCCGGCAGTGGCGCCACATGCCGCACCAGCAACGCTTCGGCGCTACCACTGAAGAGCTCCACATGGCCCAGGGCCTGAGGTTTGCTCAAGCTGCGCAGCACAGTCGGCAAATGCCGCATGATCGTTTGCAAGGGCTGTACCAGCACCGGGCAGTCGTCGATGGCGATGATGTCCTGGCTGGCTTCGGCACGAAAGCCTACGTCCAGTTGCCGCGCCTTGGCGTCCCAGCGCACGGCGATACGCGCCCGCCGGCGGTAGCCAAACTCCGGACCGAACAGCGGCGCGGCCCAGGCCTGCGGCTGGATACCGGCCACCCGCTGCAACTGCTCGGCGAGCAGGCGCTGCTTGAGTACGAGCTGGTCTTCATGCGCCAGGTGCTGCAAGTTGCAGCCGCCGCAGCGGTCGAAATGCCGACACGGCGCCTGGCGCCGTTCGGCGCTGGCCTGCAACACCCGCTCAAGACGCGCTTCGACAATTTTGCCGCGGGCATTTAGCACCCGCGCCTCGACCGCTTCGCCGGCCAGCGCACCACTGACGAACCAGGTGCGCCCGTCATGGAAGGCGATACCTCGGCCATCAGCGGACAGCCGCTCGATGTCCAGGCGCTGCTTCTTGCCCACCGGGACTTGGGGTGCACGGTTGCCGCCAGCCGGTTGGAAGCGCAGGCCGCCTTTGCTTTTCTTGCTGGTCATCAGGTCGCGTCAAACAGGCCGGTGGAGAGATAACGATCACCGCGATCACAAATGATCGCGACCATCACGGCGTTTTCCACTTCCTGGGACAGGCGCAGCATGGCCGCTACCGCACCACCGGAAGACACACCGCAGAAAATGCCCTCTTCACGGGCAAGGCGACGGGTGACGTTTTCGGCCTCGGCCTGGGACATGTCCACGACCCGATCAACGCGGGTGGCATCGAAGATCTTCGGCAGGTATTCCTGCGGCCAGCGGCGGATGCCGGGGATGGCCGAGCCTTCCATCGGTTGCAGACCGACGATCTGCACCGCTGGGTTTTGCTCCTTGAGGTACTGCGAGCAGCCCATGATGGTCCCGGTGGTGCCCATGGAGCTGACAAAATGAGTGATGGTGCCTTGCGTCTGTTGCCAGATTTCCGGGCCGGTGCTGGTGTAGTGGGCAATCGGGTTGTCGCCGTTGGCGAACTGATCCAGGACCAGGCCACGGCCTTCGGCCTGGAGCTTCTCGGCCAGATCGCGCGCACCTTCCATGCCCTCTTCCTTGCTGACCAGGATCAGCTCGGCGCCATAGGCCGTCATCGCCGCCTTGCGTTCGGCAGTGGAGTTGTCCGGCATGATCAGGATCATCTTGTAACCCTTGATCGCCGCCGCCATGGCCAAGGCGATACCGGTGTTGCCGGAGGTCGCTTCGATCAGGGTGTCACCGGGCTTGATCTGGTTGCGCAGCTCAGCGCGGGTGATCATCGACAGCGCCGGGCGGTCTTTGACCGAGCCTGCGGGGTTGTTGCCTTCGAGCTTGAGCAGCAAGGTATTGCTGGTTTCGCCGGCTAAGCGCTGCAGGCGAACCAGAGGCGTATTGCCGACGCAATCGGCGATGGTTGGGTACTGCAGGGTCATGGCGTATTTCGCAATCCGGACGGCAGGGGCGCCTATCATACCGGCAAACCTTTCGCGGCCATATCACGCAATCTGCGGTTGCTATAGCTAACCGCTATATAGGCGTTGGATACGCTTCCCCGGGCACGCGCAGTTCAGGCTCCAGCGTATGACGTTGGCTCTACAGCGGCCTCGTGCGAGCGGGCTTGCCCCGCTATATGCGCGGGCAGGCGCATGCACAAGCGCAGGCCGTGCTTGCCATTCTCCGCCCACAAGGTGCCGCCCTGGCGCTGGATGGCGCCGCGCGCGATGCTCAGGCCCAGGCCAAAGCCTCCGTCCCCCGGCCGCGATCCGTCCAGGCGCGAGAAAGGCGCGAAGATCCGCTCCAGATCGTCCTCGGCCACACCCCCGCCTTGATCCTCCAGCCAGATCCGCCAGTAATTGCCCTCACGCTTTGCGCCGAGGCTGATCAAGCCCTGATCAGGCGAATGACGAATGGCATTGCGCAGCATGTTCTCGAAGGCCTGGGCCAAGTGATTGAGGTTGCCCTGCACCCAGCAGTTTGCCGGCACCTCGCAGCGCAGCCGCGCCGGGCACCAGCCACTCTCGTAGCAGGCGTCCTCAGCCAGCATCTCCCACAACGCCTGGAGCTGGATCGGCTCAAGGTTCATCGGCGCTCGCTCGGCGTCCTGCCAGGCCAGTTGCAAAGTATCCTCGACCAGTTGCTGCATGCAGTCGACTTCACGGGTCAGGCGCTCACGCAGACGCTCCAGGTCGCTCTCGCCATCGCAGGCCACGCGCAGACGGCTCAGCGGAGTACGCATTTCATGGGACAAATCGCGTAGCAGTTGCTGCTGCAGGGCAACCGTACCCTGCAAGCGTTCGGCCATTTGGTCGAATGCCCGCGCCAACTCGCCCAACTCGTCATGCCGGCCGATGGTGCGCGAATCGAGACGTGCCGAGAGCTGATCGGCGCGCCAGGCAGTGGCCTGTTCGCGCAGCTGGTTCAGCGGCACGATCAGCATGCGATACAGACCAACGCACAACAACAAGGTGAACAGGCCCGGAATCACGCCATTGGTCACGACTTGCCAGAGCAGGCGGTACTTGCCGGGATTGAGCCGCTCGGGCAACTCGATGACCAACATGCCCTGCTCGGGCAGCGTGGGAAACGCCAGGCGCACCCAGGGCTGATCGACACTGCGCCGGCTCATGGGCCAGTCGACGCCGCGCAAGCGCGTCATGCGCTGGCGCTCGGCGGTGACCAGCGGCGTGCTGCTCAGTGATTGCAGGTCGGCATCGAGCACGCCGACCCAGCCTGGTTCGCGCTGGCGCCTCTCGGCCAACCAGCGATCGACCCCAGCCTGGCCGCCTTCGCGCCAGGCCCGCTCGGCCTCGGCGGCGTAATTGCGCAGCTCTTGGCGCGCCGACTCGGAGAGAAACGCATTCTGGGTTTCCATGTGCCGGCCCCAGGTGTAGCTCAGACCGATCATCAACAGGCAGAAACCCACCAGCAGGATCGCCAGCCGCCAGAACAGCGAGTGTCGGTCAAGCATGATCAATCGGCCTCAGCGGCACTGAGCACGTAGCCCTTGCCCCAAACGGTGCGAATCTGCTGATCGTGATACCCCACGCTCTTGAGCTTGCGGCGGATCTGGCTGACATGCATGTCCAGGCTGCGATCGTGACGCGAGTAGCCGCGCTGGAGCACCTGCTGATAAAGGAAGGGCTTGCTGAGCACCTCCTCCTGGCTGCGCTTGAGGGTATCGAGCAGGCGGTATTCGCTGGGGGTGAGCCCAGCCCATTGACCGTTCAGGCAGACATCGCTGGCGGCCTCGTCGTACTGCAACTGGCCCGGCTCGACCTGCGGCTGGACTTTGCGCCGGCGCTCAAGATCGACCCGGCGCAGGATCGCCTCGATGCGTACCTGCAATTCGGCCATGCTGAACGGCTTGGGCAGGTAGTCGTCGGCACCACGCTGGAAACCGGTGATGCGATCGGCTTCGGCACCGAGCGCCGACATCAGGATCACCGGCGTAGTGCTGCGCCTGCGCAGTTGGGCGAGCGCGTCCAGGCCATTGAGGCCAGGCAGCAGGATGTCCATGAGCACCACATCGAACACCTGACGGCCTGCCGTTTCCAAGCCTTCCTGGCCATTGCGGCACCAGGTCACCTGGAAGCCGCCACGCTGCAATTCCTCATGCAGGTAGGCGCCAAGGACCGGATCGTCCTCGATGGCGAGAATGCTCGAATTGTGAATAGCTACAGGATTCATTGGCTTCTGACATTTATTCTCAGTTGCGCGATTATTGGCCATGTGGCCGGGCCAGGCAACCCAATTGCGACCGGTGAGGTGATGAGGCCAGCCCAGGCGACAAAAATCGTCTGCAATGAGTGCATTAGCGCCAGACCCGGAGTAACGTTCCGAGATTATTCCGTCCCGCTCGGCGACGGCCGCAAGGCACATCACAGGAGGCGAGTGTGCTCGATCGTTTGGGAATCAGAAGCCGGGTGCTGTTGCTGGCCTTGTTGCCAGCCAGCCTGATGGCACTGGTGCTGGGCAGCTATTTCACCTGGTTGCAGCAGAACGAGCTGCGCAGCCAACTGCTGCAGCGCGGCAAGATGATCGCCGAACAGCTGGCGCCGCTGGCCGCACCGGCGATGGCCCAGCACACCGCGCCGCAGCTCGAACGCATCGCGGCCCAGGCGCTGGAGCAGGCCGACGTGCGCGCCGTGGCGTTCCTCGCGCCCGACCGCTCGCGCCTGGCCCACGCCGGCCCGAGCATGCTCAATCAGCCGCCCAGCGGCGGCACTGGTACCCAACTGCTGCAACGCAGCGGCAACGATGCCACGCGCTACCTGATGCCGGTGTTCGGTCATCATCGCGACCTGGCTACCGATGCCATCCCCGCCGAGGCCGAGCGGCTGCTTGGCTGGGTCGAGATCGAGCTGTCCCACGACGGCACCCTGCTGCGCGGCTATCGCAATCTGTTCACCAGCGTACTGTTGATCCTGGGCTGCCTGATCCTGACGGCCCTGCTCGCCCTGCGCATGAGCCGCACGATCAACGACCCGATCAGCCGCATCAAGCAAGCGGTCACCCAACTCAAGGACGGCAACCTCGAAGCGCGGCTGCCGGCCATGGGTAGCCACGAGCTGGACGAATTGGCCGCCGGCATCAACCGCATGGCCGAAACCCTGCACAACGCCCACGAAGAGCTGCAGCACAGCATCGACCAGGCCACCGAAGATGTGCGCCAGAACCTTGAGACCATCGAGATCCAGAACATCGAACTGGACATGGCGCGCAAGGAGGCCCTGGAGGCCAGCCGGATCAAGTCCGAGTTCCTCGCCAACATGAGCCATGAGATCCGCACCCCGCTCAATGGCATCCTCGGCTTTACCCACCTGCTGCAAAAGAGCGAGTTGGCGCCGCGCCAGCTCGACTACCTGAGCACGATCGAGAAATCGGCCGACAACCTGCTGGGGATCATCAACGAGATCCTCGACTTCTCCAAGATCGAGGCCGGCAAGCTGGTGCTCGACAGCATCCCGTTCAACCTGCGCGACCTGATCCAGGACACCCTGACCATCCTCGCCCCAGCGGCCCACGCCAAGCAGCTGGAGTTGCTCAGCCTGGTCTATCGCGACACGCCATTGTCGTTGGTCGGCGACCCGCTGCGACTCAAGCAGATCCTCACCAACCTGGTCAGCAACGCTATCAAGTTCACCCGTGAGGGCACCATCGTCGTGCGCGCCATGCTCGAGGACGAGCAAGAAGACAGCGTGCAACTGCGCATCAGCGTGCAAGACACCGGTATCGGCCTGTCGCCACAAGATGTGCGCACCCTCTTCCAGGCTTTCAGCCAGGCCGATAACTCGCTGTCGCGCCAGCCCGGCGGCACCGGCCTGGGGCTGGTGATCTCCAAGCGCTTGATCGAGCAAATGGGCGGCGAGATCGGCGTCGACAGCACGCCGGGGGAAGGCTCGCAGTTCTGGATCAGCCTGAACCTGCCCAAGGCCCACGACGATGCCGAGGATTTGCCGCTGCAACCCTTGCTCGGGCGACGCGCGGCGATCGTCGACGGCCACGAACTGGCGCGCCAGGCCCTTGAGCACCAACTGGAAGATTGCGGCTTGAGCGTGAGCCTGTTCGCCTCCTTCGATCAGCTGCTGCAAGGCGTTCAGGCGGCGCACCTGGCAGGCCAGCCATTCGAGTTCGCCGTGCTCGGGGCCAACCTGGGCAACCTGTCGCCGGAACAACTCGCCCAGTACCACCAACAACTGGAGCGCCTGGATTGCCAGTGCGTGGTGCTGTGCCCGACCACCGAACAGGCGCTGTACCACCCTTACCTGCCCAACGCCCATGGTCAGCTGCTGTCCAAGCCGACCTGTACGCGCAAGCTGCGCCGGCTGCTGGTCGAGCTGATTCAGCCACGACGGCAAACCAGCGAAGTCAGGGTTGCCGGCAGCCAGCGGGTGCCGAAGATCCTCTGCGTCGACGACAACCCGGCCAACCTGCTGCTGGTGCAGACCCTGCTCGAAGACCTCGGCGCCGAGGTGCTGGCGGTCGACAATGGCTTTGCGGCGGTGCAAGCCGTGCAGGATGAGCCGTTCGACCTGGTGCTGATGGATGTGCAGATGCCCGGTATGGACGGGCGCGCCTGCACCGAGCAGATCCGCCTGTGGGAAAACAGCCAGAGCGGCAATCCGTTGCCGATCGTCGCGCTCACCGCGCATGCCATGGCCAATGAAAAACGCGCCCTGCTGCACAGCGGCATGGACGATTACCTGACCAAGCCGATCAGTGAACGGCAACTGGGCCAGGTGGTGATGAAATGGACCGGGCTGAACCTGGGCACCCCGCAACAGGAACGCATCACCGAGCGCCTGCCTGACAGCATCGAACTGAAGGTGCTCGACCCGGAGGAAGGCTTGCGCCTGGCCGCCGGCAAACCGGACTTGGCAGCGGACATGTTGAGCATGCTGCTGGAGTCGCTGGAGGCTGATCGCCAGGCGATTCGCAGCGCACGTGAAGCGGGCGATCGTGAGGCGATGATCGAGCGGGTACACCGCTTGAATGGCGCCTCGCGCTACTGTGGAGTGCCGCAGTTGCGGGCGGCGTGCCAGCGTAGCGAGACCCTGCTCAAGCAGGATAATCCCCAGGCCTTGCAGGCGCTGGATGAGCTGGATCAGGCGATCAGCCGGTTGGCCGAACAGGCGCAGCAGAGTGCTTGAGTGCGTTTACTGATGCTCCCACGGGCTTCTCGACACCTCGGACCCCGTGGGAGCGGGCTTGCCCGCGAATAGGCCGGCACTGACTGAGCCTCCCATGGCACCGATCAAAGTCCGCCAAGCCAATCGGGCTAAACTCACCTCGCCTCATTGCCAAGGAATCCGCCATGCGCACTCTGTTGTTCAGCAGCCAACACTACGACCAGGAAAGCTTCACCCGGGCCAGCACCGACAACAACCTGGAACTGCACTTCCAGTCGGCCCGCCTGACCCTGGACACCGCCGCCCTGGCCAGTGGCTTCGAGGTGGTCTGCGCCTTCATCAACGACGAACTGGACCAGCCGGTGCTGGAGCGCCTGGCCGCCGCTGGCACGCGCCTGATCGCCCTGCGCTCGGCGGGCTACAACCACGTCGACCTGGCCGCCGCCAAGCGCCTGGGGCTGGCCGTGGTGCGGGTGCCGGCCTACTCGCCGCATGCGGTGGCCGAGCACGCGGTGGCGCTGATCATGGCTCTCAACCGCCGCCTGCATCGCGCCTACAACCGCACCCGCGAAGGCGACTTCACCCTGCACGGGCTGACCGGCTTCGACCTGCATGGCAAAACCGTCGGGGTGGTCGGCACCGGCCAGATCGGGGTGGCCTTCGCCCGCATCATGGCCGGCTTTGGCTGTCAGTTGCTGGCCTACGACCCCTATCCCAACCCCGACATGCTGGCCTTGGGCGCACGCTACCTGGAACTGCCTGAATTGCTACGCCAGTCGCGGATCGTCAGCCTGCACTGCCCGCTGACCGAGCACACCCGCCACCTGATCAACGCCCACAGCCTGGCAGCGCTGCAACCGGGTGCGATGTTGATCAATACCGGTCGCGGAGCGCTGGTCGACACCCCAGCCCTGATCGATGCGCTCAAGAGCGGCCAACTCGGCTACCTGGGCTTGGACGTGTATGAAGAAGAAGCCCAGTTGTTCTTCGAGGACCGCTCCGACTTGCCCCTGCAAGATGATGTGCTGGCCCGGTTGCTGACCTTCCCCAACGTGATCATTACCGCCCACCAGGCGTTTCTGACCCATGAGGCGCTGGATGCGATCGCTGCGACCACCCTGGAAAATATCATCCGCTGGGTGGCAGGCAATCCGCAGAATCTGGTCGAGGGTTGATGCTAGGATACGCGGCATTTCTGGAGGACCCATGGTCGAGCACGATTTCCGCTACACCCTATTCAACCCGCAACACACCCTGATCGAATGCCGCGCGCTGGTGCCGGGTCGCTATCAGGTGACCGGCAATGGCGGTTCGATCCAGAAGGACGACGTCCTGCTGGTCACCCTCAAAGGCAGCAAGGATTTGTCCATGCGCCTGACCGTGGAAAGCGTACGCCACCTGATCAACCCGCGCGGCCAGTGGGTCGCGGTGGCCAGCGGCCCGGCGTTCAAAGAGCTGGAGATCCTCAACTGGCAGGTCAAGTGCGACAGCTGCCAAGCCGTGCTCGACTTCGAGTTCGCCGTCGACGGCAAGCTGGGCAACAAGGCGCACAAGCCGGCCGCCACTGCCCGCGTCGCTGAATTGGGCTGGACCAGCAAGGGTGACAAGCACCTGTGCCCACACTGCCAGGAGAGCGCTCAGTGAAAAACATGCTGACCGGCGTGCTGATTGCCACCGGCCTGCTGGGCTGCGCTGCGCAGCCGTCGAAGTTGCAACAAGAGCAGAGCTATGTGCTTGAGTGGATTGGCGAACGCCCGCTGATCGATTACAGCCACCTCACCCTGACCTTGGCCGAAGACGGCCGCGCCTATGGCAATGGTGGCTGCAACCATTGGTTTGCGCCGTATACGCTTGAGGGTCAGCGGATCCGCTTCGGCAAAGTCGGCAAGACTCGCAAGCTGTGCGCGCCGGCGTTGATGGAGCAGGAGAAGCGTTTCCTCGAGGCGCTGGAGACCGTGCAGCGTTGGGATGTTTCGGCGATCGAACAGATTCGGTTCTGGCCGGCGCAAGGCAAGCCGTTGCGATTCTGGCCTGAAGAAGGCTGATCACCTCTGTTGGGGTCGCTCTGCGGCCCTTCGCGGCGGTTCAGCGCCCCGCCAAGTCCGCTCCCACAGAGTGTGTACCGGGTACAAGCTCGGTCCCTGTGGGAGCGGGCTTGCCCGCGAGGGGCTGTAAAGCAGCCCCAGCTATCAAGTCAACATCGTTAGGCGCCTTTGAGGGCCTTGATCTTCTCCTGCAGCCCTTCCAGGGTCTGCTCGCCCATCAGTTGCTCACGGACCTTGCCTTTGTCATCGATGATGTAGGTCACCGGCAACGCCTCGCTGCGCGGCAGCTCATAACGCTCTGCCGGATCCTGGGCCAGTACCGTGAAGCCAATCCCGAGGGTCTCGGCAGCTTGCTTGAGGTCCTGCCCTTGCAGGCCATCGAAGTTCACCCCGACCACCTTGATACCCTGGCTGTCCCACTGCTTGGCCGCCGCGTTCAACTCAGGGATTTCAGTGCGGCACGGCCCGCACCATTCGGCCCAGTAATTGAGCACCAGCCAGTGCCCCTCGATCTGTTCAGCCTTTACCGTATTGCCGTGCTGGTCCACGCCGTAGTCCGCACCGCAACCGCCGAGCAACAGGCTCGCAGTGATGGCCAGTGCAGCTGCCAAACGCTTTGCCATGGGTCAATCCTTCTCGAAGTTTTCTAAACCTGTAATTCAGTCGCTGCGGTTAGAATAGCCGCCACACCCTGCTGGATGCGACCCGTCATGACTGATCTGACTCTCTATCATAACCCGCGCTGCTCGAAATCCCGCGGCGCCTTGGAGCTGCTCGAAGCGCGCGGCCTCAGCCCGACCATCGTGCGTTACCTGGAAACCCCGCCCGATGCGGCGACCCTCAAGGCATTGCTGGGCAAGCTGGGCATCGCCCCGCGCCAGCTGCTGCGCACCGGTGAAGACGAATACAAGACCCTGGAGCTGGCCAACCCGGCGCTCAGCGACCAACAGTTGATCGAAGCCATGGCCCAACACCCGAAACTGATCGAGCGGCCGATTCTGGTGGTCGGCGACCAGGCGGTCATCGGCCGCCCACCCGAGAAGGTGCTGGAGATCCTGCCGTGAGCGATCCATTCATCTTGGTGCTGTATTACAGCCGCCATGGCTCGACCAGCGAGATGGCCCGGCACATTGCCCGCGGCGTCGAGATGGCCGGCCTGGAAGCGCGCCTGCGCACCGTGCCGGCGATCTCCACCGAATGCGAGGCAGTGGCCGCGGATATCCCCGCCAGCGGGGCGTTGTACGCCACCCTCGACGACCTGCGCCACTGCGCCGGGCTGGTCCTGGGCAGCCCGACCCGCTTCGGCAACATGGCCGCGCCGCTCAAGTACTTCCTCGATGGCACCAGCAGCCTGTGGCTGGGCGGTGAGCTGGTCGGCAAGCCGGCGGCGGTGTTCACCTCCACCGCCAGCCTGCACGGCGGCCAGGAGACCACCCTGCTGTCGATGATGCTGCCGCTGATGCACCACGGCATGCTGGTCATGGGCCTGCCCTACAGCGAGTCGGCGCTGCTCGAGACCCGTGGTGGCGGCACCCCGTACGGGGCGAGCCATCATGCCGGGGCAGATGGCAAGCGCGAGCTGGACAGCCATGAGATCGCCCTGTGCCGCGCGCTCGGCCAACGCCTGGCGAGCACTGCCAAGGCTTTGGGTGGTGAACGTGGCTAGGAAGCCCAAGGTGCTGCCGCCGCTGGAGTGGTTGAGCCCGCGCCTGCGCTTGACGCGGGCCATGAGCCTGGGCTGTTTCTTCGGCCTGATCGCCCTGCTGGTGATCAATAACTTGTGGTTCGCTAACCTGCACGGGGCGCGGGTCGAGGTCATCCTGGCGATCGAGCTGATCCCGCTGCTGCTGTTGCTGCCGGGGATGCTCATGGGCAGCGCCCGGGCGCATGCCTGGACCTGCTTTGTGGTGAACATCTACTTCATCAAGGGCGTGTTGGCGGCGTTCGATCCGGCGCGCGCGGTGTTTGGCTGGATCGAGGTGCTGGTGAGCCTGGGGCTGTTTGTCAGCGGGCTGCTGTTCGTGCGCTGGAAGTTTCAGCATGAACGGCGGCTGGCCGGCGAAGGAAACTAGAACAAGCTACGTGGACTGCGTGGGCTACCTGGGCTAGGTGGGGGCTAGGTGGGAGCGGGCTTGCCCCGCGATAGCGAAACTGAGGCCGACATCGCTATCGCGGGGCAAGCCCGCTACCACGCAGTTCGCTCCAACCAGTTCGCTGCCACGCAGTCCGCTCCCACGCCCCTTCCGACAAGGGGCCACCGCCGAGGGGCCGAATCAGTGGTTGACTGTGTGCGCCAGCATCACCGAGAGCTGACACAGCGGCCGGCCACTCTCGGCATGCCACTGATTGAACACCTCCTGCACCAATGCCCGATCGCGCTGGCTGGTCGGCGCCTTGTCGATGATGCCCTGGGCAATCAACGCCGCCGCCATGTCATCGGTTGGGATGAAGGTGTCTTTGCCGACCATGCGCAAAAAACGCGGCGCCGACAACCCGCCGAGCTGGTTGCCATGCTTGGCCAGGTACTTCCACAAGCCCACGATATCGGTCACCGGCCAGTCGGCAATGAACGCACCGAAACTGCCCTTTTGCTGCTCGATATCCAGAATCATCTGGGCATTGCGCGGCACGCTCTTGAGCTTACCCAGGTGGCGGATGATTCGCTCATCCTGCATCAGCCGCTCCAGATGCTCGGCGCCCATGAGTACCACTTTCTCAGGATCGAAACCGAAGAACACCTGCTCGAAGGCCGGCCACTTGGCGTCCACCAAGCTGTGCTTGAGACCAGCGCGAAACACCCGCAGCGACAGGGTCGACAGGTAGCGGTCATCGCCGATATCGCGTAACTGCGCCGGGGTTTTCGGCTGCGGCAGGAAGGCCTCGAGGGCTTTGGCCGAGCCGAAGCGGTTCAGGCAGTACTCATGCAGCCACTGATAATCGCGCATGGGCTCAGATGTTCAGCACGTCGAGGAAGCGCGGCGCGGCGTTTTCGTCGATCTTCAGGCTGTTGAAATCGAACAGGTTGCGGTCGGCCAACTGCGACGGGGCAACGTTCTGCATGGCGCGGAAGATGCTCTCGGTACGCCCCGGGTGCTTGCGTTCCCACTCCACCAGCATCTCCTTGACCACCTGGCGCTGCAGGTTTTCCTGCGAGCCGCAGAGGTTGCACGGGATGATCGGGAATTGCTTCATGTCCGAGTAGGCCTGGATGTCCTTCTCATGGCAGTAGGCCAGCGGGCGGATCACCACGTTACGGCCGTCATCGGCACGCAGCTTGGGCGGCATGCCCTTGAGCGCGCCGTTGAAGAACATGTTGAGGAAGAAGGTCTCGACGATGTCATCGCGGTGATGACCGAGGGCCATCTTGGTCGCGCCGATCTCGTCGGCGAAGGTGTACAGGGTGCCACGGCGCAGGCGCGAGCACAGCGAGCAGGTCGTCTTGCCCTCGGGCACCAGCTCCTTGACCACCGAGTAGGTGTCCTTCTCGACGATGTGGTACTCGACCCCCAGTTCCTTGAGGTAGGCCGGCAGCACATGCTCGGGGAAGCCTGGTTGCTTCTGGTCCATGTTCACCGCGACGATCTCGAACTTGATCGGCGCCACCTTCTGCAGGTGCAGCAGAACATCGAGCATGGTGTAGCTGTCCTTGCCGCCGGACAGGCAGACCATGACCTTGTCGCCATCCTCGATCATGTTGTAGTCGGTGATGGCTTCGCCAGCGAGACGACGCAGGCGTTTTTGCAGTTTGTTCTGGTTGACCGAGAGGGTGCCCATAGCGCTTGAATCCGCGAGGTGTGACAAAAGCCGGCTATTTTACGCACAAACCGCACCTGGGCGTAGGGCCTGGGCACAATTAACGGCCGTATTCCGATCAAAGACTGCAAGGGAATCAGCAAGCCGATTGACAGCGCAATTTGCTCTAAAAAGCAGGTATTAAGCGGGGATCTGCTTCCTATACTGCGACATAAGGCCACATTACCGCATGCATCGGTGCCTGGCCTCGGGCCGCAAGCGCTCCACTTGGGGGGCGTTTGGCAACGACGATAGGAGTGACCCGCATGATCCATCACGTTCTGGGGCTGTTTACCCATCCCGATCAGGAGTGGAAGGAGATTCGTGGCGAGGACGAAACCATCAGCCACATGTACCTGACCCACACGCTGATACTGGCGGCGATCCCCGCGGTCTCGGCATTTATCGGCACTACCCAGGTGGGCTGGGTAATCGGTAATCGACCGGCAGTGATGCTGACCATGGAAAGCGCGCTGTGGATGAGCGTGATGTCCTACCTGGCCATGCTCGCCGGGGTGGCGGTGATGGGCGCCTTCATTCACTGGATGGCGCGCACCTACGATGCCACGCCGTCCATGGCCCAATGCATCGCCTTTGCCACCTATACCGCCACCCCGCTGTTCATCGGCGGCCTGGCGGCGCTCTACCCACACCTATGGCTAGGCATGCTGGTCGGCACAGCGGCCATTTGCTACACGGTTTACCTGTTGTATGTGGGCTTGCCGACGTTCATGAACATCCCATCGGATGAAGGCTTCCTGTTCTCCAGCTCGGTGCTGGCAGTGGGCCTGGTGGTGTTGGTGGCTATCATGGCCGCTACCGTGATCATCTGGGGCTTGGGCGTGGGGCCTGTGTATACCAACTAGATCCAAACCAACACTGGGGCATCAAGTCACGGGCCGCCGCAAGGCGGCCTTTGGCTGCCTGCTGACCGGTGGCTCGGCAGGCCAAAGGTGGTTACGGCATAATGCCCGGCTCAGGAGACTATTCACCGCCATGCCCGAGTTGCTCGAATCCCGCGTCGAAACCTGCTACCAGCAAGCCGAAGCCTTCTTCAAGCGCCCCTTTGCCCGCCCGCAGGTCAGCTTCAAGCTGCGCGGCCAGAAGGCCGGAGTTGCCCACCTGCATGAGAACCTGCTGCGCTTCAACCTGCAGCTGTACCGCGACAACCAGGAAGACTTCCTGCGCCAGACCGTGGCCCATGAAGTGGCCCACCTGGTGGCGCATCAGCTGTTTGGCGACAGCATCCAGCCGCATGGCGAGGAGTGGCAGCTGATCATGCGTGGGGTGTATGAGCTGCCGCCCAATCGCTGCCATAACTATGAAGTGAAGCGGCGCACGGCAACACGCTACATCTACCAGTGCCCTTGCCCGCAGAGTGATTTCCCGTTCAGTGCGCAGCGACACAAGCTGGTGCGCCAGGGGCGGCGTTATCTGTGTCGGCGCTGCCGGCAGATCCTGGTGTACAGCGGCCAGACGCGCGTCGAATAGACCACCGTTATCGCGGGCTTGCCCCGCGATAAGGCCGACGCTGCATCACAATTCCCAGCGACAAAAAAGGCGACCCGAAGGTCGCCTTTTTGCTTACGCCTGAATCAGCGAGCTGGGCCTTCAGCCACGCCCAGGTCGTCAGTCGGACGGGTGTCTTCCAGCGGCGAACCACCGGAAGCCAGTTCGGCTTGCAGTTTGTCTTCGTCCAGCTCCTTGACCCACTTGGCCACGACGATGGTAGCCACGCCGTTACCAATCAGGTTGGTCAGAGCACGCGCCTCGGACATGAAGCGGTCGATGCCGAGGATCAGCGCCAGGCCGGCAACCGGCAGATGGCCGACAGCCGACAGGGTCGCAGCCAGGACGATGAAGCCCGAACCGGTAACGCCTGCAGCACCTTTGGACGCGACCAGCAGCACCAGCAGCAGGGTGATCTGGTGGGTGATGTCCATGGTGGTGTCAGTGGCCTGGGCGATGAACACCGCAGCCATGGTCAGGTAGATCGAGGTACCGTCGAGGTTGAACGAGTAGCCAGTCGGGATGACCAGGCCAACCACGGATTTCTTCGCACCCAGACGCTCCATCTTGGCCAGCATGCGCGGCAGGGCCGACTCCGAAGAAGAGGTACCCAGCACGATCATCAGCTCTTCACGGATGTAGCGGATCAGCTTGAGCACGCTGAAGCCGTGGGCGCGGCAGATACCGCCGAGCACGATCAGGATGAACGCCAGGCAGGTGACGTAGAAGCAGGCCATCAGGTAGCCCAGCTGCACCAGCGAACCGACGCCGTACTGGCCGATGGTGAAGGCCATGGCACCGAAGGCACCGATCGGGGCCAGCTTCATGATCATGTTGATGATGTTGAACATGACATGGGCGAAGCGGTCGATCAGGTCCAGCACCGGCTTGCCGTAGCTACCCAGGCGGTGCAGGGCGAAGCCGAAGATCACCGAGAACATCAGCACTTGCAGGATGTCGCCGTTGGCGAAGGCACCGACCACAGTGTTAGGGATGATGTTGAGCAGGAAGCCGACGGTGGTCTGCTGCGCGCCTGCGGCGGCATAGGCGGCCACGCTGCTGGCGTTCAGGGTGCTGACGTCAATGTGCATGCCAGCGCCAGGCTTGACCACGTTGACCACGACCAGGCCGATGATCAGGGCGATGGTGGAAACGATTTCGAAGTACAGGAGCGCGTAGCCGCCGGTCTTGCCGACCGATTTCATGCTCTGCATACCAGCGATGCCGCTGACCACGGTGCAGAAGATGATCGGGGCGATGACCATTTTGATCAGTTTGACGAACCCGTCACCCAGGGGTTTGAGCGCGACGCCGGTTTCAGGGTAGTAGTGACCGAGCAGAATACCGATGGTGATGGCAACCAACACCTGGATATACAGGGATTTGTACAGCGGCTGACGTGTCGTCATGGCTAATTTTCCTCAAGTGTGCCGGTTTCCACCCTTCCCAGGGCGGGGGCACCTGAATCGCTAACCCTCCTGCACCTGGAGGGATTTGTCGTTGTGTTCGAGCCGCCTGGGCAGGTCTCTGCCAAGTCAATAGCAAGGGCGATGCCAAAATGCCCGGATTGGGTGCAGGAGCCGGATTTGAAGGGTTTGCTTGCCCAATGAGGGGGCAATGGTGGGGGAATCGCTGGCGGATTTCCGCCCGCTGGCGGGAATTGAACAGGGTCGATGGCGGGAATCCGCCCGGAGTGTGCCCTGCTGGCCTCACTGCGGGACGAGCCCGCTCCTACAGGATTAGCGGTGACCTTGTAGGCGCGGGCTTGCCCCGCGATGAGGTCGGTACTGACGAAGCACTCAATCGAGGTTGAAGATGATCCGGAACGCCGCCCCGCCCAGTGGCGAATCATCCAGGCTCAGGTGCGCGTCATAGCTGTCGATGATGTCCTTGACCACCGCCAGGCCGATGCCCTGCCCCGGATGCTGGCGATCCAGCCGCTCACCGCGCTGCAGAATCCGCTCGCGCTGATCCGCCGGCACCCCTGGCCCATCATCCTCGACGCACAACACCAGGTGCCCGGGCGTTTCCTGCAGGCTCACCCGCACCTGCCCCAGGCATAGCCGATAGGCGTTCTCCAACAGGTTGCCCAGCAACTCGAGCAAAGCGCCCTGCTCCATCGGCACCTGGGCGTGCTCTGGAACATCCACGTCGACGGCCACGCGCTTGTCGCGATAGACCTTGGCCAATGTGCTGCACAGGCTGTCGAGCAGCGGCTTGAGCTGCACCCGGTGGCGCACCAGGCCGCTCTTGCGCAAGCTGGCGCGCTGCAATTGATAGTCGATCTGCTGGCTCATGCGCTCGATCTGGCTCTGCAGCACCCGCGCCTGCTCACGCTCGCCGCTGCCTTGGCCCATGCTTTCGCCTACCCCTTGCAGCACTGCCAGCGGCGTTTTCAGGCTGTGCGCCAGGTCATCGAGCGAATCGCGGTAGCGCTGGCGCTGCTCGCGCTCGCTGTGCAGCAAGCGGTTGAGCGAGCCCGTCAGGCGCAGCAGCTCACGTGGGTGCTCGCGACTCAGGCCGTCGCGGGCGCCGGTTTCCACTTCGTCGAGCTCAAGGCTGAGCCTGCGCAACGAGCGCAGCCCCCAGGTCAGGCCGGCCCAGAGCAGCACCATTAACGCCAGCAAGGCTGCGCCAAAGCCCAGGTAGAGCTTCTCCCGCAGGCCGTTGATGGTGTCTTGGTACTCACGCACCGGCTGCAGGGCGACGATACTGTAGGCGGCGTTCTTGCCGCCGAGCAGCTTGACCTCGACGTCATAGACGAAGAACTCCTCACCGTCGTCCTGGCGAATGCGCGCGAACTCGTTGCCGCGCCCGTCGTAGCGGGGGTGATAGTTGATATTGCGGTCGGTGGTGGCCCGCGAGCGCCAGACCTGATTGCCCTGGCGATCGAAGATGTAGCCCATCAGGCCGGTATAAGGCAGGTTGTAGCGCTCATCCGGCAGCAGCTCGGGCATCTGCAATTGGCCATGCTCGATGCGCGCTGCGGAAATCAGCGTGGTGACGTCGGAAGCCAGGCGCTGCTCGATCGACTCCTGCAACGCCATGCTGAAGGCTTTTTGCAGGGCCGGCAGCAGCGCCAACATGAACAGCAAGGCAAGCAACGCCGCCGCCAGCATCAGGCGCACGCGCAGCGAGCGAATCATCGGCAGCGCTCGGTGAACAGGTAACCCAGGCCGCGCACGGTGTCGATCGGCTTGAAGCCATGCTCACCTTCGAGCTTACGGCGCAGACGGCCGACCAGCACTTCGATGACATTCGGATCACGCTCCTCGTCATCGGGATAGAGCTGCTCCATCAAGCGATCCTTGGCGACCACCTGCTGGTGATGACGCATGAGGTATTCCAGGATGCGGTATTCGTAGGCGGTCAGCGCCAGCGGCTGCTCGTCCAGGGTCGCCTGCTTGCGGTTGAGGTCGAGCACCAGCGGTCCGGCAGCGATGGTCGACTGGGTGAAACCACTGGAGCGGCGCAGCAGGGCATTGAGGCGGGCCTCCAGCTCTTCGAACTGGAAGGGTTTGACCACATAGTCGTCGGCCCCGGCGGCCAGGCCCTCGACTTTGTCCTGCCAGTTGCCGCGCGCGGTAAGGATGAGGATCGGGAAGCTCTTGCCCTGGTTGCGCAACTGGCGGATCAGGTCCAACCCGCTCATGCCAGGCAAGCCCAGGTCGACCACTGCCAGGTCGAAGTGGTACTCCTCGACTTGATACAGGGCTTCCTCGGCATTGGCGACCGCCTGGACCACATGACCCGTTTCGCTCAGGCGCGTGAACAGGTGGTGACGCAGCAGCGCCTCGTCCTCGACCACCAGCAGTTTCATGCCGCTCTCCTTCCTTATATTTGCTGGCCTCATCGCGGGACGAGCCCGCTCCTAGCGCAACTGTGTGCGTCGATACCTGAGCGGGCTTGCCCCGCGATGAAGCCGGAACTGACGAAAAGCATAACAGCGAACCGGCCCCTTCAGCGGGCCGGTCCGGCTTAGCCATCACCTCAGAACTTGTAGTTGGCCGACAGGTAGGTCTGGGCGCTGCTGGTAAGGCGCAGGGTGCCGACCTTTGGACCGCCGTGTTCGACCAGCTCGGTGCTGGCGTTGCTGCGCAGGTAACGGTAGCCCAGCTCGACCGAGGCGTTGTCGGTGATGTCCTGGATCACACCGGCCTGCAGGCCGACAGCGTAGCCATAGTCGGTATCGCGACCGTAGCCGGAGGACTCCTGGGACAGCTTGGTCATGCCCAGGCTACCGCCACCGAACAGCTTGGTGGTGTCAGTCACGGGCAGGAACACGTCGTAGCTGCCGAGCAGGTTTTCTTGACGCAGCTTGAGGCCGCTATGGTCGTTGGACACATTGTCGTAGGTCAGGTAGTAGCGACCTTGGTCGTTGATCTTACCTACGCGCACGCCCCAGGTGCCGTCCTTGCTGATGATGCCATCGGCGTTGAGATGGTCGGTGTTGCGATCGAGCAGGCCGGACTTGCGGATCTTATCGCTGGTCTGGCCGTAGGTGAGGCTGGCGAAGGTGTCGTCGGCTTGGGCGCTGACGGTGAAGCCTGCGGCGCAAACGGCCATGGCGGCGATCAGGGTATTGAGTGTTTTCATAGCTTCGTACTCCAGTTGGATG
Source organism: Pseudomonas sp. BT-42-2 (assembly GCF_025847435.2). Classification (NCBI taxonomy): domain Bacteria; kingdom Pseudomonadati; phylum Pseudomonadota; class Gammaproteobacteria; order Pseudomonadales; family Pseudomonadaceae; genus Pseudomonas; species Pseudomonas sp. BT-42-2. The sequence continues at coordinate 282,137 of NZ_JAOYTM010000012.1, forward strand.
CGCTGTTTCGGTCTGGAAGCTAGAGTAAGCAAGACGCCCTGAACCGCTGCTGAACCCAGGCTGAACCTTCGCTGAACGAGTCGCACCGATTGTCGAAACGCCATGTCCAAGGAGCTACGACCATGCGTTTTCTGCTTGCCCTGACCCTGATGTGCAGCGCCGCCGTTACCCAAGCGGCCGTGCAAACCCGCGAGATCGCTTACCAGGACGCCGACGGCAACCGTCTGGTGGGTTACTACGCCTACGATGACGCCATCGAGGGCAAGCGCCCCGGCATCGTCGTGGTGCATGAATGGTGGGGGCTGAACGACTACGCCAAGCGCCGTGCCCGCGACCTTGCTGCGCTCGGTTACAACGCGTTGGCGATCGATATGTACGGCGATGGCAAGAACACCGAACACCCGGCTGACGCCAAGGCGTTCATGGCCGCCGCCCTGAAGGATCCCAAGGCAGCTGCCGCACGCTTCGATGCAGGTCTTGAGCTCTTGAAGATCCAGCCCAACATTAATAAGCATCAACTGGGCGCGGTGGGTTACTGCTTCGGCGGCAAAGTGGTGCTCGATGCCGCCCGCCGCGGGGTAAAGCTTGATGGCGTAGTGAGCTTCCATGGCGCGCTGGTGACGCAGGAGCCCGCCAGGCCTGGGGTGATCAGGGCGAAGATTCTGGTGGAGCACGGTGACGCTGACAGCATGATCACACCAGAGCAGGTCGCGGCGTTCAAACAAGAGATGGCAGCGGCTGGGGCTGATATGAAGTTCGTCGGCATTCCTGGGGCCAAGCATGGCTTTACCAATCCGGATGCTGACCGCTTGAGCCATGGTGGGCATGGCGGGCCGGACATCGGTTATGACAAGGCGGCGGACGAGAGCTCTTGGGCGGATATGCAAGCGTTCTTCAAGACTGCGTTTGATTGACTATCGCCGGGGCCGCTTGGCGGCGCTTCGCAGGCAAGCCAGCTTCTACACGGTTCATCTTGAGCCTGCCAAGGGCCGCATAGCGGCCCCTGACACATGACTCATCGGCTGGCACAATATCGGCCATGAACAGACTTCCCGCCTGCTGCGCCCCACTCCAGCACCACTGGCCCCTGCCCCATCCGGTCCCCGGTGCGCAGCTGGTCAGCTGTGCCTTCGACCCCGCCAAGCTTGCCGCCGATGACTTTCAGCGCGCAGGCATCGAACACAGCGCCAGCTTGCAGCGTTCGGTGGCCAAGCGCCAGGCCGAATACCTGGCCGGCCGCGTCTGCGCGCGGGCCGCGTTGCAGCAACTGGACGGTCGCGACTATGTACCCGGCAGCCATGAAGACCGCTCTCCGATCTGGCCAACCGGCATTCATGGCTCGATCACCCACGGCAAGGGTTGGGCCGCTGCGGTGGTGGCCGCCGATGGTCGCTGCAAGGGCCTGGGTCTGGATCAGGAAAGCCTGCTGGACGATGAGCGTGCCGAGCGCCTGGCCCAGGAGATCCTGACGCCTGCCGAGCTCGAACGTCTGGACCGCAGCCAGTTTGGCCTGACTGTGACGTTGACCTTCTCGCTCAAAGAGAGCCTGTTCAAGACCCTCTACCCACTGACAAAACAACGCTTCTACTTCGAACACGCCGAAGTGCTCGAATGGTCTGTCGGCGGCTTGGCCCGGCTCCGTCTGCTCACTGACCTGTCTCCAGCCTGGCAGCAGGGGATCGAGATCGATGGGCAGTTCTGCATCAAGGATGGCCACCTGTTGAGCTTGATCAGCGTCTAGCCCTCAGGACGGCGCCTGTACCCGTGGCCAACTGAGGCTGAAACACGCACCGCCCAAGCCTTCGCTACGCCCGACCATGGCCCGCCCGCCGTGCCAGTAAATGATTCGTCGCACGATCGACAGCCCCAGGCCGTGGCCGCCCGAGGCACGCGTGCGGCTGTCGTCCAGGCGGGTGAAGGGGGTAAAAATGCGGTCCCAGAAGCCTTCGGGAATGCCTGGGCCGTCGTCTTCGACATCGATCCGGCAACGCTGCTGGCCAATCTGATAGCTCAGGCGCACCTCGGACTCGGCATGGCGCATGGCGTTGCCGACCAGGTTCTGCAAGGCGCGGTGCAGATAACGCGGTTCCGCCTCGACCCAGGCGCCCGCCCCTTCCAGCCCCTGGCATACGCCACGGCTGACGCGTACCTCGGCGCGCAGCGGCGCCAACTCGGCGATGACCCGGTCGAGCAAGGCGTCGAGGTCGACGGCCTGGAATTTCAGCGCCGGTGCGCCCTGTTCCAGGCGGGCATAGGTCAACATCTCGTCGACCAGCTTGTCGAGGTCTTGAATGTCGCTGTCCATGCCCGCCAGATGCTTGGCCCGGGCTTGTTCAGTGTTGGCGGTTTCGATCATCTCCAGGCCAAAACGCAGGCGCGCCACCGGTGTGCGCAGCTCATGCGAAACGGCACGCACCAGCTCCCGCTGCATGCTCAGCGAACGCTGCAGGTGCTCAGCCATGCCGTTGAACGCTGCCGCCAGACGCCCGACCGAGTCCGCATCGCCCGCTGGCACGCGGGTATCCAGACTGCCCTGGGCAATGCGCGTGGCGGCATTCTCCAGGCCCGAAACCCGCCGTTCCAACTGGCGCACCAGCAGGTACACGACCAAGCCGATCAGGCACAGGCCGAGGAAGGCGATAAGGATCAACAACTGCGGTGGATAGAGGTTGAGCTGATACAGCGGGCCGATTTCCAGCACCCAGGGCGAGCCAGGCAGGCCAGCAAACACGCGAATCGAGTCGCCATCCTTGCCCAGCGCCATCACCGTGTCGCCCTCCTCCACCCGCCGCCGCTGGTCGTCGTCCAGACCCACGCGCTCCAAGCGCTGCAGGGCGACGTCAAAACCAAAGCCCTTGCTCTGGCGCAGCTCAGCCAGGCGTCGCTGTTGCTCGGTGATCGGATAACGCACCAGTTCATCGGCCACCAGGTACAGCGTGGCTCGCGCCAATTGCTCGCTGACCTGCTGGACCTGCGCTTCGAGCAACACGTCTTCGCGGCCGACCCGGCGCAATACCCGCGCCGCATGCGGGCCAGTCTTCTCCACGACCACCAGGTCGCGGTAAAGACGCGCTCGCTGGCCGCCGTCGAGGGTCAATGCGCTCATCGGTCGCAGGTCCAACGGCACACCGAGCAGCCGCTCCCAGATCACCAGCGAACGCTTGCGCTCGACGTCGTTCTGCAGCGCCAGATTGTCGGCCATCAAACTGAAAGTGCCCTGGGCCAGGCGCTCGCGGTGCTGTTCGGCGCGCACCTGATTGACCAGGTGCAGGCTGAGCACGCCAAGCACCGCGACCAGCACCAGGACGGCGAGCATGCCGCCATAGATACGCAGGAATATCGAGTTCATCAGGCCTGGGCCGCCTCGCCGACGAATAGATAGCCCTTGCTGCGCAGGGTCTTGATCAGCCGCGGATGAATCGGATCATCGCCGATCTTGGGGCGAATCTTGGAAATACGCACATCGATGGAGCGGTCCTGGCCGTCGTAGCCGACGCCGCGCAGGGAGGTGAAGATCTGTTCGCGCGAGAGCACCCGCCCTGCGTGGCTGGCCAGCAGCCAGAGCAAGTCGAATTCGGCGCCGGTCAGGTCGATCGGTTGTTCGTTGAGCCAGGCCTCGCGCAGGCTGCTGTCGATCCGCAGGGCACCGAATTGCAACTCCTGGCGCTTGCCATCCAGACTCTCGCTGCGGCGCAACAGGGCATTGATACGCGCCAGCAACAGGCGCGGGCGCACCGGTTTGCACACATAGTCGTCGGCCCCCAGGTCCAGGCCTTGGACTTGATCGAGCTCGTCGCTGCGGGCGGTGAGCATGAGAATCGGCCCGGGGTATTGGCCGCGCACCCGGCGGCAGATGCTCAGGCCATCTTCGCCGGGCAGCATCAGGTCGAGGATCACCAGGTCCGGCTGGCTGTCGAGAATACGCCGCACCGCGCGCGCGCCATCGCCTTCCACTGCCACCTCGAAACCGTTGGCCTGCAGGTATTCAGCGGTGAGCTCAGCGAGGCGCTGGTCGTCCTCGACAATCAGGATGCGGTTGCAGGGCTGGTCCATGGCCTTCCTCTGTGTTGTTTTAGTTATCTGCTGGGGGTGTTGCCTGGGCGGGGCTCATCGCGGGGCAAGCCCGCTCCCACGCTGAGATACGTTTGCGCGCGAGCCACTACAGTGTCCCTGCCGTTCACCAAAAGGCAATATCACCGACGGATACTACGTCGCGCACCACGGACTTCCAAATCTCATCCAACCCCGCGCCAACACGCCCTGGACTGAACCGTTTTTTGTGATAGGGTGCGCGCCCTAAAAAAACTATGCCGGGGCATCAGCGCGTAGAAAAAAAGTGAAAACCTCATGGGACAAGGCCTACAGCCAATACCCACGAATCACACACAAACTACGCACAAGTTATCCACAGGCGCTCACCTTGCAAAGCCCCCGCGACCGCATTATCTTGTATCCCCATTGCAGCGAACCACTACATATTGGGTTTCGCTTGAAATCACAAACACAAGTCGGCACGCAAACTCAAGCGATTTTTCGGCCTGAACTTAGTGTGATTTGCGCAGCCAAACCGCTCCTGCGGAGGCGACCGAGGCAAGCCCGTCCAAGCGGCCTTGTTCGGGTATGGGTGTTGCAGGCATCGCCTGGTGACACCCGACAGCAACAGTTTTTGGGCCACGGCCCAGAACCTTTGACTTCGGCCAGGGAGCGGCAAGCTATTGCCCCTTATTCCTGAGTCTGTCCCGAAGTCGGTAAGCCCGAGCGGGCGGATGCACGTGCGTGTGCATCCCCGCGGGGCCACCAGGCTAGTGGATGGAACGGTGGGCGCTCAAAAGGCGCCTGAACATATAGAAACTGTGGAGACACCCACCGATGCAAACCGACACAACTCGCGAGAACCCGCAGGCCCAGGTGCCGCAGGGCGCAGATTCGAACCAGGATCTGGCTGCCACCGCACCTGGCCAACTGCGCGTGATCAAGCGCAATGGCACTGTCGTCGCCTACACCGACGACAAGATCACCGTGGCCATCACCAAGGCGTTCCTCGCAGTTGAGGGCGGCACTGCCGCCGCCTCGTCGCGCATCCACGACACCGTTGCGCGCCTGACCGAGCAGGTCACGGCTACCTTCAAGCGTCGCATGCCATCGGGCGGCACCATCCACATCGAAGAAATCCAGGACCAGGTCGAACTGGCCCTGATGCGTGCCGGCGAGCAGAAAGTTGCCCGCGACTACGTGATCTACCGCGACCAGCGCGCCAAAGAGCGTGCTACCCGCGCCAACACCGATGCCGTGGTCGAGCCGCACCCATCGATCCGCATCACCCTGGCCGACGGCAGCAAGGCGCCGCTGGACATGGCCCGCCTGAACACCATCATCAGCGAAGCCTGCGAAGGCCTGGCCGAAGTCGATGGCGAGCTGATCCAGCGCGAAACCCTGAAGAACCTGTACGACGGCGTCGCCATCAAGGACGTCAACACCGCCCTGGTGATGACCGCCCGTACCCTGGTCGAGCGTGAGCCAAACTACTCGTTCGTCACCGCTCGCCTGCTGATGGACACCCTGCGCGCCGAAGGCCTGGGCTTCCTCAGCGTCGCCGACAGCGCCACTCACCACGAGATGGCTGAGCTGTACGCCAAGGCGCTGCCGGCCTACGTGGCCAAAGGTATCGAGTTCGAGCTGCTCAACCCTGCCCTGGCCGACTTCGACCTGGAGCGTCTGGGCAAGGCGATCAACCACGAGCGTGACCAGCAGTTCACCTACCTGGGCCTGCAGACCCTGTACGACCGCTACTTCATCCACAAGGATGGCGTGCGCTTCGAGCTGCCGCAGGTGTTCTTCATGCGCGTGGCCATGGGCCTGGCGCTGGAAGAGAAAGACAAAGAAGCCCGCGCGATCGAGTTCTACAACCTGTTGTCGTCGTTCGACTACATGGCTTCGACCCCGACCCTGTTCAACGCCGGCACCCTGCGTCCACAGCTGTCGAGCTGCTACCTGACCACCGTGCCGGACGACCTGTCGGGCATCTACCACGCGATCCACGACAACGCCATGCTGTCGAAATTCGCCGGTGGCCTGGGCAACGACTGGACCCCTGTGCGTGCACTGGGCTCCTACATCAAGGGTACCAACGGTAAATCCCAGGGCGTCGTGCCGTTCCTGAAAGTGGTCAACGACACCGCCGTCGCCGTGAACCAGGGTGGCAAGCGCAAAGGCGCTGTGTGTGCCTACCTGGAAACCTGGCACCTGGACATCGAAGAATTCATCGAACTGCGCAAGAACACCGGTGATGACCGTCGTCGTACCCACGACATGAACACCGCCAACTGGATCCCTGACCTGTTCATGAAGCGTGTCTTCGATGACGGCAAGTGGACCCTGTTCTCGCCGAACGAAGTACCTGATCTGCACGACCTGACCGGCAAGGCCTTCGAAGAGCGCTACGAGTACTACGAAGCCCTGACCGAGTACAACAAGATCAAGGTGTTCAAGACCATCCAGGCCAAAGACCTGTGGCGCAAGATGCTCTCGATGCTGTTCGAGACCGGCCACCCATGGCTGACCTTCAAGGACCCGTGCAACCTGCGTTCGCCGCAGCAGCACGTGGGCGTCGTGCACAGCTCCAACCTGTGCACCGAGATCACCCTGAACACCAACAAGGACGAGATCGCGGTCTGCAACCTGGGCTCGATCAACCTGCCGAACCACATCGTCGACGGCAAGCTGGACACCGCCAAGCTGCAGCGCACTGTCAACACCGCCGTGCGCATGCTCGACAACGTGATCGACATCAACTACTACTCGGTGCCGCAAGCGCGTAACTCGAACTTCAAGCACCGTCCGGTCGGCCTGGGCATCATGGGCTTCCAGGACGCACTGTATCTGCAGCACATCCCTTACGGCTCCGACGCCGCCGTCGAGTTCGCCGACAAGTCGATGGAAGCGGTCAGCTACTACGCGATCCAAGCGTCCTGCGACCTGGCTGACGAGCGCGGCGCCTACGAGACCTTCCAGGGCTCGCTGTGGTCCAAAGGCATCCTGCCGCTGGACTCGCAACAGATCCTGATCGAGGCCCGTGGCCAGAAGTACATCGACGTCGACCTCAACGAGACCCTGGACTGGGCGCCGGTGCGTGCTCGGGTACAAAAAGGTATTCGTAACTCGAATATCATGGCCATCGCGCCAACCGCGACCATCGCCAACATTACTGGCGTTTCGCAGTCGATCGAACCGACCTACCAGAACCTGTACGTGAAATCGAACCTCTCGGGCGAATTCACCGTGATCAACCCATACCTGGTTCGCGACCTCAAGGCTCGCGGCCTGTGGGACTCGGTGATGATCAACGACCTGAAGTACTACGATGGTTCGGTCCAGCAGATCGAGCGCATCCCACAAGAGCTCAAAGACCTCTACGCCACCGCGTTCGAAGTCGAGACCAAGTGGATCGTCGATGCCGCCTCGCGTCGCCAGAAGTGGATCGACCAGGCCCAGTCGCTGAACCTGTACATCGCTGGCGCTTCGGGCAAGAAGCTGGACGTGACCTACCGCATGGCCTGGTACCGTGGTCTGAAGACCACCTACTACCTCCGTGCCCTGGCCGCGACCAGCACCGAGAAGTCGACCATCAACACCGGCAAGCTCAACGCCGTTTCCAGCGGTGGCGACAGCGCCCCGGTCCAGGCCGCAGGTCCAGCACCTGTGCCGAAGGCCTGCGCGATCGACGAGCCTGACTGCGAAGCCTGCCAGTAAGGCCTGATGCCGCAAGGGGCGCTCTGAGGAGCGCCGCTTGCGGCATTTTTGTCTGTACTGGCCCTGACAGGGAATCATCACCCACTGCCTGGCAACCTTCGTCAATGGATAAAAAAGAGTGTCGACACCGCACAGGCGGCATCGGCCCCCACATCCAATGAGGAAGGCAAGCATGGCTCGGAAAAAAACCATCACTCGCAGGATTGGCCGCAATGCTGCAACCGGCCGCTTCACCACGGTCGAAGAAGCGCGCAACAACCCTAAGACCCACATCGTCGAAACGCTTCGCAAGAAGTGCGGCTAGCCCCCCCGATCGCGGGAGGCGCATAGCCTCCCGCCTCTCCTCTCTTATCGCTTAAAACACAATATTTTGTGCCAAATCAAATAACCAAACACCACATCTAGCGTTTTTTCAGCTACACTCCTTCCCCGTGAAACGACGCGTTATTCGTGAACGGAATCGCCCTGTACCGGTCGAAAAATTACCGCAGACCGGCGCAGCGTCGCTCCGATCGCCTGCGAATTCCGTTATACTTCGCCCCCCAAAAAAGGGTTGAGCCAATGATCGACTGCGTGACACAAGCCCCGCTTGGCCAGACCGCATGTTTTGTCGTTGCCACACTGTTTTCAGGCGTCCTGGCCCCTCGTTCGAGGACAGGCCAAGCGCTGACCCGACAATTTCAAATGTGACGAGAGCGAGCTCTCACTGCCCGCCGTATTGCCTTATGGGCCTTGCGTAGTACAGGCATCACCTCAAATCCAACCGGTTGCCCCGCGCAACCCTCTAGCAGGAGCCAGGACCATGCTGAGCTGGGACGAATTCGATAAAGAAGACGGCGAAGTCGCCGCCAAAGGCAGCACCCCCGCGCAGGCCAACGCCGCCGCTACCCTCGACAAGCTCGACAGCGCCGGTGGCGCCGCCGCCCTGGAAGCGCGTGCCGCTACCGCTTCTGACTCCGAGGCGGTCAAGCGCGCCAAGGCTGCCCTGAACGACCTGGACATCGCCGAAGGCCTGGCTGAACTGGAAGGCTCCTCGGCCCGCGTTGCGGTTGACGAGAAGCGCATGATCAACTGCCGCGCCGACCTCAACCAGCTGGTACCGTTCAAGTACGACTGGGCCTGGCAGAAGTACCTCGACGGCTGCGCCAACCACTGGATGCCGCAAGAGGTCAACATGACCGCCGACATCGCCCTGTGGAAGAGCCAGGACGGCCTGACCGAAGACGAGCGCCGTATCGTCATGCGTAACCTGGGCTTCTTCTCCACCGCTGACTCGCTGGTTGCCAACAACCTGGCGCTGGCCGTGTACCGCCTGATCACCAACCCGGAGTGCCGCCAGTACATCCTGCGCCAGGCCTTTGAAGAGGCGATCCACACCCACGCCTACCAGTACTGCATCGAGTCGCTGGGCATGGATGAAGGCGAGATCTTCAACATGTACCACGAGATCCCATCGGTGGCGAAAAAGGCTGCCTGGGGCCTGAAGTACACCCGCGCGATCTCGGATCCGGAGTTCAACACCGGCACCCCGGAGACCGACAAAGAACTGCTGCGCAACCTGATCGCCTACTACTGCGTACTGGAAGGCATCTTCTTCTACTGCGGCTTCACCCAGATTCTGTCGATGGGTCGCCGCAACAAGATGACCGGCGTTGCCGAGCAGTTCCAGTACATCCTGCGTGACGAGTCGATGCACCTGAACTTCGGCATCGACGTGATCAACCAGATCAAGATCGAGAACCCGCATCTGTGGGATGCCTCGATGAAGGAAGAAGCCACCCAGATGATCCTGCAAGGGACCCAGCTGGAGATCGAATACGCCCGTGACACCATGCCACGCGGCGTACTGGGCATGAACGCCGCGATGATGGAGGACTACCTCAAGTTCATCGCTAACCGTCGCCTGACCCAGATTGGTCTGAAGGAAGAATACCCAGGGACCACCAACCCGTTCCCGTGGATGAGCGAGATCATGGACTTGAAGAAGGAGAAGAACTTCTTTGAAACGCGCGTGATCGAGTATCAGACGGGTGGGGCGTTGAGCTGGGACTGATCTTCCCACTTAACTGGAAAGGTTGCCCAATGGACAGAATGCTGTTCACTTAAGGCTTGTGTCGCCTGCATTGGGGCCGCTTTGCGCCCCTTCGCGGGCAAGCCCGCTCCCACAGGTACGGCGCCGCTCGAACGGTCGGCGCCGTACCTGTGGGAGC
>NZ_JAOYTM010000013.1:0-283430 GCF_025847435.2 Pseudomonas sp. BT-42-2
GTAGTGAAACGATGCATCGCCGATGGTAGTGTGGGGTTTCCCCATGTGAGAGTAGGTCATCGTCAAGATTCATTTCGCAAAACCCCTATCTGCGCGAGCAGGTAGGGGTTTTGTCTTTCCAGACTTGCTATATCGCCGCGCCTAATACGGGCTTGCCACGCCCCCTGTAGGAGCGGGCTTGCCCGCGAAGACATGGCAACTGACACAACAAAGAGGGCTCAGCCCCGCGCTAGTTCTTCCAAGTGCTCCCTGGCCTCTTCACTTTTAAGCACCAGAACATCCCCCTCCAGCGAATCAAGCACAACCTCCGCCGTATTGCCGATCAAGGCCCCGGAGATGCCCGTCCGTGCAACCGTACCAATCACCGTCACCACCGCATCACAGTGCTTTTCGGTATAGGGAATCAACACATCCGCTGGCCCCTCAGCGATGTGCAAGCGCTCATCACTGATATCGAACTCAGCCTGGAAAGCCTTGCAAGCCTCACGATAGCGCTGCTCAATGGTATCCGAGTTCTGATAAACCGGGTCTGCCGCTGAGAGCATGGGGGAGGGGTGGGCGCTGATCACATGCAGTTCACCCTTCGCCAGCGCAGCGATGGCATAGCCATGGTCAATGATGTTGGTATGCAGCAGGCGGTGCGCCTCGTCATGATTGCCTACATCCACTGCCGCGAGGATCACCCCGCCAGTCCAAGGCCGCTCACTCTTGACCATCAGTACCGCAGACGGGCACTGGCGCAGCAGTTTCCAGTCGCTGGGCGTCAGCAATGCCTTTTTCAGCGGGTTGTCTGGCCGATGCTCCTTGATCACCAGATCACACCCTTCGGCTTGCTGCACAGCGATGATCGACTCGTGCAAAGTGTCGTGCCAGGCCTGTTCATGAGTCACGTTGTCGTAGCCGTCATCATGTAGTTGGCTCGCCAGTAGACTTAGCAGCGCACTGTGATCGTGCTTCTTGTCGCACATCAGCAGGTGCAAGCGGGCGCCGGTAACGCCTGCGATCAGTTTCGCCCGGGTCAGGGCGCGGCTATGGGCGTGATCGGGATCAAGTACGACCAGGATGCTACGGACCTGTTGCATGGACATGGGCTCCCCTCGGATTGTTTGGCCTGTGCCTGACTATAGTCGGCGTCCCTATCAATGCCGCTTGACGTGTATCAAGCATAGTCGCTGGCGATCGCCGCCACCCCCGGTATAATCGCCGGCCCTGCCGTTGTTGCGTGATTGTGAGCCTATGTCCCTGATTCCCGAAGTCGACGCCTTTCTCGGTTGCCGCACCCCTGACGCCTGGATCGAAGCGGCGCTCGCCGACCAGGAGACCTTGCTGATCGATCACAAAAACTGTGAGTTCAAGGCAGCGAGCACCGCCTTGAGCCTGATTGCCAAGTACAACACCCACCTTGATCTGATCAACATGATGTCGCGATTGGCTCGTGAAGAATTGGTCCACCATGAACAGGTGCTGCGCCTGATGAAGCGCCGTGGCGTGCCATTGCGTCCGGTTTCGGCAGGGCGCTATGCCTCGGGTCTACGCCGCCTGGTGCGCGCCCATGAGCCGGTCAAGCTGGTGGACACCTTGGTGGTAGGCGCGTTTATCGAAGCGCGCAGCTGCGAGCGATTCGCCGCCCTGGTGCCGCACCTCGATGAAGAGCTTGGGACCTTCTATCACGGTCTACTCAATAGCGAAGCACGGCATTTTCTGGGCTATCTCAAGCTCGCCCGCCAGTACGGCGACGAGGCCGACATCGCTCGCGTCGTGGCGTTAGTGCGTGAAGCTGAGGCTGAGTTGATCACCTCCCCAGATCAGGAGTTGCGCTTTCACAGCGGCATTCCGCTGGCCCAGGCGGCCTGAGCCTGATCTGGCGCCAGCGGATCGAACGAGGCTAGTGACGGCGGCCCAGTAGCAGGCCAATCACCAGGCCGAAGCCGGCCGAGACTGCCACCGTCTGCCAGGGATGGCCGCCGATATAATCCTGCGTGGCATCCACCACCGGTTGCGCTTTGTCGCGCACCGAGCCCGCCGCCTGGCGTGCTTGGCGCAGTTTCAGACTGATCTGCGCGCGCAGGGTGTCGGCTTCTTCGCCCACCAGGGTCGCACTTTGTTCGAGCAGCCTTTCGGATTCTTCGATCAACGACTGCAATTCGCTGAACACCTGGTCCTTGATCTGATCGCTATCGGTTTGCGTGGCAGTTTTCCTGGCCATGAACACGTCCTCGTCGATGGGTGGGTTAAAGCAATGGATGCCGCAGAGGCTGGAAAGTTGCGCCAACGTTCCGGGCGGGCGCTGCATCAGTGTAAGATAGCGCCCAATTCCAAGCGGTAGGGTAGACCTTCATGAGTTTCAATCTGGCCAACAGAAGCTTTGAGGAACGGGCGCAGATCGAAGGCGAGAAAGCGCGGCTGTTCGAGTATTGGCAAAGCAACCTGGGCAAGGCCAAGGCCGAGGCCGGGCGGTTGATCGCCGAAAAATCCCGGCGCAAAGGCAAGTGGGCCGAATGGGTGCGTGCCGAACTGGATGCCATGACTCCGGCCGATTTCGCCAATATGGTGCGCAGCGAAGTCAACAAGATGATGGCCGCCGCCAACAGCAACCGCTGATCTACCAGTTCGCGCTGCTGGCCTGGGGCAGGTCGAGCTTGCCCTTGTCAGTGAAACGCACCGTCCCCAGCGGACCGCCGGCCAACTTGCCGCGCAGCACATAGGGCAGGCCCTGCAGCGACTGCACCTGGCTCAAGCCATAGGCCTGGCGCAGGAAAGCGAACGCGGTGACGCTGACCGGCACCACGATCACAGTCTCGTCATACCGGCCGATATGCCCGCGCTGATCGCTCACGCCCGCGGCCAAGGGCTGATCGTTGACCTCCAGATTGAGCGCGATGCCGTTGAAATCCACCGGCGTCTCGTTCGGGTTCTGCACGCGAATCTTCACGGCCATGCGCAGCTCCAACTCCTGGCCGGGCAGCGGTTCTATGCCGATCACGCTGATGTTCAACGGGTCGCGCGCCTGAAACAGCGCGCACGCATTAACTGTGCAGGCCAACAGAGCGACCAACAAAAGCCGCAGGTGACGGGATAAGCGCAGCGTCATGGGGAAGGGCCTTGTGTATGACAGGTGAATGGCCAGTGTGGCAAATGCACGTCGACGTTGAAAGTGTTGGGCTTAATGAAAGATACTCTCATTAACGTCCGATAATTTTTCTTACTGGCTTTCTCCCTTCATGCTGACGTCTCCCGTGTCTGGGCTGCTGGCAAGTTTCCAGGAGCACTACGACGACCTGTTGCAGTTCCTGACCCGCCGCATGAGCGACCGCCAGCGCGCCGCTGACGTGGCTCAGGAGACGTACTTGAAGCTGGTGAAGATCGAGCAACAAGCGATTCCGGTGCTGCACGCCCGCAGCTTCATCTTCCGTGTTGCTGGCAACCTGGCTATCGATGCGCTGCGCCGTGAACAGCGCATCGCCGCCAATCACCAAACCAGTGAAGCCACAGGCGAGCTGCCGTGCCCGGCGCCGCCACCTGAAGCGGCGCTGCTGGCCAGTGAACGCCTACAGATGCTGGACCAGGCCATGCTTGAGCTGTCGAGCAATGCGCGGCAGGCGTTGTTGCTCAATCGCGTCGAGGGCCTGACGCAGGCGCAAATCGCACAACGGCTGGGCGTTTCCGAGAGCATGGTGGCAAAATACATCGGCCAAGCCCTGCGCCATTGCCGCGACTGGCTCAAACACAACCATGACTGACTTATCTGCCATGCCCGAGCCACATCCGCTCAGCGATCTTTCCGATGATGCTCTCGACTGGCAGGTATTGCTGCATTCGGGCAATGCCTGCGCGGCTGACCAGGCGCGTTACCAGCGCTGGTGTCAGTTGAGCCCGGCGCATGCCGAGGCCGCGAGGGAAGCTGAGGGGTTGTGGGCAGACATCGGGCAGACCAGCGCTGGGCAAACCTTCGTTGCCCAACCGGCGCCGCGCAAACGGCGTTGGCCACTGGCAATCGCTGCATCGGCGGTGCTCGCTGTGGCAAGCGTCATCGGTTGGCAGCAAGTGCCGGTGTGGACCTCCGATTACCACACCGCTATCGGACAGCGGCAGGTCATCACCCTGGCGGACGGCTCACGGGTCACGCTTAACAGTGGCAGCGCCTTGTCGCTTGCCTTTAGCGACAGCGAGCGCAAAGTCGTGCTCAAAGCGGGCGAGGCGTTGTTCGAAACGGCCAGCGACCTGCGTCCGTTCGTGGTCGAGGCCGGCGGCGATCCCGTGCAGGGCCGCGAGGCGGTGTTCAGCGTCCGGCGTTCGGCCAGCGGCCCTAGCGTGGTGCTGGCCGAGGGTGAAGCACGGATTGGCACGCAAGCGGTGCCGGTCGCCAATGATGCTCGGGCGCTGACCGCCTGGCAGCGTGGCAAGCTGATCTTCAACGGCAAGCCCCTGGGCCAGGTACTCAGCGAGCTTGAGCGTTACCAGCATGGGCGCATCCTGATTTCCGATCACACCTTGGCTGCGCTAGAAGTCAGCGGGGTGTTCGATCTCGCCGAGCCAGAAGCGCTATTGCGCACCCTGGAGCAGCGCTACAACCTGAAAGTCACCTACCTGCCGTGGCTCGCCGTGGTCCACTGAACCGATAAAGCGAAATATTTTACATTTCGCACTGCAAGTTGATGAAAGCCAGAACGTCGTAGTGGGACTGATCAGCAACCCATTCTCATTGACGCCTTGTCTGGAAGCTCTTTCGTGAAGGCCACGCTCAAACCCTTGCACCGCTGCGGCGGTCGTTTCAACCATGCCCTGTTGTCTTGCAGCGCCCTGGCCATGCTGGCCGGACCGCTGCACATCGCTGCGGTGCACGCCGCCGGTGATGCCCAAGTGGCAGCGCGTCATGTCCAGTTGGATCTGCCCGCCCAGGCTCTGGACCAGGCGCTGACCAGCTTCGCCGACCAGGCCGGTCTGCACTTGCTGTACACCACCAGCGAAGTCGCCGAGCTGCAAAGCCCTGCGTTGCGAGGCAACTACAGCATCGAGCAGGCGCTGCAACAGCTGCTCGCAGGTAGTGGCATGAGCTGGCAATTCAGCGATGCGCGCACGGTAACGTTGCGTAAGGTCAATGCTGCGCCGCAGAGCATCAGCCTCAAACCCACCGAAGTCACCGTCGCCTCGCGTACCAGCACTGCCATCAGTGAGATCCCCGGAACGGTCTGGGTGGTCGACCAACAGCAACTGCGCGAGCAGCTCGACAGCGGTGTAAGCCTCAAGGAAGCCATCGGCAAACTGGTCCCAGGCCTGGACTTGGCGCCGGAAGGGCGGACCAACTATGGCCAGAACATGCGCGGTCGCGATGTATTGGTGATGATCGATGGTGTCAGCCAGAACAGCTCTCGCGGGCTCTCGCGCCAATTCGACAGCATCTCGCCCTTCAACGTCGAACGGGTCGAAGTGCTGTCCGGCGCTAACGCCGTTTATGGCGGCGGCGCAACGGGCGGCATCATCAACATCGTGACCAAGAAAGGCGAGCCAGGAGCGGCCCGCTTCGAAACCCAGATTGGCGCCAGCAGTGGCTTCAACAACAGTGACGACCTGGCCACCCGCATCGCCCAGTCGGTCAGTGGCGGTAACGAGCGGATCAACGCTCGCCTGGGTATTTCCGCCGAGCAGAACGAAGCCTTTTACGACGGCGCCGGCGATCAGATATTCATCGACAATACCCAGACCGACCTGCAGTACAACCGGGCGATCGACGTCATGGGCAGCGTCGGCCTGAAGCTCACCGATGAGCAAAGCCTGGACTTGCTGGCCCAGTACTACGATTCCGGCAACCATGGCAGCACAGGTATCTATTTTCCCAACCTCAACTACAACGCGCCGTCGGACCTTGAAGATGCGCAGCTGCGTGGCGGCTACTCCTCTGACCTACAACCTCAGACCCGGCGCCTGCTGCTCAACGCCAACTACCACCACAGCGATGTCCTCGGTCAGGATTTCTACCTGCAGGCCTCCTACCGCAAGGAGGACGACAACTTCTACCCGTTCCCCTACTACAACCGTGGTGGGGTGCCAGGTTCGCGCGGCGTGTACTTTGCGGCCTCGCAGCAAAATTTTGAGGTCAGCAGCCTCAAGGCACTGTTCGCCAAGCAGTGGGACACGCTCAAGCTCACCTATGGCGTCGACCTGGATCGCGAGCGCTTCAACGCCCAGCAAACCACCTTCGACCCACTGACTTCCTCGGAAAGTGGCGGCCTTGAGCTAGACAAACTCAGCGAGGCACCGCGCTATCCCAGCTATCGAGTCGATGGCGTCTCGACCTACGCGCAGCTCGACTGGCGCCTGACCGACAACCTGACCCTGTCTGGCGGTGCCAGGCGTCAGCAGATGGACGTTGAGGTCAGCGACTTCAAGACGGTGCCGGGCGGCAACAACGACTATCAGGTCAACCTGTTCAACCTAGGCGCCATCTACGACTTCAAGAATGGCCACCAGGTCTGGAGCAACTACGGCGAAGGCTTCGAACTGCCTGACCCGGCCAAGTACTACGGCAAGCAAGGCCTGAGCGTTGACGATAACCCCCTGGCCGGGATCAAGAGCCGTCAGGTCGAACTGGGTTGGCGCTACGCCGACCTGGACTGGGACGCCCAGGCTGCGCTGTATTACATCTGGACCGACAAGACCATCACCACTGACCCTGCGACCTTGACCATTGACGTGGTGGACTTCAAGAAGCGCGACTTTGGTTTCGAAGGCGCGCTGACCCGTCATTTCCAGAATGGCTGGGAAACCGGCGGCACCGTGCATGTGGTCAAGTCGCAAGAGGAAGATCAGGACGGCGACTGGATCAAGCGTGATGCCCGCTACGCCTCGCTGTCCAAGGCCACGGCGTTTGTCGGCTGGAAGGGCGATGGGCGCAGCGCGCGGCTGCAAGCGAATCATGCCTTTACCTTGAAAGACGATCAGGACCAGCAGATCGATGGCTATACCACCTTCGACCTGTTGGGCAGCCAGGACACCGGTTATGGCACCTTCAGCGCCGGTATTCAGAACCTGTTCGACAAGCAGTACAGCACGGTCTGGGGGCAGCGGGCGACGCTGTTCTATTCGCCGACCTATGGGCCAGCCTACCTGTATGACTACCAGGGCCGTGGCCGGACCTATACCCTGACCTGGAGTTTGGCCTACTGATTGGGCTCGTCAGGGCCATCGTCATCGCCGGACAAGCGCGTCTACCGCATCGAAGTTGCCGAGTAGGCGCGGGCTTGTCCCGCGAAGACGACGACTGACACCTCAGTCTCAAGCGAACGCCGCCAACAGATCCTGCACAAACGCCTCCTGCGTGTCCCCCGGCACCTGCCCGCGATGACGCGCCAGGGTGAACGGCACGACGAAATCCAACCGCGAATCCAATGCCCGCAGCATCCCTCGCAGCAGCCAAGGCTCGGCATAGTGACAAGGCAGATACCCCACGTGCCGCCCCGACAGGATAAAGGTCAGCACGCTCTCGATCTGTTCGGCCTGGGCTGAACTGCGTTGGCTCTGAAACGCATCCGCCCCCTGCAAGAACCGATAGCCATGACGCACCTGGTCCGCCTCCAGCAGCTGTTCGCGGCTCACCGTCTCGGCCGTGAACAAGGGATGGCCCTGGCCGCAATACAACTGCTGGGTTTCTGCAAACAGCGGCTGGTAGTCGAACGCCGCCTGCTTGCCGGAAAAATAGCTGATGGCCAAATCCAGTCGCTGCTCCAGCAGCAAGCGTTCCATCTCGGCGGGCGGGGCGCTGATCAACTCCAGCTGCACCGCCTCCTGCCGTCGCCTGAAGCGGGCGATGGCATTGCCTAGGCGCAGGCTCACGGCGCTGTCCTGGTTTTCGGCAATGCCAATGCGCAGGGTGCCCAGCAGTTGCCCGGCAACACCATTGGCCTGCTGGCGGAACTGTTCGATCTGCACCAGCAATTCGCGGGTTGCCTTGAGCAGCAACTGGCCTTTGTCAGTCAGCGCAAAGCCGCGTTTGCCGCGGCTGCACAGGCGATAACCCAGGCGCGTTTCCAGGCGCGCCATCTGCTGGCTGATACTCGGCTGGCTCAAGCCCAGCACGCCTTGGGCGGCACTGAAGCCGCCGGCCTCGACTACAGTGACGAACAGCCGCAGCAGATGCAGGTCCGGGTCGTGCAGTTGTCCGAGCATCACATTGCTCCTGATGAATGTCAGCTTTGCAAACGTGCCATTCTTGCAATGTAACCCGGCTGGCATGCTGGCGGCATCCACCCATTGCCGAGGTGTCCGTCATGCGTCGATCGCTGTGCTTGCTGTCCCTGGTGATGGCCCTGCCACTGCAGGCCGAAGAGAAGGTCGTCAACCTCTACAGCTGGGCCGACTACGTCGCCCCGCAAACCCTGGAGCGCTTCGAAAAAGAGACGGGCTACAAAGTGCGTTACGACACCTTCGATACCACCGAGGTGCTGGAAACCAAGCTGCTAACTGGGCGCAGCGGCTACGACGTGGTGGTGCCGTCATCCACGGTCCTGGCGCGGGCGCTGCAGGCCAACGCGCTGCAGCCACTCGACCCGCAAACGCTGCCTGGTTATGCCAACCTCGACAAGGACCTGCTAGCCAAATTGGCCGTGGCCGACCCTGGCAATCGCTATGCCGTGCCCTACACCTGGGGCACGCTCGGCCTGGGGGTGAATGTCGAGGCCGTGCGTCAGCGTCTGGGCGACGTGCCGCTGGACAGCCTCGACCTGCTGTTCAAGCCCGAGTACGCCAGCAAGCTCAAGGATTGTGGCATCGCCATGCCCGACTCACCACAGGAGGTGATTGGCCTGACCCTCAACTATCTGGGCAAGGATCCTTATAGCCAGAGCAAGGCCGACCTGGATGCTGCCCAGGCGCTGCTGCGCCAACTCAAACCGTCGATCAGCTACGTCGCCAATGGTCGCCAGATCAATGACCTGGCCAATGGCAGCGTGTGCCTGGCGCTGACCTACAACGGCGATGCCGCCATGGCCGCCGACCAGGCGCGGCGCGCAGGCAAGCGCTTTGAGCTGGTCTATCGCATTCCCCGTGAGGGTACGGTGGTCTGGCAAGACAACCTGGTCATTCCCAAGGATGCCCCGCACCCAGAAGCTGCCCGGGCCTTCATTGCCTTCATGTTGCAGCCCGAATCGGTGGCGGCGCTGACCAACACGCTGTTCTTCGCCAACGCCAACCAAGCGGCAACGGCGTTGGTCGATGAGGCTGTGCGCAGCGACCCGGACATCTATCCGCCCGCCGCCGTGCGTGAGCGGCTGTACGCCGACCGGGGCATGCAGCTGTCCGACCTGCGCCAGCGCAACCGGCTGTGGAACGCCCTGCGCAGCGGCCAGTGACCTCTTCTCATGACCAGGAGCACAACCGTGGACCAAGCCCAGCACAATGACCAGGCGATGACCCGCGACAGCTTGTACGGCACTGCTGCAGAAAGCACCTACGCCGGCATTACCAGTTTCTCCCGGCGTCGTTACAGCCGTGATTTGCGCGGCGTCGATGTGGTGGTCAGCGGCGTGCCGTTCGACACTGCCACCAGCAATCGTCCGGGTGCGCGCTTCGGCCCGCGCGCCATTCGCGCGGCCTCCGTGCAGCAAGCCTGGGCGCGGCACTGGCCGTGGACGTTTGATCCGTTCGACCACTTGGCTGTGATCGACTATGGCGATTGCGCGTTCGACAGCGGCACGCCGCAGAACGTGCCGGGCAGCATCGAGGCGCATGCCGAGCACATTCTCGAGGCCGGCTGCGCCATGCTCACCTTGGGCGGCGACCACTTCATCAGCTACCCACTGCTCAAGGCTCACGCCCGCCGCCACGGCCCCCTGGCACTGATCCACTTCGATGCGCACAGCGACACCTGGCCAGACGAGGAGGGCAAGCGCATCGACCACGGCACCATGTTCTGGCATGCGGCGCGCGAAGGCCTGGTCGACCCCGCGCACTCGGTGCAGATCGGCTTGCGTACCACCAATGACGACAGCCAGGGTTTTGCCATTGTCGATGCGCGCCAGGTGCACCGTCAGGGCACTGAGGCGGTGATCGCGGCGATTCGTCAGCGGGTTGGACAGCGGCCGGTTTATCTGACCTTTGACATTGATTGCCTGGACCCTGCCTATGCGCCAGGCACTGGCACGCCGGTATGTGGCGGCCTCACCACTGTGCAAGCGCTGGAAATACTCGGCGGGCTACGCGGCATCAACCTGGTGGGAATGGACCTGGTCGAGGTGGCGCCGGCCTATGATCATGCCGATATCACCGCGCTGGCAGGGGCCACCTTGGCCATGGAGATGCTGTGCCTGTACGCAGCGCGGCATAAGCTCGACAAGCAGGTGTGAGGACTCAAGCCCGCTACCCACCTGCAGGTGCTGGCACAGCCTGCGATGGGCCGCGCAGGGGCCTCCTATGATGGAGCAGGGAAAGCAGCACCGAAACATCAGGAATCATCTCCACACCAATTCCTACTTTTGTTACGAACCAGTCGCGCCTTAGGCTATCCAACGCTTGAGCGCGGCTTTTTCGTGCAGGAGGTAAAGTATGAATCCGACACTGCCAGTGCTGGCCCTGGGGCTGCTTGTCAGTCTTCCGCTGTCTGCGGCACCGCCTGCGCAGCCCCTGCTCGCGGCCAACGACAACAACCCCTATAACAGCCCGATCCAGCGCGCCAACCCCAACAGCCGCCAGGGCAGCATCCAGGCCACGCCACCGGTACGCGGGCCTTCTACCCAGCCGATCCCGCGCCCACCGACCCTGGACAACCGCGGCATTGGCAACGGCGAAAACCTGCGCCGCCAACAGCAGACGCCTAACCTAGAACCGACCCGGCCAGCGCGCGATAGCCAACGCGCGCCTTGAGCCCTCAACTGCAAGGAATCGCGCATGCCCCCACGTAGCTGGTTGACCACCCTGGCCGCCGCCGCCCTGTTGCCGATGTTTGCCCACGCCGCCTCTGAACAGCGCTTGCCCAGCGAGGATGGCCAGTTGATCGTCAACACCGTCGCCGACGGTCTGCGTAACCCTTGGGCGCTGGCGTTCTTGCCCGGTAGCAAGGACATGCTGGTCACCGAACGCCCTGGCAACCTGCGTGTTGTCAGCGCCGAGGGCAAGGTCGGCCCACCGCTCTCCGGTGTCCCCAAGGTGTGGGCGCAAGGGCAAGGCGGCTTGCTGGATGTGGTGCTGTCGCCTGAGTTCGAGCAGGACCGCACGGTGTATCTGTCTTTTGCAGAAGAAGGCAGTGATGGCAAGGCCGGGACCGCGGTGGGGCGTGGCCAGTTATCGGAGGACAAAGCGCGCCTGGAAAACTTCACAGTGATCTTCCGCCAGATGCCCAAGCTGTCCGACGGCAATCACTTTGGCTCACGGCTGGTGTTCGACCGCAACGGCTATCTGTTCATCGCCTTGGGCGAGAACAATCAACGCCCCACCTCGCAGGATCTGGACAAGCTGCAAGGCAAGATCGTGCGCATCCTTCCTGATGGCGAAGTGCCCAAGGATAATCCGTTCGTCGGCAAGGATGATGTGCGCCCCGAGATCTGGTCGTTCGGCCATCGCAACCAGCAGGGCGCGGCGCTCAACCCCTGGACCGGCAAGCTCTGGACCCACGAGCACGGCCCGCGAGGTGGCGATGAGATTAATATCCCGCAGGCAGGTAAGAACTATGGTTGGCCGATAGCGACCCACGGCATCAACTATTCCTTGTTGCCGATCCCTGAGGCCAAGGGCAAGCACGTCGACGGCATGGTCGATCCGCACCACGTGTGGGAGAAATCCCCCGGCATCAGCGGCATGGCCTTCTATGATCGACCGACCTTCAAGGCTTGGGACCATAACTTGTTCATCGGTGCCCTGGCGACTCAAGAGTTGATCCGGCTGCAGCTCGATGGCGACAAGATCGTCCATGAAGAGCGCCTGCTGGGCGATCTGCAAGCGCGCATCCGTGATGTGCGGGTGGGGCCGGACGGTTACCTGTATGTGCTTACCGATGCCAAGGATGGAGCGCTGTTGAAGGTAGGCCTGAGCCAAACCCCCTAAACAGTCAAAGGTTATCCCGGCTGCTTCGCGGTGGGCGCGCGCGTTGCCGCGAAGAGGCGGGCAGCGCTGATAGAGAATCTGCATGCTCGTCGCCGCCGCGTGCCGTAACATAAGCCTTTTGGGCACATACCTGGGCATGTCGACCAATCCGCAAGCGCTGTACCGCCAGGCTCTGGAGCATCAAGGCTTCGTTGCCGACCCTGCCCAGGCTCGCGCCGTCGCCGCGCTACAAGCCTGCTTTGCAGCCCTGCAAAGTGCCCAGCCGACTCAGGGTGTTTACCTCTGGGGGCCGGTTGGCCGCGGCAAGACCTGGTTGATGGACCAGTTTCATCAGTGCCTGGCGCTACCCTCGAGGCGCCAGCACTTTCACCACTTCATGGCCTGGGTCCACCAGCGCCTGTTCCAGCTCAACGGCACTGCCGATCCCTTGCTGGCGCTGGCTGCGCAGCTGGCTGGACAGATCCGCGTACTGTGTTTCGATGAGTTGTTCGTCAACGACATCGGTGACGCGATCATTCTGGGGCGGCTCTTCAAAGCGCTGTTCGAGCACGGGGTGGTGATCGTCGCCACCTCCAACCAACCGCCGAACCAGCTTTACCACGACGGTTTCAACCGCGAGCGTTTCCTGCCGGCCATCGCCGCCATCGAACGGCACATGCAGGTGCTGCCGGTAGCCGGCGAGCAGGACCACCGCCTGCACCCAGGCGCTAGCCACCAACGCTTCTGGCTGAGCGCACCCGGTCAGCCCAGCGCGTTGCAGGCAGTATTTGCGCAATTAAGCCCAGACGATGCCGGCTCGGATCAGCCCTTGCAGCTCGGTTCGCGGCAGATCCGCGTGGTGCGCCGCAGCAGCCAGGCGATCTGGTGCCGTTTTAGCGAGCTGTGCGAACAACCCCTGTCAGCCCTGGAGTTCATGGCCCTGTGCGACCTGTTCCCGGCGATCCTGGTAGACGGCATTCCGGCCCTGAGCGGCGAGCAACGGCCCGGGCGCATTGCCCGTGGCACCGAGGATGGTGCACGCCGGGTCGAGGCAGGCGATCGCCAGTTGCCGGCACTTTCACCGAAAGATGACAGCGTGCGCCGCTTCATCGCCTTGGTCGATGAATGCTATGACCGGCGCATTGCGTTGTACCTGGAGGCCGAAGTACCGCTCGAAGCGCTATACACTCAAGGGTATCTGGCGTTCCCGTATCAGCGGACCCTGAGTCGGCTACGGGAGATGCAACTGCAACGCTTCGCTTGAAGGAGCCGACCATGGAGCCGCTCTCGCATCATCTGCTGACCCAGGCCTATAACAATGGCTGGGCCAATCACCGTTTGTACAAAGCCTGCCTGCAACTGACCCAGGACGAGTTCGTCGCACCCCGTTGCAGCTTCTTCCCGTCGATCAAAGCCACCCTCAATCACCTGCTGACCGTCGACTGGTTCTATCTGCATGCGTTGGAGTGCGAACAGCGCGGCGAGGCGCCGGACCTGGATGGCGAGCGCTTTTTCGAACCGGAGCAGCCCTTTGCCACCTGCGCTGATCTGCATGCCGAGCAGGCCCAGGCCGACCATCGCTTGATCGCCTACTGTCGCCTGCTGCGTGACGATCAACTGCGGCGCTATGTCAGCATCGTGCGTCCTGAGCGGGTGCAGCGTGAACAGCGGCTGCGGTTGCTGGCGCATCTGTTCGAGCATCAGATTCATCACCGGGGCCAGGTGCATGGGATGCTCAGCGATACGGTTGTGCGGCCGCCGCAGTTGGATGAGTTCTTCTGTGAGGAAGAGGCTCATTTGCGGGCTGATGATTTTGCCGAGTTGGGTTGGAGCGAGGCGCTGGTTTGGGGGAGGGGCTAGGCTTGTGGGGTTGGGGCCGCAAGCGGCCCCAACCATGCTAACGTCCGAGCCACTCGATCAGCGCCTGGTGAAACCGCTCAGGCTCTTCGATCTGCGGCGCATGTCCCAGCCCCTCGAAGGTCACCAACTCGCCCTTGGGTATCATCTTGGCCACCTGCGGCCCCAGCTCCTGGTACTTGCCCAAGCGCGCCTTGACCTCATCGGACGCGATATCACTGCCAATCGCCGTGCTGTCCTGATCGCCGATCAGTAACAGTGTCGGCATCTTCAAATCCTTGAACTCGTGGTACACCGGTTGGGTAAAGATCATGTCGTAGATCAGGGCCGAGTTCCACGCCACTCGCTCATGCCCAGGCCCTTTGTTGAGCCCCACCAGCATCTGTACCCAGCGCTCGTACTCAGGCTTCCAGCGTCCGGCGTAGTAGGTCTTGCGCTCATAGTTACGCACCCCTTCGGCATCGAGCTTGAGCTCGCGCGCATACCATTGATCCACCGTGCGGTAGGGCACGCCAAGCGCTTTCCAGTCTTCCAGGCCGATCGGGTTGACCATGGCCAGGCGCTCGACCTGCTGCGGGTACATCAGCGCGTAGCGGGTGGCGAGCATGCCACCGGTGGAGTGGCCGAGGATGATCGCCTGCTTGACACCCAGGTGCGCGAGCAAGGCATGGGTGTTGTCTGCCAGTTGCTGGAAGCTGTACTGGTAATAGCCGGGCTTACTGGAAGTGCAGAAACCGATCTGGTCCGGGGCGATAACCCGATAGCCGGCTTGGCTGAGGGCTTGGAGGGTGGTTTCCCAGGTGGCGGCGCAGAAGTTCTTGCCATGCATCAGCACCACGCTGCGGCCATTGGCTTGGCCCTTGGCGGGTACGTCCATATAGCCCATCTGCAGGTCTTGGCCCTGGGACTTGAAGTTGAAATGCTTGAGCGGGTGAGGGTAATCGAAGCCTTCGAGCTGCATACCGTAGGTGGGCGACTCGGCGGCGATGGCCGAGCTGCCCAGCAGGCAAGCGAGGGTCAGGGCGGTTGCGCGCAGCATTGGAGTACTCCGTGTAGCAC
The DNA here is from genome assembly GCF_025847435.2 of Pseudomonas sp. BT-42-2. Lineage (NCBI taxonomy): Bacteria > Pseudomonadati > Pseudomonadota > Gammaproteobacteria > Pseudomonadales > Pseudomonadaceae > Pseudomonas > Pseudomonas sp. BT-42-2. The sequence continues at coordinate 14,926 of NZ_JAOYTM010000013.1, forward strand.
CATGTAGGAAAAAGCGACTCTAACAGCCTGTAGACCGCCTGCTGCGGCAAAGGTGTTACTGGCCGTTAAACCAACCCAGGGTAATCAACGCCAACACCAGGTAGCGCCCGCCCTTGGCCACGGTGACCAGCAGCAGGAAGCGCCAGAACGGCTCGCGCATGATCCCTGCGATCAGTGTCAGCGGATCACCAATCACCGGCATCCAGCTCAGCAGCAACGACCATTGCCCCCAGCGCTGGTAACGCTGTTGGGCACGCTGCAGCTGTGCTGCGCTGAATGGGAACCAGCGGCGTTCGCGCAGGTGCTCGATGGCCCGCCCCAGCAGCCAATTGACGATCGAGCCCAAGACATTACCCAGGGTGGCCACCAGCAGCAGGGTCAGCCAGGCATCAGGGTCGCGCAGCAGCAGACCGACCAGCACCGCTTCCGATTGCAGCGGCAGCAGGGTAGCGGCGCTAAAGGCGCTGAGAAACAGCGCCCACAAGCTCAGCATCGACGGCGTCTCAGTAGTTGGCCAGCACCTGGTCCTGGCCATCCTGGGTCAGGCCGATCACTTGGTAGGGATCTTTGTGATCGCCCATTTCCATGCCCGGCGAGCCCATCGGCATGCCCGGCACGGCGATGCCTTTGAGGTCGCTACGTTTGCTCAGCAGGCGCACCTGCTCGGCCGGTACGTGACCTTCGACGAACTTGCCGTTGATCACCCCGGTGTGGCACGACGCCAGCCGTGGCGCCACGCCCAGGCGCTGCTTGACCTCGCTCATGTTCGGTTCGACGTGATCGTTGACGGTGAAACCGTTGTCGCGCAGGTGGCTGATCCACAGCTTGCAGCAGCCGCAGTTGGGGTCGCGGTAGACGTCGATGACCTCAGCCGCCTGGGCTAGACCGGTGAAGGCCAGCAGGCCCAGGGTAATCAGGTGTTTGCGCAGCATGGTGAACAGTCCTCTAGAAACGTAGGCGGATGCCGGCGACCAGGCGGGTCTGGCCAATGTCCTCGGCATCGTCGCGGGCCATTTCGGCGCGCTGGCCGTGCAGGCGATTGAAGCTGACCCCGACATACGGGGCGAAGCCTCGGCTGATTTCGTAACGCAGGCGCACGCCGACTTCGCTCTCGGCCAGCCCTGCGCCTTGCTCGCGGCCGGCATCGTTGCGGCCGAAGAAGTTGGCCTCAAGGGTCGGCTCCAGTACCCAGCGATTGGTCAGCAGCATAGCGTAACCGGCCTCCAGGCGCAGCGCGGTCTGTTGCCGCTCGCCAGCATAGGCGGTGGCTTCCAGCTCCAGGCCATAGAGCGGCGTGCCCTGGATGCCGAAGGCCGCCCAGGTCTGGCCGCTGGCAGGCTTGAAATCCTGGCGCAGGCCGCCGACCAGTTCCCACCAGGGGCTGATGGCATGACCCCACAAGGCCTGCAGTTCGGCTTTGTGGGTCTTGCCCTGTTCCCGTTCCCCCTCGGTGCGCAGCCACAGCCGGTCGATATCGCCACCCACCCAGGCCGTGGCATTCCAGTTCAGCGCGCTGCTGCTCTCGAAGTTTTGATACTCCAGCTGGTCGACGATCACCGCCCAGTTGATCGCCCGGTCGTGCACCTGATGGCCTGGCAGTGGTGGGAAGGCGGCGCGGCGGTCGGCGTCGGTGATCACCGCCAGTGGCGTGCGCGGCTGCGCGCTGAGCGGCGCAGGAGGCCGCTGCAGGGGCATGGCGCCAGGGTTCATCTGGCTGTGATCCATCGGCATCGCGCCGTGGCCGTGGTGGCTTGCCTCAGTGGCGAGGACGCGCTCGCTGGCCAGCAGTGCGGCCAAGGCGGCGCCCGCCAGCAAGCTGCGATTGATGACCTCATTCATCGACCCGTACCTCGCGGAACATTCCGGTTTCCATGTGATAGAGCAGGTGGCAGTGATAGGCCCAGCGCCCCAGGGCGTCGGCGCTGACCCTATAGCTGCGGCGGCTGCCAGGGGGGATATCCACGGTGTGCTTGCGCACCAGGAAGCGCCCGTGCTCGTCCTCCAGGTCACTCCACATGCCGTGCAGGTGGATCGGGTGGGGCATCATGGTGTCGTTGACCAGGGTGATGCGCACCCGCTCGCCATAGCGCAGGCGCAGGGGCTCGGCATCGCTGAACTTGACCCCATCGAACGACCAGGCGAAACGCTCCATATGGCCGGTCAGGTGCAGTTCGATGTCTCGCGAGGGCTGGCGCCCGTCGGGGTCGGCAAAGGTGCTGCGCAGATCGGCATAGGTCAGTACCCGCCGACCGTTGTCGCGCAGGCCAATACCCGGGTCGGCCAGGTTGGCGCGTGGGGCCATGGTCTGCATGTCGACCAATGGGTTGCCGGTCTCGCTGGCTGGGTGGTGCTGCATGGCCGACATCGGGCCATGGTCCATGCCGGCCATGCTGGCGTGGTCCATCCCGGCATGATCCATGTCGCCCATGCCGCCATGGCCCATGTCATCCATGCTCAGCACCGGGCGCGGATCCAGCGCGGGAACCGGTGCTTGCAACCCCTGCGCGCGGGCTAGGGTGCCACGGGCAAAGCCGGTGCGGTCCATGCTCTGGGCGAACAGGGTGTAGGCTGGCAGGTCGCCTACCTCCACCAGCACGTCGTAGGTCTCGGCCACGGCAATGCGCAGCTCATCGACTGTAACGGGGGTCACCGGCAGGCCATCGGCGGCGATTACCGTCAGCTTGAGACCCGGGATGCGGAAGTCGAAGTAGCTCATCGCCGAAGCGTTGATCAGGCGCAGGCGCACGGTTTCGCCGGGCTGGAACAGGCAGGTGAAGTTGCCGTCCGGCGGTTGGCCATTGAGCAGGTAGGTGTAGGTTGCCGCGCTGATATCGGCCAGGTCCGTGGGGCTCATGCGCATGCGCGCCCAGGCCAGGCGGTTGTCGACGGTTGCTTCCCAGCCCTTGGCGGCCACATCGTCGATGAAATCGCCAACCGTGCGTTTGTGATAGTTGAAGGCGTCGGACTGCTTTTTCAGGGTCGCCATCAACTGCTCAGGCGCCTGGTCGCTCCAATCGCTGAACAGCAGCACGTGATCGCGCTGATAACGGTGCGGCTCTGGCTCGCGCGGCTCGATGACGATGGCCCCGTAGACCCCGGCTTGCTCCTGCAAACCCGAGTGGCTGTGGTACCAGTAGGTGCCACTCTGGCGCAGGGTGAACTGATACAGGTAGTCGCCGCCTGGCTCGATGCCGGCGAAGCTCAAGCCTGGTACGCCGTCCATGTTGGCCGGCAGGATGATGCCGTGCCAGTGGATCGAGGTCGGTTCTGCCAGCTGATTGCGCACCCGCAAGCTGACCGTATCACCTTCGCGCCAGCGCAGCAGTGGCCCGGGCAGGCTGTTATTGACGGTCAAGGCGGTGCGCGGGCGGCCGGTGATGTTGACCGGGGTCTGGCCGATCGCCAGGGCAAACTGTTGGCCCTGAAGGACTTGCCCAGGACGAGCGCCTTCAGCGGCCTGGGCCAGCGGGCGCCATAGGCCCAGACCGGCCAGGGCCGTGGCGGCGCCCAGGCCTTTGACGAAGGTGCGGCGGGAAGAAATGCATGGCATGACGTGGCCTCGTTGCAGGCTGCTGGCGTCCATCGCGGGGCAAGCCCGCTCCCACGTCAGTCCCCTTTGAGGACGATCAGCCTGGGAGCGGGCTTGCCCCCGCGATGGGCGTCAGACTGCCCAAAGTGGATAGCCACCATCCTCGCTGCCAGTGCCTGTCAGCCGCCTGAGCGGCAGATTACAGATCCGTCAGGCGGGCACTGGCTCGCTGTTCAAGTCGCGCATCAACAGCCCGTATTCCAGCGATACCTGCTCGGGGATCGGCAGGTACACCACATGGCCATCACCCGGCGCCACCTGGATTTCCTGTTGCTGGCGATTGCACAGGCGGTCCAGGTCGAAGTGGTAGTTGCCGCGTGGGGTCATCAGTTCCAGCTGATCGCCGAGGGCAAAGCGGTTCTTCACGTTGACCTCGGCCAGGCCATCAACCCGCACACCGGTCAGCTCGCCGACGAATTGCTGGCGCTCGGACACCGAATTGCCGCGCTGGTAGTTCTGATATTCGTCATGCACGTGGCGGCGCAGGAAGCCTTCGGTGTAGCCGCGTTGGGCCAGCGATTCGAGGTTGACCATCAGGTCGCGGTCGAACGGTTTACCGGCCACGGCGTCGTCGATCGCCTTGCGATAGGACTGCACCGCGCGGGCACAGTAGAAATGCGACTTGGTCCGCCCTTCGATCTTCAGCGAGTGCACGCCCATCTCGGTCAGCCGCTGCACATGTTGTACCGCGCGCAGGTCCTTGGCGTTCATGATGTAGGTGCCGTGTTCATCTTCGAACGCTGGCATCGCCTCCCCGGGGCGGTTGGCCTCGTGGAGCAGGAACACCTGTTCGGTCGGTTGACCGATGCCCAGGGTCGGCTCGACGTGCTGCACGATATCGCCAGTGAGGTTTTCGCGCGCCTCGCTGGCCTCATATTTCCAGCGGCAGGCGTTGGTGCAACTGCCCTGGTTGGCGTCACGCTTGTTGAGGTATCCCGACAGCAGGCAGCGGCCGGAATAGGCCATGCACAGGGCGCCGTGGACGAACACCTCAAGCTCCATATCGGGCACCTGCTGGCGAATCTCGCCGATTTCCTCCAGCGACAGCTCGCGCGACAGGATCACCCGGCTCAGCCCCAGTTGCTGCCAGAACTTCACGCTGGCCCAGTTAACCGTATTGGCCTGCACCGACAAGTGGATCGGCATCTGCGGGAAGTGCTGGCGCACCAGCATGATCAGGCCGGGGTCGGACATGATCAGCGCATCGGGGGCCATTTCGATCACCGGCGCCAGGTCCTTGAGGAAGGTCTTGAGCTTGGCATTGTGCGGGGCGATGTTGACCACCACGTAGAACTGTTTGCCCAGGGCGTGCGCCTCCTGGATGCCCAAGGCCAGGTTGGCATGGTCGAACTCATTGTTGCGCACCCGCAGGCTGTAGCGCGGCTGGCCGGCGTAGACCGCATCGGCGCCATAGGCAAAGGCGTAGCGCATGGTCTTAAGGGTGCCGGCAGGGGCCAGCAATTCGGGCATGGCGAGTGGGATCATGAGCGCACCGGGGCAAAAGGCGCGGATGGTAGGGGCAAGGCGGGTAGAGGGTATTGATCTGGATCAAGCAGAACAGGGCACTTTTTGCGAAAGCCTGCGCACTAACGTTGTGAATCCCAGAGGAATGCTCATGAACGAAACTGCTCTACAGAACAAGGCGCTGGCGGTGCTGCTGACCCTGGTGACCGTCGCCTTCGTGTGGATCCTGCTGCCCTACTACGGAGCAATTTTCTGGGCAGTCATCCTCGGCATCCTGTTCGCGCCGTTGCAGCGTAACCTGCTGATCCGCTTCAATCGGCGGCGCAACCTGGCGGCTGCCACCACCTTGATGGTCTGTCTGCTGGTGGCGATTTTGCCGGTGATCATCACCAGTGCCTTGTTGGTGCAGGAAGGCGCCACGCTCTACCAGCGAATCGAGAGCGGCCAGTTGGATATCGCCGGCTACGTCGAACGGGGCAAGGACATGCTACCGGCGTTTGCCCAGAACGGCCTGGACCGCATGGGCATGGGTAATCTCGATGGCTTGCGCGACAAGATCACCAAGTGGGCTACCCAAGGCAGCCAAGTCCTGGCCAGCCAGGCGTTCAGCTTTGGTCAGGGCACTTTCGATTTTTTGGTGAGCTTCGGCATCATGTTGTATCTGTTGTTCTTCTTCCTGCGCGAGGGCGCGGAGCTGGCGCGCAAGGTCCGCCTGGCCGTGCCGCTCCCGGAGCACCAGAAGCGTCGTCTGCAATTGAAATTCAACCGGGTGGTGCGCGCTACGGTCAAAGGCAATGTGCTGGTGGCGATTACCCAAGGTGCCTTGGGAGGACTGATTTTCTGGGTGCTGGACATTCCCAGTGCGCTGGTCTGGGCGGTGCTGATGGCGTTCTTGTCGCTGCTGCCAGCGGTCGGGGCAGGGATCGTCTGGGCGCCGGTGGCGGCTTACTTCATCCTCACCGGGGCGATCTGGCAAGGCGTGGTGCTGAGCGCCTTTGGCGTGCTGGTGATCGGCTTGGTCGACAACGTGTTGCGGCCGATTCTGGTGGGCAGGGATACGCGCATGCCTGACTACCTCATTCTGGTGTCGACGCTCGGTGGTCTGGCGGTGTTTGGGCTCAATGGGTTTGTCATTGGGCCGTTGATCGCGGCGTTGTTCATCTCCAGTTGGGCAATCTTTGCCGCGACCAAACCACAGGTGCAGTTGCCTTCGTAAGGGCCGCGCAGCGGCCCCAATTACACTTGGCCTGGATGGCTCATCAACGCAAGGTGTAGGACACCCCGGCATACACCCCGAAGCCTTCACCCGGCGTCATCCGTGGCATGTCTTTGCCAGCATCGTCATAGCCAGGCGTCACCGTCGCCGCGTAACGCTTGTTGGTCAGGTTGCGCAAATCCAGCCAGGTCTGCCAGTCCTGCTTGGGTGAGTCCCAACCCAGGCGCGCACCGAGCAACGCATAGGCATCGGCATGGCCGCTGTTGGCATAGTCGACCTGCACCTTGGACGCCATCTGCGTGTTGACCCCGGCATAGAAGCCGCTTGGCCAGTCGTAGCGCAATTCGGCCTGGTAGTAATGCATGGGGATGCCTGGCAGGCGGTTGTCGCCGAATTTGTCATCGTCGCGGTAGTGGAAGTCGCTGAAGGTGTAGGCCTGGCGCAACGCCAGCTTGCCGACGCCGGCACCCTCCCACAGCACGCTGTCCAACGCAGCTTCGACCCCCTGGTGCACGGTAGGGCTGGCGTTGAATTCGGCCGCTGGTATGCCGGGCACGATCTCCACTGCCAACAGCTCGTGGCGCACTTGCGAGTAATACCAAGCCAATTCCCAGCGGCCAACAGCGGCCTCACCCCGAGCCCCCAGCTCAAGGGTCGTGGCGGTCTGGTTGTGCATCTCGATGGGCTGGATCTGCCCGCCACTCACGGCGGGCGAACTCCAGATCAGCGACCAGGGATGTGGCGGCTCGACCGAACGGCTGAGGTTGCCATAAACCTGCAGGTTGGGGTTCAGGTCATAGCGCAGGCCAACCCGCGGGGCATAGTCCCAATCATGCTGGCTGACCTTGCCGCCAGCGGCGGGGTAGCTGACATCGCTCTCGCGGCGGGTGTAGATCATCGCCAGGCCCGTGGTCAGCCACAGGTCGGGGATCAGCTCCAGATCGTTGCCCATGTGCAGGACCGTGTCCGAACCCTGGTAGCTGAAGTCGCGGGTGCGCGCGCCGATCACGTCGCCGTTGCGTTTGAACTGCGAGGCGCCACTGTTGGGCAAGTGCTTGGTGGTGCGCCAGCCGACGGTAGTCTTGCTCTCACGGCCAAACAGGGTGTCGCGGCGCAGGTAGTTCAAGCTGCCGCTGACATCGGTGTAGGCGACCTTCAAGCGCATCGGGCCTTCGCGCAGGTCCATCGGATAGTCGTGATAGACCAGCCCGGCTTCCAGGCGCGAGTCATCGTCGAGGAATACCGTGGTCTTGTTGCCGACCCAGGTGCTGCCCGGTTGCGGGCGACTGTCGTCGCGGGCCAGGTAGGCAGCGTTGGCTGCCCGTGGGTCGTGCTTGATCTGGTCTTTGCGCAAGCGCCCGGCCAGCTCGTTTTCAGTCTCCCGGTAGCGCAGGTAGAAGCGCGTTTCCAGGTTGGGGTTGAAGCGATAACCGACGTTGGCGGCGATCCCCTTGGCACTACCGCTGCTGTGCTGCTGGTAGCCGTCGTATTCGGCGTCGGTCAGTGCCACATAGTAGTCAAGGTTACCCAGCACCTGGCCGGAGCTGATGTGGCGTCGGGCATAGCCACGGCTGCCCATTTCATAGCGCAGTTGCAAGGGCGCGGCATCGTAGCCGGTATGGGTCACGTAGTTGATCGCACCGCCCAAGGCCAGCGCGCCTTGATCGAAACCATTGGCACCACGCAGGACTTCGGCGCGGCTCAGCCACAGCGGCTCGAACAGTTCATAGGGAGTGCCGCCGGGGCCGGTCAGCGGCAAACCATCGAACATCGTGTAGACACCGGAGCCATGAGCGCCGGGGGCGCGGTTGATGCCCGAACCGCGAATCGACAGCTTGATGCCGTCGTTACCGGCAGACTGGGCGAACACCCCCGGCTGATAGGCGAGCACGTCCTGGTTGCTGGCCACTCGACCTTGTCCAACCCGCTGCATATCCACCAGGTTGCTGGCGCCGGGGATCTCGAGCAGGCGCTCGCGGGCGGCGTCGAGCTCGCTTTGCTGCTGATCCTGGATCAGTACCTGGTCGAGTTCGATGCGGCCAGCGGCCTGGGCGTTGGTGCTGGCGACGAGCATTGCCAGCAGGGAAAGGGGCAGGGTGGGGCGCATGGCTTTAGAGAGGTTCCAGATCGAGTGCGGGAGTCTGACGCTGCAAATGGCAGACGAAGCACAGTGCTCGATCTGTAGTGAAATCACCGGCCTCATCGCGGGGCAAGCCCGCTCCCACGCCAGCCTGCAGTGCGCACTTCAGGCTGGCGTGAGAGCGGGCTTGCCCCGCAATGGGCCGCACAGCGGCCGCGAAAAAAAACACCCCGCCGAAGCGAGGTGTTTTGTACCGCCTTGAAGCAATCAGCCGATCAGTTGCAGACCCGCCTGCTGAACCATCTCCAGCAACGGCTGCGGATACACACCGAGGACGAAGGCGAGCAGGGCGATGGCCAGCAGCATCACGCCACCGGTGCGCTGCTCCCACTTCAGCGGGGCATCGTGGCGGCGCAGGTTCGGCTCGACCAGATACAGGGTAACCATGACCCGCAGGTAGTAGTACACGCCGATGGCGCTACCGATGACCAGGGCACCGACCAACCACCACAGCTGCGACTCGACGCCGGTAGCGATGATGTAGAACTTGCCGATGAAACCTGCAGTCAGCGGGATACCGGCCAGCGACAGCATCATCACGGTCAAAACCGCAGTCAGGTACGGACGACGCCAGAACAGGCCGCGGTACTCGTACAGGGCGTCGGCATCACGACCAGCGTACGGCGAGGACATCAGGGTGATAACGCCGAAGGCGCCAAGGCTGGTGATCACATACGTGACCAGGTACACGCCCATGGCTTCCAGGGCCAGGCCCTTGCTGGCGATCAGGGCGATCAGCAGGTAGCCGAAGTGGGCGATCGACGAGTAACCGAGCAGACGCTTGAGGTTGCTCTGGGTCAGCGCCAACAGGTTACCGATCAGGATCGAGGCCACGGCGATCACTGCCAGTACGGTGCTCAGCACGCCACTGCTAGCAGCAGGGGAGAGCATGAACAGGCGTACCACCACGGCGAACACCGCGACCTTGCTGGCGGTGGCCAGGAAGGCTGCGACCGGCGCCGGGGCGCCTTCGTAGACGTCCGGGGTCCACAGGTGGAACGGCACCAGCGACAGCTTGAAGGCCAGGCCAACCAGCATCATGCCCAGGCCCAGTTGCGCCAGCAGGCTTGGCATGCCAGTGCTGGCCAGGGCCTTGCCGATGCCGTCGAAGCTCAGGCTGCCTGCATCGGCATACAGCAGTGCCATGCCGAACAGCAGGAAGGCGGAACCGGCCGCCGACAAGACCATGTACTTGATACCGGCTTCCAGCGAGCGCTTGTTGAAGAACGCGTACGCCACCAGCCCGTAGACCGGCACCGACAGCAGCTCAAGGCCAATGAACAGACCCGCCAGGTGGTTGGCGCTGACCAGCACCAGACCGCCCAGGGCCGACATCAGCAGCAGCAAGTAGAGCTCTTCGCGGTTGCCCGGATAGCCCTTGGAGCCTTCGCCCAGGTAGGCGTGCGCGAGGGTCACGCAGGCCAGGGTGGCGACCAGCATGATCGCCATGTACAGGCAGGCGAACTTGTCGATGGTGATCAGCGGGGTGACCGCCAGCGGCGCAACTTTCAGCGCCGGCAGGATCGACAGCAGGGCCAGGTTCAGGCCGATGGTGGACAGCAGGAAGGTCTGTGAGTGATTGCGCTTCCAAGCGATCGCCAGCATCACCACGACTGTGGTGATGGTGGTGATCAGCATCGGCGCCAGTGCGATGAAGTGTTGAGTGGTGAATTCCATAGCGCTCTTACCGGGCCGAAGCGAGTTGAGTGAAAGCGGAGCCGAGCCACTGCTGCACACCGCTCATGGTGGCGGCAGAGGTGTCGAGGAACGGCTGCGGGTAGACACCGAGCAGAATCAGCAGCCCCGCCAGACCCAGCACCATGATCAGCTCGCGGCTGTCCATGCCCGCCAGGACGGTGTCGGACTTGGCCGGACCGAAGTAGGCGCGGTGGATCATGATCAGCGAGTAGACCGAACCAAAGACCAGGCCGGTGGTGGCGATCACGGTGATCCAAGGCACGTGGACGAAGCTGCCGATCAGGATCAGGAATTCGCCAACGAAGTTACCCGTGCCTGGCAGGCCCAGCGATGCCGCAGCGAAGAACAGGCTGATGGCCGGCAGGTAGGCGATGCGGTGCCACAGGCCACCCATCTGGCGCATGTCGCGGGTGTGCAGGCGCTCGTACAGCTGGCCGGACAGGATGAACAGCGCGGCAGCCGACAGACCGTGGGCGAGCATCTGGATCACTGCGCCTTGCAGCGCTTGCTGGCTGCCGGAGTAGATACCGATCAGCACGAAGCCCATGTGCGAGACGCTGGAGAAGGCGATCAGACGCTTGATGTCGGTCTGCGCGAAGGCCAGGAACGCACCGTAGAAGATGCCGATCAGGCCCAGGGTCATGGCGATCGGGGCGAACTCGGCCGACGCATTGGGGAACAGCGGCAGGGCGAAACGCAGCAGGCCGTAGGCCGCCGTCTTCAGCAAGATACCCGCCAGGTCCACCGAACCTGCCGTTGGCGCCTGGGCGTGGGCATCAGGCAGCCAGGAGTGGAACGGCACTACCGGCAGCTTGACCGCGAAGGCGATGAAGAAGCCCAGCATCAGCAGGTATTCGGTACCGGCTGGCAGTTCGGCCTTGAGCAGGTCGCTGTAGTTGAAGGTGATCACGCCGGTGGTGTTGTAGTTGACCAGCACCAGGCCGAGGATCGCCACCAACATGATCAGGCCGCTGGCCTGGGTGAAGATGAAGAACTTGGTCGCCGCGTAGATCCGGGTCTTCTTGCCATCTGCCGAGCTGTGACCCCAGAGCGCGATGAGGAAGTACATCGGCACCAGCATCATTTCCCAGAAGAAGAAGAACAGGAACAGGTCCAGGGCCAGGAACACCCCGACCACGCCGCCGAGGATCCACATCAGGTTGAGGTGGAAGAAGCCGACGTGGCGCTGGATCTCTTTCCATGAGCACAGCACCGAGAGCACGCCGAGCAGGCCGGTGAGCAGGATCATCAGCAGCGACAGGCCATCGAGCGCCAGGTGGATGCTGATGCCGAAGCGCTTGATCCACTCGACCTTGTATTCCAAGGTCCAGGCAGGTTCAGCGCCCGGGGCAGGGGCCAAGGTGTAGTCGCCGGTGCCCCACAGCCAGAGGCCGATACCGAGCAACAGGGACATGGTCAGCAGCGCAATCCAGCGCGGCAGGGTCGAGCCGAAGCGCTCGCCCAGCCAGCACAGGAAGCCGCCGATGAAGGGGATCAGGATCAGCCAAGGCAAAATCATGACGGGTTCGTTTCCTTTGGCAAAGTCGCAAGGTTCGCAAGATTCATAGTCATACCGCAGCCGCCAGCACGGCGCCGAGCACGAGTACTGCACCTACGGCGATCGAAGCGGTGTACCAGCGCAGCTGGCCAGTCTCGGTCTTGCTCATGGCGACGTGGCCGCCACGCGCCATCCGAGGAATCAGGCCGATGCTGCGGTCCACCGGATCCTTGCGCAGGATGTGGCAGATCAGCAGGTAAGGTTTGACGAACAGCTTGTCGTAGATCCAGTCGAAGCCCCAGGCGGCGAACCACCAGGCCGACAGCGCCCGGCCGATGCCGCTGTTGGCGATCGCGGTGACCAGGCGACGCTTGCCCAGGAACAGCACCGCAGCCAGCAAGATACCGGCGATGGCGATGGCGCCCGAAGCGATTTCCAGGCTGTGCTTGGCTTCGCCGCCAGCGTGACCAGCGCTCTCTGGCAGAACACCTGCCAGCGGCGGATGGATCCAGGCGCCGACGAAGGTCGACAGCACGATCAGGGTACCCAGGGGCAGCCAGTGGCTAATGCCGTGGCCAGCGTGGGCTTCGGTCTTGGCTTCGCCGTGGAAGGCGATGAAGATCAGGCGGAAGGTGTACAGCGAGGTCATGAACGCACCGACCAGACCGGCGTACAGCAGACCGGTGTTACCGCTGGCGAAGGCTTCCCAGAGGATCTCGTCCTTGGAGTAGAAACCGACGGTGACGATTGGCAGGGCCGCCAGGGCCGCACCACCGACCACGAAGCTGGCGTAGGCCAGCGGCAGTTTCTTCCACAGGCCGCCCATCTTGAAGATGTTCTGCTCGTGGTGGCAGGCCACGATCACCGCACCGGAAGCAAGGAACAGCAGGGCCTTGAAGAAGGCGTGGGTCATCAGGTGGAAGATCGCCGCGTCCCAGGCACCTACGCCCAGGGCGAGGAACATGTAGCCGATCTGGCTCATGGTCGAGTAGGCGAGGATACGCTTGATGTCGGTCTGGACCAGCGCGGCGAAGCCGGCCAGGACCAGGGTCACGCCACCGACGATGCCGACCAGGTGCAGGATGTCCGGCGCCAGGGCGAACAGGCCGTGGGTACGGGCGATCAGGTAGACGCCTGCGGTCACCATGGTCGCGGCGTGGATCAGGGCCGAAACCGGGGTAGGACCGGCCATCGCGTCTGCCAGCCAGGTCTGCAGCGGCAGCTGCGCCGATTTACCCACCGCACCACCGAGCAGCATCAGGGTGGCCAGAACCATCCAGGTGTCGCCTGCCTGGAACTTCTGCGGTGCCAGCACCAGCAGTTCCTGCACGTTCAGGGTACCCAGCTGGGCGAACAGGATGAACAGGCCGATGGCCATGAACACGTCGCCGATGCGGGTGACGATGAACGCCTTGAGCGCGGCGTTACCGTTGTTGCGGTTGCTGTAGTAGAAACCGATCAACAGGTACGAGCACAGGCCCACGCCTTCCCAGCCGAAGTAGATGAACAGCAGGTTATCGCCCAGTACCAGGAACAGCATGCTGGCGATGAACAGGTTGGTGTACGAGAAGAAGCGCGAGTAGCCGGCTTCGCCACGCATGTACCAGGAGGCGAACAGGTGGATCAAAAAGCCTACGCCAGTGACCACGCCGAGCATGGTCACCGACAGGCCGTCCACGTACAGGGTGAAGTTCGGCGCAAAGCCGTCCACCGACATCCACTGCCACAGCAGCTGGCTGTACGCGCCGCCTTCCGGCGGGGCGACGTTGAACTGCCAGATCACGTAGGCGGCCGTCGCGGCCGAGAGGCCCACCGAGCCGACGCCGATCAGCGCGGACAGGTTCTCCGAGAACCGTCCACGGGAGAACGACAGCAGCAAGAAGCCGATCAGGGGAAAGACGAAAGTCAGGAAGATAAGGTTCATCCGCGCATCTCACTGGCAGCATCGATGTCGAGAGTGTGGAAGCGGCGATACAGCTGCAGCAGGATCGCCAGGCCAATACTGGCCTCGGCGGCTGCCAGGCTGATCACCAGAATGAACATCACCTGGCCGTCGGGTTGCACCCAACGGGCACCGGCGACGATGAACGCCAGGGCAGAGGCGTTCATCATGACTTCCAGGCTCATGAGGACGAAGAGAATGTTGCGGCGGACCATCAGGCCAACCAGACCTAAGCAGAACAGGATGCCGGCGACCGCCAGACCATGCTCGAGAGGGATAGCACCCATGATTTACTCCTTCGCCTCGTTGCGGCCCAGGTGGAAGGCGGTGACGGCTGCGGCGAGCAGCAGCATCGAGGCCAGTTCGACCACCAGCAGGTAAGGGCCGAACAGGCTGATGCCGACGGCCTTGGCGTCCACGGTGGTGCCGCTGATGCCGGCGCCGCTTGGCGCGACGAACAGCACGTAGAGCAGCTCGAGCAGCAGCAGGGTGCCGAGCAACACCGGCCCTGCCCAGATGCCTGGCTTGAGCCAGCCACGTTCCTGGGCGACCGACGCCGGCCCAAGGTTGAGCATCATCACCACGAACACGAACAGCACCATGATGGCGCCGGCGTAGGCGATCACTTCCAGGGCACCGGCGAACGGCGCACCCAGGCTGAAGAAGATCATGGCCACGGAGATCAGCGAAATGATCAGGTAAAGCAGGGCATGCACAGGGTTGGTACCGGTCACCACCCGAAGGGTGGAGACCACGGCGATCCCGGATGCGAAGTAGAAAGCGAATTCCATCTTTCTGTCCTTATGGGAGCAAGCTCTTCACGTTGATCGGCTCAGCTTCGTTCTGTGCAGAGCCTTTCGGCTTGCCAGCGATGGCCATACCCGCAACACGGTAGAAGTTGTAGTCAGGGTTCTTGCCGGGGCCGGAGATCAGCAGATCTTCTTTCTCGTACACCAGGTCCTGACGCTTGAACTCGGCCATTTCGAAATCCGGCGTGAGCTGGATCGCGGTGGTCGGGCAGGCTTCCTCACACAGGCCGCAGAAGATGCAGCGCGAGAAGTTGATGCGGAAGAACTCCGGGTACCAACGACCGTCCTCGGTCTCGGCCTTCTGCAACGAGATGCAGCCAACCGGGCAGGCCACCGCGCACAGGTTGCACGCTACGCAGCGCTCCTCGCCATCGGGGTCGCGGGTGAGGACGATGCGCCCGCGGTAGCGCGGCGGCAGGTACACAGCTTCTTCGGGGTACTGCAGGGTGTCGCGTTTGCGGAACCCGTGGGAGAACACCATGGCCAGGCTGCGCAGCTGGGTGCCGGTGCCCTTAACGATGTCGCCGATATACTTGAACATGGGTCAAATCCTCACTGGGCCGCGACGGCTGGCGTGTTGTAAAGCACGAGCGCAGCGGTCACCAGCAAATTGATCAGGGTCAGCGGCAGGCAGAACTTCCAGCTGAAGTCCATCACCTGGTCATAGCGTGGGCGCGGGATCGAGGCGCGCAGCAGGATGAACAGCATGATGAAGAACGCGGTCTTCAGGGCGAACCACAGGAACGGTACTTGCGGCAGGATGCCGAACGGACCGTGCCAGCCACCGAAGAACAGGGTTACCAGCAGCGCCGAGATGAGGATGATGCCGATGTACTCACCGACGAAGAACATGCCCCATTTCATACCGGCATATTCAATGTGGTAGCCGTCGGCCAGTTCCTGTTCTGCTTCCGGCTGGTCGAACGGGTGACGGTGAGTCACGGCCACGCCTGCGATGAAGAAGGTGCAGAAGCCAAAGAACTGCGGAATGATGAACCACAGGTTCTGCGCCTGGTAATCGACGATGTCGCGCATGTTGAACGAGCCAACCTGCACCACCACGCCCATCAGTGCCAGGCCCAGGAACACCTCGTAGGAGACGGTCTGTGCCGAGGCCCGGAGGCTGCCGAGCAGGGCGTACTTGTTGTTCGACGACCAGCCGGCGAACAGCACGGCGTAGACCGACAGACCGGCCATGGCGAAGAAGAACAGCAAGCCGATGTTCAGGTCGGCAACGCCCCAGGTCGGGGTGATCGGGATGATCGAGAAGGCAATCAGCAGGGCGCTCATCGCCACCACCGGTGCCAGGGTGAAGATCATCCGATCGACGAAGGGCGGGTTCCAGTCTTCCTTGAAGAACATCTTCAGCATGTCTGCAGCGATCTGGAACATGCCGAACGGGCCAACCCGGTTCGGACCGTAACGGTCCTGCCACCAGCCCAGCAGGCGCCGCTCGACGAAGCTGAGCAGCGCGCCGCAGACCACCACGGCCAGCAAGACCACCACGGCCTTGACCACGGCGATGATCGCATCGATCACTTCGGGGGTGAACCAGCTCATTGTGCTGCCTCCTGCAGGCCTTCTACGGATGCACCGAAGATGGCTGGCGGAATGCCGGCCAGGCCTTTCGGCAACGCGACCAGGCCTGCGCCCAGCTGTTCATTGATCCGCAGCGGCAGGCGCAGTGCCACACCGGCCACGGTCAGGCTCAGCATTGCACCGTCGTTGACGCCCAGGCGATCGGCTTCGGACTTGGCCAGGGCCACGTAGGGGGCCGGGATGCGCTCTTGCACGGGCGCGGCGCGCGAGGAGCTCTCTTCGCTGCCGAACAGGTGGAAGAACGGTACTGCAGTCCAGCTACCACGGGGCGGGTTGAAGGCGCCCGGAATGGCGTTGAACCAGTTAAGGCGATCACCCTGCGACTCGATCAGGCGGATGCCTGGGTCACCGGCACGCAGGTGGCCACCGACTTCGTCCTGGAACTTGTTCCAGGCCTGCGGCGAGTTCCAGCCCGGCGACCAGGCGAAGGGCACCTGCTGACGGGGCTCGACCGAGCCCGAGTAGCCTTCCATGGAGAAGGCGAACGCGGAGTCTTTGTCTTGCGGGGTGCGCGGTTCGTGCACGCTGATGTTGGCGCGCATGGCAGTACGGCCGGAGTAGCGCAGCGGCTCACGGGCAAGCTTCATGCCCTTGATGCGGAACGCAGCACTTGGCGCGGCGTTGACGATCCCGGCCAGTTGCGGCGCGGCTTCGGCGCAGGCGCTGGTGACGTGGTCCAGCTGGGTCCAGTCGACCGGCTTGTTGAGCAGGGTGGCACGCAGGGCGTGCATCCAGCGCCAGCCTTCGTGGATCTGGATGCTGCTGTCCAGGTAGGTCGGATCGAACACCTGGAAGAAGCGCTGGGCACGGCCTTCCTGGCTGACCAGGGTGCCGTCGCCTTCGGCGAACGATGCCGCTGGCAGGATCAGGTGGGCGCGATCGCTGGTGGCGGTCTTGGAGTGGTCGGCGACGATCACCACCTTGGCCGCAGCCAGGGCCGCGTCGACCTTGGCGGCCGGGAGGCGGGCGTATAGGTCGTTTTCCACAACCACGATGGCGTCGGCTTTGCCGCTGATCACTGCATCCAGCGCGGCATCCACCGAATCACCGCCGAGCATGGCCAGGCCGAGGCTGTTGGCCTCAGGCACGACCAGGCTCAGCGAGCCGTTCTTCTCGCGCAGCTTGAGCGCCTTGGCGATGTTGGCGGCCGCTTCGATCAGGGCCGGGTCGGCCAGCGAGGTACCGGCAACCACCAGCGGACGCTGGGCGGCGACCAGGGCATCGGCGATGCGCTGGGCCAGGGCCTTGGCGTCATCGTCCAGGTCTGCTACGGCCGGAGCGCTCGGGTCGATGGCGTGGGCCACGGCAAAGCCCAGGCGCGCCAGGTCGGCGGGAGCTGCATGCACGCACTCTTCGGCGACGTCGTCGAGCTTGGTTTCAGCAAGGCTGGCGATGAACAGCGGGTACAGCGCGTGCTGGCCGATGTTTTTCACCGCAGCGTCGAGCCAAGGCTGTACGCGCATGGCGTCGGCCATGGCTTCGGCCTTGCCCTTGGTGGCCTGGCGCACGGCCAGGGCAACGCGGGCGGCGGTCTGGGTCAGGTCTTCACCGAGCACGAACACGGCGTCGTGATCTTCGATCTCACGCAGGGTCGGCACGGGCAGGGGGCTGGCGTTGAGTACATTCAGTGCCAGGCGGACACGGGCCAGTTCGCCGGCTTCCATACCCGAATAGAAGTACTCGGCACCGACCAGCTCGCGCAGGCCGTAGTTGCTTTCCAGGCTGGCGCGTGGCGAGCCGATACCGACGATGGTGCGGCCGCGCAGCAGGTCGGCGGCCTTGTCCAGGGCGGCGTCGAGGCCCAGCTTGGTGCCATCGGCCAGCTGTGGCTGGCGCGGGCGGTCCTTGCGGTTGACGTAGCCATAGCCGAAGCGGCCACGGTCGCACAGGAAGTACTGGTTGACCGAGCCGTTGAAGCGGTTCTCGATCCGGCGCAGTTCGCCGTAGCGCTCGCCCGGGCTGATGTTGCAGCCGCTCGAGCAGCCATGACAGATGCTAGGGGCAAACTGCATGTCCCACTTACGGTTGTAGCGCTCGGAGTGGGTCTTGTCGGTGAACACACCGGTCGGGCAGACCTCGGTGAGGTTGCCGGAGAACTCGCTTTCGAGCACGCCGTCTTCAACGCGACCGAAGTACACGTTGTCGTGGGCGCCGTAGACACCCAGGTCGGTGCCGCCAGCGTAGTCCTTGTAGTAACGCACGCAGCGATAGCAGGCGATGCAGCGGTTCATTTCGTGGGAAATGAACGGGCCGAGGTCCTGGTTCTGGTGAGTACGCTTGGTGAAACGGTAACGGCGCTCGTTGTGGCCGGTCATCACCGTCATGTCTTGCAGGTGGCAGTGACCGCCTTCCTCGCAGACTGGGCAGTCGTGCGGGTGGTTGGTCATCAGCCATTCGACGACGCTGGCGCGAAACGCCTTGGACTCTTCATCTTCGATGGAGATCCAGGTGCCGTCGGAGGCAGGGGTCATGCACGACATGACGATACGACCACGGGTGTCGTTCTCGTCGGTGTACTGCTTGACCGCACACTGCCGGCAGGCACCGACGCTACCGAGCGCCGGGTGCCAGCAGAAATAAGGGATGTCGAGGCCGAGCGACAGACAGGCCTGTAACAGGTTGTCCGCACCGTTGACTTCGAGCGCTTTGCCGTCTACGTGGATAGTGGCCATGGTTCAAAGTTCTTCGTTGGCCCGCGTGAGCAGGCGTGGCTAATGGAAATCGGTGTGCCTGCGGCTCTGCCCGAGACACTCGGACGAGCCTGCGAGGCTGGCGGATGGCACGGACCACCCGCACGTGATCTTGTTATGCGCCGACCACGATCGGCCCGGTCGGGATTGGCTTGGCCAGGTTCGGGCGCAGGGCCTCGCCAGCGGATTGGCTGGCGACGCCGGCCTCGAACTCGGACCGGAAGTACTTGATGGCACTGCCCAATGGCTCGACGGCACCGGGTGCGTGAGCACAGAAGGTGCGGCCAGGGCCGAGGAAGTTGACCAGGCCCAGCAGGGTCTCGATGTCTTCGGCGCGGCCTTGGCCTTGCTCCAGCGAGCGCAGCATCTTCACGCTCCAGGGCAGGCCGTCACGGCATGGGGTGCACCAGCCGCACGATTCGCGGGCGAAGAACTCTTCCATGTTGCGCAGCAGCGAGACCATGTTGATGCTGTCATCGACTGCCATGGCCAGGCCCGTACCCATCCGCGTGCCGACCTTGGCGATGCCGCCGGCGTACATCTGTGCATCCAGATGTTCTGGCAGCAGGAACCCGGTACCGGCGCCGCCAGGCTGCCAGCACTTGAGCTTGAAGCCATCGCGCATGCCACCGGCGTAGTCCTCGAACAGCTCGCGGGCGGTAACGCCGAACGGCAGCTCCCACAGGCCGGGGTTCTTCACCTTGCCGGAGAAGCCCATCAGCTTGGTGCCGTGGTCTTCGCTGCCTTCGCGGGCCAGCGACTTGTACCAGTCGACGCCGTTGCCGACGATGGCCGGAACGTTGCACAGGGTTTCGACGTTGTTCACGCAGGTCGGCTTGCCCCACACGCCTACGGCGGCAGGGAAGGGCGGCTTGGAGCGCGGGTTGGCGCGGCGGCCTTCGAGCGAGTTGATCAGTGCGGTTTCTTCACCGCAGATGTAGCGCCCGGCGCCGGTGTGCACGAACAGCTCGAAATCAAAACCGCTGCCCAGGATGTTCTTGCCCAGCAGGCCTGCGGCCTTGGCTTCATCGATGGCGCGGTTGAGGTTCTTGGCGGCGGTGGTGTACTCGCCACGCAGGAAGATGTAGCCACGGTAGGCCTTCAGGGCGCGGGCGCTGATCAGCATGCCCTCGACCAGCAGATGGGGCTGTTGCTCCATCAGCATGCGGTCCTTCCAGGTGTTGGGCTCCATTTCGTCCGCGTTGCACAGCAGGTAGCGGATGTTCATGGATTCGTCTTTGGGCATCAGGCCCCACTTCACCCCAGTGGGGAAGCCAGCGCCACCACGGCCCTTGAGGCCGGCGTCCTTGACGGTTTGGACGATGTCGTCCTGGGACATCTGCGCCAGTGCCTTGCGGGCGGCGGTGTAGCCGTCCTTGGCCTGGTACTCGGCGAGCCAGACTGGCTCGCCGTCGTCACGCAGGCGCCAGGTCAGCGGGTGGGTTTCGGCTGCGCGCGCGATGCGGTTGGCCGGGCCGAAGGAAGTGATGGTCATACGTAACCCTCCAGCAGTTTGGTGACGCCAGCAGGCTGTACGTCGCCAAAGGTGTCATCGTCGATCATCAGCGCCGGGGCCTTGTCGCAGTTGCCCAGGCAGCACACCGGCAGCAGGGTGAAGCGCCCGTCTGCGGTGGTCTGGCCCAGGCCGATGCCCAGCTCGCTCTGGATCTGGCTGACGACCGATTCATGGCCGCCGATGTAGCAGACCATGCTGTCGCACACGCGAATGATGTGGCGGCCAACCGGCTGACGGAAGATCTGGCTGTAGAACGTAGCCACACCTTCGACGTCGCTGGCCGGGATGCCGAGGATCTCGCCGATCGCGTAGATGGCGCCGTCTGGCACCCAGCCGCGCTGTTTCTGGACGATCTTCAGGGCTTCGATGGACGCCGCGCGCGGGTCCTCGTAGTGGTGCATCTCGTGCTCGATGGCCGAGCGCTCGGTTTCGCTCAGGGCGAAACGGTCGGTTTGGATAAGCGTGCTGTTCATGCTTAGCGGTCCACGTCAGCCATAACGAAGTCGATACTGCCCAGGTACGCGATCAAGTCCGCGACCATGCTGCCTTTGATCACCGAAGGGATCTGCTGCAGGTGCGGGTAGCTTGGGGTACGAATCCGGGTGCGGTAGCTCATGGTGCCGCCATCGCTCGTCAGGTAGTAACTGTTGATGCCCTTGGTCGCTTCGATCATCTGGAACGACTCGTTGGCCGGCATCACCGGGCCCCACGAGACTTGCAGGAAGTGCGTGATCAAGGTCTCGATGTGCTGCAGGGTGCGCTCTTTCGGTGGCGGCGTGGTCAGCGGGTGGTCCGCCTTGTACGGGCCTTCCGGCATGTTGCGCAGGCACTGGTCGATGATGCGGATACTCTGGCGCATCTCCTCGACCCGGACCATGCAGCGATCGTAGGCATCGCCGTTGTGGGCCAGCGGTACTTCGAACTCGAAATTCTCGTAGCCGGAGTAGGGGCGGGCTTTACGCAGGTCGAAGTCGCAACCGGTGGAACGCAGGCCGGCACCGGTGGTGCCCCATGCCAGCGCTTCCTGGGTGTTGTACGCGGCAACGCCGATGGTCCGGCCTTTGAGGATGCTGTTCTGCAGGGCCGCCTTGGTGTACTCGTCGAGACGCTTGGGCAGCCATTCGACGAAGTCCTTGACCAGCTTGTCCCAGCCGCGCGGCAGGTCGTGGGCAACACCACCGATGCGGTACCAGGCCGGGTGCAGGCGGAAGCCGGTGATCGCTTCGATCACGGTGTAGGCGCGCTGGCGGTCGGTGAAGGTGAAGAACACCGGGGTCATGGCGCCGACGTCCTGGATATAGGTACCCAGGAACAATAGGTGGCTGGTGATGCGGAAGAATTCGGCGAGCATGATACGAATCACGTCGACTTTCTGCGGCACCTGGATACCGGCGAGCTTCTCGACCGCGAGCACGTACGGCAGGTTGTTCATCACCCCGCCGAGGTAGTCGATACGGTCGGTGTAGGGGATGAAGCTATGCCAGGACTGACGCTCGGCCATCTTCTCGGCACCACGGTGGTGGTAGCCGATGTCCGGGACGCAGTCGACGATCTCTTCGCCGTCCAGCTGCAGGACGATACGGAACGCACCGTGTGCGGATGGGTGGTTGGGGCCAAGGTTGAGGAACATGTAGTCCTCGTTGGCGCCCTGGCGCTTCATGCCCCAGGCTTCCGGGTTGAAGCGAGCCGATTCCTCTTCAAGCTGCTGCTTGGCCAGGGTCAGGCTGTAGGGATCGAACTCAGTGGCGCGGGCAGGGTAGTCCTTGCGCAGCGGGTGACCTTCCCAGGTCGGCGGCATCATGATCCGGCTCAGGTGCGGGTGGCCGGCAAAGTCGATGCCGAACATGTCCCAGACTTCACGCTCGTACCAGTTGGCGTTTGGCCAGATGCCGGTCACGGTCGGCAGGTTCAGGTCGCCTTCGCTGAGCGCGACCTTGATCATCACGTCGCTGTTACGCTCGACCGACAGCAGGTGGTAGAACACGCTGAAATCGGCGGCGGGCAGGCCGCGGCGCTGGGTGCGCAGGCGTTCGTCGACACCGTGCAGGTCGTACAGCATGCTGTAGGGCTTGGCGACGCCGCGCAGGAAGCTGAGCACCTCTTTGAGCTGGGCGCGCTTGACCCACAGCACTGGCATGCCGGTGCGGGTCTCTTGGGCGACGAATGCTTCGGCGCCAAAACGGTTGTTCAGTTCGACGACCACATCTTGGTCGTCAGCCTTGTAAGGCGGAATGAAAATAGCGTTGTCCGCTGTCATGGTCTCGGTCGCTTTGGGTCAACGTAGAGAATGAAGCCAGGCCGCCGGCTCCAGGGGGAGCGGGCGGCAGGTCGCTGGATCAGACTTCGTCGGGGCTGCGCAGGTTGGTTACCGCGATACGCTGTTCGCGACGCAGGTCTTTCTGGGCAGGCATCTCGGCACGGTAAATGCCTTGATCACCAACCACCCAGGAAAGCGGGCGTCGCTCCTGTCCGATCGATTCCTGCAGCAGCATCAAGCCTTGCAGGAACGCCTCAGGGCGTGGCGGGCAGCCAGGTACGTAGACATCCACGGGGAGGAACTTGTCGACCCCCTGAACGACCGAGTAAATGTCGTACATGCCACCGGAGTTGGCGCACGAACCCATGGAGATGACCCATTTAGGTTCGAGCATCTGCTCATACAGGCGCTGGATGATCGGCGCCATCTTGATGAAGCAGGTCCCGGCGATGACCATGAAGTCGGCCTGACGCGGCGAGGCCCGGATGACTTCGGCGCCGAAGCGGGCGATGTCGTGGGGTGCCGTGAAGGCCGTGGTCATTTCCACGTAGCAGCAGGACAGGCCGAAGTTGTACGGCCAGAGGGAGTTCTTGCGCCCCCAGTTGACCGCGCCACGCAGAACATCCTCGAGTTTCCCCATGTAGATGTTCTTGTGGACCTGGTCCTCTAGCAGTTGGTCGGTGACGGTTTCCCGCTCACCGACCGGATACTGCTCGTTGGGCGCATCCGGATCGATTCTGGTGAGATTGTATTGCATGCCAAAGCCTCATTGTTTCAGCTTCGCTTGCCGCTTGCGGCGACCTTCGGGAGCCCAATCAAGTGCCCCGACGCGCCATAGGTAGACAAGACCTGCCAACAGAATTGCTATGAAAACGAGTGCTTCGACGAATCCGGTCCAGCCGCTTTCGCGGACGGACACAGACCATGCAAAGAGAAAGAGGGCTTCGATATCGAAGATCACGAACAGCATCGCGACCAGATAGAATTTGGCGGACAGGCGCAGGCGGGCGCTGCCTACGGGCAGCATGCCGGATTCGAAGGGTTCGTTCTTGGCGCGGCCCCAGGCCTTGCTACCGAGCAGGCTGGACAGACCGAGCATGAAGGCGCACAGGCCGACGACACCCAGGAGGAAGATGGCAAAGCCCCAGTTGTGGGCGATGAGTCCTGCCGAATCGGACATGCTAGAGATCCTTATACAGAGACCCAGCTCTGCAGTCTGAAATAAGTAAAGCGGCGACGTGGTGTCGCAGGTGCAGTGACCAAATGTCGCAGCTGAATCAATCGCGCTGATTTTATGGGTAAACCCAGTGCAAGTAAAATTTCTGTCGCAAATTTATTCGTAGGATTAAGAACAAAAAACTTTTGTAACTGGCTGAAAGCCTTGGTATTCGGGCATTACGCCTGCTTTTGTTAATTATGTTTCTTGCCTCGCGTAACGACTTGTAAGTTGCGTAATGATAATTAATATCATTTGATTTGAGCCGGTTAACTTTACCGGGTCTGAGCCTTGCAAAGTTCATTGGGCACACCTCGCTACTTGCAAATGCGAAAAACTCTCGTTCTAGCAGTTTTGCGCACTGCGTGCCCCGCTCTGGATCAATACTTTACCGATTAAGCCGCGTGCGGCCGACGACGCGATCGCCCATTGGCCGAGCCAGTAGGCGAGGATGATAAGGTACTGCGCCGCAGGAAACGGGCTGACGAAGCGGTCGATCCCGATCAGGCTGTCGGAGAACACGAACAGGCAAGCACCTAGCGCTGCCAGGCCACCGCAGGCCAGAGCGCGCCAGAGCATTGCGCTGATCACCAGGGCGTACAACGCCACCGGTAGCAACAGGGGACCTAGGCCGTGGCTGGCGAGCAGGTAGAACAACCCGCTGCCAGCGACCGCGGCGAGCAACAGGGCGGGCAGGGCGCTTTGGCGGTTTTGGCTGTAATAGCCGCGCAGGTAGGCCAGGTGAGCAAACAGAAACGCGCCCAGACCGAATACGAACAGATCCGCTGGAATAGCCAGGAATATGTCGCCCAGTACCGAAAAACCAAGGCCGATCATGATCCAGCGGCGGTAGGTCGTGGCCGGAGTGGTTCGCAGCCAGAGGATCAGGGCTAGCACCGGGACCGGTTTGGCCAGCAGGGCGAGCACAGCGTTGCCGCTGGCCAGCGCATATAGATAGAGGGCAGCGGCGACCAGGGCCAAAACCAACAGGCTGAATGGGCGGGACATGGGCAGTCCTTGCTGTAGTTATGGGGCAAGCATAGACCCTAACCTCTGTTGCTGCCCGTATCCGCCTCGACACGGGCAAGCCCGCTCAGGTCATGCGCCGATGTCAAATGTGGCGCATGACCTGTAGCAGCGGGCTTGCCCGCGATGAGGCCAGTACAGACGCAGACGACAAAAGGCCCGGGCACCTCAACGGTGGCCCGGGCCTTCTTCATTTCAGCAGCAAGCCACTCTCTATCAGTGGAACTGCTCTTCCTCAGTCGAACCGGTCAGCGCGGTCACCGACGAAGCGCCACCCTGGATCACCGTGGTCATGTCATCGAAGTAACCGGTGCCCACTTCCTGCTGGTGCGCGACGAAGGTGTAGCCTTTAGCCGCGTCAGCAAACTCTTGCTCTTGCAGTTTGACGTAGGCGGTCATGTCGTTGCGGGCGTAGTCGTGCGCCAGGTTGAACATGCCGTGCCACATGTTGTGGATGCCAGCCAGGGTGATGAACTGGTGCTTGTAGCCCATGGCCGACAGTTCGCGCTGGAACTTGGCGATGGTGGCATCGTCCAGGTTCTTCTTCCAGTTGAACGAAGGCGAGCAGTTGTACGACAGCAGTTGGTCTGGGTATTCCTTCTTGATCGCCTCGGCGAAACGACGCGCTTCGTCCAGGTCCGGCTTGGCGGTCTCACACCAGATCAGGTCGGCGTACGGCGCGTAAGCCAGGCCGCGAGCAATGGCCTGGTCGAGGCCGGCACGCACCTTGTAGAAGCCTTCACGGGTGCGCTCACCGAGCACGAACGGCTGGTCGTACGGGTCGCAGTCGCTGGTCAGCAGGTCGGCTGCGTTGGCGTCGGTACGGGCCAGGATGATGGTCGGTACGCCGGCAACGTCGGCAGCCAGACGTGCAGCGACCAGCTTTTGTACGGCTTCCTGGGTCGGTACCAGTACCTTGCCGCCCATGTGACCGCATTTTTTCACCGAAGCCAGCTGGTCTTCGAAGTGCACGCCAGCGGCGCCCGCTTCGATCATGTTCTTCATCAGCTCGTAGGCGTTCAGCACGCCGCCGAAACCGGCTTCAGCGTCGGCCACGATTGGCGCGAAGTAGTCGATGTAGCCTTCGTCACCTGGGTTCTTGCCCGCTTTCCACTGGATCTGGTCGGCGCGGCGGAACGAGTTGTTGATGCGCTTGACCACGGTCGGAACCGAGTCGACCGGGTACAGCGACTGGTCGGGGTACATCGACTCGGCCGAGTTGTTGTCGGCGGCAACCTGCCAGCCGGACAGGTAGATAGCCTGGATGCCGGCCTTGACCTGCTGAACAGCCTGGCCGCCGGTGAGGGCGCCCATGCAGTTGACGAAATCTTTTTCAGGGCGGAAAGAGGGGTGGGCACCTTGGGTGACCAGCTTCCACAGTTTTTCTGCACCCACCTGGGCCAGGGTGTGCTCCGGTTGCAGCGAGCCACGCAGGCGAACGACATCAGCGGCCGTGTAGGTACGGGTCACGCCTTTCCAGCGCGGGTTCTCGGCCCAGTCTTTCTCGAGGGCTGCAATTTGCTGTTCGCGTGTCAGTGCCATGGAAATAAACCTCGTCGCATCGATCTTGGGGTAATTGTGCTGATGCTCAAAAGTCGCGGATCAGAGGCCTGACGGCTGTCCTGTTCGGCGGTGTTGCGACGGCGAACGCGAAGGCTCGAAGGGGAAGGAGGTGCAGCGTGGGTCAGCGATGGCTGCAGGTCGGCTCGTGGATGCCTTGCTGCGGGGCGACATGGCTTGCCTGGTGACTGCGGTGATGCGCTTCCGTCCCTCGGGACAACTTCTCGTTGCAGTCGCAATCCGGTCGAACCGCCTTGTGGGCCGTATAGACACGAGGCGCCTCCAGGGGTGGGAGGAACGCGCCTCGAAGACCCTTGCCAGGGCCTCTGATTAGCGGGAGCGAGGCCATCATGCCCTTGGCAAAAAGTACCTGTCAAATGTTTTGTAGTGCTTTTTTTCGGTTACTACATCTTTGGTCTAATGCGACTCGGCAGTCAGTTTCAAGGCCTTTGGTCGAGGCCTTGAATTGCCTGGGATCAGTCCACAAGGTCGACTTTGACACGCAATGTCATGTTTTCACCGCGCTGGGTGCTGTAACTGAGGCTTGACGGGTTGCGCTCGGCTTGGCTTTGCTGATTGAACCCGGCCAGGGTGATCCATTCGCCGAGCTTGCCGGTGACGGTTGTGTCGGTGCTTTGCACTTTCACTACATCGGGACGTTCGCTACTCATTCGATCATTATTGCTGCTGATTGCCAGGCGAACCGTCTCACCGCTGAGGCTCGGCGTGACATAGAAACCCTGGGTCACGTTGCGGTATTCGGTGTTGGTCTGGATGCGCCCGTAGCCGTCGGTGCTGCTGCTGGTGATAGGGATGCTTTGGCCGACCTGGATCAGCGCCGGCTGGCCCTCGCTGGCCTGCACTTGCTGCATGCCGCCGTCGCGATTGGCGGTGCCGTAGCGGATGACCCGGGCGTTGCCGCGGTTGTCCTGGAAGTTGCTGTCGTTGTTGTCGACGCTGATCAGCAGGCGCTTGGGGGCGGTATCGAGTTGTTGCAGCAGGGTGCGCAGGTCGTCGATGCGCTCCGGCTCGGCGTTGACGATCAACTTGTTCTCGAAGGCGCTGACGCTGCCGTCCTTGCCCAGGAAGGCCTGGGCGGTGGGCAGCAGTTCGGCGCTGCTGCGGTGCTGAAGCGGCACGACCTCGGTGGCGGCCTGGGCGGTGAGGCTCGCAGCCAACAGCAGGGAAGCGATGAGGGGGCGTAGCGGCATGTCCATGATCTCCGCGGGTGGAATGGACATGATGGCAAATTTGTACGGGTCTTGCCGGGTGTGGATCACACCGAAACGCTTTTATGCCGGCACTGCCCGCTCTGAACCTTTGTCTTGCCCAGGCAGTCGCAGCCAATGTGGCAACAGGGTCCTCATTATGAAGCGCTATCCAATCTTGCTGTTCTGCCTGCTCACCCACGCCGCCTTGGCGGCCCAGGAGCCGTTGCGCATCAAGTCGCTGCAGCGCTGCGCCGATCTGCTCAGCGAAGACCGGCAGCAATGGTGTCTCCATGCCCAGGGCCTGGGCGTACAAACGCCTACCGTCTGGCTTGCCGGTCAGCGCCTCCCTGACGGCGATGTCCAGCGCCAGGGCGATAACCTGACATTTACCCTCACCGGCGCACACCAGCCCAGCGCACCGCTGTGGCTGGAATCTGCCGGTGAGAAGAGTAACCCCGTCTGGCTTAGCCGCCAGCGCAGCCATGTAGTGGCCGCCACTGCTGATGAAGTGGCAAAGAACATGGATGGCCTGACCACCTACCTGGACCTGGTCAGCCTGCTGATCGAGGAAAAACACCCGGGCTTGCAGGAAGCCCAACGCATCGCCGACAAGTACGGCGCCAAGGTGGTCGGCGCCATCGCGCCACTCAACGTCTATCAGTTGCGCCTACCTGTGCATGACTTGATCCAACGTGACGCGATGATCCTGCGCATGGGCAGCGAGGCCAGTGTCGATGCGCTGATCATCGAAGAGTCAGCCCCGGAGCGTGGCGAAGAAAGCACAGGGCCGTCTCGGCAGGCGATCAACCAGGCAGACGAGTGGGCCGCCAACCGCTTCATGGACGCGCTGTATTTCTACCAGCGGCGGATCCAGGCCTCGGCAATACCGGTCAAGCCGGTACGCATTGGCGTGATCGAGCGTGAGGTCGACTTCGATGCCCCAGCCTTTACCGGCTATCGCGGGCCTTGCCCGCAGGGGCAAACCTGCGTCTACGCCCGCGACGGTGACAAGGCTGAAAGCCACGGCAGCCATGTTGCTGGAATCCTCGCCGGACAGGGCGCCGAAGGTGGCTTTCTGACTGGCCTTGGCAAGGCCAGCCCAGGCTTCGAGGTCATCGTCGAACGTAACTCCGACGCTGGGATCACCGCCAACATCGCCGCTTCGGTGAACTTGGTCGAGGATGGCGCACGGGTGCTGAACTGGAGCTGGGGTATCCATCGGGTCGGGGCGAAGGACGTGCAGGGCGATGAGGTCGATTCGCTGGTGCGCTCGGGGCTTGCCATGAGCGGCTATGAAGAGTTGCTCGAGGAGTTCTTCCTGTGGCTGCGCAAGGCCCATCCCGAGGTGATCGTGGTCAATTCGGCGGGCAATGGCGCGTCTTGGTCAGGCACTGACGAATACCGCCTGCCGTCGTCGTTCGTCACCGACCAGTTGCTGGTGGTCGGTGGTCATCAGCGCAGTGACAAGGGCGTGCCAGTGACCGATCCGCAGCATGTGCGCAAGCGGCAAAGCTCCAACATCGATATGCGCGTGGATGTCAGCGCCGCCGCCTGTATCCGTTCGGCGCAGGCCAGTGAGGCGCATTGCGGTACCTCCTATGCCACGCCGCTGGTGACCGCCACGGTGGCGGCGATGCTGTCGATCAACCCCAGCTTGACCCCCGAGCAAGTGCGCATGCTGCTGCGGCGCAGCGCGCTGACCCTGGGCCTGGAGCAAGACTTCGAGGCCATGGACGCCGAGGACCTGACTGCGCCGATTTTGCCGTCGGAGCGCAATGGCCAGCTCAATCACCCAGACTTGGGCCGATCGGCGCGGCTGGACATGCAGCGCGCCCTGGATCTAGCGGTGCAGAGCCTGCAGCGGGTGCGCTGAGCCGCGCAAGGGTGGCCGCTGTAGGACAAATTCCGTAACATCGCTGGCCCTGTCGCGGGGCAAGCCCGCTCCCACGCTGTCGCTTGAGATCGTGGGAGCGGGCTTGCCCCACGATGGGGTCAGCCACAGACACCTTCGCAGGAACTTCATGAAACCCGCCCGATTACGCGCCGACATCCTCGCCGGCCTGACCACCTCTTTCGCCCTGGTCCCGGAATGCATCGCCTTCGCCCTGGTCGCCCATCTCAACCCGCTGATGGGCCTGTACGGCGCCTTCATCATTTGCACCTTGACGGCATTGTTCGGCGGTCGTCCTGGGATGATTTCCGGCGCTGCGGGCTCCATGGCGGTGGTGATCGTCGCCCTGGTGGTGCAGCACGGCGCCCAGTACCTGCTGGCCACGGTACTGCTGGGTGGGGTACTGATGATTCTGTTCGGCGCGCTACGCTTGGGCAAGTTGGTGCGCCTGGTGCCGTATCCGGTGATGCTGGGCTTCGTCAATGGCCTGGCGATTGTCATCGCCTTGGCCCAACTTGAGCATTTCAAGAGCGGCGAGCAGTGGCTCAGTGGCTCGCCGCTGTACCTGATGATCGGTCTGGTGGCGCTGACCATGCTGGTGGTCTACGTCTTGCCGCGGCTGACCCGCGCCGTGCCGCCGGCGTTGGTGGCGATCCTCGGGGTGGGGCTGCTGGTGTACCTGCTCGATCTACCGACCCGCACCCTGGGCGATATGGCCCATATCGCGGGCGGCCTGCCCCAGCTGGCCTGGCCGGACGTGCCATGGACTCTGGAAACCCTGAAGATCATTGCTCCTTACGCGCTGCTGATGGCCATGGTCGGCCTGCTGGAGACCCTGCTGACCCTCAACCTGACCGATGAGATCACCGAAAGCCGCGGCTTTCCCGACCGTGAGTGCGTGGCCCTGGGTGCGGCCAACATGGTTTCGGGGATGTGCGGTGGCATGGGCGGCTGCGCGATGATCGGCCAGACCGTGATCAACCTCAGCTCCAACGGCCGTGGCCGGCTGAGTGGGGTGGTCGCTGGGGGCATGATCCTGCTGTTCGTGCTGTTCCTGTCGCCGCTGATCGAGCGCATCCCGCTGGCGGCGCTGGTCGGGGTGATGTTCGTGGTGGCCCAGCAGACCTTCGCCTGGGCCTCTTTGCGCGTGCTGCACAAGGTGCCGGTCAGCGATGTGTTGGCGATCATTGCGGTCACCGTGGTCACGGTGTTCACCGATCTGGCTACAGCGGTGCTGTTCGGGATCGTCATCGCGGCGGTCAACTTTGCCTGGCAGCATGCCCGTGAGCTGTATGCCGACAGCCATGACGATGGTGAAGGCGGCAAGCGTTACCAGGTGCATGGCACGTTGTTCTTTGCCTCGACCACGCCCTTTCTCAATCAGTTCGACCCGGCGGGCGATCCGCCCAGCGTGACGCTCGATTGCAAGCACCTGAGCTTTGTCGACTACTCGGCGGTGGCGGCGTTGCAGACCTTGCGCGAACGCTATGCCAAGGCCGGCAAGCACCTGCGGGTGGTGCATCTGTCGGAGCGCTGCAAGAAGCTGTTGAAGCGCGCGG
Organism: Pseudomonas sp. BT-42-2; assembly: GCF_025847435.2. Taxonomy (NCBI): domain Bacteria; kingdom Pseudomonadati; phylum Pseudomonadota; class Gammaproteobacteria; order Pseudomonadales; family Pseudomonadaceae; genus Pseudomonas; species Pseudomonas sp. BT-42-2. The sequence goes on from NZ_JAOYTM010000013.1 coordinate 45,807, forward strand.
GCGAGCAGCACTGATGCATCGCGGGGCAAGCCCGCTCCCACGCAGCCACAGGTAGTGCGTGGGGCGGGCTTGCACCGCGATGGGTTCAGGATTCCCCGCGGTTCTTTTTCACGATCGCCTCAGCGATGTTCGCCGGCGCCTCGCCATACTTGGTGAACTCCATGGTATAGCTGGCCCGCCCCTGGGTCATCGAGCGCATCTGCGTCGAATAACCAAACATTTCACCCAGTGGCACTTCGGCGCGGATGACCTTGCCGGCCGGGGTTTCCTCGCCTTCCTGAATCATCCCGCGACGGCGGCTGAGGTCGCCAATGATGTCGCCCTGGTACTCCTCAGGCGTAACCACCTCAACCTTCATCACCGGCTCCAGCAGCACCGCGCCGCCTTTGCTGGAAAGCTGCTTGGTGGCCATCGAGGCGGCGATCTTGAAGGCCATTTCGTTGGAGTCAACATCGTGGTACGAGCCGTCGAACACGGCGGCCTGGAGGTTGATCAGCGGATAGCCGGCGAGCACGCCGTTTTGCATCTGCTCCTCGATGCCTTTCTGGATCGCCGGTATGTACTCGCGCGGAATCACCCCGCCGACCACTTCGTTGATGAACTGCAAGCCTTCCTTGCCTTCTTCTCCTGGGGCGAAGCGAATCCAGCAATGGCCATACTGGCCACGGCCACCGGACTGGCGGACGAACTTGCCTTCGATTTCGCAGGTGTTGCGGATTTTCTCGCGGTAGGCCACCTGTGGCTTGCCAATGTTGGCCTCGACGCCGAACTCGCGGCGCATGCGGTCGACAATGATGTCCAGGTGCAGCTCACCCATGCCGGAGATGATGGTCTGGGCGGTTTCTTCGTCGGTCTTGACCCGGAATGAAGGATCCTCCTGGGCCAGCTTGCTCAGGGCGATGCCCATTTTCTCCTGGTCGGCCTTGGTCTTTGGCTCCACCGCCACTGAAATCACCGGATCGGGGAAGTCCATTCGTTCGAGAATGATCGGTTTATTGATGTCGCACAGGGTGTCGCCGGTGGTGACATCTTTCATGCCGATCAGCGCGGCGATATCGCCAGCGCAAACGTCCTTGATCTCGGCACGCTGGTTGGCATGCATCTGCACCATGCGGCCGATGCGTTCCTTCTTGCCCTTGACCGAATTGAGCACGGCATTGCCGGAGCTGAGCACGCCGGAATACACCCGGGCGAAGGTGAGGGTGCCGACGAAGGGGTCGGTGGCGATCTTGAAGGCCAACGCCGAGAACGGCTCGTTGTCGTCGGCGTGACGTTCCAGATGCTTGTCTTCGTCGTCGGGGTCGGTGCCGTTGATCGCCGGAATCTCGCTAGGCGCGGGCAGGTAGTCGATCACCGCGTCGAGCATCAGCGGCACGCCTTTGTTCTTGAACGAGGAGCCGAGCACTGCCGGCACGATCTGGTTAGCGATGGTGCGCTGGCGCAGCCCGGCCTTGATCTGCTCGGTGCTCAGCTCTTCGCCATTGAGGTACAGCTCCATGAACTCGTCGTTGGCCTCGGCGGCGGCTTCGATCATGTGCGCACGCCATTCGTCGGCCAGCGGCTTTAGCTCTGCGGGGATTTCTTCCTCGCGATAGCTGGCGCCGTTGTCGGCGTCGTTCCAGTAGATGGCTTTCATCTTCACCAGGTCGATCTGGCCGATGAAGTTTTCCTCGCTGCCAATCGCCAGTTGGATCGGCACCGGATGGTGGCCCAGACGCTGGTCGATCTGTTTGACCACGCGCAGGAAGTCGGCGCCCTGGCGGTCCATCTTGTTGATGTAGGCCAGGCGCGGCACATGGTACTTGTTGGCCTGGCGCCAGACGGTCTCGGACTGCGGCTCGACCCCGTCAGCGCCACTGAATACCACCACCGCGCCATCGAGCACGCGCAACGAGCGCTCCACCTCGATGGTGAAGTCGACGTGACCGGGGGTATCGATGATGTTGAAGCGGTATTTGTTGGCGAACTGCTTGGTCGAGCCCTGCCAGAAGGCGGTGGTCGCCGCTGAGGTGATGGTGATGCCGCGCTCCTGTTCCTGGGCCATCCAGTCCATGGTCGCGGCGCCATCGTGCACCTCGCCCATCTTGTGGTTGACCCCGGTGTAGAACAGGATGCGTTCGGTGGTGGTGGTCTTGCCGGCATCGACGTGGGCGACGATGCCGATATTGCGGTATAGCTCAATGGGCGTAGTGCGGGCCATGGTCAGTCACCTGTGGGTGAATGCGCGGGGAGGGGTACTCCCAAGGTAGCAGACCGTTGACGGCCTGTTGCCCCTTGACCCGATCAAGCGAGGAGCGGTCTCAGTCAGCTTGCGCTTGCAACTGCCAGATGCCGTCGACTTCACGTGCCAGACCGCTAGCGGCCAGCAAAACCACCAGGCGTGGGTGCAGGGCGGCATCGGTGAAGCCCTTGACGCAGTTAAGGTCGAGCTCGCCGGTCAGCTTCATGTCGGTCTTGGTGTACGACAACCAGGCCTTTTTAAGTACTTGCAGCACGTCACTGCCCGCAGTGTTGGCAAAGCGGCGGTGGGCTTGGCGGCTGTCGAACTCGAAGCTGTGTTGATGGCTGTAGCTGCTTTCGTCGCCATTGCCTTCGACGCAGCGGTGGCAGCGGCACGGGCCATCGGCAAAGGCAGTGCGCAGGTAGCTGTTGAAGTCCACTACGGGCTTGAGGGTCAGGCGTTTGTCGACCTCGAACAGGTCGGCGATCAGGGGTTCTTCGGCGCTCACTCGGTGTCCTCGTGTGGTGTGGCGTGCATCGGCGGGCACCCTAACAGATCGGCGCTTTGCAGGCCATGCGCTTGGTCTGGCGATCGATGTCGTCAGCGCCGCCTTCATCGCGGGGCAAGCCCGCTCCCACGAGGCTTGCGTATCCCACCGCTGATGAGTAGCCAGCACGCCACCGGTCGAGGCGCAGGCATTCATGAGGCTCAAGCGTGTGTCGTAGGAGGCGCAGGCATTCACGAGGATCAAATGTGTGATTGTGTGATGTAGGAGGCGCAAACGTGTGTCGTGGGAGCGGGCTTGCCCCGCGATAGGGGGCTAGAGACAACAGGTGACAGCTGCCGTACCCTATGCGCCCCCGGCGTGGAGCACGCCGATCCCTATCGATGAGGCAACCCGATTGAGCAAGTACCCGTATATCGCCACCGTGACCGTCAGCACCGAAGACCGCGGAGGCGACGTCGAGGCGTCGGAAAATGCCAACATCCGTGTTGGCCTTGAGGCTGTGACCGAAACCCTGAAGAAGGTGCATTTCGTCGGCGCCCTGGCAGCCCCGGAAAAGCCGGCTACCCACATCTGCGTCACCCTGGAAAACGGCCTCGTCTATTACGGCCCGATCGTCAACGGTCACGCCGAACTCGAAGGCGGCTGGATCGCCTTCGAATCCGACATGCTCACCCCTGAAGAGCTGGGCCTGTAAGGCTCAGTCCAACTGCGCCAGGCACTGCTCGAGGATATCCAGGCCCTCTTCGAGCACTGCCGGCTCGATGGTCAGCGGTGCCAGCAGGCGAATGATGTGCCGCGCCTTGCCACTGGGCATCAACAGCAGCCCCTTGGCCCGCGCCGCTTGCAGCAGCTTGGCCAGTTGCGCAGGCGCCGGGCTGCCATCGGCATTGACCAGTTCGATGCCGCGCATGGCGCCAACGCCGGTCAGGCGGCCGAGCGAAGCGCTCAACCCAGATGACTTCCAGCGTTGATAGCGGCTGACGATGGCTTGCTCCTGACGCTCGCCCCAGGTCGCCAGGTTCTCATCGCTCATCTGCGCAAGGCTGGCCAGGGCCGCCGCGCAGGCAATTGGGTTACCTGAATAGGTGCCGCCCAGCCCGCCCTTTGGCAACGCGGCCATCAGCGCCTTGCGCCCGACCACCGCACCCAACGGCATGCCGCCAGCGATGCTCTTGGCCAGCAGCAGCAAATCCGGCTCGATGCCCAGGAGTGGGAACGCAAAGCGCTGCCCGGTGCGGCCAAAGCCCGATTGGATTTCATCGATGATGATCAAGATCCCGTGCTCGTCGCACAAGCGCCGCAGGGCTTGGGCGAAGGCCGGATCAAGCGCCAGGAAACCGCCTTCGCCCTGTACCGGTTCGAGAATGAACGCAGCCACGTCTTCGACCGCCAGCTCGACACTGAACAGCCGCTCCAGGGCTTTTAGCGCCTGCTCGCAGGTGACCCCGGTGTCGGCGCTGGGGTAGGGCAGGTGATAGACCGGCCCTGGCAAATCACCGACCCGTTGCTTGTACGGAGCGACCTTGCCATTGAGGTTGAGGGTGGCCAGGGTGCGACCGTGGAAGGCGCCGTCAAAGGCGATGATGGCGCGTTTGCCGGTGGCGCCACGGGCCACTTTCAGGGCGTTTTCCGCAGCTTCCGCGCCGCTGTTGGTGAGCATGCCGGCCAGCGGGTAGCTGACCGGCACGAACGCGCGCAATTGCTCCATCAGTTCAAGGTAGGGGCCATGCGGTGCAGCATTGAAGGCGTAGTGGGTCAGGCGCGCGGCCTGGGTCTGGATCGCCTCGACCACCGCCGGGTTGCAGTGGCCCAGGTTAAGCACACCAATACCGCCGACAAAGTCGATGTAGCGTTTACCGTCGGTATCCCAGACTTCTGCATTACGCCCATGGGAAAGTGTAATGGGGTGAACTATGGCAATTGATTGGCTGATACTTTCCAGATTCATGAGCACGCGGACCTTGTTCGAGTTTGTTGATATCCAAACGCGACTTGGGGGGTGTCGGCAAACGAATTATTCGATTGCGATCATTCCATAGATTCTGGAAGTCAGGGCCGCTCGCTTCGCGAGCAAGCCCGCTCCTACAGGTACTTCGCCGCCCCTAGAGCGACGCCGAACCTGTAGGAGCGGGCTTGCCCGCGAAAAGGCCAGAAAAGACTCAGCCATCCTCAGCTACTCCTTCCAGAATCCACTGCACAAAGGCCCGAACCTTCGGCACCTCGGCGGCATGCTCGGCATGGGCAATGAAGTGCCGGCCATTGCTCGGCACCGGATGGTCCCAGGCCACCACCAGCTTGCCTTCGCTCAGCTCTTCGGCCACCAGATAGCGTGGGATCAGCGCGATCCCGCAGCCGGCGATGGCGGCGCGAATGCACAGGTAGAAGGTGTCGAAACGCGGCCCGTGGTAGCTGTTCTGGCTGTGCAGGCCAAGCCCGAGGAACCACTCATGCCAAGCCTCTGGCCGTGAGGCGCATTGCAGCAGGCGATGTTCGGTCAGCGCCTGGGCGCTGTCAAAGCGTGAGCGCGCCAAAAGCTCTGGCGCGCACACCGGCACGACTTCTTCACTGAACAGCTCGATGCAGGTGGCGCCCGGCCAGGTGCCCTGGCCAAAGAAAAACGCGATGTCAGCCTTGGCCTGCACCAGGTCAAAGGGTTCCAGTTCGTTGCGGATATCCAGGTGGATCCGTGGGTAGCGTTCGCCAAAGCCCTTGAGCCGGGGTACCAGCCAGCGTGCGCCAAAGGTTGGCTGGGTGGCGATGCGCAGCACTTCGGTTTCGTCGCCGTAGCTGAGGATGTAGCGGCTGGAGATGTCGATCTGGGTGAGGATCTTGTTCACCTCGGCCAGGTACAACGCCCCTGCCGGGGTGAGGTGCAGGCGCCGGCGAATGCGCTGGAACAGCGCGTGCGAGAGCATGTCCTCAAGCTGCGCCACCTGCTTGCTGACCGCGCTTTGGGTCAGGTGCAGCTCTTGCGCCGCGCGGGTGAAGCTCAGGTGACGGGCAGCGGCCTCGAAGCATTGCAGGGCTGTGGTGGAGGGCATCAGGCGTTTGGACATGATGGGTCTATTACCGAGCGAAAAAGGAAAAAGTTCATTCCGAACCGGAATCATGTACGTCGAAAAGGTCGTTTGTTGGTCACGCCCTATAGATTAATACTGACCTGGATCAATGATGACAACCGCTTATGGCAAGAGGAGGCAAAAGGCGCATCGGCGGCATCCTCACAACAACAAGAAACGCGCGATAACGATTAATAAGAATTCTGCTCCAAGTTCAGCCGCCCGTGCGGCGGCCGACCCATTCGAGGGTTTTTCATGGCTTCGCTACAAAACAAAAAACAGCGTTCCCTGCAACACGGCTTGACCTCCCGCCAGGTATCGATGATCTCCATCGCCGGCATCATCGGCGCTGGCCTGTTCATCGGCTCTTCCAACGCCATCGCCACCGCCGGCCCGGCGATTCTGATTTCCTACGCTATGACCGGCCTGCTGGTGCTGCTGGTGATGCGCATGCTTGGCGAAATGGCGATTGCCAACCCTAACAGCGGCTCCTTTTCCACGTACGCAACCGAGGCCATCGGCCCATGGGCGGGCTTTACCATCGGCTGGTTATACTGGTGGTTCTGGGTATTGATCATTCCGGTCGAGGCCATCGCTGGCGCGGACATCCTGCATGCCTACTTCCCGGGCGTGCCCTCGTGGTTGTTCGCCTTTTTGATCATGATCGTGCTGTCGTGCACCAACCTGGTCAGCGTGAAGAACTTCGGTGAATTCGAGTACTGGTTTGCCTTGATCAAGGTGATTGCCATCGTCGCCTTCATCGGCATCTGCAGCATGGCCGTCTTTGGCGTCTGGCCATTGGCCGAGCGCTCCGGGGTCAGCCAGCTGTGGGCTAACGGCGGCTTCATGCCCAACGGATTTGGCACGGTGCTGGGTGGGGTGTTGATCACCATCTTCTCGTTCTTTGGCGCTGAGATCGTCACCATCGCCGCCGATGAAACCGCCAACCCGAAAGACAAGATCCGCCGCGCCACCAACCTGGTGGTGTACCGCATTGCCATCTTCTACCTGGCGTCGATCTTCCTGGTGGTGTCGCTGGTGGCGTGGAATGACCCAGGCTTGAAAGCCGTTGGTTCATTCCAACGGGTACTGGAAGTGCTCAACGTGCCGGGGGCCAAACTGGTGGTCGACCTGGTGGTGTTGGTTGCCGTCACCAGCTGCATGAACTCAGGCCTCTACACCGCCTCGCGGATGCTCTACTCGCTGGGCTCGCGTGGCGAAGCACCGCGGATGATCAAGCGCGTTTCGGGCAATGGTGTACCGACCGTGGCGGTGCTGCTGTCGACTTTGGCAGGCTTTGCTGGTTGCCTGGTCAACTACGTGTTCCCTGGCAAGGTGTTCGGCTTCTTGCTCTCGACCACTGGCGCCATTGCCTTGCTGGTGTACCTGGTGATCGCTGTGTCGCAGCTGCGCATGCGGGCCCGGGCTGATCGTGACGGCACTGAGCTGGCCTTGAAGATGTGGCTGTTCCCGTGGCTGACCTGGCTGGTGATCGGCACCATCGTCATGGTGCTGGGCTATATGCTGTTCAGCGATGCCTACCGCTACGAGACGCTGATGACGGCGGGGGTTACGCTGTTCATCCTGCTCATTTCGCTGACCCGTCGGCGGCACACTGCGCCATCGTCACAAGCTGAGCTGGCCAGCAGCGAGGGCGCTTGAGCTGAGGCGCAGGGCGTAGTTGGGCTTTAGGCCGTGCAGTGAAGCTGCAGGCCTCTTCGCGGACAAGCCCGCTCCCACAGGTCCTTGTGGGAGCGGGCTTGTCTGCCAATAGCGCCTTGAGATCTAGACAGCACGGCCCGGTATAGCGCTACCATCACCCGGTAAACCTTCCCATTCCAACAAGTCCAGGAAGCGTATGAACGATCCAATCCTTTCCCTCCAGGAGCGCGCAGCCCCGGACGGAGTCTGCTACGGCTGTGGTTGCTCACACCCCAGCGGGCTGCACCTGAAAAGTCATTGGGATGCCGATGGCATCCACCTGTTGTGCCGGCACTCCCCCGACAGCACCTTCCTCGGCTGGCCCGGCCTGGTCTATGGCGGGCTGCTGGCGATGCTGGTCGACTGCCACTCCAATTGGACTGCCATGGCCTACCACTACCGCGCCGAAGGGCGTGAGCCCGACAGCCTGCCGCGCATCGACTGCGTCACCGGCACCCTCAGCCTGAACTACCTGAAGCCTACTCCGATGGGGGTCGAGTTGTTGCTCAAGGCACGCGTTGAAGGTGAGGTCGCTCGCAAGACGCGGGTCATCTGCGAGGTCTGGGCAGGCGAGGTACTGACAGTCACGGCCGATTCGCTGTTCGTGCGTGTCGACACCGAGAAGCTCAAGCACAAGGCCCACGGCCAAGCGTGAGACGCCAGGGTGGGGCGGCAACCGGCCGCCCGCTGGTTGTAGACCGCTCTCAGTGATGTTGAAAATTCCTACAGGTCCTGACGAAGAGTCCTATAGGGACTACGTGAGTATCGGAATAGTCTGACCGCGTTTTCACCGCAGGCTGTCCGAGATGCTCGACTCTACTGATTTATCTCTATGCACCCGCTGCCGGCTTGCCGAGCTGCAGGCTGGCGCATGGACATCTCGGCTCACTTTTCCCCCGAAGCAAACACTGCCTGATCGCGGCAATCGCCGTGTACTCGGACGTTCGCGGACGCACTAAAGGAGATGTCCCATGCGTGCCAGATTCAACCCTAAAACCCTGACTGTCGCAGGCTTGCTGCTGGTGCTCTCCGGCTGCGCCAGCGTGGTTGTACCCAACGAGCAGATCGAGCTGACGCGCAGTGCGGTCAACCGTGCTGTTTCGGCAGATGCAACCCAGTATGCACCCGTTGAAATGCGCTCTGCCCAAGACAATCTGCGTGCCATGGAAAGGGCGCTGGGTGAGAAGAAGTTCAAGGAAGTGCGCATCCTCGCCGAGCGAGCCGAATCCGATGCCCGGCTAGCCGAGACCAAGGCGCGGGCCAGCAGAACTCAAGACCAGCTGAAGGTCGCCCGCGAGGGCATCCAGGTGCTGCGCAAAGAGTTGCTGGAAGACCCGATTCTCAAATCCGCCCACTAACAGGAGCCGATCATGTCGAAATTGTACATTCTGCCTACCGTGTCGATCCTGAGCCTGCTGTTGGCCGGTTGCGGCACCACCCCAGAAAACCCCACGCTGGTGGAAGCCCGTGAAGGTTTCTTGGCGCTGCAAGGTAAGCCTGAATCCAGCCGTATCGCCGCTCTGGAAACCCAGGAAGCCTCGGTGGCGCTGACCAAGGCTGAGCAGGCTTCGCTGAAAAACCGCAAAGGCGATGATGTCGAGCAGCTGTCCTATCTGGCCAATAACCGGGTCAAGGCAGCTGAAGAGACCATCAAGTTGCGCCTGGCTCAGGCCGGCATGAAAAACATCGAGGCCGAGCGCACCCAGGCGCGGCTGGATGTGCGTTCCGAGCAACTCAAGGCGGCGTTGGCCAACAACGCGCCCAAGGGTAGCAAGGAGACTGAGCGCGGCACGGTAGTGACCTTTGGTGATGTGTTGTTCGCTACCGGGCAAGCCACATTGAATCCACGCAGCCGTGACAACATCCAGGAACTGGGGCGTTACCTGCGCGATAACCCCACTCGTAGGTTGCTGATAGAAGGCCATACCGACTCCACTGGCGGCGATGCGCTCAACCAGCGTTTGTCGGAAGCTCGCGCCGCCTCGGTGGCCAACGCCCTGCGTCGTGAGGGTATTGCCGCCAATCGAATCGTCACTGCCGGCTATGGCAAGGATTACCCGGTGGCTTCCAACGCCACCGCGCACTCCCGCCAGCTCAACCGGCGTGTTGAAGTGATCATCTCCCGCGACGACCAGGAAGTCGTGCGTCGCCGCTAAGCAGTACAAGGCGCGGCCAGTGGCCGCGCCTTTGCTTTGCCTTTCTCCTGCAACGGGAGATAGTCAGCGCCCGTCGTTATGCCTAAAGTGTTCGGTCGATGCTTCCCGCTTCTGCCACCAAGGGCACCCACCATGACCGATCTGAGCGCATTCCCGATTACCCGCAAATGGCCCGCGCACCATCCCCAGCGCCTGCAGTTGTATTCCCTGGCCACGCCCAACGGCGTCAAGGTTTCGATCATGCTCGAAGAGATCGGCCTGGCCTATGAGGCGCACAAGGTCAACTTCGACAGCGATGAACAGCTGAGCCCCGAGTTCATCTCCCTGAGCGCCAACAACAAGATCCCTGCCATCCTCGACCCCGACGGCCCGGGTGGTAAGCCGCTGGCGTTATTCGAGTCTGGGGCGATCTTGCAGTACCTGGCGGAAAAAACCGGGCAGTTGCTCAGCGACGACCTGGCTACTCGTTACCAGACCATTCAATGGCTGATGTTCCAGATGGGCGGCATTGGGCCGATGTTTGGCCAGGTGGGGTTCTTCCATTTCTTCGCCGGCAAGGACTTTGAAGACAAACGCCCGCGCGACCGCTACGTCAACGAGTCGCGCCGCCTGCTTGGGGTGCTCGATCGGCACCTGGCAGGGCGCCAGTGGATGGTCGATGAGTACAGTATTGCCGATATCGCCATCTTTCCCTGGGTGCGTAACCTGGTTGATCGGTATAACGCGCGGGAGCTGGTCGGGTTCGAAGAGTTCGCCGAGGTGCAGCGCGTATTGGCGGCATTCCTGGAGCGGCCAGCCGTGCAGCGCGGGCTGAAAATTCCTGGTTGAGCCTTCTGTGTCGTGTCTGTCAGGGCCTCATCGTGGGACACGTCGCAGCGGCGTGATGAGGCCCTGGCGGGCAATTTCAAAACAATTGATTCAACAACCAGTACAGACTCCCCGCCAAGATCATCGCCGCCGGCAAGGTCAGCACCCAGGCCATCATCAGATTGATCAGCGTGCGCTTCTGAATCCCTGAGCCATTGGCCACCATGGTCCCGGCCACCCCCGAGGACAGCACATGGGTGGTCGAAACCGGCAGGCCAAACATGTCCGCCGCGCCAATGGTGCACATCGCTACCACTTCGGCCGAGGCGCCTTGCGCGTAGCTCAGGTGGGTCTTGCCGATCTTCTCGCCCACCGTCACCACAATGCGCCGCCAGCCGACCATGGTGCCCAGGCCCAGGGCGATGGCCACGGCGACTTTGACCCACAGCGGAATGTAGCGGGTGGCGTCATCGAGCTGGGTCTTGAACAGTTGCAAGTGGCTGCGGGTATCGGCGTCGAAGGCCACCAGCTGATGCTTGTCGATCAGGCGGATCGCCTCGCTGGTCAGGTACATGTCATTGCGCACGTTGGCCATGGCCTCGGCCGGCACGCGGTTGAGCGAACCATAGCCTTTGACCTGGTCGCCGATCATCCCGGTCAGCGCAGCCAAGGCCGGCACCAGCTGCGGGCTGGCCTTGGGCGCGGTGATGAAGCTGGTCAGGGTCTGGCGTGGGTCCTGCGCAAGCAATTGCGGGTCGCTACGCAGCAAGGCCTGGCGGGTGACTTCGGCGACAGCAGAAAACTGCAATGCCTGTTCACTGGGCATGGTCTTGTTCAGCGCGTAGGCCATCGGCAGGGTGCCGACCAGGATCAGCATGATCAGGCCCATGCCTTTCTGGCCGTCGTTGGAGCCGTGGGCAAACGACACCCCGGTACAGGTCAGGATCAGGATCCCGCGGATCCACCACGGCGGCGGGGTCTTGCCTTGCGGCGCTTGATACAGCTCGGGGCGCTTGATCAGGATGCGCAGTGCCAGCAGCACCAACGCTGCGCAGGCAAAGCCGATCAGTGGCGAGAACAGCAAGGCATAGCCCACCTTGCTGGCCTGGCTCCAATCCACTCCGCTGGTGCCCTCGCGGCCGTGCATCAAGGCGTTGGCCACACCCACGCCGATGATCGAGCCAATCAAGGTGTGCGAGGACGAAGCCGGCAGGCCCAGCCACCAGGTACCCAGGTTCCAGATGATTGCCGCCAGCAGCAGGGCGAAGACCATGGCAAAGCCTGCGCCGGAGCCCACCTGCAAAATCAGCTCGACCGGCAGCAGGGCAATGATGCCGAACGCCACCGCGCCACTGGAGAGCAACACGCCAAGGAAGTTGCACAGCCCCGACCAGACCACAGCCACCGGCGCCGGTAGCGAGTGGGTGTAGATCACCGTGGCCACCGCATTGGCAGTGTCATGGAAACCGTTGACGAACTCGAAGCCCAGGGCGATCAAAAGGGCCAGGCCCAGTAACAGAAAAGGCGTGACCGTGGTCACCACTGTGCCGCTGGCGCTGACGTCCTGCTTCAGGCTCCAGGCGGTATACGCCAGACCCGCCAGCAGCAGGCCGATAAACAAGCTGAGGGTGGCGCGCCCCGGTTTGTGTGACAGCTGCGGGCGCGAATCGTGGTGGCTCAGGTCGGGTTGGCTGGCCAGTGACGGGGTTGCCATGATGGCTCCGATTGACGTCGGGCAAGGTTGCCGAAGGCCTTCAGCATAGAAACAATTCGTTACCAGGACGTGACCTCGGTCAATGAACGCCCTAGGCTGATAGGCAAAGAATGTCGCAGGAGAGGGCAATGATTCGCTGCAAACGGGTCTACGACGCGCTTGAGCCCAGTGACGGCCAGCGCGTGCTGGTTGACCGCCTGTGGCCGCGCAACACGCGCAAGGACGAGGTGCATGCACTGTGGCTGCGCGAGGTCGCGCCGTCGGCTGCCTTGCGCAAGGCGTTCCACCAAGGCGAGGTGGATTTTGCCGGCTTCAGCCAGCGCTACCAGCAGGAGCTGGCCGCGCATCCCGAGCATTGGTATCCGCTGCTGGACCTGGCCGCCAAGGGCAACCTGACCTTGCTGTATGCCGGCAAGGACACCCAGCATAACAACGCTCAGGTGTTGGCAGCCTGGCTGGAAGATGAGCTGGAGCGCCGGGGGCCGGGCAGTTCGCCGGTGTGCTATGCCCCTTGAACTGATCCGCGCCAGTGACCAGTACCGCAACTTCGCCCGCGACCTTACCCGGCGGGCGATGCTGCCTTATTACCGCGAGTTCGACTTGCTGTGGATCGAGGAGGCCTTCGATGAAGCCTGGGGCTGGCGCGAACAGTGGCTGGTGGTCGACGGGCCGCGGGTGCTGGGTTTTTGCAGCTTGAGCCAGGACCGGCAGGCGTTGTTCATTCGCGAGCTGCATCTGCTGCCTGAACAGCGTGGGCGCGGGGTCGGCAGTTGGGTGTTGGAGCAATTGGCGCAGTGGGCGGCCGAGCGGCGGCTGCCGCTGGTGCGCCTGATGGTATTCAAGAGCAACCCGGCGCGGCAGCTGTATCTGCGTCACGGTTTTGTCGAGATGGGCGAGGACGAGTGTTTCGTGCGTATGCAGCGGACGGTTGGCTGATGGCGGGGGCAGTGCTGGCCTCTTCGCGGGGCAAGCCCGCTCCCACGAGGTCCGCGTCCCTCGTGTGGGAGCGGCGGTGCGCCGCTGCGATTTGTCCTGCAATTAGGTATTACTAGGGCAAATTCACCGCCAGCCGATCAACGTTGGGTCACCCGCACCGTTTCGCCCTGGCGCACCGTGGCATCGAGCAACGCCCCTTGCACCGGCATCAAATCGCCAATCAGCAGATTCTGCAGCACCGGCTTGCCATCGAAACTGTTACCACCCAGTTCCACCACGCGCATGCCTTCGACGCGCACCACCGCCTTGCCGACCTGCCCCAAACGGTTGCCGCTCAGCAGCAAGGGCCCTGCCATGGGCGTGCCATTACGCAAGCTGATCGCATACTCCGGGGTATTGCCAATGCGGTTGCCAATCAGCGTCAACGCCGCCACTTCGCTGGCATCGATAGCGCTGCCCTGGCTGCTGGCCAGCAGGTTGTCGTCGATCACCAGCGGCGCTGCCGGAGTGGGGGCGAGATTGCGCAGTTGAATGCCGTTGCCGCGGCTGTCGCCTATGCGGTTACCGACCAGCAAGACGGCGCCTTGTTGCTCGCTGACTTCGATGGCGGCTTTGGCGGCGCCGAGAATCAGGTTGTCCTCCAGCCGCGCACGGGTCTGTCCACGCAGGCGCACGCCACTGTTGTTGTCGACCCCGCGCAGCTGATTGCCCGTGACGCTCAGCTGGCTGTCGCGGGCATCGATGGCGTACTGCTGGGACTGCTCGAACTGGCTGCCTTGGATGCTCGCCTGGCTGTGTTGCAGCTCCACTGCGGTGGACAGCTCGCTGAACTGGCTGTCGCGAATCAGCACCGTCGCCGGGCGGCTGTTGGGCGACTGCTGGGCACTGAGGGCGGTGGTCAGGCCGCGCGAGAGGTTGGCGTTGTAGCCCAGGCGCTTGAGGGTCGAGCCGATCACCTGGGTGTGGCTGCCAGCCCAGGCGATCACGAATGGCCGCCAGGCGCGATCGGTGTTGCCCGGCTTGTCGCCCGCCATGCTCTCCAGGTTGGATTGGTTCAAGCCCAGCCAGCCCTGGTTGATCAGCGCGGTGCCGGAGAAGCTGGACAGGTACAGACTGGTGCCTTCCAGGACCAGCCCGGCATCGGCGCCGATCATCAGCGGGTAGCTGAGCAAGTAGCCATCTTTGTAGCGCTTGATGATCCGCGGGTCGTTCAACGCGTCGTGCAGTTGCGCCAGGCTGATGCTCCCGCCGCGCAGCATCACCACCTGGGGGTGATGCGCCTGGTAGCCGGCGATCGCCCGGAACAGGCCGTTGTTGACGAACGGCTCGAACGGCCAGCTGCCAGCCTGGGACGAGAACATCGGTTGCAGGCTGACACTGGCGCGGCCTGCCGGGCGCGGGCGTTCGGCCTGGCTGAAGGTGGTCGCCTGGCGTGCCTGCTGGCGCAGTTGCTGCAGATGCAGTTGGTGCTGTTCAGGCTGCAGCACCTCCAGTGCCTGGTTGACCGCCAGCGTCTGGGTGGCGGCCTGGGCAGTGCTGGCCAGCAGCAGCGCGGCCAGGCAAGTGAGGGAGAAGCGGGCGAGCGGGGCCATAGGGGACTTCCTTGTTCAACGCAAAGGGGAATAAGCCGGCTGGATCGGGCCGCCGAGCTGACTGTAGTTGTCCACTTCGCCGTCCTCACTGTCGTACAGCTCGCGGGCCAAGTGATGGCTGGGGTTGCGCTGCAAGAAGGGGATCAGCCAGGCCAGCTTGTACGGCGCGACATCGACTTGCGATTGGCCCTTGAGCTCGGGCAACTGGTCCGGATCGAGCACGCTGCGCGCGGCGAAGTTGGCCAGCAGGTCGAGGGTCTGCTGGTCTTCGGCGCTCCACGGCAAACCATTGGCGCGTGCCGATTCTGCCAGCAGCACCAGCGGCACCAGGGCGTATTGGCTGTAGGTAGCGGCCAGTTTGGAGCGGGCGACTTCCAGCGGCAGGTAGGCATAGCTGCCGTCGCTGCTGCGCACTGCTTGTTCGAGGCCCCGGCGCAGATTGCCGTCGGCCCACTGGATGAAGTCATCGCGCCCCACCAGCATGCCGGTGGCGGCTACGGCCCAGGCGGCCCAGTAGTCGTGGTTGTTGAAATACACACCGCTGGCGCTGCGGCGCGGATCGTACTCGCGGATGACCTGTTCGCCCAGGCGGGTGAACCAGTCTTTCTGTACGGGCGTCAGCTCAAGCTTGCCGGCGCTGGCCGACTGGGTCAGCAACACGGCGCCGGCCATCGACGCCAGGGCCCATTTGCGCGCGGCCATGCCGGTGCTGCTGGCGTCTGGGTTGAGCAGGGCGCCGGCGCTGGCCCAGTGTTGCAGCCACTGGTCCTGGCAGGCCAGGGCCATGTTGGCGTCCTGCGGTTTCTTCGCGCGCTGGAAGCGTTTGCTGGCGTAGATCAGACCGCCGACGAACTGTTTGACCTGCTTGGCGATGCGTTCGCTGTCGGCATCGGGGCTTGAGCGCAGGGTCGACTTGCTGGCGTCACGTTGGTCGTATTTGCTTTCCAGGCGCAGGGTGCCGGTGTAGGGCGCTGGCGGCTCCTTGCTGCAGGACAGGGTGCGGTAGTCGGCGATCATTGCCGCCTGCGGGGTGGCGCGGGCAGGCCAGATCGAGTGTGCGGCTTGGGCTTGGGGCAGCAATAGGGCGGTAGCGAGGGCCAGGAGGGTTCGGCGCCCAGGCATGCCCGTTGCTACAGGTTTGGATGTGTTCTCAGCGACCGGCATCGACTCGATCCCTGTAGGCGCTGGCTTGCCTGCGATGGGCCGCAACGCGGCCCCAATCACGCGGTTCAAAGGCATAGTCGAGTTTCCACGTCAGTAGCGGCGCTACCGGCCTTGGTCGGCTCGAGGAACACCGAAAGCAGGTTGGCCCCGGCGTATGCAGGATCCTTGCTCAGCTCCAGGTAATACTGCCCGCCGGTCACTGCCGCCTCACGGCGGAACCACACTTTGTCGCGCGCGCCATTGTCGTAGTAGACGATCACGTAGAAGTCCTTGACGTTCTTGTCACTCAGGCGGATGTCGAGAAACCCTTTCGATCCACTGAGCGACTTACGCTCACTGCCGGCATTGGACAGTAGCTCGATACGCTCGCCAATCTTCAGTGCTGGGCGTTGCAGCTTGGAACTGAGCACCTCTTGCGAGGCCTTGCAGCCACCCTGTACCGCCGGCACCAGTTGCCGGTACATCAGCGGCGAGTCGAGCCGGTAGTTGGCTGGCAGCTCCCAGATGATCAACTTGGGGGGCGCCTCGGCCTTGTAGTCATCCGACAGCAGGTACTCGAGCAACGAGCCATCCTCGCCGACACCGGGCAGGGCGTAGTTGAGGATGTCTACGCCCAGGTATTGCTTGAGGTAGCCGTCGAAGTTGAACTGCTTGCTCTCGTCTTCGCGCGCCGCGGCGTTACTGTCGCCGACCAGAATCACTTCCGGGTCCGGCGCCTCATCGAACAGGGCATCGGCGCCGTCCGCCACCGGGATGGTCTGGTAACCGCGCACGTACTGAAAACCGTAGTTGTTGCCACAGATGTAGCTCAGCGCCAGGTTCAGCGTGCCGTCCTTGGGCACCATCACCCCAGGCTCGGTGCGGTACTCCTTCTTGGTCAACCCGGCATAGAACGGTTGGCGGCGGATTTCATCGGCCATCAAGCGTGCGGTCGCCTCGGCGCCTGCTGGCGTCCAGTGGTGGTCGCGGCGGAAGAAGAACTCTTTGCTGGGCGGCTGCTGCACCAGCTGCATCATCGGCGCCACCACCGCACCGCCCTGGCGCAACTGGCCGAGGTAGGCGGCCAGGTTGGCGCTGGCGCGGTTGTAGTCAAAGCCCAGCGGGTGCTCGCTGGGCAGCTTGTCGCGGTGCATCAGGCCACGGGTCGGCTGGATCGCCATGGCCACGTGAATGCCTTGCTGGTCGAAGGCCTTCATCAGCCGGGCGAACTCCGGGCGCATCGGGGCCGGGATGCCGAACTCGTTGGTCAAGTCGACCACCGAGCGGAACAGCCAGCGGTCCTTGCCGGGCACGATCTCGCGCATCAGCTTCATACGCCCTTCGGCGTAGCGCTGCGGGTCGCTCAGGGCCGGGCAGACCATGCACTGCAGGTTTTCGCAGCCAGATTTGGCCGCAGCGCTCGGCTCGGCGGCCTGGCCGGCCTGGCTGAGCAGGGCCAAGGCGGCGCCCAGGCCCAGGGTTACGAGGATCTTCATGTGCCATTCATCCTTGCAGCGGGCGGTCACTCGGTCGGGTCGATGCTGTTGGCCAGGCTCATGCTGCGCCCACCTGGCAGCAGCACGTAGCTGTAGGAACGGCCTTTCTTGAGGAACAGTTCATCGAAGCTGGCCACCTTCTGCTCGGCCTCATAAGCGGCAAAACCGATCTTGATCTCGTTGACCATGCGGCTGCCGGTCTGGCCGTTGCTCAGCGGGTCGACGATCACGTGCTTGCCATCCACGGTCTTGAGCGCGGCCTGCTTGTCGGTCAGGTTGTAGAAGGCGATCTGCGCTTTCTTCGGCTCGTTGACGTACTTGTCGGCGATCAGCGTCAGTTGCTTGCCGTCGTAGACCACGGTGCTGGCCGCATTGGCCTTGAGCTGGGGTTCGATGGCCTTGCCGCCGACGGCGATCTTGTGCGTACCGGCCGGGATGAAGCGGTAGCCGCTGAGCTGGCCGGCGGCGACGCGCTGCGGATTGACCTTGCCGCTGAGGCTGACATCGATGTTGCCCTCAGACAGGTTGAGCACGCGCACGAAGGCCGAGTCGGCCGGCGCCACGGCGTCGTACAGGTCGGCGTTGCCTTCGGCGGCAAGGGCGCTGTGGCTGGCAGCAGCCAGGGCGATGGCGGTAAACAGGCTCGAGAGTTTCATCAGGTACTCCTTTAATCGTCAGAAATGCTGGGGCTGGGCGCTACGGCTCAGCGATCCCGGGCGGTGGGCGAGCAGGGTGCGCAGGGGGAACTCCCAGACCACGGTGTCGATCTGCGGGTTGCTCAACTGGTCACTGGCAAGAAACTGGCTCATCGCCTCGAACGGCCCGCGGGCCTCCACGGCGATCGACAGCAGGTCGCGGTTCAGCGCTTCCTTGAGGAAGCCGACGAAGTTCCAGTCGTCGATCTTGCTGTAGCTGGTGCCGACCAGCAGCAGGCTCTGATCTTCCTCAGCGAACAGGTCGTCAGTGTTCTGCTCGGCCTTGAGGGTTTCGTACAGCTCGATCTGGTTGGGGCCGAACTGCGGCGCCAGGCGGCTATGGTCGAACTGGATGTAGTTCATCAGGTCGCCCTTGATGCTCTTCTCACCGGCCTTGTGCGACACATACACCTGGTCGCCCAACAGCTGCGGACGCTGGCGAGCCAGCTCGTAGGCCGACAGCCGCGCACCCTCCGGGCTCCAGTGGGTATCGGACTTGAGGAACAGTTGCGGCCCATTGAGGTTGCTGAGGAAGGCCCCCCGCAGCGGCACCACGTCCAGCTGGCGCGCCTGCAACTCGCCGACGAAGCGGTCGTACAGGCTCACCACGCGTGGGTCGAAGGCGTGCTGGGCATGTTCGGCATACACATCGAGCTTCATCGGCAAGGGCAGCAGCACCAGCTTCTTGCCATGCTCGGCCAGCTGCTTTTCAACCTTGGCGATCTGCTCCAGCTGGGTGGCCACATTGGCTTCGAGGTCATTGGGCACGCGGTATTCCTGGCTGGTGTAGAGCCAGCCCTGCTTGCCCAGCACGACACCCTTGGTGCCTTCGCCGAACAGCTGGAACTGGGCATCGGCCCACAGCTCCACTGACGGGTCACGCAGGAAGAAGCGTTTGTCGTAGGCCTGCTCGAACTTGCGCAGCAGCTTGCCGTCGACGAACAGGTTCCAGGTGTCGGTCTGGGTGCGCGCGAAGCTGAACACCGGGGGCAGCGAGTAGACGAACATCGCTGCCAACACCAGGGCGAAGAGAATGCCGTTGACCTTGCTGGCCGTATTCATCACCGGATACATGGCCGTCTCCTAAAACTGGAAATACAGGAAGGGCGAGAACGAGTTGGCCGCCAGGCTGCTCAACGCCAGCAAGAAACCACCCCACAGCAGCACGCTGTGCAGCGCGCCGACGTGACGCATGAAGTAGCCCTCTTTGTTGCCGGCGTAGAAGCGCACGTTGTTGATCCCGGCCAGCAGCAGCCAGACCAACGCCACCAGGGCAAACGACATGGCCATCTTCGAGGCACCGAGCACATACAGCTCCAGCGAGCCAAAGCCGTTGAAGCCGAACAACGCCTTGTAGATATCCAGGCTGTGGCGCAGGTCCATGGTGAAGAACAGCGGCATGCTCAACACGATCAGCAGCGCCGTACGCAGGTTGCGGCCCAGGTGGTAGGGCGTGGTGATCTTGGTCGCCAGGTTGAACTTGCGCTCGATGACCATGCCGACGCCAAAGAACAGCCCCCAGCAGATGAAGGCAAAGCTCGCGCCGTGCCACAGGCCCGACAGCAGCATGGTCCAGATCAGCGCCGGCAGGGCGCCGGTGACGCGCTTGCGCACCAGCGGCATGTACACGTAGTCGCGCAGAAAATGCGCCAGGGTCATGTGCCAACGTGCCCAGAACTCAGTGATGCTTTGCGACACATAGGGCTGGTTGAAGTTCTCCGGAAAGCGAAAGCCCATCATCAGCGCCAGGCCCAGGGCCATGTGGCTGTAGCCGGCAAAGTCGAAGTACAGCTGCAGGGTCGAGACCACCAGGCCGAACCAGGCATCGCTGAACTGCAACGCGCCTTCACCAACGAACAGCACGTTGATCGGCGCCAGGCGGTCGGCGATCAGCACCTTCATGATGAAACCGAGCATGAACCGGCACACCCCCAGCGAGAACAGCTCCAGCGAATGGGTGCGCTCACGCAGCTGTGGCGCCAGTTGGCTGTAGCGCAGGATCGGCCCGGCCACCAGGTGCGGGAACAGCGCGACGAAGGCGGCGAAGTCGATGAAGCGGTTGGTCGGCGTGGCATCCTTGCGATAGATGTCGACGATGTAGCTCAACGCATGGAACACATAGAAGGAGATCCCCAGCGGCAGGAAGATGTTCTCCAAGGTCCAGGTGTTGATCCCCAGCGGCGCCAGCAGCACGGCCAGCACTTCGGCGCCGAAGTTGGCGTACTTGAAGTAGCCCAGGGTCGACAGGTTGCCGATTATCCCGATCCACAGCAGGCGCAGCGCCCAGCGCTTGTCGCCGGCATCCAGGCGACCCTTGATGCGCAGGCCGAACCAGTAGTTCCAGTAGGTGATCGCCACGAACAGCAGCAAGAAGTCCGGCCGCCACCAGGCATAGAAGATGTAGCTGGCGGCGACGATCACGGTCGAGCGCCACTGTGGCCTGGACAGGAAATACACGGCCAGGAACAGCGGCAGGTAGAGGAACAGGAACACATTGGAGGCGAAGATCATGGCAGGGTCCGTCCTTAGTAGCTGATCACCACGCCGACGCTCAGCTGGTAGTCATCGCCGGTTTCCAGCGCACTCCCGGCATTGAGGTAGCTGGCGCTGACCAGGGCGTTGATATCCAGGTGCTTGCCGTCCAGGGCTACCGGGAACATCTTCCAGTAGTAGTTGACGTCGAGCATTTGCCCGACGTTGCGCCCATTGCCTTGGGTGCCTCGATCGATGGCGCGGTTGCGCTCGGCACGTTGGTCGCCGTTCATGCGGATCGGCAGGGTGCCGTCTTCATCGCGCAGGTTGAGCTGGGTCACACGCAGGTCGAGGGCGCTGCGGGGGGTCGGGCGGGTCTCCAGGGACACGCCGTAGTAGCTCAGGTTGCGCAAGTCGAGGGCCACGAACGAGCTGGTCAGGCGCGTGCTGTAGGAGCCACTGCGGGTGATGCGGTCCGACTGGATGGCGTTGAGGCGAAAGCCATCGTTCTCGTCGCTCGGTTTGTCGGTGAGGCCGCCGCGCAAGGCAACCCGTGGGGTCCAGGGCAAATCGTCGAAGCGCTTGCCCAGCTCGCCCAGGGCCGCCCAGCCTTTGCTGTTGTGGCCGTTGGTGGTCTGGCCGCGGCCGTCGGTGTTGTCCATCTTGCCGTCCAGCGCGGCCAGCTCCAGGTGGTAGTCGCTGAGCACCGGGTAGGCCAGGTTGTCACCGTTGAAGAACAATCCGTAGCGCACACCCTTGAAGTCGTAGCGGTCGTCGGCGTCATGGCCGCTGTGATCGTTCTCGTGCATCAGGCGCACGCCGACCCGGTTGTTCTGGCTCCAGCGATAGGCGTATTCACCCATCACATAGGTGGTGCGTTCTTCGCTGTCGGCCAGCGAGTTGACGTCGGTGTTGTAGTTATGGAATTTCTGCCCGACGGCGATGAAGGCATCGGAGAACGTGTCCTGATAGTTGAAGCGCAACGACTCCAGGCTGTCGTCCCACCAGATGCCGTAGGTGTCGTAAAAACGCTGACGGCCGAGCGACAGCGAGAAGCGCGGGTCATCGCCGATCAGGTTGCGCTTGACGTACAACTCACGCAGCTCGGCGTACCAGCCTTCAGCTTGTTCGCGGGCGGTGTTGTTGGTCGATTCGTTGGTCAGGTTGCTCGACTGGCTGGAGTCGTAGTTCAGCCACAGGCGGCCGTAGACCATCCATTTGGACCAGCGCTTTTCTGGTGAATACCAGGCGAAGGACGGCTCGTAGCGCAGGCTGTAGAACATCTCGCGGTCGCTGCCGACTTGCGAGTCTTCTGGGCCATAGCCGGTCTGTACGGTGAGCTTGTTGAAGAACTCCGAGGTGATCACCGGCTCGCTGCCATCGGCCGCAGCAACGCGCACCGGCGCGTTGCTGTCAGCCTCGGGGCCAGTGATTTCTTCAGCCGCCCACGCCGCTGGCAAGGGGGCCAGGGCGAGCAGGGCGCCGAACAGGGGGGAATGCGCTTTCACAGAGTAGCCTCCTTCAACAGATCGTTGCGTGCGGCCAGGGCGCGCTCGATGTCATCCTTGGGCAAGGTTCTTTCCAGTCGGCGGACCAGGCTGCGCGCACCACGTTCCCCCATGTCCAGCGCGATGCGGGCATAGGTGTAGGCTTTGACGGGGTCGTGGCAGATGGCGCGGCCATAGGTGTGCAGGGTGGCCATGCGGTACCAGGCGGTGGAGGAGCCCTTGTCGGCTTCTTCACGGAACAGTGCCAAGGCTTTCTCCTGATCCGGCTGGTCTTCGACGCCTTTGCTGTAGTACTCGGCCAACAGCAAGCCGGCATCGGGGTAGCCGCTGGCGCGCAGTTCGTCGATCAGCGCGCGGGCTTTGTCCGGGTCCAGGGTCAGCCAGTTGTTGACCATGTAGAACGACGCTTGCAGGGCCTTGGCCCGGGTCGGGTCGCGCTGGCGCACCTGATCGATCAACGCTTGAGTCTCCTCGGCGTTGTGCTCGGTGGGGTTGGAGATCATGTAGTTGGCCTTGGACACCATCGCCGGCACGAAGCCGCGCGCGACGGCAGCGTCCCGCCAGCGCTGGACCTGCCCAGTGGCCAGCGCCAAGGCGTCGGCTTGGGCCTTGTCGCGGGCCAGTTGCTCAGGGTTTGGCGGCAGGTTGGCGGCGGCAGGATTGCTGGCTTGGCGCTCGAAGCGATCAGCCTCCTGTTCGGCACGCTGGACGCTGGTGATGTTGTCGAGCAAGGCAGCGATGCGGTGGACGATCTCTACCGGCAGTTGCGCACGTTCCGGCTCCAGCTGGGTGGCGAAGGCGCGGAACGCCTGGTCCTGGTTTTCGCCAAGGAACGCGTAGTAGCGATCGATGGCGCGTACGTCGGTACGCGCCGCCTCCCGGTACCAGCGCTCGGCGCCGGCGCGATCGCCCTGGCGCTCGGCCAGTACCGCGCGGTACAGCTGCGGCCGGCAGTTGAGCAGGCACGACTGCTCATACAAGCCGAGCAGTTCGGCAGCCTGCGGCACGTCGATCAGCTCTGGATAAACCAAGAACACCTCCAGCGTGGTGCTGGCGTTGCGTGGATCGAGGCGGCTGGGATAGCGGCTCAAAGCCTGCTCGACCCAGGGCCGCTGGGCTTGACGCAGGCTTGGCGTGCGGTCGATCAGCCGCGCCAGCGAAGCGAGCGCCGGGATCAGCCCGCGGCCTTCGGCGAAGGCCTGGTGATACAGGCCAACCACTTCCTGGGCACTGGCGTCGGCCCGACCCGACAGCACGTCGCCCAGCAGCAGGGCGCTGGCCAGGTCACCGCGGCCGACCAGCTCGCGCAGGTCGCCGGTGACATCGGCGCTGGGGTCCTTGTACAGGGCGTAGCGGATCTGCTCCAGGCTCTGCCCGGCACAGGCCGCGCTGGCGCAGGCCAGGGCCAGGCTGGCCAGCAGCAGGCGCGAAGGCGTCTTCAGCTTCATCAGGTCATCTCTCTCGACGCGCTCAGTTCGCGCTGGCAAACGGCAGGCCCAGGAACAGGTCGACCGCCACCGCCTTCTGATAGGCCGCTGCCGGCAGCGGGCTGTCTGGCTGGATGGTCAGCGCCAGGTTGCGATTGACTTCATCGACTCGCGCATCGACCACTTTGCCGCTGTAATGCTGGTCGAGACCGAACACCTGCATGTCCACCGAACGCACGCGGCTGACATCTTCGAGCTTGTCGAACGGCACGTTGGCGCGCACGAACAGGCCCTGATCCTTGGGCAGCAGGTGCATCAGCGGGGCGTCCTTGTAGCCATAGCCATTGAGCGGTTGGCTTGGGTAGTACACCTGGCAGTCGCACGGGCTGTTGATCACCGTCTCGATGGTGGCGCGGCCAAGCAGGGCTTGCAGGTCGCCAGGGGCGAGGTCGGCCACCGCCTTCATGTCAGCCGGGCTGGTAAAGCTGGTCGCCAGCTGCGTGGAGATGCTCGCCAGCGGCTGGCCGGCCTGGACTTCAGTGGTGCCGGCTGGCAGCAGGTACTTCACATAGCCGTTGTCGGGCATGCTGATGATCTGTGCGTTGGTCGCCACTTGCGCCTGCACGGCAGGGATGCGGAAGAACAGCAGGTAGCCCTTGTAGCCGACGAAACCCAGGGCTGCCAGGCCCGCGGCGGTGTACAGCAAGGTGCCGGCCATGGCCTTGAGGCGCGCGCCGGGGGTGCGTGCAGTGGCGTGCTTGTGCTTGCGTTCCTTGATGTAGTTTTCCCGCTGCATCACGTTGAACAGGCCATTGATGTCGGCGATCTCGCCAGACATGTAGGCGGTGATGATGTAGCGCAGGATGTCGCGTTTTTGCGCATCGAGGTCGACGAACTGCGCACCGACCTCGTTGCCGCGCTGGGAAACGATGCGCACCTTGCCTTCGATCGCCAGGTCGACCTGGTTCAGGCGCAGCTGGATCGAGGCGTCATACAGCGCGCCGATCTTCAGCGGGGCTTCGTGCAGCAGGCCGATACCGCCCAGGGAAATATCCTGCAGCTGGGTTTCGAAGGCAGTCTGGCCGCCACTAGAGAGGCGCACGCGGGCATTGATCCGAGTGCGCACGTACTGGCGCTCGTCGATCGCCTCGTGAACGATGTTGGCTGCGGACTTGCTCGGGGCTGCGGGGATGTTGGTTGTACTCATGTGCAGGCGCCTTTCCTTAACGTTGCGAGAGTTCTAGAAGCACGGTGATGACCCCGAAGAAGATGGCGATGGAGCTCAACAGCATCGCCTTCGAGGACCAGCGATTGAGGCTGGCGTCGAAGTCGACGCTGCCGGTGGCCAGGGTGGTTTTCTGCCGCGTCCAGCTTTGCTGGTCCATGTGGAACATCGCGTAGACCTTCATCACCGAGCCGACGATTTGGTTGTAATAGAGAACGAAGGGGTACATCGGGCTGACGGGGTGGCCGGCGAAGACGAACAGCACCGTCACCAGGCTGCGCGAGATCAATACCCAGAACAGGTACACCAACAGGTACTGGATACCGAACACCAAGCCGGCTACCACCGAGGCGGTCAGGCCCATCAGGCAGGTCCACATCGACACCCGCTGATCGAGCAGCACGTACAAGGTGAACAGCCCTAGGCGCGCACGGCCGAGCAGGGCGGTGGCACGGAAGTTCTGCCGCAGCGAGTTGCCGTACCAGCGGAACATCAGCTGGCGGGTGGCGACCCAGAAGCTGTCGCTGGGCGGGTGCTCGACGGTCAGGGTGTGGCTGTCAGGTACATAGAAGGTGTCCCAGCCGGCGCGCATCAGGCTCAGCCAGCTGGACTTGTCGTCGCCGGTGAGAAACTGGAAGCGCCCCAGTCGCCAGTGTTCGAGGAAGTCCGCCTCGACGTCGCGGATGAAGTCCGGGTCGGTCATCACGCTGGCGCGGAAGAACGACAGGCGCCCGGTCAGGGTCAGCACCCGATGCGACAGGGCCATCGAGCACATGTTGATGTGCCGTTGGACGAAGCGCATCGAGTGCCACTGACGCATCCAGCGGCTGCCTTCGACCTCGCAGAACTCGTTGGTGGTCAGGCCGCCAACGTTGGGCAGCACGGCAAACAGCTTGACCGCCCGCTCGACGCAGCCAGGCAGCATCATGGTGTCGCCATCGACCACGCCGACCACCGCGTCTTCCATCGGCATTTGCCGCGACAGGGCGCGGAAGGCGTGGGCCAGGCCATCACGCTTGCCGGTGCCACGGGCGCGCACGATCACCAGCTTGATGTCGTCGCGATCGCGCACCTCGTTGCGCATGATGTCCTTGATGAAGTTCTCATCGCCTTTCTCGACGATCGAGGCGATCACCGTGCACGGCACTTTCAGCCGTTGCACTTCCTGGAACACCGACTGGTAGACCTTGAAGGTGGTCAGGGTCGGGATACGGAAGCTGGTCACCACCATGAACATGTGCGAGGGCAGCGCGGCATCGCCCAGGCGCTCGACCTGGCGGCGCATCCGTGGAAAGCGCCAATGCAGGAAGTACATGCCACGCAAGTAATGGACGATGGCGTTGCCATAGCGCCACATGCCCAGCGTGCCGATGATGAAGATGAACAGGTGATGGTTCGGGTCCAGGTACTGCGGCGCGATCATCTCCGACGCCAGCGCGATCAGCCCGGCCAGGCACGCCCAGGCGCAGAAGCTGGCGGCTGCGCGCAGGTAGCCGGGGGCCTCGAAAGGTCGCTGTTGCACTCGTTCCATGTAGCCTTTGCTCCTGTTTGCGCCCACCCCCACCCTTGAAAGGGCGGGGCGGGCGCGTGTCGGTTACCAGCAGATACCTTGGCGCTGGGTGTCGCTGGTGCCGTCCATGAAACCGACCAGGTCGATCACTTGCTTGTCGCCGCCCAGCTGCAGAGCATTGGCGAAGCGTTCGTCGTTGTTGCCCAGGACGATCACCTCGGCCTCGTCGATCACCTGCTCCAGGTCGCTGTGCAGCAACGACGAGACGTGCGGGATAACCGCTTCGATATACTCGCGGTTGGCGCCGAACACCCGTGCGTACTCGACGTTGGCGTCATAGATGCGCAGCTCGTAACCCTTGCCGATCAGCTGTTCGGCCAGGGTCACCAGCGGGCTTTCGCGCAGGTCGTCGCTGCCTGCCTTGAAGGCCAGGCCAAGCAGGGCGATCTTGCGTTTGCCCTGGCGCTCGATGAGGTCAAAGGCGATGTCGACCTGGTTGCGGTTGCTGGCCATGATCGAGGCCAGTAGGGGATGCTCGACGTCGAGCTGGCCGGCGCGGTAGGTGAGGGCGCGCACGTCCTTGGGCAGGCACGAGCCTCCGAAGGCAAAGCCTGGACGCAGGTAGTAACGCGACAGGTTGAGCTTGTAGTCCTGGCACACCACATCCATCACTTCACGACCATCGACGCCCGACGCCTTGGCAATGTTGCCGATCTCGTTGGCGAAGCTGACCTTGGTCGCGTGCCAGACGTTGCAGGTGTACTTGATCATCTCGGCGACTTCGATCGACTTGCGAATCACCGGCGCATCGAGGCCTTCATAGAGCGAGGCGAGCAGATCGCCCGACTGGCTGTCGAGCTCGCCGATCACGGTCATGGCGGGGAAGTCGTAGTCCTGGATGGCTGTGCTTTCGCGCAAAAATTCCGGGTTGACGGCAACGCCGAAGTCGACCCCGGCTTTCTTGCCCGAGCTCTTTTCCAGAATTGGAATCACCACGTTCTTGACGGTGCCCGGCAGAACGGTACTGCGCACCACGACCGTGTGGCGGCTGCCTTTGTCGCGCAGGGCGGTGCCGATTTCGCGGCATACCGCTTCCATGTAGACCAGGTCCAGGTCACCGTTTTTCTTGCTAGGCGTGCCGACGCACAGCAGCGACAGGTCACTTGCCAGAATCGCCGCTTGCACATCGGTAGTGCCGCGCAGACGGCCATTGCGTACACCGTCGAGCAGCAGCTGCTCAAGGCCCGGTTCGACAATAGGCGACTTGCCCTGGTTGATCAGGTCAATCTTGGCCTGGGAGATATCCACACCCAGTACATGATGCCCACGAGACGACAAGCAGCCCGCGCAGACCGCGCCCACATAGCCAAGTCCAAAGATACTGATATTCATAGATCCCTCTCCCAAGGCGCGGCAAGGCCGGCCGAGATTCTCAGTTCAAGAAGTGTTCAAAGTGGCAGACGCGCAGAAGTAAGCCGCGCTCAGGAAGTGGCGTTACAGGCTGTTTCTTAGTGGTCTATTTTTATCCTAAAGGCGTTTTTGTTTGTTTCGCAAGCTTTCAAATTGCTCGCATTGAAAATACTTTAATCTCGGCATGTGAAAGTTTAAAAACCGTTATGAATCAATGAGTTAAAGTTTGTCGTTAGTTAGGCGTCAAAAAATAGATTGCTGTGGTGGTGCCGAGAAAATGGCGTCAAAAGCGCGCTTGTTTGGCTTCCTGCGGTTTTTTTCATCGCTCGTTTTTGTCATTTATTTGTTTGCGGTGCTGTTGCTCGATTGATTTTCCTGCTCTCGGACTCACCGTAAAACCTTGTTTTAACTGGGCGCTATACTGAATGGGCGGGACACTCTTCGAGTGTGACCTTTAGCTGTTTTGCGTGCTGCAAACGCGCCCTTGCGCGGTTTGGATCCCATTGGCATAGTTCCATCTGGATTCATGGCTATTCACATGGGTGCGGGATGCATCCGTTCTGGGTTGTAAAGACAAGGAGTTGCAAATGAAAGGATTCGGGCCGCGTTTAAGGGAAGAACGCGAACGGCTGGGGCTCACTCAGCGCGTGTTCGGCGACATTGGTGGCGTCGAACCCAACGCCCAGGGCAAATACGAAAGCGGTGAGCGAACCCCGCGAGTCGATTATCTGGCCGCAGTCGCAGCTAAAGGGGTCGATGCGCTATATGTCCTCAGTGGTCAGCACACTCCGGCGCCGCTGGACAGCCTCAGCGCTGACGAAGACCGCCTGCTGGGCGCCTTCCGGCGCTTGCCGCCCAGCGATCAGGCAGCCCTCTGGCACTTGGTCGGACGCTTGCTGGGGGAGTCCGGTAGTGATGATTCTGTAAGGATTCGCCGGCTAGATCGTCAGGCATATCTCTAGGACGCATTCCACTAGGTTCAGGCTGAAATTTTTTGTTAAGGTGGCGGGATCCAATCGCCCCCATGACGAGGTGTCTGCTTGATAAGGGTCCTAGTGGTCGACGATCACGATCTGGTGCGTACCGGCATTACCCGCATGCTCGCCGATATCGAAGGCCTGCAGGTGGTGGGTGAGGCGGATTCCGGGGAGTCGGCCCTCAAGCTTGCCCGGGAGTTGAAACCCGATGTCGTCCTGATGGACGTCAAGATGCCGGGTATCGGTGGCCTGGAGGCGACCCGCAAGTTGCTGCGCAGCCATCCGGACACCAAGGTGGTGGCCGTCACCGTGTGCGAGGAAGACCCGTTCCCTACGCGTCTGCTGCAAGCCGGCGCTGCCGGTTACCTGACCAAAGGTGCGGGGCTGGATGAAATGGTCCAGGCGATCCGCCTGGCGTTCGCCGGCCAACGCTACATCAGCCCGCAGATCGCCCAGCAGTTGGCACTCAAGTCGTTCCAGCCCCAAGGCTCGCCGTTCGATGCGCTGTCGGAGCGGGAAATCCAGATCGCCCTGATGATCGTCGGCTGCCAGAAAGTGCAAATCATCTCCGACAAGTTGTGTCTGTCGCCCAAGACCGTCAATACTTACCGTTATCGGATCTTTGAAAAACTCTCGGTTACCAGCGACGTCGAACTGACCTTGCTGGCCGTTCGCCACGGTATGGTCGACGCAAGCCTATAAAAGCCGCTCATGTCCCAAGTCTTTGATGCCAGCGCGTTCCTGGCGACCTGCAGTGGTCGCCCGGGCGTGTACCGTATGTTCGACGCCGAGGCGCGGCTGCTCTATGTGGGCAAGGCCAAGAACCTCAAGAAGCGTCTGGCCAGCTATTTCCGCAAAACCGGCCTGGCACCGAAGACCGCCGCGCTGGTTGGACGCATTGCCCAGGTCGAAACCACCATTACCTCCAACGAAACCGAGGCGCTGCTGCTTGAGCAGACCTTGATCAAGGAATGGCGCCCGCCCTACAACATTCTCCTGCGCGACGATAAGTCCTACCCTTATGTGTTTTTGTCTGACGGAGCCTTCCCGCGCTTGGGGATTCACCGTGGCGCGAAAAAAGCCAAGGGCCGCTATTTCGGCCCGTACCCTAGCGCCGGTGCCATCCGCGAGAGCCTGAGCCTGTTGCAGAAGGGCTTCTCGGTACGCCAGTGCGAAGACAGCTACTACGCCAACCGCACCCGACCTTGCCTGCAATACCAGATCAAACGTTGCAAAGGCCCGTGCGTAGGGTTGGTCTCCCCTGAGGAGTACGCCGAGGATGTGCGCCACTCGGTGATGTTCCTCGAAGGCCGCAGCCAGCAGCTTGGCAACGAGCTCAACGCCGAAATGGAACAGGCCGCCATGGCGTTGAACTTCGAGAAAGCCGCCGAGCTGCGCGATCAGATCGCCTTGCTGCGCCGGGTCCAGGATCAGCAGTACATGGAAGGCGGCTCCGGTGATGTCGATGTGGTCGCGGCGTTCGTCAACCCTGGTGGTGCCTGTGTGCACCTGATCAGCGTGCGCGGCGGGCGGGTACTGGGCAGCAAGAACTTCTTCCCCCAGGTGGGTATCGAGGAGGAGGTCAGCGAAGTCATGGCCGCCTTCCTGTCCCAGTACTATCTGGGCAATGCCGAGCGCGAGCTGCCGGGCGAACTGATCGTCAATGTGCTGCACGAGGACTTCGAAGCCATCAGCGAAGCCGTGCACACCTTGCGCGGCCGCGAGTTGGCCATCACCCACCGCGTGCGCGGCACCCGTGCGCGCTGGCAGCAACTGGCCGTGACCAACGCCGAGCAGGCGCTCAACGCGCGCCTGGCCAATCGCCAACACATGGCCGCGCGCTTCGAGGCGCTGGCCCAGGTGCTGGGCCTGGACGAGGTCCCGCAGCGCCTGGAGTGCTACGACATCAGCCACTCCAGCGGCGAAGCCACGGTGGCCAGTTGCGTGGTGTTCGGTCCCGAAGGCCCGCTCAAGTCCGATTACCGGCGCTTCAACATCGAAGGCGTCACCGCTGGCGATGACTACGCCGCCATGCACCAGGCGCTGATGCGCCGCTATGGGCGGATCAAGGACGGCGAGGGCAAGCGCCCCGATGTGCTGCTGGTGGACGGCGGCAAAGGCCAGCTGAACATGGCCCGTGACGTCATGCAGGAGCTGGGCATGACCGACATGACCCTGCTCGGCGTGGCCAAGGGCGTGACCCGCAAGGCCGGTTTCGAGACCCTGTACCTCAATGATGTGGCCCACGAGTTCACCCTCAAGGGCGATTCTGCGGCCCTGCACCTGATCCAGCAGATTCGCGACGAAGCCCACCGTTTCGCCATTACTGGCCACCGCGCGCGGCGCGGCAAGGCTCGCACCACCTCTAGCCTGGAAGATGTCGCAGGGGTTGGGCCAAAGCGCCGACGCGACCTGCTGAAACACTTCGGCGGCCTGCAAGAGCTCAACCGCGCCAGTGTCGACGAGATCGCCAAAGCACCGGGAATCAGTAAAAAGCTCGCCGAGTTGATTTATGCCAGCCTGCATAGCGAGTAGAATGCCTGGCTCAACCCGCAGCCAGTCGTACCGATGAATATTCCAAATCTGCTCACCGTTCTACGCGTCCTGCTCATCCCGATCTTCATTTTGCTGTTCTATGTGCCCTATCACTGGAGCTACATGGCCGCCAGCACAGTGTTCGCGATAGCCGCCGCGACCGATTGGCTCGACGGCTACCTGGCCCGACGCCTGCAGCAGAGCACCCCGTTCGGCGCCTTCCTCGACCCAGTGGCAGACAAACTGATGGTCGCCGTGGCCCTGGTGCTGCTGGTGCAAGTGCACGCCAACTTCTGGCTGACCCTGCCGGCAGCGGTGATCATCGGCCGCGAAATCGTCGTTTCGGCCCTGCGTGAGTGGATGGCTGAACTGGGGGCGAGGGCACACGTCGCGGTCTCCAACCTGGGCAAATGGAAGACCGCCGCACAAATGCTGGCGCTGGTGATCCTGCTGGCCAACCCACCGGTGCTGACCTTCTGGGTGGTGCTTGGCTATGGCCTGCTGCTGGTTGCCGCCGGCCTGACCCTGGTGTCGATGATGCACTACCTGATCGCCGCCTGGCCGCACCTGCGCGAAGGTTCCGAGCAGAAATAAAGTTTTTTTGAATCAAGGGGTTGACGTTGTTTGCTAGATCGCTAGAATAGCGACCTATCACGACGCGGGAATAGCTCAGTTGGTAGAGCACGACCTTGCCAAGGTCGGGGTCGCGAGTTCGAGTCTCGTTTCCCGCTCCAAATTCGATCCTTAGTGCGTCGCTGGGATCACAAGAAAGAGGCCTTAGGGCCTCTTTTTTTGTGCCTGGAATTTGGCTCGCCCCCTAAGCAGATGGGGCACGGCCAGGCTTGATCCTTTTCCCCTACTCATCCAGTAACCATCCGCTATCGCCCTCGACGATAACACCACCGTGATCGCTGCGATCACCTTGTCGCGCGACGCATTGGCCGTCTATTTGATACTGCGCGGTGCCACTGACAATCAACGCCCCGCAACTGGTGCGATCTCCCACTCGAGCGACGGCTTTGCCATTGAACCGATAGCTCGTACTGCCGGTTTCCACCACGCCTGGACCATGTATCGGGCAGTCATGGCGATGGCCCACCAGGGCAACGGGTTTCATAGATTAGCTCCTGCAGAGGGTGCCGTACGCGACTCAAGGTCGATATCGGTTGGCCATTGAACTTTCGGGGCGATGCAGTGAATAGGGCTCAACTGCGAATCATCGTTCCAGTCTCGGGGAGGGTGGACGAACTCGGGCAGGGCCTCTGGGCCTTGTTGCATGAACAGCTGGGCAAGTGCCCAATATTGCTTTCCTTGTTCGATATCGTGGGTGAAAAACAGGCGGTCGATTACCTCTTCGGTACCGGGCTTGATGACCGAAATCACGACGTTTTCGATTAGACCGCCATTACCCATCGGTGCGTATACGCTGCAGGCTTCGGCGATCAGGTCATCCCAGTCGTAGACAACCGGGCGTACACCCCAGCGTTGGCGGCTGAATAGGTGGAATCGGTCAAAGTGGTATTGGTAGAAATAGACTTTGCGGCGTAGCCGGTTGAAGCGGATAGGTTCGTCGCGGGGGAGTTCAATATCCATGCGTATGGTGGGGATGACCGCCCAAAACGTTGTGATTACGAAAAATAATCCAACCAAAATGAGAGTGAGGCCAACCTCTCGCCAGGCTGTTATTGTCATATAGGTTAAAGTCAACGCTATGATGCTGATAACGGCTACGGAAATTCCTCCTCCGAAAATACCTACGCCCCGGTGTCTTAATGTTGACCTTGGTAGTTCGAAGTAGGTGTGGCAGATATGGTTTGGGGGTGTTTTCAAACTCGCTGACCGGGAGCATTGCTCTGGCTTGTCGTTAGGTTTGCTTAAATCATATTTCCAGCCAGATGCACGGCGCGGCAGGGTTGGTGCGTGGTTTTTCACTCGACGTCCTTCCTAAGAATGGTGTGGACTATATGTGTGATTCACCCAGCGCACGGCGCGCTGCGTGATTCGAGGTCTATCTCTTCTGGCCAATGAACTTTAGGGGCAATGCACCGAATAGGGCTTAACTGCGAATCATCGTTCCAGTCTCGGGGTGGCTGGACGAACTCGGGCAGGGCCTGGGGGCCTTGTTGCATAAACAACTGGGCAAGTGCCCAGTACTGCTTTCCTTGCTCGATATCGTGGGTGAAGAACAGGCGGTCTATTACCTCTTCGGTGCCGGGCTTGATGACCGAAATCACGACGTTTTCGATTAGACCGCCATTGCCCATCGGTGCGTATACGCTGCAGGCTTCGGCGACCAGGTCATCCCAGTCGTAAACAACCGTGTGTACACCCCAGCGTTGGCGGCTGAATAGGTGGAGTCGGTCAAAGTGGTATTGGTAGAAATAGACTTTGCGCCGTAGCCGGTTGAAGCGGATGGGTTCGTCGCGGGGGAGTTCTATGTCCATGCGGATGGTGGGGATAATTAGCCAGTAAAGGATGGCGCCGCCTCCAATACATATGAGAGTGAAGCCTGGTTCGAATGTGTCGACTTATCGCCAATTTCGGCCTCGGCCTTTTGCATGTTCTTTTCCAGGCTGTCACTGAGCAGGTACAGCCCGCCCATGGCCAGTAGCAACTCCCAGCTTCCCGCGACCCCGCGCAGCCCTGTGAAACTGGTGCCAAGCAACTGTGCCGCTTGTCGCGAGGTCACCCGCAGGCCCTGCAGAGCCTGGCGCGCATTCGGCTCCAGGGTGCCCACGGCGACGGTCAGATCGAGCATCGTCACCTGCGCTGCGCGGTTCAATTCCTCAAGGCTGGCGCGTGTGCCATTGACCAGCGTGTCGCGCACTTGCTCTGCCGTTCCTTGGACCCAGACGCTGACAACAATCACGCTGTGCGCCAGCTTCGGATCGAGTACCGCCAGGCTCAGCAGCCCGTTCTGGATGATCGGCCGAACCTTGCGCAGGCTGGACTGCGACTGCTGCTGCAACTCCTCGAGGCTCACTTGCATGCGCTCGCGGGCCTGGGCCATCGCGGCACCAGCTCCAGGTTGAGCTTGAACGGGGTGCTCAAGGCTTCATCGAGGGTGAACGAGACCACCTCGAATGCGGCGTCGCCGACCAAGGGTTGCACGCTGTAACGAAGATTGGATTGGCGGGGCATACAAGTCCCTGTGCGCGGTCTGAGAAAGAAAATGCCCGGGCAGGCTGACCCTGCCCGGAGCACTGCTGTCAGGAGGCGATAGGGTTGCGCCAATCGTCAGAACCCTCGGTCCCCGAGGTTTCGTGGGTCCAGGTGATTTTGCGATAGGACAGGGATACTTCGATCAGTTGGGTGTAGTTCTCGTTCTTCATGTTTTGTACGTGCGGTAGCACGGTGTTGATGTCGACGATGGTTGCGTCCTCAAGCTTGGTCGTGAAGAAATGCTCCTGTTTGCCCTCCACTGAAGTGCGGTACCAGTTGACCTCGACGGTTGGCAGCATTTCTCCGCTGGCCAGTGCGCCATACATCAGCGGCGTGGCTTTGTTCAGCGCGCTGGTGAAGGTGAAAGGCTTGTGCACCCGTTGGCCGGCAGGTTGACCACTTTGCGGATCGGTCGGGACGATCACCTGGTGCTTGATTTCCTGTACCAGGATCTCGTCTTCATGACCCTCGACAAAGACGTTGCCGACCGAGTCGGAGGTGAAGGCCCCAGCAGTGATGTTGCCCTGGGTTTTGCCTTCGATCTTGATGTAAGCGGGTGTTGGCATGGCAGACTCCTGTGTCCATGTAAAAGCACGCTGCCCTCAGGGGCAGGCGTGGCCATCGCGGGTCGATGGGCTTGTCAGCAAGGCATGGGCCTTGCTAATTCGTTGAATTCCAATCCCGTGCTTGCCGGTCACTGCAGGATGCGGTTGAGCGACTGCAGCACCTCGGTGGTAATCACATGCAGGCGGTAGCTATAGAAGGCGTACAAGGCGGCAAGGGCGACTGCGCTGATCACCAGTGGGCTCCACCATGGCCATTGGCGGTTCATCCGAAAGTTACGCGGCGCGACATTGGTCAGTGGGTCGCTCAAGTACTCCGGGACCGGGCCTCGCAGTTCGCGAATCTGCCGGTGTAGCTTGACGATGAGGCTCTGCAAGGCCTCGTCGCCCTTGGGCAGGATGGCGTATTTGCCCTTCAAGCCCATGCACAGGCACAGGTACATGAACTCCAGCACCTGCTGATAGCGCTGTGGTTCGAGCATCATTCGCGAGAGCACGGTAAAGAACTTTTCCCCGCCCCAGGTTTCCTGGTGAAAATCGCTCAGCAGCGGCTGTTGGCTCCAGCTGGAGTTCTTGCCCCAGGGGGTGCTCATCACGGTTTCATCCAGGTACAGGCACAAGGAGTAGGAATAGGCCAGCAGGTGCGCAGGCTCATAGTTGTGCTGGCGCAACTCTGCCAAGACGCAAGTGATCTGGTTGTGGACGTCCTTGTACAACTGCTTGATGTCTTGATGATCGTCCAGTGTCTGCAAGCGCATGGCCAAGCCAAACAAGGGCATTGCCGCATCGATCATGAGGTTGCTGAAGGCGCCGCGCAGTTGAAATTGCGGGTCAGCTGGGTAGCCCGGGTAGTCGGCTGGGGCCTCACTGCGCGATGCCGCGCTATGGGGTTGTTCGAGCAGCCCGTGCAACTCGGTATCGATGGCGCCAGGGGTATTGTGCTTGTCGGTCATGTCATTCGCTCCTGATCGCCCAGAACTGCAACTCAAGCCCTGGGAACTCGCCGGCGATGTGCAAGCCAAAGCCGCTACTGTCGTTCATCACCTGCCAGGCCGGATTGCGTCGATCGAGTTCGAAGTAACTAAAGCCTGCATGGAACGGCAGCTCGCGCGGGGCTACCGGCAGCGGCAGCAGGGGAATACCAGGCAATTGCAGCGGCACCAGATCGGTCAGCGCTTCAAGTGAGGTGACCTTGGCTTTCTGCGTGAACTGCTGGCGCAGCGACTCTGCTGGCACGCTGGCGCGTATCGCCAGGATGAACTGCGCGCTGTCCAGCAGGCGCCGGTCTTCGAGGGTTGCGACCAACACACCGTATTGGCGTTGCTCAAGCGGCAGTGACACCGCCCGAGGTTGCAGGACAATGCTCAAGGTGCGCCGCAAGGCGTCCTCCAGCGGTTTGAAGGAAGTGTGCAACGCGCTGTGCTGATAAGCCGGATACTCCTGTGGCAAGCGACTCTCATCCGTGAAGGTCACCAGTTCGCCGCAGGCTTGGCTCATGGCCAGGTATAACTGCTCAGGGTGGGTATGCGGCTGTCGCGCCAGATGCTGGAAGCACGGCCACCAGCGGTTCATGGCTTGCAGCAGATTGAAGTCACTGATGTCGGCCACCCCCGATTGGCCTGACGAACCTATCCGTGCCGCAAGGTTGCGAGCGCGCTCGCGCAGGGTATTGCAGACTTCATCGAGAAAACGTTTGAGCGAGGGCACCGCTTGCACAGAGATGCAGGTGGGGTAGACGCTTTCGTCCAGCACCAGGCTGCCGTCGGGGCGACGCTCCAGAATGCGTCCCAGGGCAAGGCGGGTGTAGGCGCTGGCGTCTTCACTGTCTCGTTTGAGTTGCAGGTTGAGCACTGCCAGGTCCACAGCCGCGATGTCGCCGTCGTCGGTATGGGTATCTTTGATATCTTCGGTGTTGGCGATGTAGCGATAGTTGGCGCTACTGTCTGGCCAGCGTACTTCACGGCCGCCGTCGCTGCGCAGTGGCAGGCACAGGTACACGTCTTTCTGGTGCGTGAGGTTGTCGATGATTTCCAGCGGTGCAGGAGGCGGCAAGTCGCCGGGGATGTCGAACACCGTGCCGTCGGGCATGACGCCTCGAGCGCGAGTAATGGCGATCTTGCCAAAGCATAAGTACTCCTGATTCAGCTGCAATTCGCTGAACCCATAGAACGAGCTATTGAGGCTGCTCAGGCGCTGGTGAACGGCGGCTTCGCTGGCCCTCGCCAACTGCTGAAAGTGTTGCGGCTTGACGAACAAGCCCTCGCGCCAGACGACAGGGTTGCGTGAGCTCATGGGCGCTCCGAATCAGAAGGGTAGGTGCAGGGGGACAACAGCCAGGTGAGCATCAGCTTTCTTCCTTGAGCAGGATCTGTGAGTCGTTGATCTGCACGGCGAGCACCACCTTGCGACCACGCGGCTGGACGCGCAGGACCTGCTTCCAGGTGGCGTCCTGTTGGTTGCTGTAGTTAGCAATTACGGCAATGAAGCGGGTGTCGGCATCGATCGCTTCGAAGGGCACGAACTTGAACTGACCAGGCGTCAGGAGATAGTCATCGTCACGTATGTAAGTGCTGCGCAGGGCCTTGGCCGGTTCTTGTTCCAGGCCCGAGTAGACGGTGTTATGCAGCAGTGAGTCGTCCCGCAGCTGGAAGATCTTGATAGCGATAGGCGTGGCGATCTGCTCAGCCGATACCATCTGCGGCTGCGCCAGGCTAAGGTGCACTTCCGGGTCGTCATAAGTGCCTGGGCTGCTGTCCTCCATGGACGAGCGCGGCAGGGTTGGCTGTTCCTGTTCCTGCTCTATAGGAGACACGGCTGGAAATTGCTCTTGCAGATACGCCAGCAGTACTTCGACCTTTTCAGTCAAGACCTGTGGGTTGCCAGCTGTGAGGCTGACTGCATAGGGGCTTGGCTCCAGCACTGCATCGGCAACCGGGGCATCAAGGCTTCGCGGGTTGCCATTGAGGGTGGGGCTGGCATACAGGCTGAAAGCAACCTGGGTTGGCTGATCACTCGCAGCGCCCACCGGTATGCTGGGGTCCATCAATACCTGGCCAACCTTGCCCAAGACCGTGCAGCCCGGCAGGGGTAGAAACAGTGCAGCGATTATCAGGGGACGCAGTTTCACAGCTTTTCCCCTGGGCGGATATTGGTCATGGTGGTGTCTCCAGCTGGGTGCAAAGTAGATGGCGCATCCAGTGCCCGTAGGGGGTCGCAGCCACTATCGGCTTTGAACGCCTGGCAGATGTCGAGCACGGCGGGGTAGGTGGGGGTAGCTGGCTCCAGGTCCAGGGTGCCGGCCGGCAGATCGTTCACCAGGGCATCCAATAGGCGCTCGCCTGGCTCGAACAGCTCTTCCAGGGCGCCGCGCCTAACCTGCTGGTTGGGCTGGTCGCTGTGGTAATGGACCAACAGGCGATAGGCGCCGATACGCAGGCAATCGCCTTCCTGCAGGCGCACCGCAGCCGTGCCTGCAAGGCTCAGCTGGTTGTCATTGAGGAAGGTCTGGCCGCAGCGATCGATGGCGCAAAAGCTCTTCTCTCGCCAACGAATCTCGCAATGGATGGGCAGAATGCGCCGCTCGCGATCGATCAACAGCCAGTCGGCGCCGAGGCTGCCGAGCGTGCCGCCGCGGTTGTCGAATTGATGGCTGACGGTGACGCCATGCTGCAGTTGATCGGGATTGCTGATAGTCAGGGTCACTTTCATGAGCGCACCCTGATGAGTACCTTGGGGCTGGTCGCGCCGTGCCGATCATCGATAAAACTGGTCCAGCCCAGATGGCTGCCTTGCGTGCGGCTCAAGTTGAACGGTGGCAGTTGCTGCTGTTTGAGACGCAGCTCCAGGTCATAGGCCAGGCCGTCACGCAGGAGGAAATCAATCAGCGCTCGCAAGCGCCCAAAATTGATACCGCTGGGCAGGAAAGCGCGTAGTTGGGCTTGGTCAAGATCACCAATCAGGATGGCGAACTTGCTGCTGCGGGTTCGGCTGCGATCACCGACAATGAAGGCGCTGCCCAATTGACCATTGGTCAGGCCAAGACTGACCCTCTGGCGGACATCGAATGACACCGAGCGCTTTTCAAATTCGCGGATCTGCACCTGCCGCAGATCAAAGCAGTGGGCGATGATCCCGGCCACCGTGCCGGGGGCGCGGCTGCGGCTGGCAATCACCCCGGCAAAGCTGAGCAGACGGCTCCAGGGCAATGCCGTATCAACCCGCAGTTGCTCGTTACCCAGGCCGATCAAGGCGTAGATATAGGCAGAAAAGTGGTCGCTGGCTTGGGTCTGGAAGCGGATGTAATAGCGGTATTTGCGCCAGATCCGGTGGAGCAGGCTGAGCAAATAGTGATTGAAGAAATCGAAGAATGCCGGGCGCACGCCTTTGCCCTGGGCATGCTCGTAAGCGAGCTGATCCAGGTAGTAGCTGGGCAGTGGTGAGTCTGTACCGTGCAGTCCCAGGAAGGTGGTGCAGACCCGGTAGCGGTCATCGTTTTCTGCCCGCTGAGGCAGGCGCTGCGCCTCCAGCACGTCGGCCACCGGAAAGGTCAGGCGAGGGTCGCTGCCAAGGCGTAGCCGCGGCTGCGTAGCGTCTGCTGGCCTATGTGGTTCAAGGTCATCATCGTGCAAGCCATGCAGCCTCTCCAGCAATTGGAAGAAATTGTGCAGATGAGCTTCGGCGAGCAGCGTGTCGGCTAGATCAGCGGTTGTCTGCCGGTCAGCAAGGGCCATGTGTAGTGCTCGTTGTTGGTGGTGTTGATCACTTCCAGTTGATGGAAGGAATTGATGCTGGCGTAGAGGGCAAAGAAGTGCGACAGCACGCAGCCGAACAAGTACAGGTCGCCTTCGCAGCGAAAGGCGTCCTGATCGAGTTGCAAGTGTGTGCGCAAGCCGCGAACGGGCAGGCCCTTGATCAGCCAGTCCAACGGTTCGGTCTTGGCTTGGCCAATGCCATCGAGGCGCTTGCGCGTGGCGCGTGCCTGCTGAATGTCATGCAGGGCGGCGAAGTCGTAGGCACCGAGCACCGCCTTGAGCGGTTCGGCCGAGAGCAGCGAGAGATAATTGAGCGACAGGTTGGAGATCAATGTCCATTGCAGCTGGCCATCCAGTACCGGTCGGTACGGCCGGGTCGGTCGGCAGATGTTGCGGTAGCTGGCCAGCGGTGGAGTGGCCTCGGTGGTGACACTGATGTCGCCAATGCCCAATGCCAAGGGTAAATCCCGATTGGTACAGGTCAGGTCGACCGAGGCGGTTTCCAATTGCCCGACATACAGGCTTTCGTCAGCGCGGACGAACGCCATGCGGTGCACCAGCCCGTCGCCGCGCAACGACTCTTCGACCCGGCAGCGGTAATACAGCGCTGTGCGTCCCTGGGCGTGTTCGATTTCATGGGCGAACGATTCAAAGGGTTGGAACACGCGTAGCTGCTCACCTCGGCTGCCATCTGCGGTTACTCGCCAGCTGGCCACGCGGTCGACGCTGAAGATCTCGTAGGCCTTCGGGCGCTGACCACTGGGCGTCAGCCGCACCTGCTCGGCCTGGCCAGACAGGTCGATGGGTTCGGCGCTGTGCTCGAACAGGTTGATGGCCGGCGTGCAGAACAAGCTGAAGTCAGCTTTGCTGATACGCATCGAGCTGGGCAATGGCCGGGTGAAGTGAAATTCGATGCGCACCCTGCGGCTGTCCTGGTTCGGCCACAGTTGGGTGAGGCCAGTCAAGCTGAAGAAGTGGAAGCGCTGCGGGAAGACAAAGTACTCCTGCACAATCCGGTAGCCGTCGAAGACGTTGCGCGGATAAGGCAGCAAGGCATCTTCCGGGCTAAACCCGGGAAAGCTGACGGTGCAAGCCGGTAGCCTGCGCACTTCACCGTTGATGATCACGCTGATGTTTTTCAGGTATTGCGATAGCCACAGGTACAGCGTTTGAGCGCTGCCATGATCGCCACTGAGGTGGAAGTCCAAGCTGTGGCAGGCCAGAGTGTTCAGCGGGCGCTCAACCAAGGTGTTCAGCTCAATGGAAACGCTGCAGTTGTCGAGTGTCTGTGTGGCACTGGCCTGGTGGACCTCAAAAGGATGAAGTGTCACCTCGGTACAGGTTCGATACTCGCAAGCGATGCCGTCCACAGGGCGGGAAAACAGCCGTGAGCCCTTGGCCACGCGTTGTGACTCACTCAAAGACTGCTCCAGCGGGGTGAACTGGATTATCGTCGCGCTGGGCAGCGGCCTTAGATAATTGGGCCATAGCATCTGCAGCATTGAATGGGTCAGCTCGGGCAGGTCATCGTCAAGTTTCAGGCGCAGTTTTGCCGTGAGAAACGCAAAGCCTTCGAGCAGTCGCTCGACATCTGGGTCGCTACTTTCTTTACCTAGATACTGCGCGAGCTGCGGGTTGTCCCGAGCAAAATCGGCACCCAGCTCGCGTAAATAACGCAGCTCTTCGCTAAAGCGTTGTTTCAATGGCATGGGTTACCTCACCCGGGTGTAGCGATTTTGGCCGTTGACCAGCAACTCGATCTGCAACTGCTCGGCACGGTTGTTTACCCGCACCTGGCAATCGAGGCGAAAGTGCAGCTCCAGCGGGGTGTTGGCGTCCGGTACGCCATGCAAGGTGCGAATGCGGATGCGCGGTTCATAGCGTCCAATGGTGCGACGGATGTCGGCACTCACTTGAGCCAGCAAATCACCGCTCCTCAGGTCGTGGCCGTTGAAGTCGCGCAGGCCCAGGTCAGGGCTGCTTTGCGAACAGCCCTGACGAGTATTGAGCAGTGTCTCGAGGTGGCGCTTGATGACCTCGAATATCTGGCCTGCCTGCTCATGGCGGCATTGCTGTCGACTGGGTGGGTTATCTGCAGCCAGGCGATCGAACAGGCTGCTCATTCGTTATCGAGCCGACCGACCAGGGAGATCTCGAAGTTCGCTCCCATGTACTTGAAGTGTGGTCGCACAGCCAGGGATACCTGGTACCAGCCCGGATCACCGGCGACTTCCGAGACTTCGACTTTGGCGGCGCGCAGTGGTCGACGGCTACGTACGTCGGCCGAGGGGTTTTCTTGATCGGCGACATACTGCTTGATCCACTTGTTGAGCTCGCCTTCCAAGTCGGCGCGTTCCTTCCAGCTGCCGATCTGTTCACGCTGGAGCACTTTGATGTAGTGGGCCAGTCGGTTGACGATGAACAGGTACGGCAGTTGGGTACCGAGCTTGTAGTTGGTTTGCGCCTGCTGGCCTTCTGGCGTCTTGGGGAACGCCTTGGGCTTTTGTACCGAGTTGGCCGAGAAAAACGCCGCGTTGTCACTGTCCTTGCGCATGGTCAGGGCAACGAAGCCTTCTTCGGCCAGCTCGAACTCCTTGCGATCAGAGATCAACACTTCGGTCGGTATCTTCGCCTGCAGTTGGCCCAAGGACTCGTACAGATGCACGGGCAGGTCCTCGACGGCGCCTCCGGATTGTGGGCCGATGATGTTCGGGCACCAGCGGTAGCGAGCGAAGCTGTCGTTGATGCAGCTGGCCATCAGGAAGGCGGCGTTGCCCCACAGATAATTGTCATGCTGACCGTTGATGGTCTCGTCATAGCTGAAGCTGCTGATGGGCTGCTCATGGCGGTCGTAGACCGAGCGCAGCATGAAGCGCGGCAACATCATGCCGACATGGCGGGCGTCTTCGCTGTCACGGAACGATCGCCATTTAGCGAATCGCGGCCCCTCGAAAATGTCTTTGACCTTCTTGAGGTTGGGCAAATCTTCGAAACTGCTCAAGT
Organism: Pseudomonas sp. BT-42-2; assembly: GCF_025847435.2. Taxonomy (NCBI): domain Bacteria; kingdom Pseudomonadati; phylum Pseudomonadota; class Gammaproteobacteria; order Pseudomonadales; family Pseudomonadaceae; genus Pseudomonas; species Pseudomonas sp. BT-42-2. The sequence goes on from NZ_JAOYTM010000013.1 coordinate 88,378, forward strand.
TGAAGCATTCAGGGGCGGGTGCGGTAATGAACGGCGCATGGGACATTGCACCTACCGAAGCAACATAACTTAATAGTTTTATATCGGGCGAGGAGGGGCCGAAGTTGTAATTGCCGACCATGGCCGCCACCGGCTCGCCACCAAACTGGCCAAAACCTGCGGTATAGACATGTTTGTAGAGCCCGCTGCTGGTAATGTCGCCGGCATTGTCGAAGTCATCGAGGAGTTCGGCTTTGCTGACGTGGAGCACTTCGAGTTTTATGTTTTCGCGAAAGTCGGTGCGGTCCACCAGTAGTTTCAAACCGCGCCAAGCCGATTCAAGTTGCTGGAACTCGGGTTGATGCAGGATGGCGTCCATTTGTTTGCTAAGGACTCGGTCGACCTCAGCAATCATCTGGTCCACGCGATGCTTGTTGATCAGTTGATCAGGCTCATCGCTTTTGAGGATGTTGGATATGAATGCAGCGACGCCTTGCTTCGCGACTTGATAGCCTTCTTGACTGGGAGTGAGCAGGGTTTCGGCCATGATCTGGTCGAGCAAGGTCTGGTTGCCGGTTGTCTGGTCAGCAACGTCAGAGGTGAGGGTCTGGGTATTTTGGCTGGGCATGGTGACGCTCCGTTGTCAGTGCTTCATTGACCTGATGCTCAGGTCTTGGCTGCTTCAGTCTTGTTCGGTGGCTTCGATCACCAGATCCAGCTCATGGGCAAGCTGCTTGCGTGCCTGCTCGTCAGTGAGCAGCTGTTGCAAGTGCTTGCGAAAGGCGGGGACGTTGCCCAGCGGGCCTTTCAGGGCCACCAGGGCTTCGCGCAACTCGAGCAGCTTGTTCAGTTCAGGTACTTGGCGGGCGATCTGGTCTGGGCCGAAGTCATTGATCGAGTTGAATTGCAGGCGCACTGCCAGTTCAGCATCGGGGGCTGCGCTGAGGCTCGAAGGCACGGCCATGCTCAAGCTCACAGCAGCCTCGCTCAGTACGCTGTTGAAGCTGTGCTTGTCGATGCGCATGAGCTGGCGATCTTCCAGGGTGCGTGTATCGATCAGGCCGAAATCGCCCAAGACCAGCATCTTGTGGGGCAGTTCTATTTCGGCCTGCTGGTCGCCGGTGGCAGGTACGTATTTGATGTTGATACGTTCCTTGGGGGCGACGGAACTTGAGCTTTTAGCCATGCGCTACATTAACTCCCTGTTAAGTTTGTAGGATGTTTCTTACATTGCTTCCCGTTAGGGTTATTTTTGTAGGTTTATTCGTACAGTTGGTGTTGAAATTGTACTTATTGTTTATTTGTGCATTTGCTTTGCATTTAAACGATGCATGGGTGAAAGTGCCTTGGTCGAGTTTAAAAGTGTAAAGAAATATTTGTTTGTGACCTGGCCTGAATCTGCTCTAAGCTCTGCGCTTGTCGAGTTTTCTAGCTTTTTACGCGGCGCATTGCTCTTCAGGTAAATGCTTTGGAAGTGTGCGCCCGTATGGGTGTATGAGAGTGGAGTAGAGCTGCGGTGAACAAACAATGCACTTATGGAATGGGTGTTTTATTGTTGCTCGGCTTGGGGCAAGTGTTCGCCGAGCCTGTGCGCGATTGCACGCGGATTGTTTCCAATGTCGAGCGTTTGGCCTGTTTTGATGAGGCGGCCGGAACCCCTTCGCGGGTGCCGCGGGTAAAAGCCACGTGGTCAGCACCGGAGCTGAGCGCTCCTAGCGTTGCTCGGGTCATGACCAACGAGGCCCAGCGAATGCCGGACGACCTGGCGTTTCGCATGAGCGTGCAGCGTGAGGGGCAAGCGGGGCAGGCGCGACTGGTGATTTCGGCGCCTGCGATCGCTGCGGTCGAGCCGCGGCCTTACCTTGCGATCAGCTGCGTGCAGAACATCTCCAGATTGCAGTTGATCACCGCGCGACCTGTTGAGGGCAGCCGAGTGGTACTGCAGCTGCGCACCGAGCAACGGGCGACCAATGCGCAGCCCTGGCAAGTCATGGAAAACGGCCAAGTGTTGGATGCTGGCCGGGGTCTACCGGCTATTGAGCAGATCAAGGCGTTGATCGGCGCCAAGCGGATCCACATCGTCAGCGACCATCCGGCGCTCGATGGGCTGAGTTTCGATGCTCAAGGGCTAGACCCTTTGATTGATCAGGCGCGCCAAGCATGTCGTTGGTAGCCAGGGTGTCGAGCGATGACATTGCCAGGCTGCTGGCGCCCATTGACCCCAAGCTTGCCGCAGGTCTGTTCGATATCGAGGATGAGACCTACCAGGCGATCGATCAGGAGATGGTCAAGCTTGGCGGATTGCATGAAGGTGCTATCGATTGGCCATTCATCGAAGAAGCCTCCCGCCAGTACCTCAGTAGCCACTGCAAGCATTTGCGCATCGTCGGCCATCTGAGTGTCGTATGGTTGCGCAAGCGCTGTTGGGAGCACTGGTGCCACACGCTGCAGTTGCTGGCGGGCATGGTTGAACACTATTGGGAAACCGCCCATCCCAAGCCCGGCCCGACGGGATTTCTGGGCAAGCGCAAATTGGTTGGTGTGCAGGTCAAGCGACTGACCGAAGCGCTGCCTCAGCTCGACCGCTTTAGCTATACACCGGCCTGTGCCGAAACGGCGCAGAAGGCGATTGCCTCCTTGTTGCAACAGGCGAGCTCGGCGCAGCTTGATCTGCCGGCGTTGCAGGCGCTTGAGCGCTTGCTGGTAATGCACAGCGAGTCTGTCATTGGAGTCGGCAACGAACCTGCTGGCAAGCCTGTTTCACCCGCTCGCAATGCTACCCCGCTCGCTGAAGCATTCCTCCCGGCCAAGACCACCGCGTCGCTCGGCAACGAGCGCGAAACCCGGCGCGCCGTGCTGAGCATGGCCGAGTTCATCAATCAGCAAGACCTGTACGACCCGACCGGCTATCAACTGCGAAGGTTTGGCTTGTGGGCGCACATCCAGGCTGCGCCGGGCGCCAGGCAGGATCATCGCACCGAACTGATGTCGGTCCCGACAGACATCGTCAGCGGATACGAGGAGGCGCTGTCGAGTACCGCTATTGATCCGGCCCTGTTGCTGCGAGTGGAGAAAAGCGTCACTGCTTCGCCGTATTGGATTCGCGGCAGTTTCCTCGCTGCAAGCATCGCATCGCGTTTGGCCATGGCTGAAGTCGCCGAAGCGATCCGCTGCGCAACGGCGCGCTTCGTCCGTCGCCTACCCGCCGTGCAACAGCTGTGTTTCAGCGATGGCGTGGCGTTTGTCGATGAGCAATGCCTGGCATGGCTCAAGGGCGCAGAAGCATCGCCTGCCCAGGGCGCAGGCTCGCAAGAATTTCTTGGGCTGCGCGAAGCGTTGGTCGAGCAGATGGAAGTTGAAGGGGTGGAAGCGGTGTTGTTGCGCCTACAGGCCCTGCAAACACAGCACAGCTCGCCGCGCGAGCGCTGCCATACCACGCTGATCGCTGCCGATCTGCTCGGTACCCGTGGCGTGTCTTGGCTGGCTCACGACCTGTGCGCCAGTGTTGCCCGAACCATGCAGGCCACCACCGCCCAGATGTGGGAGCCGCAGGTTTATCAAAAGCTCAAGCACTACGCAGGCACGTCATCACTGATTGACCAGGACAAGGAGTAGCAGTCCCTGATGAGCACATATTGGAGACATCTGAAACGTTTGGGCTTGCCGCTGGCCACCCGCGCAGGGCTGGCCATGCCGCTGCTGCTCGCAGCGGCTGGGGTGTTGTTGCTGGTCGCCATCTGGTGGCTTGGCCCGCAGTGGACTTGGCGTGGGCAGCAGCCCCTGGCCAGTCTGGCGCACCGCAGTATCGCCAGTTTGCTGGTGGTACTGGTGCCTTTGCTGTGCGCGTCACTGGTGCTGGTTGCGCGCCTGCGTCGGCTCCAAGCACAGCGTCAGCAGGAGGCCGCTGTCGAGGCAGATCCGAGCCTGCCGTTCGTGCACGCACAGGAGCGAGCGCTCGAACGAGGGCTGGCAAGCTATCTGGACAATGCCGGCGGTCGTCGTGGGCTCTATCAGTTGCCCTGGTATCTGGTTGTCGGTGAGCAAAACGCTGGCAAGACCAGCTTCATCACTCGTTCCGATCAGCATTTCTCTCTGACCCGTATCAGCAAGGCACAGGCGCTCAGTCGCCAGGATGACGATCTCGCCTACCCGGTGGACTGGTGGATCAGCAATGAGGCAGTGATCATCGATCCTCCTGGCGAACTGATTACCCAGCAGTCACTTGAGGGCCTTGTGCCTGACGCTGACGGCAAGCCGTCACCCGTCCTGCCTGTGGGTACTCAGGCCAAGCTCTGGCTGCACCTGCTGGATTGGCTGGCGCGCAAGCGCAGCCGTAGAGCCTTGAATGGTCTGGTGCTTGTAGTCGATCTGGCATCGTTGTTGCGTTCGACGCCCGAGCAGCGCATGGCCTTGGCTGATGTGCTGCATACCCGGCTGTATGAGGTGAGCCGTCAGCTGGGCTCACGTTTGCCTTTGTACGTGGTGCTGAGCAAGTTCGATCTGCTTGACGGTTTCGATCAGCTGTTTGCGCGCATGAGCCAATCTCAGCGAGAGCACATGCTTGGATTCAGCTTCAAGCTCGATGCCATTCGTTCATTCGACGCGTGGCTGGATGAGCTAATCGCCCATTACGATCAGTTGATCGAGATCGCCCAGGAAATGGTGCTCGATAGCATGAGCGGCTTGAGCAGCGCTGAGCAGCGCCAGCGGCTGGTTTCGTTGCAGGGGCAGTTGATGGGGCTGCGCCCGGCATTGATGACGTTCCTTCAACACGCATTGGCCAGCGATCGCTTCACGACGCCGGCGCTGGTGCGCGGACTGTACTTGTCTTCGGTGTTTCAGCAGGGAGAGATGAACAACGCGTTTGTCCGCGAAGCGGCGCAACCCTACAAGGTTCTGCCACCGCTGAGCGATGGCAAGCCGCAAGGCAAAGCCCTGGTCTATTTTGCCCAGCATGTGTTCAAGCGGGCGATATTTCCCGAAGCGGGATTGGCGGGTGACAACGTCAAAGTCGCTCGCGACAAACGCCGTCTGTTGTGGCTCAGTTCGGGCGTTGGTGTGCTGGCCTTTGCCGTGCTTGGGACAAGCTGGCATCGCTACTTTGATCACAACCGGGAACAAGCGATCAGCGTGCTGGCCAAGAGTCAGGCGTTCAGCGAGGGTGAAGTCGATCAGCGCCTGGATCCTACCGGGCGCAACCTGCTGGTGCCTTTGGATCAGATCCGAGAGGCCGTTTCGGTGTTTGGCGACTATCGCGCTGCGTGGCCGGTGGTGGCCGACTTTGGCCTCTACCAGGGCCGTGCAATTGGTCCGATGGTCGATCAGGCCTACCTGACGCTACTGTCGCGGCGTTTCCTGCCGGCCCTTGCCAGTGGAGTCGTCGACGCGATGAATGCCGCCGACGAGGGTAGCGAGCAACAGATGGCGGCGCTCAGGGTCTATCGGATGATCGAGGACCGGCAGAACCGGCGAGCGAAGTGGGTAGAAGATTGGATGGCACACCAATGGCAATCTGCTTACCCTGGGCAGGGGCAGCTACAGCGTGACCTTATGCGTCACCTGCAGTACGCCTTGGCCTACGCCGACACCGATCTACCGCAGTTCCGGCAGCGAATCAGTGAAGTCCAGCAGATACTGGGTAAAGTCCCGCTGGCGCAGCGTGTCTATGCAAGCCTTAAGCGGCAGGCTCAAGATCAGTTGCATACAGGCTTGGATTTGCGCCATCAGATAGGGCCTGCGTTCGACGTCGTCTATCAGCCAACCTCAGAAAACGTGACAACGAGCGACCGCATCCTGCTGGCGCCATTGCTGACGGCTAAGGGTTTCAGGGACTATTTCGAACCGCACAGCGAGCACATTACGGACATGGCCATGATCGACCAGTGGGCCCTGGGTGAGCGGCGTCAACTGGACTACTCCGCGGCTGACCGCGCTGCACTGACTGAGAAGATCAGCAGCCTGTACCGCGCTGACTACATCGACAGTTGGCGACGGGCGTTGAATGAGTTTGCGGTGACGGACTTTCACGACTTGAGCCATGGGGTTTCGGTCCTCGACCACATCACAGGACCAGCAGCGCCGCTGCGCCGCTTGTTGGAGACGGTGCGCGACAACACCACCATCGATTCGTTGGCCGCCGCACAGTCCAAGCAAGCAGAGGCTGTCACGGCGCTGGCGGGAGGCGTGGAGCCCGCCCAACAACAGGTCGGAGGAATACGCAGGGCGTTCACCGGCTTGAATGAAATGCTCGAGGCGAGGGGTGAGCGGCCAAGTTATTACGACGAAACCCTCAGCGCTATCATCGCGCTCTATGACTACGCCAAGGCCGTGCAAGATAGCCCCGATCGAGGCAAGGCTGCCTTGCAGGTGGTGCTGCAGCGCTTTTCGATGAAGGGGCCTGATCCGATTGCAACCCTGCAGCGGGTCTCTACCGGCCTGCCTGAGCCCATCCGCCAGCAGGTTAAAAAGGTTGCCGAGCAAACTGCCCAAGTGTTGGTAATCGAAGCTTTGCGAGAGCTGGAGCGGCGTTGGGATGCTGATGTCTACAGCTTCTTCCAGCAGCGGCTCGCGGGGCGTTATCCATTCCTTGCGCGAGCCCCCGATGCGGCGTTGGATGATTTCGAGGCCTTCTTTGGGCCCAAGGGGCGCCTGCAGCAGTTCCAGGATCAATACCTTAAGGTGTTTCTGAAGGACAACCTCGATGCACTTTATGCCGACAATCGTGGCAGCTACCTGATACGCACCGATGTCATCGAACAGTTAGAGATAGCAGATCGAATCCGCGAAACCTTTTTCGATCACCGAGGCAATCTGAGTGTGCAGTTCAGCATCGAACCCTTGGGGCTCAGTGCGAACCAGCGTACCAGTGTGCTTGACCTGGATGGCCAGCTGATTTCCTACACCCATGGACCCAGCTTGATCACCGGGGTGATCTGGCCCAATACCTTGAACCCGCAGGTGCGTAGCAACCTGACCTTGCTCAAGCTCAATGGCAACAGCAGCAGTCTCGAGTATCGCGGGCCCTGGTCGATGTTCCGCTTGCTCAGTCGGGGCGCCCTCAATGGGCGTACGGCGACCAGTGTCGACCTGAGCTTCCGTACAGGAGACGGCATGATGCGTTATCAACTGAGTTCGGAGAAAGCATTCAACCCGATCACCCAGCAGCCGTTCAAAGGCTTCAGGCTACCGCGCACCTTGCTTGAGCAAGGTAGCCCGCGGGCGGTTCAGGCTGCGCTTACCAGCACTGGCGTACGGTAGGCGCAAGGAGCGAGTCGAAAGCAAAACCGGGCCATCAAGGCCCGGTTTTTTTATCGTGTGAGAGACCACTTACTCGGTTGTCTTCGGCGCCCAGCGCAAGATCACGCAAGCAATCACCGCCGACAGCAACGACCCCAGCAGAATCCCGATCTTGGCCTGATCGATCAGCTCCGGCTGCCCTGGAAACGCCAGTTCGCCAATGAACAGGCTCATGGTAAAGCCGATTCCGCAGAGCATTGCCACCCCGTAGATCTGCAGCCAGCTGGCGCCCTGCGGTTTAGAGGCCAAGCCGGTTTTCACTGCCAGCAGCACCCCTGCGAACACGCCCAACTGCTTGCCCAGCAACAGGCCAAGGGCGATCGCCAGTGGCAGTGGCGCCAGCGCATCGCTCCAGCTCAGGTTGGCGAACGAAACACCGGCGTTGGCAAAGCCGAATACCGGCACGATCAGGAACCCTACCCAGGGTGCGATGGCATGCTCAAGCTTGAGCAGCGGGCTGTCGCTGGTGCCTGCGCTGTACGGAATCAGCAGGGCGCCGACGACGCCGGCAATGGTCGCGTGGACACCGGACTGCAAGGTGAAGTACCACAGCGCCGCAACGCCGATCAGGTAAGGCCACAGCGTCACCACGCGCATGCGGTTAAGGCCAAGTAGCAGGGCAACGATGCCCGCTGCAGCGCCCAAGGCGAGCAGGTCGATCGATGAGGTGTAGAACAAGGCGATGATCGCCACCGCGCCCATGTCATCGATGATCGCCACTGACACCAGCATCACCTTCAATGACAGCGGCGCGTGCTTGCCGAGCAGGGCCAGGGCGCCGACGGCGAAGGCGATGTCGGTGGCGGCGGGGATCGCCCAACCGCTGGCCAGGCCCGGTTCGACCGCTGAAACCTTGAGGTAGATCAGCGCGGGTACGGCCATGCCCATTAGCGCTGGCAGCGCCGGCAGACGGCGTTGCTCCCAGGTCGCCAGGCGGCCGTCGACCATCTCGCGCTTGATCTCCAGCCCAACCATCAGGAAGAAAATCGCCATCAGGCCATCGTTGATCCAGTGGTGCACGGTCATCGGGCCGAGCTTGTCAGTGAAGGTCGGGCCTACCGGTAGATGCAGCAGGTGTTGATAGGCGCTGGCCCAGGGGCTGTTGGCGATGACGATGGCCAGGGCGGCAGCGAGCATCAGCAGCACGCCACTAGCAGCCTCGCTGGCCAGCAAGCGCTGCAGCAAGGGCCGGCGCTCGGCGGTAGGTAGGGAAACGTTCATGGGAAGGTCCTCGTTCATGGATTCGCCCTCGATGCCGCTGCGGTTGGCCAACTAGCGAGCACAGCAAAGCGCCGGTAGGGGTTGACCCGAACCAGTGCGGCGGTAGGCGAGAAGAAGGGAAGGGGCGTGCGCAACCCAGCTAAAAAAAGCGGGAACGGAAAACGCCATAGACATTGGACAGCTGCGTGCAACATGGACGTACTCTCGGAAAACAAATGAATGTTCTCCGTATTCGGGATGGCTCCCGGGCGCACGCAGCACACGCCAGGCGGCAATTTTACAGAATATTGGTGGCGATGTTCCAGTTTTATGCATCGAAATGTTGCTAATAGCCGGTTTTGGTCAGCAGCGGTTTATCCCTCGGTACGTGCGTTAGAAGCGCTCCTCCAGCCGTCACGGCGCTCCAGGGGCATGAGCTGGCTCGAACTGGGTTGCTTGGCCTATCTTGTTAAAATGCATATTAGGTTATTCCTAAAATCAATTTAATTAATTAAGAAATGCTCTATAGAGTCTGTCCCAGACAGCTAGTACCTGGCCAGGGACAACCCTAAGGAGCACCATGCCAATCCGCTCGCGTTTTCTGCTTTTCGCCGCCGCTTTGCTGGCGGCTACCCAGGCGCTCGCCGCCGACCGCCTGACCCTGCGCATTGGCGATCAGAAGGGCAACATGCGCGCTCAGCTCGAAGCTGCCGATGCCCTGCGCAACTTGCCCTACGACATCCACTGGGCCGAGTTCCCCGCCGCCGCGCCGTTGGCCGAAGCACTGAATGCTGGCGCCATCGATGCCGGCATCATCGGCGATGCGCCGCTGTTGTTCGTACTGGCCTCCGGAGCGCCGGTCAAAGCGGTTGCGGTGGACAAATCCGACCCCTATGGCACGGCGCTGTTGGTGCGTCCGGATGCGCCTCTACAGTCTGCGGCTGATCTCAAAGGCAAACGCATCGCTACCGGCCGCGGCTCGATCGGTCATCACCTGGCACTCAAGGCTTTGGACAAGGCCGGCCTGAGTGAAAAGGACGTTGAGTTGCGCTTCCTTGGCCCAGTCGACGCCAAGATCGCATTGGCCAATGGCTCGGTCGACGCCTGGTCGACCTGGGAGCCCTATACCGCACTGGCTGAGTTGAGTGGCCAGGGTCGGGTGCTGGTCGATGGCCGTGGCCTGTCCACCGGCAACAGTTTTCTCGCCGTGACCGATAAGGCGCTGCACGACCCAGCTCGCCATGCGGCTTTGCAGGACTACCTCAAGCGGCTGGCTGGCGCTCAGGTGTGGGCGTATCAGCACCTGGACAGCTATTCGCACACCCTGGCCAAGATCATCGGCTTCCCTGAGGACGCCGCTCGCCTGCAGTTCGAACGACGCCAGTTACGCTGGCAGGCTATCGACGCCAAGACCATCGCCGAGCAGCAGGAAACCGCCGACTTCTATCACGCCCATGGGCTGATGACTCAGCGCCTGGATGTGTCACCCACCTTCGCCAAAGACTTCAGCGTGCCGAACGCCGAGGCGGTTGCGGCGCAACATTGATCGGGAGAACAGCTCATGCTTGCATTCAAACACTTGCGCCATCTGGCCGTTGGGCTAGTGCTCGGCGGCTTGCTGCCGGGTATCGCCAACGCCGAACAGACCCTGCGCATCGGTTATCAGAAATCCTCGACCTTGCTCACCCTGCTCAAAGCCCGTGGCACCCTCGAGCAGCGTTTACAGGCCGAGGGTATTCGGGTTAGTTGGCATGAATTCCCCAGCGGCCTGCCGCTACTTGAAGCGCTGAACCTGGGCAATGTTGACCTGTCGGCAGACGTCGCCGACACGGTCCCCGTGTTCACCCAGGCCGCGGGCGCGCGCTTGACTTACTTCGCTCGAGAAACGCCTTCACCCAGTGCCCAGGCGATCCTGGTGCCTGCTGATTCTCCGCTCAAGACCCTCGCCGACCTCAAGGGCAAGCGCGTGGCCGTGACCAAGGCGGCAGGCAGCCACTACCTGCTGATCCAGGCTCTGGCCAAGGCAGGCTTGACCTTCAAAGATATCAATCCGGCCTACCTGATCCCCGCCGATGGCCGCGCCGCATTCGAGAACGGCAAGGTCGATGCCTGGGTCACCTGGGACCCGTATGTCGCCAGCGCCCAGCGCCAGCAAAATGCGCGAATCCTCGCCGACGGCACAGGGCTTGCCAGCTATCAGCGCTACTACCTGGCTGGCAGTGACTATGCCAAGGCGCATCCTCAAGTGCTGGAGCAAGTCTACAGCGCGCTGCGTGACATCGGCGCCTGGACCAAGGCCAACCCCGCGGCCGCAGCACGTGTACTTGGCCCGCTGTGGGGCAACCTGGACAGCGCTACGGTGCAGCAGGCCAATGCCCGGCGCAGCTATGAGGTGCAGCCGGTACAGGCGGATAACCTGGTTGAGCAACAGCGCATTGCCGATGCTTTCTTGCGTGAAGGCCTGCTGCCCAAGGCGGTAGATGCGCGTGCGGTGAGCCTGTTCGAGCCGCGAGTGGGGAAATGAGTGCCTGAAACGGGGTAGTGCAGACATAGCTAGTGCCGTTGCCCTGACGTTAGAGGGTACCTACGGGCAGTCCATGGCAAGGCCCTCGAGGCGCTCGACGCGCCGTGAGCCTGAGCGAACTTTGCAAAGCACCATTGCTTTAAGTAATGCCGATGCTGGCTTGTGGGATGGTCTGCTTAGGGCCTTCCCATCAAGGACAGGATTGCCCCATGACAGCAGGATTGTTTCGCCAGGATTGCGTTGATGCACTGATTGCCAGCCAGTTACCCGCTTGGCTGACCGGCTCATCGGCAGAACACATTGGCCGGCTGCGCAGCAGCCTGAACCAGCAACAGCGCAGTCAGCACCAGCTGGCGGCGCTGTTTGCCAAGATTACGCCGCTCGATACATTCGCTGAACGCGTGCTCGCCAATGGTATGCAAGCGGAATTTAAGCTCACCATCGATGTGCGTCAGGCCAAGCTGCGTCGCACCAGCAGCGTCATCATTGCCCCAGTTGCCCCCGGCGCGCTGGGCAGGACCGTGAAGGAAACCCGCGAAATCAGCCTGCTGGCAGCTGCGCTGCATAACTTCGCTGCGGCCGAGAGGGCGCCATCGGGTGGGCTTGAAACTGCCGTACTGGTCGACGCTCAAGGCGCCCTGGCGCCGTCGGTGCAGTCGTTCATGACGTTGTGCCGGAGCCTGGACATTGGTGCGCAGTACCAGCAGCACTTGCGCTCAGTCCTACCGGCGACCGGCGCTGCCGGAAAGAAAATCGAAGCGTTGCTGGAAGAGGGCGCTCGGACAAACCTTGACGCGGCTGTACGCCTTGCGGCGCTGCGCGGCGATATTGATCAGCGCACTTATTTCCAATTCCTTCCGGTCGTGGCCAAGGCGTCGGTGGTGGCCTCCGATGCTTCGCGGCTGCTGCCTTTTGATCTGCGGGTGCTGGGTATGCAAGTACGCGGGGCGGTGGCGTTCGAAGTGCGTCGCGGTGGTTTGGCCTCTGCGCCGTTGGAGGGAGTAGTGGTGTGGATTCCAGATGATCCGCAGGGCGCGCTGAGCCGCTACGAAACCTGGGATGAGTTGTTTTCAGGTCTGGGCCGGCGGTTACAAAGCCCAGGCTACCGGGCGTTTTTCCAGCGCTTTATCAGTGAACGTGATCGTGTCGCGTTCAGCAGTGCCCTGGCGCGTCTGTTGAGCGCTGGCACAGCGGCTGCGATCGAACTTGACGGGCGCTACTTCAGCATCGGCACGCCACTGTTCGCCCATCTACGTAAAGTGCGCATCGACACCTTGCTCGACGACGCGCGGGTGTTAGCCACGCCCAGTGCCGAGGTAGTCAGCGCAGAGCGCGACAGGCGCTCGGACGCCTATGCCGGCGCCGGCTTGAGTGTGCTTGGCTTGGCCAGTTTTTTCCTACCTTCACTTGGCTTGCCATTGTTGGGCATTGCTGCTTGGCAAATTGCCAAGGAAGTCTATGAGGGGTATACCGATTGGCGCTTGGGCGATCGTCAGGGCGCGCTCAATCACCTGCTGGGGGTCGCTGAGAATCTGGCCATTGGCACTGCGGTTGCGGCAGTGGGCGTAGCCGCTGGCAGGCTGATCGAGCGATCAGCGTACGTTGATGCGCTGATCCCGATCCAGACCGCAACAGGTGCGCTCAAGTTGATCGACGCCGAGCTGCCTGGCTATGCCCTGGGCGATCTCGGCTTGAAGGTGGGAGAGCGCAGCGACATGGCCGGTCAGTTGCGGTTGCGCACGCCCTCGGCAACCTATCAAGTGCTCGAGTCTGCTGCTGGCGAGGGCCTGCGCATCCAGCATCCGAGCAATCCTGATGCCTATATGCCGCTGCTGGAGGACAATGGCGAAGGTGGTTGGCGCCATGAGCTGGAAACCCCCCAGCAGTGGCAGGGTGCCGCGCTGCTGCTGCGTCGCTTAGGCAGCGACTGGGCCGAGCTGGATGAGCACACAGCAGAGCGGATCATGCACATCACCGGCTTCGATGAAGATCGCCTGCGCCGCTTGCATCTGGATCATGCACCAGCCCCGGCGCGCTTGCACGACGCATTGCGCGTGTATCAACTGCGTGAACAGCAGCCCGGCCTGATCGGCGCTGCATTCGACCAGCAGTTCGCCGCCCTGCAAGAGGCATTGACGCCTGCCCAGCAATTGTTGCGCCGCGACTTCCCCAGCCTGAGCGCACGTGCAGCGCAGCAGATCGTCAGCCAGGCAAGTGCCGAGATGGTCGAGCAGATGCTTACCTCCCAGCGCGTGCCGCTGGCCCTGGCGAGCGAAGCGCGTTGGTTGATCCGCGATTATCGACTGGACCGCGCCTGTGCCGGTTTCTATCAGGCCTCGGCGATCAACGCTGATGGACAACGTCTGGCACTGGGCCTGATCGCCGACTGGGCGCCATGGCCGTCGGCAGTACGTATCGAGTTGCGCGATCTGACTTCGACCGGCGCCCTGCTGGCCGAAGCGGGCCCGGCCATGGCCGCGCAAGTGCGGCTAATCGTCAAGACTGCGGAGGGTTATAAAGCCCTGGCAGCCACTGGCGCCTTGCCGACGACTGCTGCACCGAGCGACAGCCTGTTCACCGCGCTGTGGCTACATCTGGATGAGGCGCAGAAGCAGCTCATGGGGGGCGCCGGGCGCTCAGCACAACAGTTGGCTGAGGCCCTGGCAGTTCGTGCGTCGACTCGACGCGAGCGCGTCGCTCAGTTGCTGGGTATGGCGCCGATCAAAGACAGTGTGCGCGCGCCGGTGCGCTTGGGTGATGGTCGTCTGGGCTACCCGTTGAGCGGTGGGCAGCCCGACAGGATACTGACCGGATCGGTACTCACTACCGAAGATCAAGCCGCTCGACGCTCGATCCATGCCGGCTTGCGTCAGCTCTTCCCGCATTGGCACGCGGCGGATGTAACCTGGATGGCCCATCAGCTTGGCCAGCGCCCGGCAAGGACGATGTGGACCGCCTTTAGCGAACTGAGCAGCCAGGTGCGTGGTTTGCGATCGAGTCTATGGAGCTGGTACGTCCAGGCGACAGGTGCAACCTACACCAGTCGCCAGCGCGTTGGGCGGTTGCTTGCTCAGGCCTGGGAACCTCACGATTTCGGCCCCGGTGGCACGAGTACCTTGAGAGTCGAGGGCGAGCGTGTCGGCACGCTGCCCACGTTACCGGCCAACGTGCACTTCGCTCATATCCGCAACCTCAGCTTGAGCAACATCGGTTTGGCGACACTCGATCAGTCATTTTTGGCTCATTTTACCAATCTGACCAGCTTGATCCTGAGCGGTAATCAATTGACCACGATTGCGGATTTGGCGTCGTTCACGCGTTTGACGCGATTGGACCTGCAGCGCAATCAGCTGAGCCAGGTTCGCGGACTTGGCCAGCTTACGCAGTTGACTCTCTTGAGCCTCAATGACAATCAGCTGAGCGAGCTACCAGGGTTGGAAAACCTTACGCGGTTGCTGCGTCTGGACTTGCAGGACAATCAACTGACCGGCGTACCTGGCCTTGAAAACCTCGTTTCACTGACTCAACTGGACCTCAGCGGTAATCACCTGACGGCACTCACTGGGCAGCTTGAACGCTTGACTGGGCTGCAGTACCTGAACTTGAGCAGGAATCAGCTTACGGTTGTACCGCAGGGTATCGAGCGCATGGCCGGGTTGAATCAGTTGAACCTGGCCAACAACCAGCTGACGGAACTGCCTGACTCGCTTGGCCAGTTAGTCGGGTTGCTGCATCTGCATCTGGGCGCGAACAACTTGTCTGCGGTGCCAACTGCGCTTGGCAATCTGACGCGATTGAGGATTCTCAACATGGCCTCCAACCAGCTCACTGAAGTTCCGCTTGGTCTGGAACGGTTACGGCAAATGACCGAGTTTTATCTGGGCAATAACCAGATCGTCATCGATCTCGCAGGCGGGCAGCGGCTTGAGGCATTTAGCCGCTTGCAGACCTTGAGCCTGAACCGTAACCCGATAGGCATGATCCCGCCGCTGCGCAATTTGGACCACCTGCGTCACTTGGCGCTACGCGAGACCCGCTTGACTGAGTTTCCGCTAGCGTTCCTGCAGGCCCATCCGCAGCTGCATGTAGATATGGCCGGCAACTTGATCGTGGAGTTGAGTGAGCAGGCGCTGCAATGGGTCCACCAGCATCCGCATCGGGTCAATCTGGCCAATAATCCGTTGGACGAGCAGGCTTTGGCGCGCTGGCGGGCTGCACAGATGCGTATCGATACCTTGAGCCGCCAGGGACGTAGTGTTTAGTGGGAACAAGCGAGGCTTTGACAGGCCTGGGAAACCGCGCTCATTGAGGCAAAAGACCTGAATGAGCGCGACTCGCAGCAGGCTTAGCCGGCAATCGCCGACGGCGCCGACTGCAGCTGCCAGCGGCTGCGCAAGCTTTGCAAGGCGTCATCGAGGATCGAGGCACCGGTCTGCTCGCGAGCGTTGCGCTCACGGCGCATCACATCATCGAGCACGCCCAGCAGATTGCGCGACTGGCGTGCCGAGGCCGGTGTGGTCACATCTTCGGTGAGTTCACCTTTGACGTAGGTGCGCACTCGCTCGCTTTGGCTGGCTTGCTGAGTAGCACTGGCCTCTACCAGCCGGCCTTTGTCATAGGCCAGGCGGGTGGAGCTGCTCGATTGGTCGTTGATCTCGTGGTAGCTGTAGTTCTGGGATTCGCGGTCCATCCCAAGCTGCATGTCCACCAGGGGGTTCAGGCCTTTGTGATAGGCAGCCTTGAGTTCAGCTTGCTGGTCTTGTTGCACTGAGCGGTTCAAGCCACTGCCCTTGAGGCTGGTCGACTGCGAAGCGCGATAGCTGAAGCGGTCTGATTCCTCAGGGTGCAGGGGGTTGCTTTGCCCAGGTGTCTGGCTGATCGAGGCGGAAAAGTCCGCCAGGCCACTGAGCAAGGCGCGCGAGCCGGTATCGATCAGCGAGATACGGTCGCTGACTGCCTTCTTGCCATTGTCCGCGGCATTGAGCTGGGTGAAAGCGTCCTTGAACTGGCGCATCAGGTTCTCGTCGCCCTTGCCACGTTTTTGCGCCGCGTCGAACTGGCTCAGGTAGTTGTCGATCGCCGCCTGACGCTGCGCTGAGCTGCCAAGCCGGGTGCTGGAGGCGTCGAGGTCAAGCTGCACGCGCCCTGACGGACCTTGCAAGGCCAGGCTGCGCGACTGCTCGTCCAGGCGCAGGTCGAAGGTCTGTTTTTCTCCGTCTACATCAAGGCTGGCGTTGAGCTGTAGTGAGGTGAACAGCGCAGGATCGACCTTTACCAAGTCGCCAATCTGTACCCGCGGTGGTACTTGGGTCAGGCCGGTGAGGGCGGACTGGAAACCATCCGCCAGCCCGGCCAGGCCCTTGAGTTCGTCTGCGTTCAACTGGCCGCCTTGCACTTCTGCGCTCACCGCCAGCCCTTGTTCGCCGCTGGCCAACGACAGCGTCACCGTAGCGCCTGAAGCCGTAGTGAGATTGAACGTCACCTTGTTGGCGGCGTTTTCGCGCAGGCTGTCCTGTTGCAGGCGCAGTCCTGTGGCATCAGGTTGTTCAGTGCCTGAGAAGGTGAGCACAGATTGCGAGATGTTGTGCCCACCATTGGCCGCTAACTGGTCGAGCAGTGCTGCGCCAATGCCGGCGAAGCGGCCGCCATTGGACGAGGCTTGCACCGCGATGGTCATGGCCGTGCCGAGCTTGTTGCCGCTGTCTTTTTCCCAGATGTAGCGCACCTGGCCAGTGCTGGCCAAGCCGTTGGGGCTGTAGGTTTGCACCGGCGTGGTTTGACTCTGGCCGAGGCTCACGCTAGTGCTGGGTGTGGCTGCGGCGGTGTTGCTCTGGCTGTTGGTGCTAATGGGCGCCAGCGTACGCACCGGTGGCGTGTAGACAGGTGTGAAGCGCTGTGCGGCAGTGATCGCATTCATGGTCGGCTTCCGTGCAGATCTTAGGCTGTAGCCCTTGATATCGGCATGCCACTAGAAAACCTGAGGACTTAATGCGCTCTGCGTGTTCAGCCAGGAGATTACGGCAGCGCAAAAACCAACCAGCCCGCTCAAGGGCGGGCTGGAGGGTGAAGCGATAACGATCAGCGTCGACGGAACAGCGGCAGCGGTTCGTCAGTGGCGGCCTGGTAGGTCACCGAGAAGTCCTTCAGGCCTTCAAGGGCATCCACTGGATCCTTGTCGGGGCGAATGGCGAATGCATCGAAACCGCAGCGAGCCAGGAAGAACAGCTGGTCGCGCAGGACGTCACCGATGGCACGCAGCTCACCTTTGAACTTGTAGCGGTCACGCAGCAGGCGCGCATTGGAGTAGTTGCGCCCGTCGGTAAACGCCGGGAAGTTCAGGGCGATGACCTGGAAGTGCTCGACGTCGTCACCGATCTCTTCGGCTTCTTCGTCGCTATCCAGCCAGATGCCCAGGCCACCATCGCGCGCCTTGAGGGCATGCGCGTGGTCGCGCCACAACTGCAGCGGCACGATGTAGTCGTCGCAGTTGGTCAGCTCGTCGAACGAGGTTTCCTTGGGCAGCAGGTGCCAGGTTTCGTCGACCAGCTGATTGTTCTTAATGATTCGCTGCATAGACGCGCTCCTTGAAGGGGTCGATGCCAATACGTTGGTAGGTGTCGATGAAGCGCTCTTCTTCGGTACGTTGTTCAACGTAGACGTCGATCAGCTTCTCGATCACATCAGCCATTTGGTCTTGAGCGAAAGACGGGCCGAGGATCTTGCCCAGGCTCGCGCCACGCGCAGCGTTACCGCCCAGCGAGACTTGGTAGAACTCTTCACCTTTCTTGTCCACGCCGAGAATACCGATGTGGCCAACGTGGTGGTGGCCGCAGGCGTTCATGCAGCCGGAGATGTTCAGGTCGATCTCGCCGATGTCGAACAGGTAGTCCAGGTCATCGAAACGGCGCTGGATCGATTCGGCGATCGGGATCGACTTGGCGTTGGCCAGCGAGCAGTAATCGCCGCCTGGGCAGCAGATGATGTCGGTCAGCAGGCCAATGTTCGGCGTGGCGAAGCCGCTTTCACGCAGTTCCTGCCAAAGCGCATGCAGCTGGCGCTGCTCGACGTCGGCCAGGATGATGTTCTGCTCGTGCGAGGTGCGCAGGAAACCGAAGCTGTAGCGCTCGGCCAAGTCGGCAACGGCGTCGAGTTGCTTGTCGGTCAAGTCGCCTGGGGCAACGCCGGTCGGCTTGAGCGACAGGGTCACGGCAACATAGCCCGGACGTTTGTGCGCGCGAGTGTTGCGCGAACGCCAGCGGGCAAAGCCTGGGAATTGTTGATCGAGCTCGGCGTAGTCGACGTTGTCCAGGGCCTGGTAGGCCGGATCGACGAAGTGACGCGAAACGCGCTCGACTTCGGCCTCGGTCAGGGTGGTGTTGCCGCCACGCAGGTGGACCATTTCGGCCTCGACCTTCTCGGCGAACACTTCTGGGGTCAGTGCCTTGACCAGGATCTTGATCCGCGCCTTGTACTTGTTGTCACGGCGACCGTAACGGTTGTAAACGCGCAGGATCGCGTCGAGGTAGCTGATCAGGTCCTGCCACGGCAGGAACTCATTGATGAACGAACCGACTACCGGGGTACGCCCCAGGCCGCCACCCACCAGGACCCGGAAGCCCAGCTCGCCGGCCTCGTTGCGCACCGGCTCCAGGCCAATGTCGTGCACTTCGATGGCGGCGCGGTCTTCCTTCGAGCCGTTGACGGCAATCTTGAACTTGCGCGGCAGGTAGGCGAACTCGGGGTGGAAGGTGGTCCACTGGCGGACGATCTCGCACCATGGGCGCGGGTCGACAATTTCGTCGGCGGCGACGCCTGCGAACTGGTCAGTGGTGGTGTTGCGCAGGCAGTTGCCGCTGGTCTGGATCGCGTGCATCTGCACGGTGGCCAGCTCTGCCAGAATCTCGGGGATGTCTTCCAGCGCCGGCCAGTTGTACTGCACGTTCTGGCGGGTGCTGATGTGCGCGTAACCCTTGTCGTAGTCGCGAGCGATCTTCGCCAGCATGCGCACCTGAGTCGAGTTCAGCTGGCCGTAAGGCACCGCGACACGCAGCATGGGCGCGAAACGTTGGATATAGAGGCCGTTCTGCAGGCGCAGAGGGCGGAATTCTTCTTCGCTCAGCTCACCGGCCAGGTAGCGGCGGGTCTGATCACGGAACTGCTTGACGCGGTCCTCGATGATCCGCTGATCGTACTCGTCGTATACGTACATAAAAGTCCTGTCTCAGGCTGCATGCAGCTAATCGCGCGCACGGCCGCGCACTCCGGTTCGGAGCCGGGGAACGATATCAGGTTGTATTTATGCGCTAAAGTGATGTTTTTGCATATGAAAAGAACTAAACGGACTAAGTGAGACTGACTGGCATTTGTCCGCGCTGCCGGGGCGAATAGGTATAATCCGCGGTTTGCTCCGCAAGGATATACCTCATGCTCAAGGCGCTGCTGCGCACCGTCGGTCAGGGCCTGTGCTTGAGCCTGCCCCTGGCAGCGGGCGCGCAGGCCGCTTCGGTGGTGTTTCTCAATCCGGGTCACTCCAATGAAAACTTCTGGGTCAGCTACTCGCGCTTCATGCAGGCGGCAGCACAGGACCTGGGGATGGAGTTGCGCGTGCAATACAGCGAGCGGCGTGCGGACCTTGCCTTGAGCCAGGCGCGGGCGATTCTCAAGGGGCCGCAGCGGCCCGATTACCTGGTGCTGGTCAACGAGCAATACGTGGCGCCGGAGATCATCCGCTTGTCACGTGGCAGCGGGGTCAAGCTGTTTCTGGTCAACAACGGCCTGACCGCGACCCAGGCCAGCAGTATCCAGGCCCAGCCCGAGCGCTATGCCCCGGTTTTGGGGACTCTCACCGGTAACGACGAGCAGGCTGGCTACCAGATGTTGCGCGAGATGGTCGCGTTGCTGCCGCGCTCCAACGGGCCGGTGGATCTGCTGGCGTTCGCCGGGATCAAGACCACTCCCGCCTCGCAGCTGCGTGAGCAGGGTATGCGCCGCGCTTTGGCTGATTTCCCTCAGGTACGCTTGCGTCAGGTGGTGTATGGCGGCTGGAGCCGGCAGCGCGCGTACGAACAGGCTCAGTTGCTTCTCGAGCGCTATCCGCAGACCCAATTGGTCTGGTCGGCCAATGACGAAATGGCATTCGGCGTCATGCAGGCGTTCGAGGCGGCTGGGCGCAAGCCGGGCGTCGATACCGTATTCAGCGCCGTCAACAGCTCGCCTGAAGCCCTGCGTGCGCGCATCGATGGGCGCCTGGGGGTGTTGATGGGTGGGCACTTCAGTGTGGGTGGTTGGGCCATGGTGATGCTGCATGATGATGCCCGGGGCGTGGCGATCAACCGTGATGGCCTGCGCGAGCACAGCCTGCCCGTGCTGCAATCGATCGATCAGGCCAAGGCCCGGCGTTGGCTCAAGCTGCTGGAGGAGGACGATCATGGCGTTGATTTCCAGCGCTACAGCGCTGAAGGGCGGCCGGCCGATTATCAGTATCCTTTTCTTACGTCACCCGTCGACTATTGAAAGACCCTGCTTGAGGGAAGGGCATTGCTCGTCTTAACTGCTGGTGGTGAAGTGCATTCCCATAACCACTACAAGAGGCAATGCAATGGGAAACTCAACCAAGGTCCGCAAGCCTGACAGCAGTGTCGATGCCTGGGCGATCCTGTGCCTGATCGTTCTGGTGGTCGTCACCGCTGTGTATTGGGTCAGCCATCAGTAGCGCAAAAACTTCAGACCGTGGATTCAACCTGAACCGCCCGTGGAAGGGATTTCCACGGGCGGAGTGCGTTTTAGCGGGCAGTCAGGTGCAGGGCCAGTTGCACCAGGCCGATCAGCACCAGGATGAAGACCAGGGTGAACAGCGTGCCGAGGGCGATGAAGTGGCTGGCCTTGCCGTGGGTGAAGTCACGTGCGCGGTTCTTGCCGCTTTGCACGCCAAAGGCGGCGGCGAGAATGCTGTGCAGCATTTGCCAGAAGGTGGGCGGTTTGCCCTGGCTTGAGTCATCCATGAGGGGCTCCTGAAGGCTTTCAGAAACGATCAGGGACAAGTGTAGACCTTTCGATTTTTGGGGCCGCTTTGCGGCTCTTCGCGGGACAAGCCCGCTCCCACAGGTACCGCGTCGTTCGGATAGTCAGCGCTATCTTTGTGGGAGCGGGCTTGTCGGGGCGCCGAACCGCCGTGAAGGGCCGCAAAGCGGCCCCAATCAATCTCAGCTGTCGTACCCGAGGTTCGGCGCCAGCCAGCGCTCGGTCACGCTCACCTCCTGGCCCTTACGCGCGCTATAGCGCTCGACCTGGTCCTTATCCACCTTGCCCACGGCAAAATACTGCGCCTGCGGATGGGCAAAGTACCAGCCACTGACCGCCGCCGCCGGGAACATGGCGAAGTGCTCGGTGAGAAACACACCGCTAGGTCCCGTTTCGCCAATCGCCGTGCCGTCGAGCAGGCGGAACAGGGTTTCCTTCTCGGTATGATCCGGGCAGGCCGGGTACCCCGGGGCAGGGCGGATGCCGCTGTACTGCTCCTTGATCAGCGCCTCGTTATCCAGGTGCTCGTCGCGGGCATAGCCCCAGTGCTCTTTACGCACCTGCTCATGCAGCCATTCGGCGCACGCCTCGGCCAAGCGGTCGGCCAGGGCCTTGACCATGATCGAGCTGTAGTCGTCGCCTTTGTCCTGATAGGCCTTGGCCACCTCCTCAGCGCCAATGCCCGCGGTGGTGATGAAGCCGCCGACATAGTCGGTGACGCCACTGTCCTTGGGCGCGACGAAGTCGGCCAGCGACAGGTTCGGCTTGCCATCGGGCTTGATGGTCTGCTGGCGCAAGTGGTGCAGGGTGGCCAGCGTCTGGCCGTCGTCGCCATACACTTCGATGTCGTCATCGGCGACCTGGTTGGCCGGCCAGAAGCCGAACACGGCGCGGGCGCTGATCAGCTTTTCGTTGATCAGCTTGTCGAGCATTTCCCGGGCATCTTTATACAGCGCCGAGGCCGCTTCGCCGACTACCTCGTCGGTGAGAATGCGCGGGAACTTGCCGGCCAGGTCCCAGGAGATGAAGAACGGCGTCCAGTCGATGTATTCGGCCAGCACCCGTAGGTCGATGTTCTCCAGCACCTTGACGCCGGTGAAGGAAGGCACCGCCGGCGAATAAGTGGCCCAGTCGTACTTGGGCTTGGCGGCGATCGACTGGGCGTAGCTCAGGCGCTCGGTGCGGGCACTGCGGTTGGCGGTGCGTTCGCGTACCTCGACATACTCCTGGCGAGTCTTCTCGACGAAGCCGGCCTTGAGTTCCTTGGACAGCAACTGGGTGGCCACGCCGACCGCGCGCGAGGCGTCGGTCACGTAGATCACCGCATCGTTGGAGTACTTGGGCTCGATCTTGACCGCAGTGTGCGCCTTGGAGGTGGTAGCGCCGCCGATCATCAGTGGCAGATGGAAGTCCTGGCGCTGCATTTCGCGGGCAACATGCACCATTTCGTCCAGCGAGGGGGTGATCAGCCCGGACAGGCCAATGATGTCGCACTTCTGCTCGCGGGCGGTCTGCAGGATCTTCTCGGCCGGGACCATTACGCCCATATCGACGATGTCATAACCGTTGCAACCGAGGACCACGCCGACGATGTTCTTGCCGATGTCGTGCACATCGCCTTTGACCGTGGCCATGAGGATCTTGCCCTTGGCTTCAGGTTTGTCGCCTTTCTCGGCTTCGATGAACGGGATCAGGTGGGCCACGGCCTGCTTCATCACCCGCGCCGACTTGACCACCTGCGGCAGGAACATCTTGCCCGCGCCAAACAGGTCGCCAACCACGTTCATGCCGCTCATCAGCGGGCCTTCGATGACTTCAATCGGCCGCGCCGCTTGCTGGCGGCACTCTTCGGTGTCTTCGACGATGTAGGCGGTAATGCCTTTGACCAGCGCATGTTCGAGGCGCTTGTCGACAGGCATCGAGCGCCATTCTTCGTTTTCCACTTCCTTGGCCGCGCCGCCGCCTTTGTAGTCGTCGGCAATGGCCAGCAGGGCGTCGGTGCCTTCCGGGGTGCGGTTGAGTACCACGTCCTCGACCTTGTCACGCAGTGCGGTCGGGATCTCGTCGTAGATCTCCAGCTGGCCGGCGTTGACGATACCCATGGTCAGGCCATTCTGGATCGCGTGGTAGAGGAACACCGAGTGGATCGCCTCACGCACCGGGTTGTTGCCACGGAACGAGAACGAGACGTTGGATACCCCGCCACTGGTCAGGGCGTGGGGCAGGTGGTCGCGGATGTAGGCGCAGGCTTCGATGAAGTCCACGGCATAGTTGTTGTGCTCTTCGATGCCGGTGGCGACGGCGAAGATGTTCGGGTCGAAGATGATGTCTTCGGCGGGGAAGCCGACTTCATTGACCAGGATGTCGTAGCTGCGTTTGCAGATCTCACGCTTGCGCGCCGCGGTGTCGGCCTGGCCGACCTCGTCGAAGGCCATCACTACTACCGCAGCGCCATAGCGCTTGCACAGGCGGGCGTGATGCTTGAAGGCTTCGACGCCTTCCTTCATCGAGATCGAGTTGACGATGCCCTTGCCCTGGATGCACTTGAGGCCCGCTTCGATCACTTCCCATTTGGAGGAGTCGATCATGATCGGTACGCGGGAGATGTCTGGCTCACCGGCGATCAGGTTGAGGAAGCGAACCATGGCTGCCTGGGAGTCGAGCATCCCTTCGTCCATGTTGATGTCGATCACCTGGGCGCCGGCCTCGACCTGCTGCAGGGCGACTTCCAGGGCCTCGGTGTAGTTCTCTTCGCGAATCAGGCGGGCGAACTTGGCTGAACCGGTGATGTTGGTCCGCTCGCCGACGTTGACGAACAGCGACTGGCGATCGATGGTGAACGGCTCCAGGCCCGATAGGCGGCAGGCCTTGGCGATCTCGGGGATTGCACGCGGCTTGTACTTGGCCACCGCTTCGGCGATAGCCTGGATATGTGGCGGTGTGGTACCGCAGCAACCCCCGATGATGTTGAGAAAACCACTGGCGGCGAACTCTTCGACCACGGCGGCCATCTCGGCCGGCGTTTCGTCGTACTCGCCGAAGGCGTTCGGCAGGCCGGCGTTGGGGTGCGCCGATACATGGGTGTCGGCCTTGGTCGACAGCTCTTCCAGGTACGGGCGCAGGTCCTTGGCGCCGAGGGCGCAGTTCAGGCCCACGGAAATTGGCTTGGCGTGACGCACCGAGTTCCAGAACGCTTCGGTGGTCTGCCCGGACAGGGTCCGGCCGGAGGCGTCGGTGATGGTGCCGGAGATCATGATCGGCAACTCGATGCCGTCATCTTCGAACACTTGCTGCACGGCGAAGATCGCCGCCTTGGCATTGAGGGTGTCGAAGATGGTTTCGATCAGGATCAGGTCGGCACCGCCGGCGATCAGGCCGCGGGTCGCCTCGATGTAGTTGGCGACCAACTCATCGAAGGTGACGTTGCGATAGCCCGGGTCGTTGACGTCCGGGGAGATCGAGCAGGTGCGGCTGGTTGGGCCGAGCACGCCGGCGACGAAGCGTGGCTTGTCTGGCGTCTCCAAGGTCTTGGCATCGGCCACGCGGCGGGCAACCCGCGCGCCTTCGACGTTCATCTCGTAGGCCAGCGATTCCATGCCGTAGTCGGCCTGGGAAATCTGCGTGGCGTTGAAGGTGTTGGTTTCGAGGATATCGGCCCCGGCGTCGAGGTAGGCCTTCTCGATCGCAGCGATGATATCGGGCTGGGTCAGCAGCAACAGATCGTTGTTGCCCTTGATGTCGCTTGGCCAATCGGCAAAGCGCGTGCCACGATAGTCGTGTTCCTCCAGACGGTAGCTTTGGATCATAGTACCCATGCCTCCGTCGAGGATCAGTATGCGCTCCTTGAGGGCTTGCTGAAGTGCTTGGAGACGAGCGCTACGGTCGGACATAGGACTACCTGGTCGGGCGAATAACAGAAGGTGCGCAATGATAGCAAAGCTGTGCGGTTTTTAGGCACGCTGGGCTTTTGCATGAATTTCCCTCATGTTGACGCACCCCGCGACCGGTAGGCAATCGTGATGGCTTTACTAGAAACCAGGACAATCTGCACATGGTGCATCGCTGTTTACTTGCCATGACTACCGCCTTGACCCTGATGATCAGCGGTCTGGCGGTGGGGCAAGCCCCGCAATCGAGCCCGGCGATCTCCTACACCCGGGATATCCAGCCGATCTTCACCGAGAAATGCGTCGCCTGCCACGCCTGCAACGACGCCGCCTGCCAGCTCAATCTGGGGAGTGCCGAAGGCGCCGAGCGCGGAGCCTCCAAGGTGCCGGTGTATCAAGGCGAGCGCAGCCAGGCGGTGCCTACCACGCGGCTGTTCTACGACGAGCAGAATGAACAGGGCTGGCGCCAGCAGGGCTTCTATTCGGTGCTCGATCGCCAGGGCAGCCAGGCCGCGCTGATGGCGCGTATGCTCGAGCTGGGGCACAAGACCCCACTGACGCCCAACGCCAAGCTCCCTGAAGAGATCGTGTTGGGGCTCAACCGCAACAACATGTGCCCCTTGCCCCATGAGTTCGACGCCTATGCCGGCGCCCACCCCAAGGAGGGCATGCCGCTGGCGGTCACCGGCCTGACCGATCAGGAGTACCAGACCCTGCAGCGTTGGCTGGCGGCCGGTGCGCCGGTCGAGTCGCAGCCGATCCAGCCCAGTGCGGTCGAGGCCAAGCAGATCGCCGATTGGGAAGAGCTGCTAAACCGCCCAGGTTCCACCGAAGCGCTGGTAGGCCGTTGGCTGTATGAGCACCTGTTCCTGGCGCACATTCATTTTGTCGGCGGCGAGCAGGGGCATTTCTTCCAGTGGGTGCGCTCACGCACGCCAAGCGGCCAGGCAGTAGACTTGATCGCCACTCGCCGACCCAACGATCCACCGGGCACCGACTTCTATTACCGCTTGATGCCGGTGCAGGGCGTGATCGTCCATAAAACCCACATCACCTACCCAATGGGGCCGCAGAAGCTCAAGCGGGTCAAACAGCTGTTCTACAGCGGCGACTGGCATGCCGCCGCGCTGCCGGGTTACGGCCCGCGTCACCGGGCCAACCCGTTCGAAACCTTCGAGGCGATTCCGGCCGTGGCGCGTTACCAGTTCATGCTGGATAACGCCGAGTATTTCGTACGCACCTTCATTCGCGGCCCGGTGTGCCGCGGGCAGATCGCCACCGACGTGATTCGCGACAACTTCTGGGCGCTGTTCCAGGAGCCTGCGCATGACCGTTATGTCACCGATGCCCAGTACCGTGGCGAGGCCACGCCGCTGTTGGCCATGCCTGGCCAGATCGATGATGTTGGTAGCGTGCTGAGCCTCTGGCACGCCTACCGCGACAAGCGCAACGAATACGAGAAACTGCGCCGCCAAGCTTATGCCGAACTGCCGGCGCCGGGCTGGTCGACCTTGTGGGCGGGCAACGACAACGCGTTGCTGAGCATCTTCCGCCACTTCGACAGCGCCTCGGTGACCAAAGGCTTGATCGGTGACGTGCCCAAGACCACCTGGCTGTTCGACTATCCGTTGTTCGAGCGCACCTACTATCAATTGGCAGTCAACTTCGATGTGTTCGGCAACGTCTCGCACCAGTTGCAGACGCGTCTGTACTTCGACTTGATCCGCAATGGCGCCGAGGTCAACTTCCTGCGCCTGATGCCGGCTGACAAGCGTGGGGCAATCCTCAGCGACTGGTACCAGAACAGCGGCAAGGTGAAGATGTGGCTCGATTACGAGGACATCGACACCGATACCCCGAGTGGGCTCAAGCTCGATGAGCGCGACCCCAAGCGCGACTTTGGCCTGAAACTGCTACAGCGCACCGGCAGCCTCAACGCGGCGCCCGATCCGATCAACCGCTGCACCGGCGCATACTGCTCGCGGCCAGAGATGACGGCTGAGTTCCGTGATGTCGAGCAGAGCCTCAGTCGCCTGGTCTCGCGCCCAGCTGCGGGCTTGAAGGTGATCAATCAATTGCCTGAGGCGACCATGCTGCGCATCGAAGGGCAGGGTGGCCAGCGCCAGGTCTACAGCCTGCTGCGCAACCGCGCGCACAGCAACGTGGCATTCCTGCTCGGTGAGGCTTATCGCTATCAGCCGGGGCTGGATACCTTGACCTTGTATCCGGGGGTGCTGAGCAGCTATCCCAACTTCATCTTCAACATTCCGGCGAGCGATGTGCCGGAGTGGGTCGAGGACATGGAAGCGGCTCGCGATGACCCTGCCAAGTTCGAACGGATCGTCATGCGCTGGGGCGTGCGGCGCAGCCACCCTGAGTTCTGGCGCTACTTCCATGACCTGAACAGCTTCATCAAGCAAACCCAACCGCTTGAGGCGGGGGTGCTGGACATGAACCGCTACGAGAATCTCTGAGGTG
This sequence comes from Pseudomonas sp. BT-42-2, assembly GCF_025847435.2. Taxonomy (NCBI): domain Bacteria; kingdom Pseudomonadati; phylum Pseudomonadota; class Gammaproteobacteria; order Pseudomonadales; family Pseudomonadaceae; genus Pseudomonas; species Pseudomonas sp. BT-42-2. Next base: position 115,762 of record NZ_JAOYTM010000013.1, read on the forward strand.
ACCGCCGGGAAGATCGGCTGATCTTTCCCGGCATCCTGCGGTCCGACTCTGGGAGTGGTCCCGGATTGTGCTATCGCGGGGCAAGCCCGCTCCCACGCCATCGCTCGAATGCCAAGGGGCCTGGGAGCGGGCTTGCCCCGCGATAACCATTGACGCCGATACGGGACCTGAATGCACCCGGACACGCAGGGCTTTTCATGCTGTATTCGCTTCAGGCACTTCGGGCGTTCGCCGCCTGGGTGGTGGTCTGCCACCACTTCATGCAGATCTTCTTCGACTTCCACGCAACCGGCCCGGTCGGTCAATTGCTCAGCGATCGCGGGGCGGTGGGCGTGGACATCTTCTTCGTCATCAGCGGGTTGGTGATCTACCTGTCGACCCGCGACAAAGACATTGTGCCCAGCCAGTTCCTGCTCAATCGAGCGCTGCGGATCATTCCGGCCTACTGGTTCTATACGGTATTGATGGCGGTCCTGCTGCTGGCGGCCAGCCGCTGGATGCCGCACCAGGTGTTCGACTGGCAGCACCTGCTGTTGTCTTTGCTGTTCATTCCGGCGGAAAACCCCGGCGGATATGGGCTGTATCCGACGCTTAACGTAGGTTGGACGCTGAACTTCGAGATGTTCTTCTATCTGTTGTTCGGCTTGGCATTTCTGGTGCGTCAACGCCATCACCTGCTGCTGGTGACTGCCGCATTGCTGCTGGTGAGCGAGGTGCTGGGCCGGCTTGGCGTGCTCAGCCGGTTCTACAACAACGACATCATCTATGAGTTCGTGCTGGGCATCGGCCTGGGGGTGCTGTACCGCCGCGGCCTGATCCGTGAAGGGCTGTGGCTACCGCTGGCGATGCTGATGACCGCCGGTTACGCCCTTTATCACCTGGATGCCTCGCTGCGCCTGCTGCACTGGGGCCTGCCCAGCGCACTGGTGGTGTTGGCGTTCATCTCCCTGGAGCCGTACTTTCGCGGCAACCAGCTGCTCAAGGCGCTGGGTGATTGCTCCTATTCGGTGTACCTGATTCACGTGCTGGTACTGTATGCCGGCTGGTTCGTCAGTGAGCGATTCGCGCTTAACCCGTACCTGGTATTCGCCTTCTGCGTGCCGTCCATTGGACTAATGTCGTGGCTCAGTTATCAGTGGCTCGAACGTGGCGTGTATCAGCGGATGAAGGCCTGGTTCGCCACACGTTCGACGCAGGAGCCGGCATTGGCGCTTTCCCGAGTCAAATGCTAGGACTTTGTTCAAGGCCTGGGTTGGCGTACACTTGCCAGCAAGTCTGTGAGGAACTTCCATGAGCGCTATAACCATTACCGACGCCGCCCATGATTACCTGGCCGATCTGCTCTCCAAGCAGAACACCCCGGGTATCGGCATTCGTGTTTTCATCACTCAGCCGGGCACCCAGTACGCAGAGACGTGCATTGCCTACTGCAAGCCAGGCGAGGAAAAGCCCGAGGACACCGCCTTGGGTCTGAAGAGCTTCACCGCATACATCGACGCGGTCAGCGAGCCGTTCCTCGAGGACGCGCTGGTCGACTACGCCACCGACCGCATGGGTGGCCAGCTGACCATCAAGGCGCCGAACGCCAAGGTGCCGATGGTCAACGAAGACAGCCCGATCAACGAGCGGATCAACTACTACCTGCAGACCGAGATCAACCCAGGTCTGGCCAGCCATGGTGGCGCGGTGAGCCTGGTCGACGTGGTCGACGATGGTATCGCGGTGCTGCAGTTTGGCGGTGGTTGCCAGGGCTGTGGCCAGGCCGACGTGACCCTCAAGGATGGCATCGAGCGGACCTTGCTCGAACGTATTCCTGAGCTCAAGGGTGTTCGCGATGTGACTGACCACACGCAGAAAGAGAACGCCTACTACTGATAGTCGGTGGTTGTCTTGCCGGCCTCATCGCGGGCAAGCCCGCTCCTACACGAATCGTGTCGAGCACAGGTTTCGCGTAGGCGCGGGCTTGGCCCGCGATGAGGGCTGAATAAGCGCCCCAAGAATCAGCTCTCTAGCAACAATCTGTTACCGATTCAACCCCTGCGACAACAGGCCGCAGCCGCGAAATTCGTGGCTTGCAGCCCTATCGACCCCATCGTCGGGTAGAACACCCCAAGGTGTCATGCCAGAATGCCGCGGTTTTCGACCGGCCCTGCCCAAGGGCTGGCACCTTCCCTGTAAAGGATGGTTCCATGAATGATCTGTTGACCCGGCGCGCGGTTGTCGCCGGGATGGGCGTACTCGGGCTTGGCCTGCTGGCGGGTTGCAACCCGGCGCGGAGCTTGGACTTCAAGTACGGCAAGAACATGAGCAACGAGATCCTCGGGCGTTCTTTCCGCCTCAAGGACACTCAAGGCAATGTGCGCACCCTGTCGAGCTTCTATGGCTCGATGCCGATGATCTTCTTTGGTTTCACCCAGTGCCCGGCGGTCTGTCCGACCACCCTGGCGCGTGCGGCGCAGATCAAGAAGCTGATGGGCCGCGATGCCGGCTTCCTGCAAGTGGTGTTCATCACCCTCGACCCTGAGCGCGATACGCCAGAAGTGCTCGACGCCTACGTCAAGGCCTTCGACCCGTCGTTCACCGCGCTGACCGGCACCCCTGAGGAAATCGCCGAGGTGGCCCGGGAGTTCAAGGTGTTCTACGAGAAGGTGCCAGCGGGCGATACCTACACCATCTCCCACTCGTCCACCAGCTACGTCTATGATTCGCGCAGTACCCTGCGCTTGAGCCTGGGGCACTCCTTGAACGCCAAGGAATGCACAGAGGACCTGCTCACTTTGATGGAGATTTGCTAATGGCTGTTTTGCTGCAACCGATCAAGCGCGGCCTGGCCGCCCTGGCCCTGTTGGGCATGACTTTACCGGCCCTGGCTGAAACCAGCGTAAGTGATGCATGGGTACGCGCCACTGTGCCGCACCAGCAGTCCACTGGAGCCTTCATGGTGTTGACCGCGACCAGCGACAGCAAGCTGGTCGGCGTTGCCTCGCCAGTGGCCAAGACCGTTCAGGTGCATGAAATGACCATGAATGGCGACGTGATGGGCATGCGTGAAGTCAAGGCGGTCGAGCTGCCGGCAGGCCAGAAAGTGAGCCTCGATCCCAACGGCTTGCACGTGATGCTGATGGGTTTGCATGAGCAGGTCAAAGAAGGCCAGCAAGTGCCGCTGACCCTGACTATCGAAGATGCCAAGGGGGCCAAGCAGACCCTGCAAGTACAGGCGCCAGTACGCGCGCTGACCGCTGAAGCGGGAGCAGGCCACGGGCACGCCCACCAGCACTAAACGCTTGGGCTGCTGTGTAGCTCATTAGCGGCTCAAGGCCGCTCTGGCAGGGGCCGCGTTGCCCTCTGCGGGAGCGGCCTTTTTGCTCGACGGTGGGCTCAACCGCGAAAACGTGGCAGTGGCCGGTCGATCGTCAGCGAGGTCAAGGTTTTACGTACTTGTGCCTCTTCTGCCTCCAGCGCTTTGAGGCTATCGCGAATCTTGCCAGCTGCGGGCACATCGCCCTGCCGGTCGATCCATTCGGCGATTTCCTTGCACGCACTGGTCAAGCGGGTTTGGCGCTGGTTCATCAGCGTCAGGAGGGTGTTGAGCTCTTTTGCGGACATGACAGGATCCTCCGTTCAACCCTGTCAGTGTAGCAGTGGCTGGCATTGCTGCCGGATCCGGCTACAGGCTCAGGCAGGCCGTGCGATAGGCGCCGGGAGTCACTCCATAGGCCTGCTTGAACTGACGACTCAGATGGCTCTGGTCAGCGAAACCCAGGACAAACGCCACCTCGGCGGCGGCCATGCCCTTTTTCAATAGCTCCCGCGCGCGACCCAGTCGGCGTTGCTTGAGCCAGGCATGCGGCGGCAGGCCAGTGGCTTGGCGAAATACCCGGGCGAAATGGAAAGGCGAGAGGTTGACTGCCGCCGCCAGGCTTTCCAGTGACGGTGGATCGGCCAGCTGGCTTTCCAGCAGCTCGCGGGCGCGAGCTACCGCCAACGGTTCGTTACCCGGTGCGCGCGGCTGGGCGCCATGGCCGTGCCGCTGCACCAACGCCAGCACGGCGTGGCGCCAGGCGGTCTGCTGTTCCAGGGCGCTGGCACCGGATTCGGACAACTGATGCAATTGGCTGAAGGCAGCGGCCAGGGTTGGGTCCTGGATCACGCTCTGCTGAAAATGCGGCATGCCATGACGGCCCAGCTCCAGCTCTTCCAGTACCCCGGTGACCCGGGCATGTTCCGGATAAAAGCCGCGATAACGCCAACCGGCTTCATGAGCGGTGGCGCCGGTGTGCAGTTCATCGGGATTGATCAGTACCATGCTGCCGACCGGCGCCAGGTGCTCGCTGCCGCGGTGCCAAAAGCGTTGCGCGCCGGACTCGATCACGGTGAAGACGTAGCCTTCGTGCACGTGTGGGGCGAAGCGCTGCTGGAAATACCGCGCATGCAGCATCTCGACATCGCCAAGTGCAGGCGCCTGCCACAGATGGGTTTGTTCGCGCAGGGGCATGCTCATGCCAGCCAGCCGCGCAGCAAAAAGAAGATCAACATGCTCACCAGCATGCTCAGCAACACGCTGCGGGTCAACAGCACCAGGGCTATGGCGGCCAGGGCCCCGAGTAGGTAAGGGTTGCTGGGGCTCAGGTCGAGCTGATGGCCGGGCAGGAAGATGATCGGCCCGCAAATCGCAGTGAGCATGCCCGGTACCGCGAAACCAAGAAACTGCCGGGCATTTGAGCTCAGGCGCAGCGGCAGGCGCGGTTCCAGAAACGCATAGCGGTTGAGGAACACCACCAGGCCCATGGCCAAGATCAGTAGCCAAGTCATGTGCGTGCTCCCGAGAATTTCTGGCAAATGAAGCCGGCGCCCATGCCCAGCAGGCCGGCGGCGACCAGCGCGGTTTCCCAATGCCAGGCACTGAACAGCACCGAGCAAAACAGCGACACCGCCACGCACACTACGGTCGGCAGATTGCGCACTACCGGCGCGATCAAGGCGACGAACGTGGCGACAATCGAGAAGTCCAGGCCGAGTTGGTCCAGGTGGGGGATGTTCTGGCCCAAGATGATGCCGGCCAAGGTGAACAGGTTCCAGGCGACATAGAAGGTCAGGCCCACGCCCAGGGCATACCAGCGGTTGAATTGCTGCTGGTCGTAATGGCTGGTCAGGGCGAAGAATTCATCGGTCAGCAAGAACCCCAGGCCCAGCCGCCAGCCCAGCGGCTGGCCCGACAACAGCGGACGCATGGACAACCCGTACAGCAGGTGTTGGGAGGTCAGTAGCAGCGTGGTCAGCAGGATCGAGAGCAGGCTGGCGCCGCTTTTGAGCATGCCAATGGCCACCAGTTGCGCAGCCCCCGCAAACACGATGGCCGACAGGCCTTGGCCCTCCCAAGGGCTGAGGTTGGCTTCGATGGCCATCGAGCCTGCCAGCAGGCCCCATGGGGCTACGGCCAGGGATAGCGGCACAATGGTGATGGCGCCATGGAGGAAGGCGGTACGGGCGATGGGCTGACGACTGGACATGGTGGCTCAAACACATCTACAGGGCAGAGCAGCATGGCAGAGGGCGGGGGGCGCTGGCTTGAACGATCTTGCTTGTTTGTCTCCTGCCCGGCGCTATCGGCGGGCAGAGGACTTGGTCAGCGGTGGCTGGTCAAGCGCTGCTGCGCGGCAGCACAGCCATTGATCTCCACGGCTTTTTGCAGCAGCAGCTGACGATGCTGCGGATCAAGGTCGCCCAGCAGACGGTATACCTCGGCCTGATAGTCGCGCTGACGGCCCCACTGCATTTCCAGCCCCTGCGGCTGGCTGCGGTTGCAAGCCAGGCGTACCGCTGGCTGCGGATAGTACGGCGCATACAAGGTGGCCATGTTCGGAATCGCTTCCATGGCGTCACGGTAGGCAGGGCTGGCGTTATAGGGCGGGCACCAGGTAGAGATCGCTGGCGCGGGAGGCGCAAAGCCTTGCTTGAGGCTGGCTTGCAGCAACGGGCAGGCCGCATCGGGGATTTGCGCCGCTGGCAGGTAAGTCATGTAGTACAGCGCCAAGCGGTATTGCGCCACCGGATGACCCAGAGCGACCGACTTTTTCAGCAGGTCTACCGCAGTTGGCAGGGTACGGGCCAGCGCTTGGCCCTGACGGCTGAGTTCTGGATCGCTGTCGATCGCCGTGCGCAGCGCGCTGGGGCTGGCTTCGCGGTTGTCTGCCTGTTCCAACAAGGGTAGGGCCTGGCGGTACAGCAGATCGGCGTGCGGATCGATCTGGATCTCCAGTGCCTGCGCGCCGAGCGGAGCCAGGGCCATGAGCAGGGGCGAGAACAATACAGCGCGACTCACGGATGAGCCTCGTAGGCGGTCAGTTGCGACCAGATGGCGGTGGTGTTCATTGCGGTTACGCATGTGCCTCAGGCAAATCAGAGCGACGACGGCGTATTCTAGCCACCCCAAGGCCCCTGCCGAAAGACCATTGCCGCGTTTATCAGACGAGCTTGATCGGCGTCACTTTGCGTTGGCTGTACTTTTCCTGGGCCAGGCCCAGCTTTGCGGTGATCACCTTGGCCAGGGCATTGTTGCCTAAGTCATTGAAATGCAGGCGATCGACGAACAGCGACTGGCCAAAAACCGGCGAGCTGCTGAGCATGCTGTTCATGTCGTAGCAGGGCACCGACTCGGCTTCGCTTTTGATTCTTCGGAAAAAGGCTACATGCTGTTGACTGTCCTGCACGTCTGCCAGCAGGCGATCGAAGTTGGTCGGTTGACGTTGCGCCGCCATCATCCGTTGCTCGCCATCGGGCAAGCTTTCCCGGCACCAGGGCAACAATGGCTGGAGAATGAAGGTCAGGGTGGCGTGGCTGTCGGCCAGCAGGCGATCCCATTGGCGCAGAGTGCGCCCGATGCAGTCGGCGGCGCGCATCAGGCGTTTGTCCGGTGCGGGCAGTGACCAGTCGGGGGGTGGCGCCTCATGACGCGGCAGCAGGGCCTGGCCCAGGCGCTGCCACAGCGATTCGCGGCGCGGCGTGTCGAGCATCGGTACGCCTTCGTTGAAGCTGTTCAGGTAGCTCTGATAGGCGCCGCCCTGGTGCTGCGCATGACCGGCCGCCATGATTTCGCCCAAGGCTTCCTGGGCGAGGGTGTTAAGCCCGCTCAGAACCACCACGTGGCCAATGTTGCCCAAGCGATGCTGGTGACTGAGAAACATCAGCAATTCTTGAGTGGCATTGAGGCCACACCCGGCCAGGCTCAACCAGACTTCGCCGGTGAGCATCGACAGGTGCGAGGCCACCGTGTGTTCATCGTTGCTGGCGCCGATGCCTAGTGCGGTCGATCCGCCTACCAACAGGTTGACCCGGGCACTGGCGCCGCGCTCGGCGGGCGAGTAGCGCTTGCCCGCACAGTGGCTGTAGCGCAGGCCTAGCGCATCGGTATTGATCGTGTCGGAGCGATAGGCACGCTCGTGCATATATAGGGTATGCGGGGCTCGGCGACTGCCCAGTTGCAGGAAGCGTTGGTAGTCCTCCTGCAAGGGGAGGGGCGCGCCCAGGACGTCCGTAGCGGTGTCGATCGGTCTCATGGGCGTTCCTTGTGGGTGGGGAGTTCGGCGGCCGCGTCAGGCCGTCAGCTCCTTGAGGTTGTAGAGCAGGCCGCCAGCGGCAATCAGCAGCAAGGCCACGCCCGAAGCCAGGCTGATCAGGCGGTTGCTGCGCTGCGAGGCAATCTTGCCGATGGCGAAGATGTACAGGCTGAGCACGGCGAAATCGATGGCGATCCACAGCAATGACAGCACCACCATGCTCTTTTCGAACGACTCGGTGATCTGGATGAACTGGGGGAAGAAGGAGATGAAGAAGATGATGTCCTTGGGGTTGGAGATGCCCACCATGAACCCTTGCAGCAAGCCGCCACGCCCCGGTTTTACCGGCGCTGGCGCCATCTCGGTGTCCGCTACCGGGGCATGCAATGCTTCACGCAGCGTGGCGACGGCGATGTAGCCGATGAACAGGCAGCCCAGCAAACTCATGCCGTTGAGCCAGACCTTGTCGATGGCGGCGCTGGTCATGATGATCCAGGCTGCGGCGCCAATCAGCACCAGCGACGCCCAGTTGGTGCCGATCGCGGTAAACAGGGCTTTGCGCGACCCGGAGGCGGCGGCAGTGTTGACGATCAGCGCGACGACCGGGCCAGGGGTGGCGATCAGCAGCAGCACGGTCAGGGCGTAAGTGGCAGTCAATGCGGTATTCACGGTCAGTTCTCGATCAATGTGTCGGGTGTCGCATGGGCGTGGAATGGGCAACGTGCGGGGTTCAGCGAGCCGTGCTCCTGCAACTGGTATTGCTTCCACTCGTAGTTGTCTTGTTGGCCGAAGAAGCCCAGGGAGTCGGGCATCACGCCATCGTTGTAGTGCCTCACCCGCTCGCGGATCTTGCCGCGAATGCGCTGGCCGCTTTCGGTGGCAGCGCTGGCTACTTCGTCGAAGCTTTCCCGTGGGTTGATCACAAACACGATGCTGTCACCCAGGTTGCGGCTCTTCATCACGCGGTGGGCGGGAAAGTTCATGTTGATGAACAGCGGCATGCCGGCGAAGCAGAATGACCATTGGCTGTCATGCGGGTCACCGGGTACGTCCTGCGGCCAGGGTTGGGGGTCGCGCGCATGCACGCCCTGCAGGACTTTCCAGGCCAGTGCCTGCTGTTGCTCAAGGCTGCCGCCGGGGGCCGTTTCGAGAAACACCAGCAGTGGCGTGCCGATGCGCTGCTTGAGCGGGATCGGCTCGATGGTGCGGACATAATCGGCCAGGCCCTGAGCCATGTCGTCGGCCATGTGCTCGGCGCGGGCGAAGACGATGTGACAGGTCTTGGCGGCTACCGCCTTGCGCCCGAACAGGCAGGGAAAGTCGGGGTTGGCGAGAATGTCGCGAAAATGTTGGATAGTTTTGTACGTCCAGTGATTGGCATTCTGGACATGTTCATTGGCCAGCTCTAGCGCATCCAAGCGATAGCAGTTTCCGTAACCCGTAAACATGGTTTCCCCAGGAGTTCTAATAATCATTTCCGCCGTTAGTTAGACGGTTTCGCTCTATGTATTTGTTGTTTTCAAGCATTTTCTGAGAACCACTTGCAGTTGTAAAACGCCTGGAACTATGACCTACTATTAGTCTCACTCATGATTGGGAAGGCATCGATGTCGGAACGGATTCAGGCACTGCATGCGCTGCGCGCCTTCGAAGTGGCCTCGCGCTATGGCTCGTTCACCCGCGCGGCAGAGGAGCTGGCGCTGACCCAAGGCGCAGTGAGCCATCACATCAAGACCCTCGAGTCGCTGTTTGGCTGCGACTTGTTCGAGCGACGCGGCCCCAAACTGCGCCTGACCGAGCACGGCCGGCTGTTGGCTCAGGAGCTCAAGGTCGGCTTCAAGATCATCGAGAACGCTTGCGCGCTATTGCGTCAGGACCGCTATGGCCTGCGCCTCAAAGCGCCGTCGACCTTGACCGTGCGCTGGCTGCTGCGGGCGCTGGATGCGTTCAAGAAGGTCGAGAACAGTTGCAGCGTGCAACTGTCGAGCGTGTGGATGGACATCGACAGCGTCGATTTCTATTCCGAGCCCTACGACTGCGCCATCCTTCTGGCCAACGGACGCTTTGCGGCCGACGTCGAGAGCTTCAAGCTGTTTGATGAATGGCTGATCCCGGTCTGCCATCCCGACTACCTGCAGGACGATGCCCCCGCTCTGTCGGCGCTCAAGCAGTGCGAGTTTCTCCATCCCTCGACCGACCGGCGCGACTGGCGGCGCTGGCTGGCGCGGATGGACGCGCTGGACATCAGCATCGACCAGGGCCAGGTGTTCGACACACTCGATCAAGGTATCTCGGCGGCCCAGCAGGGGCTGGGGATTTCCGTGGTCGACCTGGTGCTGGCCAGTGCCGATATCGGCGCCGGGCGCTTGGTCACGCCGTTCAAGCACGCCGTGGCCACCGGTGATGGCTATTACATGACCTGGCTCAAAGCCAGCCCCAAGGCCCGGCAGATGCAGCGCCTGCGCGATTTTCTCCTGGCCCAGGTGCCGCCGCTGGCCTCCAAGGAGATCAACTACCTGTATGGCTAGGCCTGCGGTTCCTGGAACACCCGCTGCAGCATGAAGTCGATAAACACCCGCAGCTTCGGCGGCATCTGCCGACCTGAGGGCCACAGCAGGTAGAAGCTGCCGCGCCGCTCCATGAAGTCGTCGAGCACGCTCACCAGGCTGCCGCTGGCCACTTCTTTGCGCACGTTGAAATCTGGCAGGCAGGTAATGCCGCGGTGGTTGAGGGCGAAGCAGATGCGTGTCTCGACATGGTTGCAGACCATCGAGATGGGGATGTCATAGGCCTGCTCGGGATGTTCGCGGCGCAGTGGCCAGCTCTCCAGTTTGCCGTTGCTGGGGAAACGGTAGTGCAGGCAGGTATGGCCGCTCAGATCACGCGGATGGTCCGGCACGCCGCGTTCGCGCAGGTACTGCGGCGAGGCTACCAGGCGATGCTGGAAGTGGCCGAGGAACTTGGCATTGAGCCGCGAATCCACTGGCTGGCCGCCGCGCATGACCACGTCGAAGCCTTCGCCGATGATATCGACCATGCGGTCGCTGAAATCCAGGTCCAGTTCGATCTGTGGGTACAACGCCATGAAGTCGGCAAGGGCCGGCATCACTAAGCCGGTAACCTGCGGCAGGCTGACTCGCAGCCGTCCGCTCGGTGTTTCGCTGGCCTGCGACAGCGCCTGCTCAGTGGCTTCTATCTCCGCCAGGATGCGCCGACTGCGTTCCAGGAACAGCGTGCCCTCGGCGGTCAGGGTGATGCTGCGCGTGCTGCGATGGAACAAGCGTACTCCCAGACGCGCCTCCAGCCTCGCCACCCGCTTGCCCACCGCCGATGCACTGATGCCCAGCGATTGCCCGGCGGCGACGAAACTGCGGGTTTCGGCGACCCGGTTGAAGACCACAAAGCCGCTGAGGCTGTCCATGTGCTGCTCCCGATTACGGACATCAACGTCCGAGGTGAGCGGAATTCTACCCATCTTTTTCCGTAATCTACACCGACGCAAGATGCCTGCCTCTTGATCAGCAACATGAGGCATTCTTGCCATGCACCAGACTTCTCAAGCGGCCATCGCGACAGCGGCCGATACTCCCTCCTCAGCGCAGCGCTTGCCGCTCAGTGGCCTGCTCGCGCTGGCCATGACCGGCTTTATCGCCATTCTCAGCGAGACCCTGCCGGCCGGACTGCTCGGCCAGATTGCCGGTGGTATGCAAATCAGCCAGGCGATGGCCGGGCAATGGGTTACCGCCTATGCCTTGGGTTCGCTGCTGACCGCGATCCCCTTGGTGACCCTGACCCAGGGCTGGTGGCGGCGGCGCACGCTGCTGCTGGCGATTGCTGGGTTCATTGTGTTCAACGGTTTGACGGCGATCTCCGAATCCAATGGCCTGACCCTGGTGGCGCGCTTTCTTACGGGGGCCGCCGCGGGTTTGGCGTGGGGGCTGATCGCCGGGCATGCCCGGCGCATGGTGCCGGTGGCGCGCCAGGGCAAGGCGATGGCAGTGGCCATGGTCGGCGCGCCGATTGCGCTATCGCTGGGGGTGCCGGTTGGCACCTGGCTAGGTGAGTGGCTGGGCTGGCGCGCGACTTTTGTGCTGGTTACCCTGGCTTCGGTAGTGTTGGCGCTGTGGGTATTGCGGGCGGTGCCGGATTTCCCTGGACAGGCGCCAGGGCAGCGCGCCGGAGCCTTGCAGGTGTTGCGCACACCCGGTGTGGCAGTCGTTTTGCTGGTCATCCTGGCGTGGGTTCTGGGTCATAACATCCTGTACACCTACATCGTGCCGCTGTTGGCGGCAGCAGGCATGGCGGCGGACACTGGCCTGGTGCTGCTGACCTTTGGCCTGGCGGCGTTGCTGGGCATCGTGGTGGTTGGCCTGTGGGTCGATCGTCACTTGCGACTGCTGGTGTTGTTGAGCTTGGCAGGTTTTGCCTTGGCAACCCTGGCGCTTGGCCAGGAGGCGCCGACGCCTGGTTGGGTGCACGTGAGCGTAGCGCTCTGGGGGCTGACCTACGGCGGCGCGCCGACCCTGCTGCAAACGGCCTGCGCAGATGCCGCAGGCGAGGGCGGTGATGTCGCCCAGTCGATGTTGGTGACCGTGTGGAATAGCGCGATTGCTTTGGGTGGCGTGGCGGGTGGCTTGTTGCTTAGCGGTAGCGGGGTCGGCGCGTTTGGCAGTGTGGTGCTGGTGATGATCGCGCTGGCCGGGATTCTCGCCTGGTCGGGTCGCCGGGCCGGATTCGTCGCGGGCGGGCGCTGAAGCGAACGGCTGGCGATAAGGTCGACAACGCCGCAACAGGGTAGAATCGGCGCCTATCAATGTGTGGAGTTCAACGCGGTGGAGTTGCAGCAGGGTTTCGTTCTCACCCGGCACTGGCATGACACGCCCGAGGGCACCTGCGTGGAGTTCTGGTTGGCCACTGACCAAGGCCCGCGCCAGCTGCGCCTGGCGGTTCAGGCGTCGGTTGCGTTCATTCCAGCGATCCATGCCGCGCATGCCCGTGCCCTGCTCAAGGATGAGCAGGGCGTTGAGCTCAAGCCACTGCGTCTACGTGACTTCGAGCAGCGTCCGGTACTTGGCCTGTATTGTCGCCAGCATCGCCAGTTGATGCAGTTGGAACAGCGTCTGCGTGGCGCCGGGGTCGAGGTCTACGAGGCCGATATCCGCCCGCCGGAGCGCTACCTGATGGAGCGCTTCATCACCGCGCCGGTGCTGTTCGATGGCAAGCCCGATGCCCATGGCGTGCTCTGCGACGCCCAACTCAAGCCGCACCCCGACTACCGCCCGCCGCTGCGCCTGGTGTCGCTGGATATCGAAACCACTGAGCGCGGCGAGCTGTACAGCATCGCCCTGGAAGGGTGCGGGCAGCGCCAGGTGTACATGCTCGGCCCGGCCAATGGCGAGGCCAGCGGCTTGGATTTCGATCTGCAGTACTGCGACGACCGCGCGCAGCTGCTGCGTTGCCTGAACCAGTGGATGGCCGATCACGACCCCGATGCAATCATTGGTTGGAACCTGGTGCAGTTCGACCTGCGCCTGCTGCATGAGCACGCCGCCCGGCTGCACGTACCGTTGGCCTTGGGGCGCAATGGTGCGCCAATGACCTTGCGCGCCCATTCAGGCCGCAACCATGTGTTCGCCGACGCCCCGGGCCGGCTGTTGATCGACGGTATCGAGGCGCTGCGCTCGGCGACCTGGAGCTTTCCTTCGTTCAGCCTGGAAAACGTTGCCCAGACCTTGCTTGGCGAGGGCAAGTCGATCGATACGCCCTACCAGCGCATGGATGAGATCAACCGCATGTTCGCCGAGGATAAACCGGCCTTGGCCCGTTATAACCTCAAGGACTGCGAGTTGGTCACGCGGATCTTTGCCCACACCCGGCTGCTCGAATTTTTGCTTGAGCGTTCTACTGTCACCGGTTTGCCGGTGGACCGCAGCGGCGGTTCGGTAGCTGCGTTCAGCCATTTGTACATTCCCCACATGCACCGGTTGGGCTACGTCGCGCCGAACCTGGGCAGTCGACCTGATGAAGCCAGCCCGGGCGGCTTCGTCATGGACTCGCGACCTGGTCTGTACGACTCGGTACTGGTGCTGGATTACAAAAGCCTTTACCCATCGATCATTCGTACCTTCCTGATCGATCCGGTGGGCTTGGTCGAAGGCTTGCGTCAGCCCGACGATGATCACTCGGTAGAGGGCTTTCGCGGGGGGCGTTTTTCGCGCGCTCGCCACTGCCTGCCGGCTATCGTCGAGCGGGTGTGGCAGGGGCGCGAGGCGGCCAAGCGCGCCGATAACGCGCCGCTGTCTCAAGCGCTGAAGATCATCATGAATGCCTTCTATGGCGTGCTCGGCTCTAGCGGCTGTCGTTTCTTCGATCCGCGCCTGGCCTCGTCGATCACCATGCGCGGCCACCAGATCATGCGCCAGACCCGCGCGCTGATCGAAGCCGAGGGCTTCGATGTGATCTATGGCGATACCGACTCCACCTTCGTCTGGCTAAAAAGCGCCCACGATGAACAGGCTGCGGCGCGCATTGGCCGCGCGCTGGTGGCCAAGGTCAATCAGTGGTGGCGAGAGCATCTACGCCGGAGCATGGGCCTGGAGTGTGCTTTGGAGTTGCAGTTCGAAACGCATTATCGGCGCTTTTTGATGCCGACCATTCGTGGCGCTGAAGAGGGCAGCAAAAAGCGCTATGCCGGCCTGGTGCAGCGTGTCGATGGCCAGCAGCAGATGGTCTACAAAGGCCTGGAGTCGGTGCGTACCGACTGGTCGCCGCTGGCCAGGCAATTTCAGCAGGAGCTCTATGAGCGGATCTTCCGTGGCCAGCCCTATCGCGACTATGTGCGGGAGTATGTGCGTGCCACCCTGGGTGGCGAGCAGGATCAGCTGCTGATCTACCGCAAACGCCTGCGCCGGCCACTGGCTGACTACCAACGCAACGTCCCGCCGCATGTGCGCGCCGCGCGACTGGCCGATGAATTCAATCTGCGTCTGGGCCGACCACGGCAATACCAGAATGGCGGTTGGATCAGCTACATCATCACCACGGCAGGGCCTGAACCGTTGGAGAACCTGCAATCGCCGATTGACTACGATCACTACCTCAGTCGCCAGCTTCAACCGGTTGCCGACGCCATTCTGCCTTTTGTCGACGATGACTTTTCCGCGCTGACCGATCGGCAACTGCTGTTGTTCTGAGCGCCCGTAGTAGATATTTAGCTCTTCTCCTGTGCAGCGATCCTTAGGCTGGTCGTTTTAAATTCACAGGAGGTCCTGCCCATGGGTGCCGACCAGGTATCACCAGCAAACACCGATAAAACCACCGCAAGCGCGGACGATCCACGGCTTCAGACGCTGCGCAACACAGCGGCAGCGTTTCAGGACAGCATCATCGGCAAGCGCTTACCGGCTTGGCTGCTCAAGGTCCCGGTCGACCAGATGATCGTATTGGGCGAGGCACTGAGTAAAAGCCTGGAATATCGTCAGCAGTTGGCTCGAATGCTTGCGCGAGTAGACAGCATTGACGATTTCGTCGCATCCGCCCTGCAGACCGAATTGGACGAGCGATATGCACCAGGATACAACGTGCGGCGTTTGAGGTTTTTACAAGGCCACGGTGAGCCAATCATCAATGCGCAACCGGTGGGTAGCCATCTCACCAAAGTCGTGTACGAAGAGAAACCCTTGCTCGAAGTCGCCATGCGAAACTTCACCGCCAAGCAGGCCAAGGCTGACGGCCAGCCTAGTGGTAATCGCCTGCTTATCAGTCGCCAGGGAAAGCGCCCGGCACCCACTGCGATCGAGTTTGCCGCGTTGTGTCGCGAGCTCGACCTGGGTGAACACGACCAGCGTCACCTCAGCGCTGTTCTCAATCCAAGCGATGATCCAAAAGGTGTGGAGTCGCTGCTGGTCGACGCATACCGCTACGCCATGGCGGTAGATGCCTATCAGGCGCGGTTCACGGGCATCTTGGATGATAGCGAGTTGCAGTTGGTACTGGGGATGTCGTTCGAGGGCAAAACGAGGCGTCTGGCTGGAGATCTGGTGGTAGCCAAGCAGTTGCGCCTGGTAGGGTGCATGCTGGAGCAAATTGTCGTGCTCGAGGTCATCGACCAGGGTCCGCTTTTTAATACCACCCGCCAGATACTGTTGTACATCCCAGGTGATCCCTATGGCGCTTGGAGCAAATTCTCAAGTTTGACCCGGATGTCCAGAGCCCTCGGCCAGCGCTTTCGGAGCAACGCTTATCTGCAGTTTTTCAGGCGGTTTGTGCGCCTGCGCGATAGTCAGGCGTTTTTTTCCGTCATCATTCCTGCCTATGCAGACTTGCCTGTCTGGGCCAGTTTCGACTTGCAGGAGTACCTAGAGCCGTATCCGGTGCCCCTGTTCAACAGCCTGGCGCGTGCGCGTATCCGCCAGATCAAGGATGATGCGGCGCTGATTGCAACGCCCGTTGCCCAGCTTGATCGTGAAATTCAGCGTATGCATGACCAGCGTTTGGCTGCCGAAGGCTGGACGCTGGTCAATATCGCAGGATTGTTTGTTCCGGAGATTGGCATCGTGCTACTGGCGGTGACGGCTTGGGAATTGCTGGGCGAGGTTTACCACGGTATTGAGACATGGCGTGAGGGTGACACCAGCGAAGCGCTTGAGCACCTGCACAATGTTGCAGTCGATCTTGCGACAATCGCCGCCACTGCTGTCGGTGTAACGGCAGTGCGACGGATATGGAATCGCTCTGTGCTGGTCGACAACCTAGTACCCGCACGGTTGGAGGATGGCAGCACGAAATTGTGGCGGCAAGATCTGATGCCCTTTCGCAGTTCTATAACCCCCAGTGAAGCAGCGGTTGATGCGCAGGGAATCCAGCATCTGCATGGACAGTCTTGGATCGAGATGGACGGCCATACCTATCCAGTCATCCGCCCTGGTCCCCATCGACCTTGGCAACTGCGCCCGATTGATGGGCATGGTCCGCAACTGCAGAGCAATGGGGCGGGCGCCTGGCGTCTGTGGCACGAGCAGCCGGCTGAATGGGACGACAGATTTCATCTGTTTCGGCGTCTAGGTGGCAATTTTACTGGACTGGATGACGAGCAGATCGATCAAGTTTTGAGCTGTCATGGTCTTGAGGCCGATCATCTGCGGGCGCTGCATGTGAGTGACAAGCCTGCGCTGGCGGGACTGCTCGACAGCGTGTTGCGCTGCCGGTTGGATGCGCGTATTCGCCGCTTGGTTGGTCACTTGCGTTCAGGCAAAAAGGTTGAGGACATTACTGTGCTCCAGCATGCGCAAAGATTGACCGGAGCGTCCGGGCTTTCTGATCAGGCGCTTGCCGAACTGGCCTGGTCTGAACGTAGGCAGTTGTTCCAGCGCCTTTACGATGCCATGCAAGCCACTCAAAGCCCTGCCAGCAGCGCGCTGCGGCGGGTTTTCCCAAGCCTGCACCAGCCGGCTGCCGATGAGCTGATAGAGGCGGCGATCAGCAATGACCGGCGCCGCCTGCTGGAAAGTGGGCGGATCCCTTTGCGCCTGGCCGAGGCTGCGCGGGCCAGTTCGCTGGCCATCCGCGCGGTCCGTGGCTATGAAGCGTTCTACCTGGATACGCCACAGACTGCAGATTTGGCCAGGATAGCCCTTGGCATGTTCAAGCATCTTGCCGGGGCCGCACCGCGGCTTCGCTGGCGCTTGTTTGAAGGCGATGTCCATGGGCCCTTATTGCTGGCGACGGAGGAAGGTGGGCAAACGGTGGATCTGGCACATGTCAGTGGCCGATTCCTGCGCCTGAATGCTCAAGGGCAGGCCGACGGCGTGGCAGGCGAGTTGTTCGAAGTGATGGCGAGTGCCCGAACCGCGCAGCAGTGGGCTTCCATGGGTATTGGCGAGCCGTTCTCGCACAACTTGCGTGTGCTGCTGGCGCGCCAGGCTGTACAGCGGCGCGAAGAGGTCGCCCAGCTATTTACCCGAGTGCAGCGCAGTGGCACCTTCCGCCCACCGCAACGCCTGGCAGATGGACGCCTTGGCTATCTGATGGGAGGGTGTACGCCCAGTGGCTTGTGTGGTCGAGATAGGTCGATGCCCGCGATGTTGCGAGAGCTGTTTCCTACCTTCACTGACGAGCAAGTCATCGCCTGGGTCGAGAATGTCCTCCAGTCTGGTCGCAGGCCAGAAATCGTCATGGCCAGCCTGCGCGCGGAGCTGGCTGATCTCAACAGTTGCCTGGATAACTGGGTCATGGAGGGCGACGTCGAGCTGGCAGCTGAGCGCGTTTTCGTCAGGCGGACGCTGCTCAATGGCTGGCGACGCCGGACGGCCGCTCCCTACGATACCAGCCAACCAAACGCCAACTTTCACATGATGCTGTATGGGGCCAAGCCAGAAGGTTTGCCGCAGTTGCCGGCGCGGGTCAGCTTCGGTCATATATCCAATCTCGCACTGCTACACATGGATCTCGAGGAGATACCGACGAGTTTCCTGTTGGCGTTCAGTCGCCTGCGGGTGTTGGACTTGGGTGATAACCACTTGACCCGACTGCCGCAACTATTGTTGCAGATGCAGCACCTGCGCTCGTTGGTGCTGACCAACAATCAGATCGTCCTGGATCGGGCCCAGGCATCTGTTTTAGCCAGTTGTGAAGGGCTCGAGTACATCGACCTGTCTCATAACCCCTTGGGTCGTACCTTTACCCTGAGCGGAATGAGCCGACTGCGCTGGTTGAACCTGCGCGCCACCCGCATCAGCCAGCTCCCTTCGGCACTGACCGATCGACCGATGATGTATTACGCGGACTTGCGCGACAACCGCATCACCCACTTACCAGAACAGTTCTATCAAGCGCCGTTGCAAGTCAGGCGCAGGATCCGCCTGGCTGGTAATTCATTCGGGACGGCTGAGGTCTTGCGTTTGCAGAGGGCATTGATGGCACCTATGGAGCCAATCGATGCAGAAGCTGCAGGAGAGCAGTCGATCAATGCGCGCGAACTGTGGGGCGATGCCGTGGGGCCGGATTATCGCGGTTCGATGGTTAGTCGCTGGGACGCGATTGAGCAGCGGCCACAGTCAGAGCGTTTTTTCCAGGTATTGCGCCAGTTGCTGCACTCGGCGGACTTTCACCGTCGACCTCATCCGGTCGCGTTACGTGTGTTGGCGTTACTGCAATTGATGACTGACAACCAGGTACTGTGCGATGAACTGCTCAGCGTGGCCAATGATGAATGGGGCTGTCAGGACGGTGCTACCTGGTGTCTGAGTAATCTGGAATTAAAAGTCCTGGTGTGGAATGCCCGGAACAATATCCAAGGGGATCCAGAAAGCGCATTGCTGGACTTGGGTAAGCGCCTGTGGCGTCTGGATGAGGTCGATCGTTTGGCAGTGCAGGACATCGTTGCTCGCGCTGGCAATCCTGACGAAAGCGAAGTTGGCCTTGCTTATCGACTTGGTCTGCGTGAACGCCTGAACTTACCGCTGGAGGTGGGCGACATGAGCTTTCGGCCCATTGCCGGAGTTGATGAGACGCGCCTGGAGCAGGCGCATATGCAGGTCTTGGAGGCTGAAACACAAGAGCGACTGGCGCGTTCGTTGGTAGAGCGCGATTTTTGGCAGGCCCATCTGGAGCGCGCCCGGGCTGACGAATTCAGTCGCATGGATGAGCCATTTCATGAACGGCTCGAAGCGCTCTTGGATGATCAGGCATTGTCCGACCAGGACAAGAAGCTGCAATCGGACGCGATCAGAGAAGAGCAGCTGGCCGCGCGTCGAGGGCTGATGCTTGAGATGACGATCCGCGCCCTGGAGGAGGGACCGGCGGACCCGCCAATTCACGTACGTTGAGTATCGTCTAGCTGAAAGCGGCATGTCAGCTCGCCTCAGGCGGCTTTGAACTATGCTCTGTTTGGGTGTCGGCATTTTCCGGAGATGCCGATATCCCGGTCTGGATAAAGCTTGGAAATCGCCGGTAACTTTTCCTCTAACCACTTGCTCTGTCAGGTGGTTTAGTCTCCAGAGCGGATTTTTCTCCATGATCTGTAGTCACTGATTTATCGAGATAGTAAGGAGATGCACATGCTCGTCCGGTCACTGACCCTCGCCACCTTGCTCGCCGTTAGTGGCCCATTGTTCGCCGCCGACAGCGATGCCCCCCTGGCCAAAGAATTGGGTAAGGCACGGCCTTTGGTAGTCATTGCCCCAAGCTCGGCGGATCCAACCCTGCGTGGATTGAATGAAGCCCTGAAAGATCCTGCTACCCAGGCTGCTTTCAAGGAGCGTGGGCTGGTCCTGTATAGCGTTGCCAACATGATGGGCATGCGCGAGGACAAGAACCTTGAACAACAAACCACCATGGCCCTGATCCGTGAACTCAAATTAGGCGCAAGCAAAGGCACCAAGGTGATCTTGGTGGGCAAGGACGGCGAGCGGCACGTGCTCAAGGATGATGACAGTGGTGAGAAGATCGACCCGCAGGCGATCATCAAGGCTGTAGACGAACTGCCCGCTAACGAGAAAGCCGTAACGGCTCCAGAACCTGTCGCTGCCGCTGTGGCCGAGCCCAAGGCAAAGGACGCTAAACCGAGCAAACCGGCCAAGCCCGCGGCGCCTCCCAAGCCGTTGGAAGACTGAGGATCAAAGCCCCCGGTTAAAACCTTAGGCCGTCGTACCCAAGTCACCCCAACCTTAGGTACGATGGGCGATCAATTTTGTGCTTTGAGGATTACTGTGGAATTTCTTGCCGAATACGCAAGCTTTCTCGCTAAGACCGCAACCCTGGTAATTGCCATTCTGGTGGTGCTGTCGGCCATTGCTGGCCTGCGGGGCAAAGGGCGGCGCAAGCCAGGCGGGCAGTTGCAGGTCACCCGCCTCAACGATTTTTACAAGCAGCTGCGCGAGCGTCTAGAGTCAGGCCTGTACGACAAGGCTGAGCTAAAGGCCTTGCGCAAGCAGCAAGCCAAGGCGGATAAAAAGCTCAAGAAGACCAAGGCTGAGGATAAGGCCCGGGTCTTTGTGCTCGACTTCGATGGTGATATCAAAGCCTCGGCCACTGAGAGCCTGCGCAATGAGATTACTGCTTTGCTCACGCTCGCCACCCCTAGAGATGAAGTGGTGCTGCGCTTGGAGAGCGGCGGCGGCCTGGTGCACAGCTACGGCCTGGCAGCTTCGCAACTGGCGCGCATTCGCCAGGCTGGTATCCCGCTGACCATCTGTATCGACAAGGTGGCTGCCAGCGGCGGTTACATGATGGCCTGCATCGGCGAAAAGATCATCAGCGCGCCGTTCGCCGTGCTTGGCTCGATTGGCGTCGTGGCACAGCTGCCCAACGTCAACCGCTTGTTGAAAAAGCACGACATTGACTTTGAAGTGCTGACTGCGGGTGAATACAAGCGCACCTTGACCGTGTTTGGCGAGAATACCGAGAAAGGGAAGGAGAAGTTCCAGGAAGACCTGGACGTCACCCATCAGCTGTTCAAGGATTTTGTCGGACGTTATCGTCCGCAGTTGCACATTGATGAGGTGGCAACCGGCGAAGTCTGGTTGGGTGTCGCTGCATTGAACCGCAAGCTGGTTGACGAGCTGCGCACCAGTGACGAGTACCTGAGCGATCGCGCTCGCGAAGCGAATCTGTTTCACCTGCATTTCGCCGAGCGCAAGAGCCTGCAGGAGCGCATTGGCATGGCGGCGAGCGGAACTGTCGAGAACACGCTGGTGGGTTTATGGAGCAAACTCGGCCGCCTACGCTAAGACCTTGAACCCCTTGAAGATTTTTTCGGTTCAGGGGTTGCAAGGAACATCGAATGCAGACATAATGGCCTCCATCGAAACGCAGGTTGCTTGAAAAAGCGCTTAAGTTTCAAGGAGATAGCAAAGCGTAAGCCGCTAGATCCGAACTTTTTGAGGCCGAGTAGCAAAGTGGTTATGCTCCGGATTGCAAATCCGTCTACGCCGGTTCGATTCCGACCTCGGCCTCCATATTCGAAAGCCCCGCAGATTAACGTCTGCGGGGTTTTTCTTTGTGGGTCGGAAAATCTGTGAGTGGCTAAGCGGGGGCCTGCGCCATCCGGCCGATTGTATCTTGTCGAGATCTGCAGAAATTTTGCGGCGATTGGGCTTTATTTGTCATTTAAGCCTGCCTTGCCGGGAGTAGGTGTATAGTGGCGGGCGAGTCCTCTCTTTGGGTGGCTCACCAATGAGGTGTCAGCATGTACCATTCCACTACCCAGCAGGCGCAACTGCGCTTGAATGAGCAAATCGAGCAATTCCTCTCCAAAGGCGGCACGATCAAGGAAATTGCCAGGGGCGTTAGCGGATTTAATCCTGCCGCGCCTAAGGTGCACTGGACCAAAGCTCAGGCTGCCAAGGCCTGAGAGTCAATTGGGTGGTTGATTCATTCAAGGTCATCATGGCCACTGAGCTTGGTCAGCGACTGATTGGCAGTTTAAAGGTCAGGATCTGCCGAGCCTCAGCAGTGGCTCGGCAATTGGATCTTTCCTGATTCCCCCTGGCGCCGTTGAGCGCTCTTCGCGATCAGAGATTTGACACCTGCGGTTCGACAACTTCAGTAGAAGCTTCGGCGGTTGATGCTGCTGGCGTGTTGGAAAGTGGGGAGATCGTTACCGCATAGCGGCCAAGATCGCTCTCCTGGCGCTGGAAGTTGATCGCGACGTTCTCGCCTTTCCAGCTCATGACCTCGGCCAGATAGGACGCGCCCGAACTCATCTTGATCCAGTGACTCTGCTGAACACCAGGTTCGCCGAAGCGATCAGTGAGCATTTCAGTGACCAGATAGAGGCTGTTGGCGTTGCCGCTGAAAACCAGCTCATTCACCTTTCCGTCGGTGATGCTGGCGATCAGGCTGTAGCCTGGCGAGATAGGCAGGTAGGGCAGTCCACGAACTTCGAATTGGTTCGGTTGCGCGGTGGTGACACGGCACAGGGTGGTGGGTCTGACGCTATCGGTAGGGCACTCTTCAACTTGTTCGAGGAAGTTGCCCTGTAGGTCGATGCCGAGAAAATCCGTAGGTTCCTGGGTCCAGGGAGTAACGGATTCAGCAGCGGCAAATGCCGCCCACGCAGGAAGCGCGACGCACAGGCTCATCCTGGCGGCCAGGGAGAGAAGCGGTCTCATAAGACCTTCCTTGGATATAAGTGGATAAAGGCAGCAGAATACTGCCCTGAGAATGATTTTCAATAATACTAGTATGACATCATTCTGGGCTCTAAATCAACCTTCAGGTCGGCCTGGGGGCGGCTTGGCCTACCTCAAGATTGGGCAAGAAGGCGTGTTTAGCGGGGCGAGGAAAAGCCGGCAGAAAAAGAAAACCCGCCAGCAAAGGGGCGGGTTGAAAGAACGTACGAAGCACCATGATTCTGCCTACGCAGATGTCAGAAATTTGTGAAGACCATGTCGCCAGTCTGTTGAGGGCTTTCTGCTGAGCAGGCGTGCGTTCAGACCGATGTCAGCCAGCAGCGTTGCACTAGGCGCTGGTGCCTGGTGGTGCCCACAAAAAAGCCCGCCAGGAGGCGGGCAAGGACGTTTTGAAGGGAGAGGTTGCAGTCTGGTGTCGGGCAGTTAAGTCAGCATTAACGGCTCGGTGATTGACCGCGGCCGTTGAACGGCCTATACAGGCGTGCTTATTTCAGGAGCCCGGCATGCACGACGAAGATGACCTTCCAGAACCTGAGCATGATCATCTGCTCGACCACGAGTTTCTCTACCAGGATCTGGATTCCGAGGCCGATGCCCAGGGCCTGGAAGATGACATTGAGGAAGATGAAAATACCCTCGATGACTTCGATGAGCAGGATCATCCCGCCTGGCATGATGATGTCGACGGCGACTGAGCCTGCGCTGAACGGCCCTTACGCAGCGCAGCTCGGTACGCTGTCTTCAGCGACGATCAAGCGAGAATCGTCCAGCCCCAGTGACTGCCAGCAAAAGTAGACCGCCGACAATACTCAGGTTCTTGAAGAACTGGGTCATGTTGGCGCTACGTTCGGGGTCGACCATGTTCCAATAGGGATGGCCGATCAGCGCCGTTCCCAGCACGAACAGGGCAAACAGAAACGCCAGCGGCCGAGTATAGAAGCCCAGGATCAACACGATGGCGACGAAGAACTCCATGATCACCGCGATTGCCGCCGCCAGCGTTGGGGCCGGAGCGCCCAGTGAGCCGAGGTAGCCAACCGTGCCTTCGAAGCCAGTGAGTTTGCTCCAGCCAGACATGACGAACAGGATCATCAGCAGGATACGCGCAAGCAGAATTATCGCATCGCGTTGACCGTCGAACAGGGAGTAGCGCATGGCGGCATTCCAATGAACCGAGACATGTTCCACTCTAGCAGGCGCGCAAAGGTTTTGCGCCAGGCATGAAAAAGGCGCCTCATGGGCGCCTTTTCAAAGAAGATTGGTGCGAGTGGCGGGACTCGAACCCGCAAGGCTCACGCCGACAGATTTTAAGTCTGCTGTGTATACCAATTCCACCACACTCGCACGCTTGAAAGGGCCGCAAGGACCGGGCGCATCGTAGTTAAGGGCCACACAATCAAGCGCGCTTTATAACCCATCGTTATAGGTGAGTCAACTCAGCGGCTGGTAGGGCCCGATCAAACCGAGGCGTTCTCAAGGCTTTAGGCCATAATTGGCAAAGATGCAATTGACACGGTGCCAGCATTAGGCCACTGTTCGAAACTTTGGATCCAATGAGCTAAATGCCATGTCTGCTGAGCTCTCGTCTGTACCCTCAACGCGCGTCGTACGGCCTAGGCTGTTCTGGCGCATAATGTTCGCTCAGGTCTTCGTTCTAGCGGCTTTCCTTTACTTCAGCCTGTTGTGCCTGGGCGGCTATCTGCTGATGATCGGCTTCGACGCACAGCACACGGTTCAGCAGAGAGGGCTGGCAATCGCGGCTGGCGGCGGCGTTGTGTTGGCATGCCTGTGGCTGCTTAGGGTAACGATGCCGCGCAGACTCAGCCCGGTTGTAGTAGAGCGCATGACCTGAAGAGTTTCGCTTGATGGCCCGAGGGCGAGTAGACTCTGAACTACGCTCAATTTGTCTTTCCCTGCGGTGCCTGTGGAGCTTGCATGGTTTCAACCGACCGCCTGGATCAGCCTGAAGTGCCCACCAACCGCTATGAACAGCTGGTTCAGTCGGTAGTGGACTACGCCATCTATATGCTCGACCCTGACGGTAACGTGGTGTCGTGGAACGCCGGTGCCGAGCGCATCAAGGGTTATCGCGCCGATGAAATCATCGGCAAGCATTTCTCGCTGTTTTTCACGCCCCGAGATTGTGCCGAAGGGCGCCCTGCGCAACTGTTGCGCCAGGCACTGGAGCAGGGCGTTGCCCAGGATGAGGGCTGGCGAGTACGCAAGGACGGTACGCAGTTCTGGGCCTTGGCGGCCCTGGATGTGATTCGTGACGAGCACGGCCAGATTGTCGGCTTGGCCAAAGTTACCCGCGACATCACCGACCGGCGCGAGTCGGCACTGCAACTGGATACCATGCGTGCCCAACTATTCCAGGCGCAGAAGCTCGAAGCCCTAGGACAGTTGACCGGCGGCTTGGCGCATGACTTCAACAATCTGCTGACCATCATCCTCAGTTCTGCCCGCCTGGCTGCAAGTAGCCAGGATCCTGAGCGCGTGCGGCGCCTGCTCGAGCATATTCTCGATGCGGGCCAGCGCGGAACCCAGCTCACCCAGCGCTTGCTCAGCTTTGCTCGCCATCAGCAGTTGAACGTCACGCGTATCGCACCAGCCGAGCTGATCGATTCTACCCGTGGTCTATTGGAGCACGCGCTGCCCAGTGAGATAGTGCTTGAGCAACATCTGCAACTGGATGTACCGATGATCCAAGCCGATGCCGGGCAGTTGCAGATGGTCCTGCTCAACCTGTTATTCAATGCCCGTGACGCCATCGACGGTGAGGGGAGTATTCGCCTTGAGGTGAACGCTGTTGAGTTGTCAGGCGAAGTTGAGGGGTTGCACGGCAGCTTTGTGTGTTTCGCTGTGCAGGACACCGGTCAAGGTATCGAGGCGAAGGTGCTGCCACGCATCTTCGAGCCGTTTTTTACCACCAAGGCCTTCGGCAAAGGCACCGGGCTTGGGTTGAGCCAAGTCTATGGCTTTGCCAAGCAAAGCAATGGTGCGATCTGTGTAACTAGCGAAGTAGGGGTTGGCACGCGCATGAGCTTGTACTTGCCCGTTGCCCAGATTGGCCCATAGCACGACATCCAATTAGGTGGACACCATGGTAGAAGCACTCAAACGGCTGACCACTGGCATCGATGGGCTTGATGCGTTGCTCAAGGGCGGCTTGGTGGTGGGTGCCTCCTACATCATCCAAGGGCCGCCTGGCGCAGGCAAGACGATCTTGGCCAACCAGCTGGCCTGGGGGCATGTGGGTGAGGGCGGCAGAGTGTTGGTGGCGACCTTGCTTAGCGAGTCTCACGAGCGCTTGTTCCAATACCTTTCGACGCTGGAGTTCTTCGATCAGGCCCTGGTCGGCGATCAGATCCAGTTCGTCAGTGCCTTCGATACCCTGGAGCAGGAGGGGCTGGAGGCGGTGGTCAAGCTGTTGCGTCAGGAAATCGCCCGGCAACAGGCGACCTTGCTCATCGTCGATGGGTTGCTCAATGCCCGGGTGCGCGCTGAAACGACCCTGGATACCAAGAAATTCGTTGCTGAGCTGCAGGGCCATGCCGCCTTCGCCGGTTGCACAGTGTTGTTGTTGACCAGTGCTCGACTACAGGAAGGCAGCCCCGAGCATACGATGGTCGACGGGGTGGTTGAGCTCAGCGAGCAGTTGGTTGGAAGCCGGGCAATACGCCATATCCAACTGCGCAAGACCCGCGGCAGTGCTGCCCTGGCAGGATTGCATGAGTGCCTGATCGATCAGACCGGGCTCAAGGTATTTCCACGTCTGGAGTCGCTCTACAGCCATCCTAGCCAACCAGGCACCGCGACCCTGAGTCGGGTCACCAGCGGTGCGCCTACGCTGGACGAGATGCTTGGCGGTGGTGTGGCCACTGGCTCAACCAGTCTGGTGATGGGGCCCTCGGGGATTGGCAAGACGTCGCTGGGGCTGACCTTTCTGGCTGCCGCCACCGCGCAGGCGCCGGGTTTGCATTTTGGCTTCTATGAAACCCCAGCGCGCTTGCGCCTGAAGGCCGCCGCGTTGGGTTATGACTTTGCCACCCTGGAACGCGCGGGCGCCGTGCAGCTGTGTTGGCAACCAACCACCGAAGGCTTACTCGATCAGCTAGGTGCGCGCTTGCTTGCTCAAGTTAAGGCGTTGGGCGCCAAGCGAGTGGTCATCGATAGTCTGGGGGCGTTCAGTCGGCTGGCTGCTGACCCTGCGCGGCTCAATGGTTTTTTCCGTGCGCTGATCGGCGAGCTGCGCGCTCATGACGTCAGCGTGCTGATGACCTGGGAGATGCGTGACCTGTTCGGCGCCGAGATCAGCGCGCCCGCGCCGGATCTGTCGAGCATTGTCGACAACCTGCTGCTGACTCGCTTCGTCGAGCTGGATGCGCAGTTGCGGCGGATGCTATCAATTCTCAAAGTGCGCGACAGTCACCACGATCCTGCGCTTCATGAACTGTGCCTGGGGCCTCAGGGTGTCACTCTGCGCAAAGCGTTCGAGGGGGCCTCGGGAGTGCTCTCTGGTAGCGCTGTGCCGCAGGAGGGTGGGTGATGGGATGAGGCGATGAATACCATCCTGATCGTCGATGACGAGTACCTGATAGTCGAAATCCTTGCCTATGCATTGGAGGATGAGGGCTTTGCGGTTGAAAAAGCGGGTGATGGCACCAAGGCACTGGAAACCTTGAAGCAGAAGCGGGTAGACCTGGTCATTACTGACTTCATGATGCCGAAGAAAAACGGCGAAGAGCTTGCCAGGGCAATCCGTGACGAGCTGGAGCTTGCAGACCTGCCGGTGATTCTCATGAGTGGCGCGCAAGCCAGCCAGGCCAGTCCTGATCTGTTCGTTGCGGTGTTTGAAAAACCATTCAATCCGATAGAGCTGATCGCCAAAGTGCGGGAACTGCTGGGCGGCTGAAGGCCAGGCAAAATCCCGCATCGGCGGGCCGATCGGTCAAGCGCATCCGTGCGGCTTCAGGCGATGCAGATCAGTGCTATTCGTCGTTATGTTTTTCCGGCGCCGGGTTGCCAGCCTGGATACGTTTGAAAATCTCTTCACGATGAACCTGAACATCCTTCGGTGCATCGATGCCGATCCTCACTTGCATCCCTTTAACGCCCAGAATGGTGACTTTGATGTCATCGTTGATGACGATGCTTTCGCCAACCTTGCGGGTGAGTATCAGCATGTAGTTCTCCTTGGTAATGATGAAAACCGTGCGGCCATTTACCGCTGCGGCGGGAGCTTGTCCCTCTTCCTTCTCATTAAAGACGCTTTCGGCGGACAGGAATTCCCCCGCTGACAAAATCTGTTGCCTGTCTCTAGTTGCAGGTGCCGACTTAACCCATTAAAGCGCTATCGGCGAAGGTGCTCGGTGGCAAGAATAGGGGGCTTACGCTCATATTGGAAATTTCTCTGCTTGATGGTGAGGATAGGGTGAGTCAATCGAGGGTTTGCAGGCCCTGCAGAAAACGCAGCAAGGCGACTTCTTCAGGCTCCAGGCCCTTGCGCGTGCGGCTTTTGGGCAGTGTGGCGAGCCGGCCCAGGTGGAAGTGCTCGAGCACCGCTGGGTGAATGTAGCAACGGCGGCAGACTGCAGGGGTGTTGCCCAAGCGGCTGGCAACCTGGCGAACGATTGCGCTGACCTGGCGCTTGGCTTCGCTGTCGGGCTCCCAGGCCAGTGGGCGCAGCAGGCTCAGAGCCAAGCTGCTGCCGGCCCAGGTGCGGTAGTCCTTGGCCGTGAAGTCGGCACCGGTCAGCTGTTGCAGGAACAGGTTGATTTCACTGGAACCGATGCTGTGGCGTTGGCCATTTTCATCCAGGTATTGAAACAGCGACTGCCCCGGTAGCTCCATGCAACGCTTGATCAACCCGGCAAGACGGCGGTCGCGTAGCGTCACGTTGTGCTCCACGCCGCGCTTGCCGCGAAACTGAAAACGAATCGTGCTGCCCTCGACCTTGACGTGCCGCGCGTGCAGGGTGGTCAGACCATAAGACTTGTTATCGCGCAGGTATTGGCGGTTGCCAATGCGAATCAGCGTGGTGTCGAGCAGGCTGACGACCAGCGCCATGACCTTTTCCCGGTCCAGGCCTGGTCGGCGCAGGTGGTTGTCCAGTTGCTTGCGCAGCGCGGGCAGTACTTTGGCGAACGCCAGCATCCGGCCATATTTGTGCTGGTCACGCAGCTCGCGCCACTCACTGTGGTAGCGGTACTGCTTGCGCCCGCGTGCATCGCGCCCGGTCGCCTGCAAATGCCCCTGCGGGTCGGCGCAGATCCACACATCGGTATAGGCGGGTGGGATTACCAGTGCAGCGATGCGCGCCAGGGTCTGGCTATCTCGCACGCGATTGCCATCGGCATCCAGATAAATGAAGCGGTCGCGCCAACGACGCCGGCTCAGGCCGGGCTGGCTGTCGTCGACATAATGCAGGGTGCGGGGCAGGGGGCAATCGAGCATGAGGCGGCATCCATCGACCAGTTACCTGAGCAATGGACAACGGCAAAGCCGCCGATGCTCAGATCAACAGCGCCACTGATTTGATCTGGGCCCAGAGCATCTGGCCTGGGCGCAGGCAGAGCTGGTCTGCAGAGTAGCGGGTCACGCGTGCGAGCAGGGCGCTGTCGGCAGCGTCCAGACTGACCAGCACATGGGCGGGATTGTCCGCCTCGCGGAATTCACGAACCCGTACCGGCAAGCGATTGAGAATGCTTGAAGTGCTGTCGGCGGCCAGGGCCAGGCTGACGTCGCGCGCCTGCACCTTGAGCCGGTGAGTGCTGCCGACCACCAAAGACGGGTGGGCGATACGCAACACCTGAGCGTCACTGCCGGGTAGGCGCAGATCGAACAGCTGATAGTGTGGATCATGGCCCACCACCACGCCCTCGAGCACCACGCCCGCATCTTCGCCTTGGGCCAGCGACAGGTCGAGGCGGGCCAAGGTCTGGCCAATCGGCCCGCCGGCCACGGCCTTGCCCTGCTCGAGCAGTACCAGATGATCAGCCAGGCGGGCGACTTCATCCTGCGCATGACTGACGTACACCACGGGGATGTCCAGTTCATCGTGCAGCCGTTCCAGGTAAGGCAGGATCTCGCGCTTGCGCGGTCCGTCCAGGGCTGCCAAGGGTTCATCCATCAACAACAGCCGCGGGCTGCTGAGCAGAGCCCGAGCAATGCCTACTCGTTGCGCTTCGCCGCCTGACAGCGTGGCTGGCTTGCGCTCGAGCAAATGGCCGATACCGAGCAGTTGGCAGGCTTGGTCCAAACTGACTTTGCGCTCACTGGCCTTGATGCGTCGCCAGCCGAACTCAAGGTTGCCGCGCACCGAGAGATGCGGGAACAGGCTAGCCTCCTGAAACACATAGCCGACCGGGCGCAGATGCGGGGCCAGAAACCAGCCGCGTGCGCTGTCTTCCCAGACCTCGCCATTGACTTCGATATAAGCGCTGCTGGGGCGCTCAAGCCCAGCCAGGCAGCGCAGGCAAGAGGTCTTGCCGGAGCCGGAGTGGCCAAACAGCGCGCTGATCCCGCGACCTGGCAGGTGCAGGTCGACATCCAGGGTAAAATCGTCGCGGCCAAGGGTCAGCCGCGCCACTATCGATGAGCTCATTTCAGCTCCAGCCAGCCTTGCCGCGCCGGCCCGCATAGAGCAGGAGCAGCACCAGGAAGGAGAATACCAGCATGGCCCCGGCCAGCCAGTGCGCTTGCGAATAGGCCATGGCCTCGACGTGATCGAAGATCTGCACCGAGACCACGCGGGTCTTGTCTGGAATATTGCCGCCGATCATCAGCACTACGCCGAATTCGCCCACGGTGTGGGCAAAGCCAAGGATGCTGGCGGTGACAAAGCCTGGCCGGGCCAGCGGTAGAACCACGTGCACGAAGGTATCCCAAGGGCTGGCGCGCAAGGTTGCGGCGACTTCCAATGGGCGTGGGCCGATGGCGCTGAATGCGTTTTGCAACGGCTGCACCACGAACGGCATCGAATACACCACCGAGCCGATCACCAGTCCGGCAAAACTGAACACCACGCTACCCAGGCCGAGCGCCTGGGTGGCCTGGCCGATCCAACCGTGCGGGCCTAGGGCGATCAGCAGGTAGAAGCCAATTACCGTCGGCGGCAGCACCAGCGGCAAGGCCACCACCGCGCCGATTGGCCCGCGCAGCCATGACTGGGTACGCGCCAGCCACCAGGCGATAGGCGTACCCACCACCAGCAGGATCAAGGTGGTCAAGCTGGCCAGTTTGATGGTCAGCCAAATCGCCCCCAGGTCACTGGCGTCGAGTGGCATCAGATTTCATAGCCGTAGGATTTGATCAGCGCAGCGGCTTTGGGGCCCTTCAGATAATCGACCAGGGCTTTGGCCGCCGGATTGTCCTTGCCTTTATTGAGGATGACTGCGTCTTGACGGATCGGCTCGTGCAGATCGGCAGGCACGATCCAGGCCGAGCCGTTCTCGACCTTGCCGTCCTTGTAGATTTGCGAAAGGGCGACGAAGCCCAGTTCGGCATTGCCGGTGGAGACGAATTGGAACGCCTGGGTGATGTTCTGACCTTCGACGATCTTGCCTTTGGTGGCTTCGGTCAGTTGCAACTTGTGCAGAACCTGGGTGGCGGCCAGGCCGTAGGGCGCGGTCTTCGGGTTGGCGATGGACAGGTGCTTGTAGTCATTACTTTTTAATACAGCGCCTCTGTCGTCGACATAGCCAGGCTTGGCCGACCATAGCGCCAGAGTACCGATGGCATAGGTGAAGCGCGAGCCTGCCACGGTTTGTTTTTCCTGCTCCAGTTTGGCCGGGGTGCTGTCGTCGGCGGCGAGGAACACTTCGAATGGCGCGCCATTCTTGATCTGCGCATAAAACTGCCCGGTGGCACCATAGGCAGCCACCAGTTTGTGGCCGGTGTCCTTCTCGAAGTCCTTGGCAATGGCCTGGATCGGAGCGGTGAAGTTGGCGGCAACGGCAACCTGGACCTCATCTGCCCACGCGCTATTGAGGGTAATCAGGCCGGCCAGTGCGGTGACGGCCAGGTGGGACAGACGAATACGCATGAAGCAGCTCCAGAGGGCAGGTTATCGTTATGTGGTCGACTATATAGCGATAACCCGCTGATCGGGAAGAGGCACCCGCGAGAGGGGCCAGAACGATGACAATCCCTGACTCAGCGCC
Source organism: Pseudomonas sp. BT-42-2 (assembly GCF_025847435.2). Lineage (NCBI taxonomy): Bacteria > Pseudomonadati > Pseudomonadota > Gammaproteobacteria > Pseudomonadales > Pseudomonadaceae > Pseudomonas > Pseudomonas sp. BT-42-2. The sequence goes on from NZ_JAOYTM010000013.1 coordinate 147,613, forward strand.
CCAATTGCGCCAATGCCTTCTCTGCAATGTCCCGGGTCAACTCGCCCGCCGGCATCGCTCGCCCTAGACGCAATGCCTGCCCCGACCACAGATTGCTGAAATCACTGCTGCCTTTGGCATCACTGATTGCCCGCAACGGCATTAACGCACCGCCGGCCAGCGGAAAGCGCGGCGCCAGGTCACTCATGGGCCCTAGCTCGCGCATGATCCGATTATTGATACCACGTGCCGGTCGCCCGGTGAACAGGTTGGTCAGTGCCGTATCGCTGGCAGGTGCGCTGTCTAGCGCCTGCCGGTGGGCAGGCGATACCTTGGCTTCGGGGCAGAACAGGTAGGCTGTGCCAATCTGCACTGCCGAGGCGCCCAGCGCCAGGGCCGCGACCAGTCCGCGGTGGTCGCTGATACCGCCCGCGGCGATCACGGGCACGCGTACCGCATCCACCACCTGCGGCACCAGGGCAAAGGTGCCGATCTGGCTGGTGATCTCCTCGCTCAAGAACATGCCGCGATGCCCACCCGCTTCATAGCCCATGGCGATGATCGCGTCGCAGCCATGGGCCTCTAGCCAGCGCGCCTCTTCTACCGTGGTGGCACTGGACAGCACCTTGGCGCCCGTTGCCTTGACCCGCTGGAGCAGGTCGGCACATGGCAGGCCGAAATGGAAGCTGACCACTTGCGGCCGTAATTGCTCGACTAGCTGGCAGCTGTGTTCATCGAACGGTGCGCGGTTGGAAACTGGCGTCGGGGCGTCAAAGTCTGCCCCCACTTCTTCATAGTACGGCTTGAGTGCCTGCTTCCAGCGCGCGTCACGCTCAACGTCGGCGACTGGCGGTTGGTGGCAGAAGAAGTTGAGATTCAGCGGTCCCAGGCAGGCTGCGCGGAAAGCGTCGATCTCGCTGCGCACCTGCTCCAGGCTGAGCATGGCGCAAGGTAACGCTGCCAGCCCACCGGCATTGCCCACCGCAATCGCCATGGCCGAGCCCGTGGCGCCGGCCATGGGCGCCTGGAGAATGGGTACCTCGATGCCCAACAGATCGAGAATGCGGCGGTCTGACCAGGTGCTCATGCGCGGCTCCTTGTGCGGTGTGACGACGGGGGCTTACCTCAGGGGGGGGGGTTACAGGGCCTTGCTGACCTGGATGTCGCTGATCTTCTCAGCGTCATCGCCATGGATCTTGCGCAACGCTTGCAGGGCCTGCTCGGTGGAGCTGTCGGGCATCAGGGCGAAGTCCCAACGGCGCTCGCCATCGAGTTTGTACTTGATCACGTATTTGATGGTCTGGGTCATGAGGCTTATCTCAGTTGCGACGACGAGCGACGGATGATCTTGATCTTGTGGGTGAAGGTCGGCTTACGCGTGACCGAGATCGGGCGCGGGGTGACGGTATCGATGGTGATGTTCCAGAAACCGGTGCTTGGCACGGTGATCTTGGCCGGGAAGCGATCGAAGGCGCCGCCGTGGTAGGTGTGACGGCCGCCATTCTTGAAGCTGCGGAAGTTGGCGTCGTTCATCAGGCGGATGTTGCAGCGCTGGGAACACTCGATAACGACGATATCGTCCTCGTTGAGATGCTCGCGCTGGTGTACGAATTTCATGTGATGCTCCGCAAGGTTTATCTCTGCAAACGCGAAAGATATCACGATGTAAGGGTACACTCGCGCCCCTGTTGACCGGGCTAGGGATAAATCCGCCAAAGCAGGGAGCAAATCCGCCCGGGCGTTGTCATACACAATCTTTAAAGGACAGAGGTACAACGAATGAAGTGGGTGGTGGCGGCGATGACCTTGACTTTGGGCGGCTGCGTCAGTGTTTCGGAACTGGAGCAATCGCGAGAAACCATGGATGTGATTTCTGGCAAGACCCCGCGCGCTTACGCTGACTGCGTCAAGGCTGAGCTGGCTGATAGCCGCGATGCTTTGCACGAAGAGCAGCGTGGTGATGGCTTGCGCCTGATCGTGCCGCAAAAGTTGACCGCAGGTACCGGCCCGGCCGCGCTGCTGGACATCGACAAACGCGGCAGTGGCAGCAGCATCAAGCTGCGTGAGCGTTTGAACAACTTCCCCCTGCGGTTGGGCGACGTGCGTACCGCCGCGACCAAGTGCATCTCAGGATCTTGATCCAGCTCAGCTCATGAGCAATTAACGGGCAGATTGCCATCTTCTTGTCCGGTAGGCGTTGTTCCCTGCCGGAGGATAAGCCTAGACTTTTTGTGCTTATACCCATTAAGCCTAAGCTTATAACAAGGAAATGGAGCGTCCCGTGATCAAACCGTTGAGTCGCGTCGCGATCAGCACTGCGCTGATCCTGACCTGGCCTGCGGCGCATGCCGCCGATGGCCAGAAAATCTTCACGCAAGGCGGGCAGAATCCTGCCGCCATGGCTTGCCTGGGCTGTCATGGCGCCGATGGCAAGGGCATTGCCGCCGCAGGCTTCCCCCGCTTGGCTGGACTCCCCGCCGGATACCTCAACAAGCAATTAGGCGACTTTCGCAAGGGCAGTCGCAAGCAGGCTGTCATGGAGCCGCTGGCCAAGGCCTTGAGCGAAGAAGAAGCCAAGGCCGTCAGTGCCTACCTTGCCAACCTGCCCAGTGACCCCGCCCCCGAGCAGCGCCGGCAACAGATCGCCACCGATCCGGTGACGCGCCTGGCGCTGTATGGCGACTGGAGTCGGCACATTCCAGGTTGTGTGCAGTGCCACGGGCCGGGCGGTAGCGGCGTTGGTGAGCACTTTCCGCCGTTGGCCGGGCAGCCGGCCAGTTACTTGGTGGCGCAACTCAATGCCTGGCGCGATGGCAGCCGCAGCAACGACCCCAACCAGTTGATGGTCGGCGTGGCCAAGGCGATGACCGATGCTGAGGTTACGGCAGTTGCCGCGTTCTTCGCCGAGCCCGGCAGCCAGGAGGTCAAGCCATGAAGCCGATGATCCCAGCCCTGTTACTGTTGGCCGTGGGCAGCCTTCAGGCGGCGCCGATTGCCATGGAAGATCAGTCCCAGCTCAAGGTGCCAGGCACCCAGGCTGCCCCGCAGTTCACCCCGCCAGCGGAAAGTGAGCTGCCGGACAACGCGTTTGGCAAAATGGTCCGCGAAGGTCATGCGCTGTTTGTCGATACGCGCAGACTGATGCCCGAGGCCGTGGGTAATGGCATGAACTGTAGCAACTGCCACCTTGACCAGGGACGCATGGCCTTCTCTGCGCCGTTGTGGGGTGCGTATCCGATGTATCCGGCGTATCGCAAGAAGAACGACAAGGTCAACACCTTCGCCGAGCGCATCCAAGGCTGCTTCCAGTTCAGCATGAACGGCAAGCCACCGGCTGCCGACAGCCCGCAGATGACTGCACTCAGTGTCTACGCCTACTGGCTCTCGACCCATGCGGCTACCGGTATCGAGACACCTGGTCGCGGCTACCCGGAGGTTCCTCAACCCAAGGGCGGCTACGACTTCAAACGTGGCCAGCAGGTGTATCGCGAGCAATGCGCGATTTGTCACGGCGACCAGGGCGAAGGCCAGCAAGTGGCAGGGGAATACGTGATGCCGCCGCTGTGGGGCAAGGACGCCTATAACTGGGGCGCAGGTATGCACCGAATCAACACCGCGGCGTCGTTTATCAAGTACAACATGCCGCTGGGCCGACCCGGCAGCCTGAGCGATCAGCAGGCCTGGGATGTCGCCGCCTGGATCAACCGTCACGAGCGCCCGCAGGATCCGCGCTTGGTCGAAGGTTCCATCGAAAAGACCCGGCTAAAGTTCCACGCCAATGATGGGGTAAACCTTTATGGACAGACGGTCGAAGGACTGCTGATCGGCCAGGGGAGCGATTAATCGCCGCAGAGGGGGCTGCAAGGCAGCCCCTACGCCTACAGTGCGGTTCTGAATGCTTTGATTCAAAGCGCTTCGCGCAGCTGCAATTGCCGCAGGATCGCGGGGGTGGTTAGTTTTCACTGAGCGCAATATTTACGATTGGCCGGAACTATCTACACTGGGTTATCTCTATCATGGCATCGGTCGCCCGAGGGCGGGGCATTGTAAGGTGCGTGCCGCCTGATTAGACTGCGCCGAATTTCGTACGCAAAGCCCTTGTTAAGGACGTATATGATCAAAAAATGCTTGTTCCCGGCAGCCGGCTACGGCACTCGCTTCCTGCCCGCTACCAAAGCCATGCCCAAGGAAATGCTGCCGGTGGTCAACAAGCCACTGATCCAGTATGGCGTTGAAGAGGCACTGGACGCTGGCCTGAACGAGATTTCCATCGTTACCGGCCGCGGCAAGCGTGCCCTGGAAGACCATTTCGACATCAGCTACGAGCTGGAAAACCAGATCAAGGGCACCGACAAGGAAAAATACCTGGTCGGTATCCGTCGCCTGCTTGACGAGTGCTCGTTCTCCTACACCCGTCAGACCGAAATGAAAGGTCTGGGTCACGCGATCCTCACCGGCCAGCCGCTGATCGGCGATGAACCGTTCGCCGTGGTGTTGGCAGACGACCTGTGCGTCAACCCGGAAGGCGATGGCGTGCTGACCCAGATGGTCAAGCTGTACAACCAGTTCCGCTGCTCGATCATCGCCATCCAGGAAGTCGATCCGCAGGAAACCAACAAGTACGGCGTCATCGCCGGTGACATGATCCGCGACGACATCTTCCGTGTGACCAACATGGTCGAGAAGCCGGCTCCAGAAGACGCTCCGTCGAACCTGGCGATCATCGGTCGTTACATCCTGACCCCGGATATCTTCGATATCATCAAGAACACCCCGCCGGGCAAAGGTGGCGAGATCCAGATCACCGACGCCCTGATGCAGCAGGCGCAGAACGGCTGCGTGATTGCCTACAAGTTCAAAGGCAAACGCTTCGACTGCGGTGGTGCCGAGGGCTACATCGACGCGACCAACTTCTGCTTCGAGAACTACTACAAGACCGGCAAGGCGTACTGATTCGCCACGCCAGGTCGACAAGCCACCCCTCGGGGTGGCTTTTTTGTTTGTGGCGGCCAACGGCGGTATGCTGAGCGCCAGCCAAGGAGACTGAATACATGGCCTACGATTTTGATCTGTTCGTGATTGGCGCCGGTTCCGGCGGTGTGCGTGCCGCGCGCTTCGCCGCGGGCTTCGGTGCAAAGGTCGCTGTGGCCGAGAGCCGCTACCTGGGCGGCACGTGCGTAAACGTTGGCTGCGTGCCGAAAAAACTGCTGGTCTACGGGGCTCACGTGGCCGACGAGCTGGAGCAAGCTGCAGGCTTCGGCTGGACCTTGGAAGAAGGGCACTTTGACTGGGGGACGCTGATCGCCAACAAAAACCGCGAGATCGAGCGCCTCAACGGCATCTATCGCAACCTGCTGGTCAACAGTGGAGTCACCTTGCTGCAAGGCCATGCTCGCCTGACCGGCGCCCACGAAGTGGAAGTCGAAGGCCAGCGCTACAGCGCCGCGCACATCCTCATCGCCACCGGTGGCTGGCCGCAGGTGCCGGACATTCCTGGCAAGGAGCTGGCTATCACCTCGAACGAGGCGTTCTACCTCAAGGAGCTGCCACGGCGGATCCTGGTAGTGGGTGGCGGCTATATCGCTGTCGAATTCGCCGGCATTTTCCAGGGACTGGGCAGCGATACCACGTTGCTTTATCGCGGCGACTTGTTCTTGCGCGGCTTCGATGGCTCGGTGCGTACCCATCTCAAAGAAGAGCTGGATAAACGCGGCCTGAATCTGCAATTCAACAGCGATATCCAGCGCATCGACCAGCAGGACGACGGCAGCCTCAAGGCCACCCTCAAGGACGGCCGCGAGCTGATCACCGACTGCGTGTTCTACGCCACCGGCCGACGGCCCATGCTGGATAACCTCGGACTGGAAAATACCGGTGTGGAGCTCGATCCGCGTGGCTTCGTGCGCGTCGACGAGCAGTACCAGACCACCGAGCCGTCGATCCTGGCCATTGGTGATGTCATCGGTCGCGTACAGCTGACGCCGGTCGCGCTGGCTGAAGGCATGGCGGTAGCGCGGCGGTTGTTCAAGCCTGAGCAATACCGCCCAGTGGACTATCAGAACATCCCGACTGCGGTGTTCAGCCAGCCGCCGATAGGCACGGTTGGACTGACCGAAGAGCAGGCGCTGGAAGCCGGGCACCACGTGCAGATATTCGAGAGCCGCTTCCGGGCGATGAAGCTGACCCTGACCGACATCCAGGAAAAGACCCTGATGAAGCTGGTGGTCGACGCCGACACCGACAAGGTACTGGGTTGTCACATGGTTGGGCCTGATGCCGGCGAGATCATCCAAGGCTTGGGTATCGCGCTCAAGGCGGGCGCCACCAAGCAGCAGTTTGACGAAACCATCGGCGTACACCCGACGGCGGCCGAAGAGTTCGTGACCATGCGTACGGTAACGCGATGAGTAAACGCTCACATACGTTCTGCTATGCAGGTTTCTGATCAGCTCGGTCGAGCTTTCCTGCCTGTTCTCTCTGCTTGCCTTACAGCGTGCTGCTGACGCCTTCTTGATACTGCCCCGGCGCTGCGCAAGCGGCGTCGGTCGGTATTGGCTGATCGTATTCATCAGCGTTGAGAGGAAAGCGAACATGCACACTTTGTCGAAGGTATTCTTTGTAGCGAGCAGTTTGCTGGTCTGGGCAGGGCAAGTGTCGGCTGATCGTGGTCAGATTAACTTCCAGGGTGAGTTGCGCTCATCGACTTGCGCCGTCAGCAACGAGAACGGAAACCCACAAGTTCAGCTTCCTGTCATCGATACCAGCGAGCTGCGCAGGGCAGGGAGTGTTGCTGGGCCAATACTGTTCAGGCTCGAAGTGGAAAACTGCCCACCTGGGTTGAGTGAGATTTCTGTGTACTTCGAGGGCCAGAACATAAGCCCGGAGGGACGCCTTAATGTCGCAGAAGGTGGCGCTGAGAATGTTCAGCTGCAGTTGCTCAATAACCAACAGCAGCCAATGGACCTTGCCGCCGCGAAAGGTTCTCAGAATGTGCAACGCATAGGTGTGCAAGACGGACGAGCCAACTTGGCCTTCTTCGTACGCTACTACTCAACCGGAAATGCCACGCCAGGCCCAGTAAGCTCCAACGTCCAGTACTCCCTCGACTACCTCTGAGTACTTCGCGCAGCTCGCATGCGGCTGCATTTTCCTGCGTATTCAAGTGAAAGTTCATGGAACGTTTTCTCAGCGTATTCAGGCGTGGAGCGCTGCTGGCTGGCTGTTTGCTTTCCATGCAGACCGACGCCGGTGTGGTCATCGGCGCTACGCGCCTCATCTTTCCCGCTGAACAGCGTGAAGTCACCGTGAAGATGAACAATGTTGGCAGTCACCCATCATTGATCCAGTCCTGGGTCGATGATGGCCGCCCTGAGGTCCCTCTCGAGCAACTGCGCGTACCGTTCAGGCTGGCGCCGCCGCTGTTTCGTCTTGACCCCGGCAAGGCGCAAAGTCTCAGACTGTTCCACACGGGCGATGTGATGCCAGGGGATCGGGAAAGCCTGTACTGGCTCAATGTTCTGGAGGTGCCTCCCAAGGGGGCGGGCAATTTTCTGCAGTTTTCTCTGCGTTCCCGGATCAAGCTGCTGTATCGCCCGCAGGGCCTGGCGGGCAACGCTACTGATGGACATAGAGCAGTCACCTGGCGAGTGGTGCGTGATGGCCCCGCCTGGGCGATGCAGGCAGACAATTCCGGGCCTTTTTTCGTCAATCTGGCAAGGGTGGAGATAACCCTGGGTGAGCAGGTAGTCAGCCTTGTGCCTACTCATGTCCCGCCTTTCTCGAGCGTTCGCTTTGCGCTAGAGGCACGCGAGCGGCCTGCCGCCATTGAGCTGCGTTATGCGGTCATTGATGACTATGGTGCGGTGCGTGACGCACCTGCGGTTTCTGTGGCGCAATGGGAGCAGTGAGGTGGGGTGCTTCAGCCCTGGCAAGGGCCGGTTCCTTAGCCCCTGTGGCCAAGTGCTTGTTGGATCGCTTAGCGCACTTGGTGGTGCTGTAGCAGTGGCTGTCGAATTCGACGCCGCCCTGTTACGCCAGGGTTCGTCGGCTGACTTGCGTCGCTTTGAACAGGGCGCTCAAGCGCCGCAAGGCAGCTTCAGCCTCGATATCACTCTGAACCAACAGTGGAAGGGGCGCCACGTCGTGGTGCTCAAGATTCCACCGGGAGCCGTAGAGAGCGCGGCTTGTTACAGTGAAACGCTGCTGCACAGCTTAGGGCTGGATGTGCAGCGGTTTGGTGATAGCGTCCGCGAGGCGTTGGCAGGCAGAGACGCGTGCGTTGCCCTTGACAGGCTCGGTGTAGTTGCCAGTGAAACGCTGGACCTGGGCAATCAGGGTCTGGATCTACAGATCGCGCAGGACGCTTTGCGCCGGCAGCCAAACGGCTATCTACCCCCTGATCAATGGGACAGTGGAGTCAGCGCGGGCTTCATCAATTACACTTTCAGCCACTATCAACGTCAGGACCGGCAACAGCGCAGCAATTTGCAACAGAGCTTTCTGGGGGTGCGCGCTGGGGTGAATACGGGTGACTGGTATTGGCGTCACGATGGCAGTTGGCAGGCTTCAAATAGCCGTGCGACCCGCTATCAAGCGGGTGCTACTTCAGTCAGAACCGACGTCCCGACCTGGTCGGCGCAGATTACCCTAGGTGATGGCTACAGCAATGCGGGTGTGTTCCCCGGTAGCGCATTTCGCGGGGTACTGCTGGGCACTGATGAGCGCATGCTGGCGCAGGAGCTGCGAGGCTTTGCGCCGACGGTAAAAGGAGTGGCAAGCAGCACCGCTTTATTAACTGTTCGTCAGCGGGGCGTACTGCTGCATGAGTCTACGGTCGCGCCAGGCCCCTTCGAGATCGATGACCTGCATGCCAGTGGTCTGAGCGAAGAGCTCGAGGTGAGCTTGCGCCAGGCCGATGGCAGCGTGCGCACGTTTTTTCTGCCAAATCAGGTAGCGCCTCTAGCCTTGCGGCCTGGCGCCAGCCGGTTCGAATTTAGCAGTGGCGTCTGGCGCAACGATTCAGGGCGGACCGGTCCAGGCTTTATTCAAGGTAGCTGGCAACAGGGCGTGGACAATCGCTTCAGCGTGCACGGCGGCGCCTGGCTCGCTGAGGATTATCTTGCCAGCGCTATGGGGGCCGCAATCAATAGCGGTGTCGGCGCCTTTGGCTTGACCCATTACCACAGCCGGACCACGTTATCCTCAGGGCAGAGTGGCAGAGGCCATGCCATGCGCCTGAGTTGGCGTCATCGCCTGTCACGGGCGGGAACGGACCTCGGCGCCACCCTTACCCAAAGCACCAGCGCGGATCACTACAGTTTCGATGAGTTCGCCAACGGAAGTCGCAGAGGCCGCGCAAGGCCGCTGCGAAGACGCCTGCAGTTGAGCGTGCATCAGCACTTGGGCGACAAGACCGGGCGCTTGAGCTTCACCACCAGCGACCGGCTTAATTGGTCTGGGGGTGGGCGCAGGATGGGCTACAACCTGGGCTACAGCAACTACCTCGGCGCGTTGACCTATGGGCTCAATATCAATCGTGAGCAGGGCGCCTTGGGACAAGCCTTCACGAACTATACGTTCAACGCCAGTGTGCCATTTGGAGAGCGCCGACGCTCGACACTCAGTAGTAGTGTCAATGTCGATTCGCTGGGGCGTAGTACCTCCAACCTGCGCTGGAGCGCTGTCGATGGCGAGCAGGGACAATGGGGGTATGGACTGGCAGTGGCCCAGCAGCAGGGCGTGCGCAACGATGCAGGGTTGGATGCCACTTTGCGCCACAGTGGCGCTGGCGGTCAAATCAGTGGCTCGCTGGTCAACCGCAGTGGCTATCGCCAGGCGGCGGTGGGGGCGCAAGGCGCGTTGGTCGCCCATGGGGGAGGGGTAATTGCCGCACCGCCGTTGGGCGATAGCTTCGCCATCGTGCAGGCGCCTGGCGCCGCCGGCGCGGGTATCCGCCAGCATCCACAGGTTCGCCTCGATCAACGCGGATACGCCGTGCTACCGTCGCTCGCGCCTTACCAACTCAATAGCGTGGAACTCGACCCTAAGGGCACCGCTCAGGATGTTGAACTGCAACTCACTGGCCAGTCGGTGGCGCCGCGGGCCGGCGCCGCCACGCTGCTGCATTATCCGACGCGTGTTGGCAGTCTGCAGGTGATCGAGGCTCGACTGAACGATGGCACAGCGCTGCCGTTTGGCGCACAGGTCTTTGATGAGCAAGGCCTGGAGCTGGGATTGGTTGGGCAGGGTAGCCAGTTGTATGTACGTAGTGCTAGCGATCAGCCTAAATGGCAGGTGGTGTGGGGCGATACTGAGGGTGAACAGTGCTGGATCGCATCCGAACCGAGGACTGAGCAAGAGCAGTCCGCGATCATTTGTACGCCGAGTGTTCGGGGCGGGTCTTAGGTCTGCCGGTAGCCTAGGAATCAAACAATCTATCGGTAACCCAGCTTTATAGCCAAAACCAATCAGCAGCATCAGGTTTGCCAATGAGCCTTTATCGGAGTGCGCGGTTAGGATTCTCTGCGTCAACCCATTTCAAACCCCATGAAGGAGCGCATCTCATGCCTATCATCAACAGCCAGGTCAAACCGTTCAACGCTACTGCCTTCCACAACGGCGAATTCGTTCAGGTGAGCGAAGCCGATCTGCAAGGCAAGTGGTCTGTCGTGTTCTTCTACCCGGCCGACTTTACCTTTGTCTGCCCAACCGAGCTGGGCGACCTGGCCGACAACTACGCTGAGTTCCAGAAGCTGGGCGTGGAAATCTACGGCGTGTCCACTGACACCCACTTCACCCACAAAGCGTGGCACGACACCTCGGAAACCATCGGCAAGATCAAGTACCCGCTGATTGGTGACCCGACCCACGTCATCTCGCGCAACTTCGACGTGCTGATCGAAGAAGCCGGCCTGGCCGATCGCGCTACCTTCGTGATCAACCCAGAAGGCCAGATCAAGATCGTCGAAATCAACGACGGTGGTGTAGGCCGCGACGCCAGCGAACTGCTGCGCAAGGTCAAGGCTGCCCAGTACGTTGCCGCCCACCCAGGCGAAGTCTGCCCTGCCAAGTGGAAAGAAGGTGAAGCTACCCTGGCGCCATCGCTGGACCTGGTTGGCAAGATCTAACGTCATGCCCCGGCTGCGGGCGGTGAGCAACCGCCACTTCTAAGTTGTCACCGCCCCGTAAAAAACGCCCGGGCGACCTCGCCTGGGCGTTTTTATTTACACGTTTGAACAAGGAATCGCCCGTATGTTGGACGCCACGCTTAAATCGCAACTGAAAACCTACCTGGAGCGGGTCACCCAGCCGATCGAGATCGTTGCCTCCCTCGACGACGGCGCGAAGTCCCGCGAATTGCACGACCTGCTGGTGGAAATCGCCGGCCTGTCGAACCTGATTACCTTGAGCAAGGATGGCACCGACGCCCGTCGTCCATCGTTCTCGCTCAATCGCCCTGGTGCGGACATTAGCCTGCGTTTCGCCGGCATCCCTATGGGCCACGAGTTCACCTCGCTGGTACTGGCGCTGCTGCAAGTCGGCGGCCATCCGTCCAAGGCCAGTGCTGAAGTGATCGAGCAGATCCAGGGGCTGGAGGGTGAGTTCACCTTCGAGACTTACTTCTCGCTGTCGTGTCAGAACTGCCCGGACGTGGTCCAGGCGCTGAACCTGATGGCCGTGCTCAACCCTAACGTGCGCCATGTGGCCATCGACGGTGCCCTGTTCCAGGAAGAGGTCGAGGCGCGCAAGGTCATGGCCGTGCCGAGCATCTACCTCAACGGCGAGGTGTTCGGCCAGGGCCGGATGGGCCTGGAAGAGATTCTTGGCAAGATCGACACCACCTCCGGTGCTCGCCAGGCCGAGAAGATCAACGCCAAGGACGCTTTCGACGTGCTGGTGGTCGGCGGTGGCCCGGCTGGCGCCGCAGCGGCGATCTACGCCGCGCGTAAAGGTATCCGCACCGGTGTTGCCGCTGAGCGCTTCGGCGGTCAGGTGCTCGACACCATGGCCATCGAGAACTTCATTTCGGTTCAGGAAACCGAAGGGCCGAAACTGGCTTCGGCGCTGGAAGAACACGTCAAGCAGTACGACGTCGACATCATGAACTTGCAACGCGGCGAAGCGCTGATCCCGGCCAGCGATGGCGGCCTGCATGAAGTGCGTCTGGCTGGCGGTGCGTCGCTCAAGACCAAGACCGTGATCCTGGCCACGGGCGCCCGCTGGCGCGAAATGAACGTGCCCGGTGAGCAGCAATACCGCGCCCGTGGCGTGGCCTACTGCCCGCACTGTGACGGCCCGCTATTCAAAGGCAAGCGCGTGGCAGTGATCGGGGGCGGTAACTCGGGGGTGGAGGCGGCCATCGACCTGGCGGGTATCGTAGCCCAGGTAACCCTGATCGAGTTCGACAGCCAACTGCGCGCAGACGCTGTCTTGCAACGCAAGCTGTACAGTCTGCCCAACGTAAAGGTGATCACCAGCGCACTGACGACTGAAGTGCTCGGTGATGGCGAGAAGGTCAACGGTCTGCGCTACAAGGACCGCACCAACGACCAGCAGCACGACCTGGCGCTGGAAGGCATCTTTGTGCAAATCGGCCTGCTGCCTAACACCGATTGGCTCAAGGGCACGGTCGAGTTGTCGCCGCGCGGTGAGATCATTGTCGACGCCAAGGGCCAGACCAACATCCCGGGCGTGTTCGCCGCAGGTGATGTGACCACGGTGCCGTACAAACAGATCGTGATCGCGGTGGGCGAGGGAGCCAAGGCATCGTTGTCGGCCTTCGATCACCTGATCCGGACCTCTGCGCCAGCTTGACTGCGCTAGCTGAATGAGAAACGCCGCCTGCTTGGGCGGCGTTTTTTTGCGCCAGTCAGCCCCGCCCTCATCGCGGGGCAAGCCCGCTCCCACGCCGACTTGCCCCGCGATAAGCTCGGACTGACACCTGATGATCATCGTTCGTACAGAGGCGTTCCAGGTGGGGTGTCTATAGTAAAGACAGACACCTGCCAAAGAGGCTTCTGATGCGTTTGATCAGCCGCGAACCCTGGTGGCTAAAGCCACCCCAGCCTGGGCAGAACGAGCAGGACCTGCACTGGGGCTATCTGGAAATCTACGCCGACGGTAGCACGATCTTTGTCGACCAGCGCCCCAGCGATCAGGAGCTGGCCGAGCGCAAGAGCTGTCGCAACTTCCCCGATCCCGCACCGCCCTGAATCAGCCTTCGAGCAGCGCCAGGCGCTCTTCCAGCGCAGCGATGCGTGCCTCAAGTGCTTCAATGCGCTCTTGCGAGACGCCCGCTGCCGGGCTTCTCTCGCCAGCACTTTGTTGGCGCGCAGCCAGAATGGCCTCGATTTCCGCCGGGTCACCCAGGGCATGGGTGTAGCGGTCTTCACGCTGCCCTGCCTGACGTGGCAAATGCACCGCCAGCTCACGGGAAATCAAGCGCTCCAGCTGATGCTGAACTTGATCGCCATCCTCGAATTCATGCAGACGATTGCTGCGTGTCAGCAGCTCATTAATGGTTTGTGGCCCGCGCAGGAACATCAGGCCCATCAACACCAACTGCGCCGGCACCAGCTCCAGCGCCTTGTCCACACGCTGCTCCCAGCGATCGGCACGGCTGCCCATCTGCAGGCGGGCAAAACCTTGCCCTTCGAGTGCGCGCAGTGCCTGGCCGACCTGGCCTGGAGAGAGGTTCATGACCGGCTCACGGCTGGTTTTCTGGTTACAGGCCAGGACCAGGGCATTGAGGGTCAAGGGGTAACTTTCAGGGCTGGTGGCCTGCTTTTCGATCAGCGAGCCAAGAATGCGGATTTCGGTGCTGGTGAAGCGGCCTTCGCTGGCGTTTTGCTGTTCTGACATGGCCCTGTCTCGTTGCGAGGAAAGGCCCCTAGACTAGGGGCCTGGCAGGGTAAAGACAAGCAGCCTCAGGCGCCGCGACGCGCCTGGGCTTCGCAGGCTGCGGCGGTGAAGATGACGTCGGTGGAAGAGTTCAGGGCTGTTTCCGCCGAGTCTTGCAGCACGCCGATGATGAAGCCGACTGCCACCACCTGCATGGCAATCTCGCTGGGGATGCCGAACAGGCTGCAGGCCAGTGGAATCAGCAGCAGCGACCCACCTGCCACACCCGAGGCGCCGCATGCGCACACCGCAGCGACAACGCTGAGCAGCACGGCGGTCGGCAGGTCGATTGCGATACCCAAGGTGTGCACTGCCGCCAGGGTCAGCACGGTGATGGTGATTGCCGCGCCGGCCATGTTGATGGTCGCACCCAGGGGGATCGACACCGAATAGGTATCCTCGTGCAGGCCGAGCTTGTGCGACAGTGCCAGGTTGACTGGGATGTTGGCCGCTGAGCTACGGGTAAAGAATGCGGTGATACCGCTTTCGCGCAGACACAGCAGTACCAGTGGGTAAGGGTTGCGGCGGATCTTCCAGAACACGATCAGCGGGTTCATCACCAGCGCCACGAACAGCATGCAGCCAATCAGTACCGCCAGCAGGTGCAAGTAGCCAAGCAGCGCTTGCAGGCCGGACTGGGCCAGGGTCGAGGCGACCAGGCCGAAGATCCCCAGCGGCGCGAAGCGGATCACGACGCGCACGATCAGGGTTACCCCGTTGGACAGGTCATCGACCACGGTGCGGGTAGTTTCGCCGGCATTGCGCAGGGCAATGCCCAGGCCGATGGCCCAGGTCAGCACGCCGATGAAATTGGCGTTCATCAAGGCGCTGATGGGGTTGTCTACGGCGCTGAGCAGCAGGTTTTGCATCACCTCGGTGATGCCCCCAGGGGCACTCAGCGCTGCCTCGCTGGCGCTCAACACCAAGGAGGAGGGGAACAGCATGCTGGCCACTACTGCGACAACGGCAGCGGCGAAAGTGCCCAGCAGGTACAGCCACAGAATAGGGCGGATGTGGGTTTCCTGACCGTGACGATGGTTGGCGATCGACGCCATGACCAGGATGAACACCAACACTGGCGCCACCGCTTTGAGGGCGCTGACGAATACCTTGCCCAGAAACGCCATATCACGCGCCACGGCAGGGGCGAGCAGGGCCAGGGCAATGCCGGCGACCAGGCCGATGACGATCTGGGTCACCAGGCTGGTACGGTTGAGCAGACGAAGGACGGGGGACATGTGCAGCACGATCTCAGGGACTTGGACGGGCGCGACTTTACCATAGACCTTTGTCGGCTGGTTTGGGCCTCTGCGCCGGTAATCGCTGCGCCGGACCGCTGGTAAACGCCCTGGCCATCACCAATTGAACAGCTCCCGCCGCGCGCCCTCGGTAATGGCCACGATCCCCGGATGCTTGACCTTGCGCTCCACCGAGATCGCATAGAACGACTCGTTCACTGCCTCGGTCTGGCCAATCAGCACTACCCCATACTGGCGGCAGACCTCCTCGGCAATCACGCTGGGGGCGACGAAAATGCCGCTGCCAGATTGGCCGAACGCCTGCATCAAGGCACTGTCGTCGAATTCGCCAATGATCCGCGGTTGCACATGTTGCTCGGATAACCAACGCAGCAGCCGGCTACGCACCACGGTTTCCTGGCCAGGGATCAGCAACGGCGCATCGTTGAGGCAGGCGGGGAAGGGCTGGTGGTGGCGTTCGGCCAGGGCAGGGGTGGCGAAGAAGCTCAAGCCACATTCGCCGAGCTTCTGGCTATAGCCCTTGATATCCAGGTGGCTCGGCATCGGACTGTCGGAAATCACTAGGTCCAGGCGCTGAATGGCCAGGTCCGCCAGCAAACGCTCGAGCTTGTCTTCCCGGCAATTGATGCGCAGCACGCCTTCAAGCTCCATGGTCGGCGCCAGCAGTCGATAGACGATCGACTTGGGCACCACGTCAGCCACCCCGACCCGGAACAAGATCTGCTCCTGCGGCCCGGCGCGCAGCATGGCCTCCAGCTCCCCGCCAATCTGAAACATCTGCTCGGCGTACACCAAGGCCTGGCGCCCGGTTTCGGTCAGCTCAAGCTGCCGACCCACTCGCTGGAACAGCTCCAGGCCGTGGGTCTGCTCGAACAGGCTGATCTGCCCGCTGATGGTCTGCGGGGTGAGGTTCAATTGCTCGCTGGCGCGGGCAATGCTGCCTGTGCGGGCGACCACCCAGAAATAATGCAACTGCCTGTAGTTAAGCATCTCGGGATTACCATTATTCGGAATAGCCGAAGTATAACCGCTAAAAAAACGAATTTTCCGGATGTTTCCATTTCACTAGAATGCCTTCCCATCAGGCATCGTGCGTGCCGCCCGGACATGACAAGTGAGGAACCCATGCTACAACTGAAATCCATTGGCACCCCATTGGTGCTGGCTTTGGCGCTGTTCACCATGGCAGGCTGCGACCAGGCGGAAAAATCTGCCCAGCAGATGCTCGATCAGGCCGCCGAATCGGCCAAGCAGGCGATCGACGACACTAATAAAGCCGCCCAGCAGGCTTTGAATGACGCCATCGGCGGCGAGGGCGAGAAGTCGTCCAAGCCAGCCGCTGAGCAAGACAAGACCCAGGACATCTGATTTACAGACCCCAAACAGGATTGATTCATGGAATATTTGCTGGAACTCGCCGCAAGCCCGACCGCCTGGGTTGCCCTGGCCACTCTGGTGGCGATGGAAGTCGTACTGGGTATCGACAACCTGATCTTCATCTCGATCCTGACCAACAAGCTGCCGGTGGAATATCGCTCCAAGGCTCGCCGTATCGGTATCAGCATGGCCTTGATCATGCGCCTGGCGCTGCTCAGCACCGTCGCTTGGATCGTCCAGTTGACCGATCCTGTGATCGAACTGTTCGGTAATGCCTTCTCCTGGAAGGACATGATCCTGATTGCCGGTGGTCTGTTCCTGCTGTGGAAGGCGACCAAAGAAATCCACGAAAGCGTCGACCCGCATGGCGCCAAGGAAGAGGCCAAGGTTTCCAGCACCGTCACCCTGGGCTTTGCGGCAGCGATCTTCCAGATCCTGCTGTTGGACATCGTGTTCTCGGTCGATAGCATCATCACCGCGGTGGGCATGACCGAGCACTTGCCGATCATGATCATTGCCGTGATCGCTGCCGTGATCGTGATGATGGTTGCGGCCGACCCGCTGGCCAACTTCATCAACGACAACCCGACCGTAGTCATGCTGGCCTTGGGCTTTTTGATCATGATCGGTATGACCCTGATCGCCGAAGGTTTCGGTGCGCATGTACCGAAGGGCTATGTGTATGCAGCGATGGCCTTCTCGACCGTGATCGAGATGCTCAACATCTTCGCTCGTCGGGCGCGGTTGAAGCGTGAGGCGGCTGAAGGTTAAGCAACAGTTGGCTGCAGGTTGCATTCAGTATTGGGGCCGCAAAGCGGCCCCAAGTCTTTTAAGAGCAACCGCAGTTAGGGGGCAGGCTTAATGCGCCCCAGCATGCCGTCGAGCGCGGCGCACAGACTGCTGCTTGGATTGGACCTGCGGCGGCAGGTGATGGTGCGAGTGCCGACGCACGATGCGCAGTACACCCCAGAGCATGGCGGCAGCGACACTGATCCACATACCCACCAGCATAAGAATTGCCATTGTCAGGCTCATGTGTGCCTCCTTCTCTCAGGCAAGCCCCAGGCTCGCCCTCCAGACACTGCTTTAGTCTAGCTCGCCCCCCGTGACGTTCCATTGACCAAAGGTCTATCCCTTGGGTCGATTTGTTCCAAGCCGGTGTCGGACTATACCCATGCGCGTCTGCAATCTATGATCTGTGCCCACGGCCGGGCGCTGCCTGCCTGGCATCCAGACAAGCGAGTGTCCATGTTGCAACAACCCCTCAAGTCGTCGGGCAGCCTGCCGCGTCATATCCTCGCTGCGTGTCTGCTGGTCGCCAGCCTGGCTGGTTGCGCGGGCGGCCCTGCGCCTGCATCCAAGGGCCTGCCACAGCGGGTCGAGATCAGCAGCGTGCCGTTCTTTCGTGGCAATGCCAACCACAGTGGCGCCATGGCCCTGGCAATGGCTTTGTCCCAGCAGGGCGTGCGCATTACCCCGGGCCTGCTCGATAAGCCCCTGAACTTGCCACAAGGCGTTGACTCGCTGCAGACGACCATTCCTGCTGCTGCGCGTGACTACGGCATGTTGGTCTACCCCTTGGACCCGCGCCTGGATGCCTTGCTGACCCAGGTGGCCGCTGGTAATCCAGTCTTGCTGCGCTATCAGGAAGGCTCTGCCTGGTGGAGCGAGCCGCGTTACGCCGTGTTGGTCGGTTATGACAGTTACAAGCAACGGGTGCTGCTGCGCTCGGGCATGCATCGGCGCCAGCTGATGGCGTTCGACGACTTTGCCGCGGCGTGGGAGAGTGCAGGGAGTTGGGCGGTGCTCGTGCAATCGCCACTGCAATTGCCAGCCCAAGTAGATCGCCAGCGCTGGCTGAAGGCCGCGGACGAACTGGCCCGCGCAGGCCAGGAAACTGCCGCCAAGCAGGCCATTGGCAGTATCGGCCAGTAACTCGAGACATAAAAAAGCCCACTCCTACCAAGACGCTATCGTCCCTGTAGGAGCGGGCTCGTGCCGCGATGAGGCGCTTAAAGCCCCCGTACCTCTATCAGAAGCCTAGGCGATCGCGCAGGCTGTAGTACCAGGCACCCATGGCGCTGAACGGAACCCGCAGCAGCTGGCCACCCGGGAACGGGTAGTGCGGCAGGCCGGCGAAGGCATCGAAACGCTCTGCCTGGCCACGCAAGGCCTCAGCCAGCACTTTGCCCGCCAAGTGGGTGTAGGTCACGCCGTGACCCGAGCAGCCCTGCGAGTAATAGATGTTGTCGCCGATGCGACCAACTTGCGGCAGGCGCGACAAGGTCAGCAGGAAGTTACCGGTCCAGGCGAAGTCGATCTTCACATCTTTGAGCTGCGGGAAGGCCTTGAGCATCTTCGGCCGGATGATCGCCTCGATGTTGGCCGGGTCGCGCGCGCCGTAGACCACGCCACCACCGAAGATCAAACGCTTGTCGCCCGTCAGGCGGTAGTAGTCGAGCAGGTAGTTGCAGTCTTCGACGCAGTAGTCTTGTGGCAGCAGCGTGCGCGCCAGCTCATCGCCCAGTGGCTCGGTGGTGATGACCTGGGTGCCGCACGGCATCGACTTGGAGGCCAGCTCAGGGACCAGGTTGCCCAGGTAAGCGTTGCCCGCAACGATGATGAACTTGGCACGGACTTTTCCCTGCGGTGTATGAACCACTGGATTGGCGCCGCGCTCGATGCGCACGGCTGGCGTCTGCTCGTAGATCACGCCACCGAGCGATTCGACCGCTGCCGCTTCGCCCAGCGCCAGATTGAGCGGGTGGATATGGCCGCCGCTCATGTCCAGCATGCCGCCGACATAGCTATCGCAAGCGACCACTTCGCGGATGCGTTTTTGGTCCATCAGCTCTAGTTGGGTGTGGCCGTAGCGTTCCCACAGGCGCTTTTGCGATTCCAGGTGGCCCATCTGCTTGCTGGTCAGTGCAGCGAATACACCGCCATCTTTGAGGTCGCACTGGATGTTGTACTTGGCCACGCGCTCACGGATGATGCGCCCGCCTTCAAAGGCCATCGCGCCCAGCAGTTCGGCTTGCTTGGGGCCGACGGTGCGTTCGATGACGTCGATATCACGGCTGTAGCTGTTGACGATCTGACCGCCGTTGCGGCCCGATGCGCCGAAGCCAACTTTGGCCGCTTCGACGATGGTCACTTTGAAGCCGTTTTCAAGCAGGAACAATGCGCTGGAAAGACCGGTGTAGCCGGCGCCGATTACGCAGATATCCGTCTCCACCTCACCCTGCAGCGCCGGACGTGGCGGCACCGGGTTAGCCGAGGCGGCGTAGTAGGACTGGGGGTAGGGGGTATTGGCCATGCTCGAGAAACCTCGTGTTTTATATTTTTAACGAATGTACCGATGCTATCAATAATAATAAACACCCGCTAGTCGTATGGTGAAAATCCTTTACGAGCAGCGCTTCTTTAGGCATGAGCAATAACGTTTAAGATTCAGCGGGTTAGCGTGAAAAAAGTGTTGACAGCTCATCTGCAATGCGTAGAATGCGCCCCACGACAGGCACATAGCTCAGTTGGTTAGAGCACCACCTTGACATGGTGGGGGTCGTTGGTTCGAGTCCAATTGTGCCTACCAAATCGAAGAAGGGCGATCCGAAAGGATCGCCCTTTTTGCATTTCGGCGGGTGGCTTTTGCCTCGTGGCTGCGGCGCTTTCGCGGGCAGGCTCGCTGCCCTAGGCTTGGTTGCTGCAAATGGCAAAGTTTTTGATTTTTCTGAAAAAAACGCTTTACAGCTTGGTGTATCACTCGTAATATGCGCCCCACACGACAGGCACATAGCTCAGTTGGTTAGAGCACCACCTTGACATGGTGGGGGTCGTTGGTTCGAGTCCAATTGTGCCTACCAAATCAGAAGAGGGCGATCCGAAAGGATCGCCCTTTTTGCATTTCACATTCCGGCTGGAAACACCTGCGGCAGCCTGCCCATCGGCGAGAGAGGGGCGTCATGCTAGACTGCGCCCCTTCGAATCTGGAGATACACGCGTGCGCAAACTGGCAGTGGTAATGGCAGTGCTGGCCCTGGCGGGCTGTAACAACGAAGTTGATGGCGTGCATAAAAAGGTAGCCGAGCACCTGAGCAACCCCAAGACCGCCAAGTTCGCCAACGTGCGCTTCGACACCCAGGGCTCCATCTGTGGTCAGTTCCGCGGCAAAGACGACGCGGGCAAGTTTGAGGCCTATCGCAGCTACGTGGCGATCAAGCACGATGGCCAGTACGAAATTATCGTCGATGACACCGGCAATAATCTGCGCATTCGTGAGATCTGCGGCGGTGCCGACTTGCAGCGGCGTGCCGAGGCAGTGGCAGATCAGCCGGCGCCTGAAGGCTGGGATGTGGAAGTGATCCAGGGGGCCAATATGGGCGCCTTGAGCGACATGACTGCGCGCCTGATCGAAAAGGGCATCCCCTCTTCGGTCGAATACCGAGATGGCAAACCGGTGGTATTGATGGGGCCTTTCCCGACCAAAGAAGAGGCTGAGGCGCGCAAGGCCGATGTCATGGCGCGGCAGGGTACTGATTCGATCGTTATTCAGCACGGCGTCCAGCGCTGAGCTTCATTGGTTTTCCGGACTCTTTCGCGGGGCAAACCCGCTCCCCCACCGATCGCGCCAACCTTTCGTTTGGGGTGAGTCTGTGGGTGCGGGCTTGCCCCGCGATGAGGCCCACATCTGCGATAGAGCCTACGCTTGCCATGTGCGGGCTGTCCTGCAACGCCCGTCCCAGCTATGCTTGCCCCTGAAGGCGCAGAGCAGGGAGGGGCCTCATGTCTACACTGGAGCGGGCCATCGTTGTGGCCGCCAGAGCGCATGAAGGGCAGTATGACAAGGGTGGCGCGGCGTATATCCTTCACCCATTACGGGTGATGATGCGGGTGTCCACGCCTGAGCAGCGCATTGTTGCCGTGCTTCACGACGTGTTGGAGGACACCCAACTGACCGTTGCCGATCTAGCACGCGAAGGCTTTCCACTGAAGATTCTCGCGGCGCTGCTGTCGCTGAGTCGGCGCAGGGGTGAGAGCTACGAGGCATTCGTGGTGCGTCTGGGTGATGATCCATTGGCCAGAGAGGTCAAGTTGGCCGACCTTGCCGACAATAGCGATCTCACCCGCATTGCCTGTCCGGGGCCTGCTGACCTGGCCAGGTTGACCCGTTATCGGGAGGCCAGCGCCTACTTGCAGACGCTGGCTTGAGCTTCAGCTGCAGGCCTTGAGGTTCACCGGGCCGACAAACTCGTTGCCGCGCCCCATCACGCAGGCCACCTGCTGGTTGCGTTGCAGCTCCCAGGTTTGCGGCGGGTAGGTCTTGTTCCAGGCTTCGAACAGTTGCCGGTCCTGTTTGGACAGGCGCAAGTTGTACTGTTTGCTCATGTAGAAGTAGGTGCGCGCGATCATCCCGCGGATCGAAGGCCGCGGCATGACTTTCTTGGCCTTGAAGTCCACCTGGGTCAGGCAGCTGCCATATTGCCCATGCTGCTCAGGTAGCCAGCCGAAACTGTAGTTGCTGCGGTCGCCATTAACCTCGCCAATACTGGGCACCAAGTTGTGCAGGTCAGCTTCTGCGCGTTTGTACACGGTGTCATTGCGCGAGCAATTCTTACGCCCGCCGTCTTGCCAGCACTGGCGTTGATGGCCAATCTGCCAGGCTGGAACGATGTGCTCCCATTCAATGCGGGAGGCGCGCTGGGCATTCTTGCGTGGCTGGTAACCGCAGGATGCCAGGTCAACCTTGTTGCCGTTGTACTTGCAGCCGCAATAGAACTCGGTGGATTGCGGCGCATACAGCCGCCACGCGACCTTCTTGGCTTCCTGGAAGGTGCGCGGGGCGTCGGCGTGGGCAAAGGGGGTGGTAAACAGCAGGCAAGCGGCGGCGAAAAGTGAAACTCTCATGTGCGATCAATCTTCCTTCGGCACGGTCCAGAAGATTTGCACGCCGCCGTCATCGCGGTGAGCGAGGGTGACGTTGTCGTTCTCGGCGATCTCATCGAGCAGGGTTGCCCAGTCTTCGGGCAGTTCATGTTCAAGGCGGAAAATCAGTGCGGCGCGGCTGCGCTGGGCAGTAGGGCTGTTGATGATCTTCTGAATGCGCTCCCCGAGCAGCTGATAGGGCGTAGGGATGGCTTGAGAGGTACTGGCCATTGGGCTTTTCCTTGTTTTGCTGTATGCGTATACAGTATTTCACTGTAGGTTATTTCGCAACAGCATGTAAGTCAAAAAGCCTATAAGACCGTGGTAGAGGGTTTCGTTCCGAGCGATACGATATTTTGCTTACTCAAAAGAAGATTAAGCTTATTGCTCTTGGGGCGGACTTGCCCGCGCGATAGGGTCGCAATGGTTCACATTGCGACCCCCACTTACGCGCCTATCAGTATTCCCAGAAAATCCGCTGCAGCTCTTTACTGTCCTGGGTCTTGGTCATCGCGACCATGGCCAGGATCCGCGCCTTCTGCGGATTCAGGTCATGGGCGACCACCCAGTCATTCTTGTCATCGGGCTGTTCTGCGTTGCGCAGGACAAAACCGCCAGCATTGACGTGTGAAGAGCGAATGATCTGCACGCCATTCTTACGCAGCTCTTGCAGGGCAGGGACTACCCGCGACGACACCGAGCCATTACCGGTGCCGGCGTGGATCAGTGCCTTGGCGCCATTTTGTGCCAATGCCTTGTAGGCGGTATCGGTCACGTTGCCGTAGCCATAGGCGATGTCCACTGCGGGCAGGCTGCTGATCTGTTTGATGTCGAACTCGGAATTGACCGTATGGCGCTTGGCTGGCAGGCGGAACCAGTACGACTTGCCCTCGACCACCATGCCCAGCGGCCCCCAGGCGCTCTTGAATGCTTCGGTCTTGATGTTGACCATCTTGCTCACATCGCGGCCCGACTGGATTTCATCGTTCATGGTCACCAGTACGCCTTTGCCACGCGAATCTTTGTTGCTGGCCACGGCGACCGCGTTGTACAGATTGAGCATGCCGTCAGCGGACATGGCGGTGCCTGGGCGCATCGAGCCAACTACTACGATCGGCTTATCGGTCTTTTCCACCAGGTTGAGGAAGTAGGCAGTCTCTTCCAGGGTGTCGGTGCCGTGAGTGATGACGATGCCGTCGACATCATTGCTTTCGGCCAGCTCTGCAACACGCTTGCCGAGCTTGAGCAGGTCTTCATTGCTGATGCTCTCGGAGGCAATCTGCATCACCTGCTCGCCACGCACATTGGCCAGTTGCGCCAGTTCAGGCACCCCGGCAATCAACTTGTCGACCCCAAGCTTGGCGGCCTGGTAGGTGGCGCTGTTGGCAGCGCTGGCACCGGCGCCAGCGATGGTTCCGCCGGTGGCGAGGATCACCACATTGGCCAGTTTCTGTTGTTGCTCGGCTTCTTTGGCCGAGACGGCGGTGGGCAGAATCATCAGTAGGGCGAGTGCCCCAGGGGCGAAGGATTTCAGTGCGGTTTTCATCGTTATTGTTCTCTCTCTTCCTAATGAGATTTATGAGTCGCACAGCTTTGAAGGCAGTTTTCGTACCAGATAGCGGCGTTCATCCTGGTGAGCCAGCAGCAATTGCTTCTCGGTCAATTCGCCCCCCTCAGGTACAGGGGAGGGCAGAGGTGTGTGCGAAGTCTACGGCCGATGTTTTGAGCAGCAAAAACCAGGCAGCAGCTACTGTCGTTCGGCTTCCCGAACAAGCGTAGGAAAAGATGTTCGGTTTTCCGTGTATTTTCCGGATATTCTCCACGCTCATGGCCAGGCGACACTACGGCAGAGGGATTTGACAAACGCGGGTCTTGTTTCCATAGTTATTCACCGCAAACGTTTGCGATCCGATAAAAAACACAAGATTCGGAGTCATCTTCCATGAAACTGCCGTTTTCCGCTCGTCTGTTGACCCTCGCTGTCGTCTCCACGCTGTCCTTGGCAGCGCCTTTCTCGGTTCAGGCTGAAGACAAACCTAAAGTCGCCCTGGTGATGAAGTCGCTGGCCAACGAGTTCTTCCGCACCATGGAAGACGGCGCCAAGGACTACCAGAAACAGCACCCCAACGACTTCGACCTGGTGGCCAACGGCATCAAGGACGAGTCCGATACCGGCAACCAGATCCGCATCGTCGAGCAGATGATCGCAACCGGTGCCAACGCCCTGGTGATTGCTCCGGCGGACTCCAAAGCCCTGGTACCGGTGATCAAGAGGGCCATGGATGCGGGCATCACCGTGGTCAATATCGACAACCGCCTCGACCCCGAGGTGCTCAAGAGCAAGAACCTCAGCGTGCCATTCGTTGGCCCCGACAACCGCAAGGGCGCGCGCCTGGTCGGGGATTACCTGGCCAAAGAGAAGCTTAAGGCGGGTGATCAGGTCGGCATCATCGAGGGCGTACCGACCACCACCAACGCCCAGCAGCGCACCGCCGGCTTCAAAGATGCCATGGACGCTGCGCAGATGAAGGTTGTCTCGGTGCAGTCGGGCAACTGGGAGATCGACAAGGGCAATGCCGTGGCCGCCGCCATGCTCAACGAATACCCTGAACTCAAGGCGCTGCTGGCGGGTAACGACAGCATGGCTCTGGGCGCGGTGTCTGCGGTACGTGCCGCTGGCAAGACTGGGCAAGTGCAGGTGGTTGGCTACGACAACATCAATGCCATCAAGCCGATGCTCAAGGATGGCCGCGTGCTCGCCACCCTCGACCAGGATGCCAAGAAACAAGCGGTCTACGGCATTCAGGCGGCGCTGCAGTTGATCAAGGGCGAAAAGCCTGAAGTGGATGCCGATAACGTCATCCAGACGCCGGTCGAACTGATCACCAAGCCTTGAGCCCAGCAGGAGATACGGCCATGTCTGCATCGGCCTATGAAACGGTGCTCTCTGTCAGCGGCCTGGGCAAGAGTTACGCCCAGCCGGTACTTGGCGACGTTGCCCTGAGCTTGCGCGCCGGCGAAGTGTTGGCGCTGACCGGCGAGAACGGCGCCGGCAAAAGCACCCTGTCCAAGCTGATCAGCGGCCTGGAGACCCCCAGCACCGGACACATGACCTACCGCGGCCAGGCTTACGCTCCAGGTAGCCGTAGCGAGGCCGAGGGTCTCGGTGTGCGCATGGTCATGCAGGAGCTCAATTTGCTGCCGACCCTGACCGTGGCTGAGAACCTGTTTCTCGATAATCTGCCCAGCCGTTTTGGTTGGATCAGTCACAAGCGACTGCGCCAGTTGGCTGGCGCCGCCATGGCTCAAGTCGGCCTGGAGGCGATCGATCCGGATACGCCGGTCGGCGAGCTGGGCATCGGTCATCAACAAATGGTTGAAATCGCTCGTAATCTGATCGGCGACTGCCATGTGCTGATTTTCGATGAGCCGACTGCGATGCTCACCGCTCGCGAGGTGGAGCTGCTGTTCACGCAAATCGAGCGTCTGCGCCAGCGCGGGGTGGCCATCGTCTATATCTCCCACCGCCTGGAAGAGCTGCAGCGGGTGGCCCAGCGCATCGCCGTATTGCGCGATGGCAAGCTGGTGTGTGTCGAGCCGATCCAACGATATAGCAGCGCCGAACTGGTCAACCTGATGGTTGGCCGTGAACTGGGCGAGCATATCGACCTGGGGCGCCGCGACATCGGTGCGCCGTTGCTCAAGGTCGACAAGCTCAGCCGCGGTGACAAGGTCCGCGAAGTGTCGTTCGAGGTGAGGGCAGGGGAGATCTTCGGTATTTCCGGCCTGATTGGCGCCGGACGCACCGAGCTGCTGCGGCTGATCTATGGCGCTGACCGTGCCGACAGCGGCAGCGTTGCCTTGGGCCTGCCGCCGGCGCCTGTGACCATTGATTCGCCCAAGGCTGCGGTGCGCGCGGGCATTGCCTTGATCACCGAAGACCGTAAGGGCGAAGGCCTGCTGCTGACCCAGTCGATCAGCGCCAATATCGCCTTGGGCAACTTGGGCGCGGTGTCCCGCGCTGGGGTGCTCGATGGCGCCGCTGAAAGGACGCTGGCTGAACGCCAGATCAACGCCATGCGCATCCGCAGTGCCAGCCCTGCCCAGGTCGTTGGCGAGTTGTCGGGCGGCAATCAGCAGAAGGTGGTGATTGGCCGCTGGCTGGAGCGCGACTGCCAAGTGTTGCTGTTCGATGAGCCGACCCGCGGCATCGACGTCGGCGCCAAGTTCGACATCTATGGCTTGCTCGCCGAGTTGGCCCGCCAAGGCAAGGCGTTGGTGGTGGTGTCCAGCGACTTGCGCGAGCTGATGCTGATCTGTGATCGCATCGCTGTGCTGTCCGCTGGCCGTCTTATCGAGACCTTCGAGCGCGATGCCTGGAGCCAGGACCAGCTGCTTGCCGCCGCATTTGCCGGCTACCAGAAACGTGACGCACTGCTGCACGACGCAGCCCCCAGGATGGACGCATGAAGACCACCCCCCTGCAAAACTCCGGTGCCGTTCCCGCGCGCCGTAGTGGTACCTACTTTGGCCTGGGCACCTACCTTGGGCTGGCTGGCGCCTTGTTGGCAATGATCGTGCTGTTCTCGCTGTTGAGCAGCCATTTCTTGTCCTACGCGACCTTCAGTACCTTGGCCAACCAGATACCCGACCTGATGGTGCTGGCAGTAGGGATGACGTTCGTACTGATCATTGGCGGTATCGATTTGTCGGTGGGCTCGGTATTGGCCCTGGCGGCCTCGGCGGTGAGCGTGGCGATCCTCGGCTGGGGCTGGAGTGTACTGCCTGCGGCGTTGCTGGGCATGGCAGTGGCGGCCATGGCCGGTAGCGTCACTGGCAGTATCACCGTAGCGTGGCGCATCCCGTCATTCATCGTCTCGCTTGGCGTACTGGAGATGGCGCGTGGCTTGGCCTACCAGTTCACCGATTCGCGTACCGCTTACATCGGTGACGCATTCGCCTGGTTCTCCAACCCCATCGCCTTTGGCATTGCGCCGGCGTTCATCATCGCCTTGGTGGTGATCATCGTTGCCCAGCTGGTGCTGACCCGCACAGTGTTCGGTCGCTACCTGATCGGCATTGGCACCAATGAAGAAGCCGTGCGCCTGGCAGGCATCGACCCGCGGCCATACAAGATCCTGGTCTTCACCCTGATGGGCCTGCTGGCTGGCCTGGCTGCGCTGTTTCAGATATCGCGCCTGGAGGCGGCCGATCCCAATGCGGGTTCTGGCCTCGAGCTGCAGGTGATCGCCGCCGTGGTGATCGGCGGCACCAGTCTGATGGGCGGGCGTGGCTCGGTCATCAGCACCTTCTTCGGCGTGTTGATCATCTCCGTGCTGGCCGCAGGCCTTGCGCAGATTGGCGCTTCGGAACCTACCAAACGCATCATCACCGGGGCGGTCATCGTCATCGCCGTGGTACTCGACACTTACCGCAGCCGGCGCGCGAGCCGGCGGAACTGAACCCATGGCAACCATCAAAGATGTCGCGGCACTGGCGGGTATCTCCTACACCACCGTGTCGCATGTACTGAACAAGACCCGTCCAGTCAGCGAGCAGGTGCGTCTGAAAGTCGAGGCGGCTATCGTCGAGCTGGATTACGTGCCCAGTGCCGTCGCCCGCTCGCTGAAAGCCCGTAGCACCGCCACCATTGGCTTGCTCGTGCCTAACAGCGTCAACCCGTACTTTGCCGAATTGGCCCGGGGTATCGAGGATGGCTGCGAACGCAATGGCTATTGCGTGATTCTGTGTAACTCCGACGACAACCCGCAGAAGCAACGCAGCTACCTGCGGGTGTTGCTGGAAAAACGCATCGATGGCTTGGTGGTGGCGTCGGTGGGCGAGGACAGCGATCTGCTGCAGAGCCTGTCTGGGGTGCGCACTCCGATGGTCATCGTCGACCGTGCGTTGGAGGGGGTGGATGCTGATCTGGTGCGCATCGACCACGAGCAGGGCGCCTATCTCGCCACGCGCCATTTATTGGAATTGGGCCATCGCGATATCGCCTGTATCGGGGGGCCTGCCGAGACCGGCGTCAGCCAGTTGCGTCTGGCCGGTTACCGTCGGGCGATGGCTGAGGCCGATGCGCCGATCGCTGCAGACCGTGTGCTGCACTGCGACTTCACCAGCCCCGGGGGGCATGCGGCCGCCGCGCGCTTGCTCGACGGCCCGCGCCCCACGGCGATTTTCGCGGGCAACGACATGATCGGCTTTGGCGTGCTGCGCGCAGCGGCCGAGCGCAATATCAATGTGCCCGGTGAGTTGTCGGTGATCGGCTTCGACGATATCGAGCTTAGCCGTTACGTCTATCCGCCGCTGACCACCGTTGGCCAATCGATCCGAGAGCTGGGTGAAAGCGCGGCCGAGCTGCTGCTCTCGCGGATCGCTACGCCCCGGCGCGAGGCGGCGCAAGCCGAGCAGCGGATCGTCGCGCCGCGCATCGTCATGCGTGAGTCCACCGGGCCGCGCCCGGACTTGTTCAATGATTACCGTTAAGGAATTGCCATGGATGCCAAGGTAGTAGTGGTCGGCAGCCTCAACATGGACCTGGTGGCCCGCGCCACGCGTTTGCCGCGCGGTGGTGAGACGCTGGCCGGCGACAGTTTCTTCACTGTTCCGGGAGGCAAGGGGGCCAATCAGGCGGTGGCGGTGGCACGCCTGGGCGGCAGCGTAGCGATGATCGGCAACGTCGGCGATGACGCCTATGGCCAGCAGTTGCGCCAGGCGCTACAGGTCGAAGGTGTTGACTGCCAGGCTGTGAGCGTGTGCGACGGCGTGTCCAGTGGGGTGGCGTTGATCGTGGTGGATGCCTCGAGCCAAAACGCCATTGTCATCATTCCCGGCGGCAATGGGCTCCTCAGCCCTGAGGCGGTGCAGCGTTTCGACGCCTTGTTGCAGGCTGCCGAGATCGTCATCTGTCAGCTTGAGGTGCCGCTGCCGACGGTAGGTTGGACCCTGGCTCGCGCCCGCGAGCTGGGCAAGACGGTCATTCTCAATCCTGCGCCGGCTAGCGGGCCGCTGCCGGCGCAGTGGTTTGCCCATATTGATTACCTCACCCCCAATGAAAGCGAGGCCGAGGCCCTGACTGGCCTGCCCGTGACGGACCAGGATAGCGCCCGTCGCGCCGCTGAGCAGTTGCTGAAGCTGGGGGCAGGCAAAGTGATCGTCACCCTCGGCGCTCAAGGTGCCTTGTTCGTCAATGCCGACGGCAGCCAGCACTTCCCGGCGCCGCCCGTCGAACCGCTGGACACCACTGCGGCCGGGGATACCTTCATTGGTGGTTTTGCGGCAGGGTTGTCGCAAGGGATGGAGGAGGGTGAGGCGATTGCTTTCGGTCAGCGCGCCGCGGCGTTGTCGGTCACCCGAGCGGGTGCCCAGCCGTCGATTCCTTACGCCAGGGAGTTGCAGTCGTGAAGAAAACCGCGCTGCTCAATATCGCCTTGTCCCGCACCATTGCCGGTTTGGGGCACGGCGATGTGGTGATTATTGGTGACGCGGGGCTGCCAGTGCCAGCGGGTGTCGAACTGATCGACTTGGCCCTGACCCCTGGGATTCCTGATTTGGCCAGTGTCCTGCGCGCGGTGCTGAGCGAGATGCAGGTCGAGCGACACGTGCTCGCCGAAGAGCTGTTTCAGGTTTCGCCGCCGGCCCTGGCGGAGATCCAACAGCTCCATGCGCAAGGCGTGCTCGGCGGGCGTGAACGTCTGCACCACAGCCAGTTCAAGGATCTGAGCAGGCAGGCCAAGGCTATCGTGCGCACGGGAGAATGCCAGCCCTATAGCAACATTGCCCTAATCGCTGGCGTTACCTTTTAAGTTCAGGGCGCAAGTCTTCCATTCATCACGCAGCAAGGAGTGCTCGATGCTCAAGCGTTTGCTACAAGGAGTCGTACTGATGTCCACCATCGCCGCCGCCAGTCTGCAGGCCGCGCCTCGCGACCTGATCATCGATACCGACCCCGGGGCGGACGATCTGGTGGCACTTTTTTTGGCCATGGCCTCGCCTGACGCGCTGAACATTCGCGCCATCACCACCGTTGCCGGCAATGTGAGATTGGCAAAAACCTCACGCAATGCTCGCCTGGCGCGCGAATGGGCAGGCCGGGAGGAGATCCCTGTATATGCTGGCGCCGGCCGCCCGCTGGTACGCCCGCCAATCTACGCCGCCGAAGTGCATGGCGAAGAAGGGCTTACGGGCGTCAGTGTGCACGAGCCAAAGCAGGGCCTGGCCAAGGGCAATGCGGTGCAGTATCTGGTCGATACCCTGGGCGCTGCCGAGCCGCATAGCATCACCATCGCCATGCTCGGGCCGCAAACCAACCTGGCCTTGGCGTTGATTCAGCAACCCGATATCGTCGACGGCATCAAGGAAGTGGTGGTGATGGGGGGTGCGCACTTCAATGGCGGCAATATCACCCCAGCTGCGGAATTCAATCTGTTCGCCGACCCGCATGCCGCGCAAGTGGTGCTGGCCAGTGGCGTCAAGCTTACCTATCTGCCGCTGGATGTCACGCACAAGCTATTGACCAGCGAGACTCGCCTCAAGCAATTGGCTGCGGTGAATAATCGGGCCAGCAAGCAGGTAGTGGATATTCTCAACGCCTACATCAAGCACGATATGGACCTTTACGGCATGCCCGGCGGCCCGGTGCATGATGCCAGCGTCATTGCCTACCTGCTCAAGCCCGAGTTGTTCAGCGGGCGGCAGATCCACATGACAGTCGATAGCCGCGAAGGGCCAACTTTCGGCCAGACCGTGGCGGATTGGTACGGTGTGCTCAAGCAACCGGCCAATGTGCTGTGGATCGGAGATGGCGACGCCCAGGGCTTGTTCGACCTGCTCAGCGAGCGTCTGGCTCGATTGCAATAGCTTCGTGTGGCGCGTAGCGCTCGAGCACCTGTTCGATGAAGCTGCGCGTCGCCTCACTGCCGCGATCGCGCACCAGTAGATCGACGGCAATCAACAGCAGCTCCTCGGGTGTGCCAGGGCTGTAGGCGCTCTGGCCCTCGGCCCATTTGACCTTGATATCGGCATCGATGGTATGACTGCTCATGGGAGATTCTCGTGACGGCCCGGGCGATGAGGCGAACACCTGACCCTGGCGTTCGTAGGGAGGCATGCTGCGCTCCACTTATTGCAGTAAATCATGCCTTTGCGTCAATAGCCCTGCGACTTAGGCATAAGAACGCTCGGCTGGCAAACTATCGGTGTGGTGCAAAATCCGGTCACGATTAGCGTTTCGCCTCAAGCGGCCGATTCAGGCAGACTTGTGCGGTTTTGCAACAAATTTTGCGTGGAGCTGTCGCATAGAGCAGTTCCCATGATGATTAGGAGGATTCATGTTCCGTACCCGTGCTTCCCTGGCAACCCTGCTGGTGGCTACAGTCCTGGCAGGTTGCAGCACAGGCGGCTCTTCCGGCACTGCTGGCAACACCCCGGCGGCTCCAGCCGGTAACGACGGCCGCTGCGAAGCCAGTGGCGCCGACTTTGCAGTTGGCAAGCCGGGCACCCCAGACCTGCTCGAGCAGGCGCGCAAGGCCAGTGGCTCGCAGATGGCACGAATCCTTAAGCCACACGATGTAATTACCCTGGAGTATCGCTCTGAGCGCTTGAACTTGAACGTTGACGAGCAGGGCAAGGTCATTCGCGTTAACTGCGGTTGATCCGCTCCTGCCGTCGGGGGCAAGTCCGCTGCCACGTATTCGTTTGAGCGATTGCGTGGGGGCGGGCTTGTCCCGCGATGGGAAGCCCTGCCACTGGCAGAGCAGATCCCCAGCATAAAAAAACCCGCCACAAGGGCGGGTTTTTTTACAACAATCCGAATTACTCCGGACGAACCTGTGCAGCCTGCATGCCCTTCTGGCCGCGTTCAGCGACGAAGGAAACAGTCTGGCCTTCTTTCAGGCTCTTGAAGCCGTCGGTTTCGATGGCTTTGAAGTGTACGAACAGGTCGTCGCCGCCGCCTTGAGGAGTGATGAAGCCGAAGCCTTTCTCATCGTTGAACCACTTGACGGTGCCGGTTTGGCGATTGGACATGGGGTGAATCTCCAGAAACATGATTTTTTATCGAGGTGCAAATGTGGCCGAAGCTACGTGCGCCAGGTACATCATAGTCTAATTCTGCGGATGTCGCGCCTTTTACCTTCGGATTATGCTGATCCATCGCAAATAAAAGCGCAGTAAGCCACAAAATCGACGTATCAATTAGCGTTGCAGGCCTGCTGGACCACGGTTTGCGCCTTTTTCATCAATATGGCATCCACTCCGTCCTGGCTGTCCAAATCCTTGATTTCCTCGTCTGTGAAATTCTTTTTGATGGCTTGTGCGCCACATTCACAGTGTTTTTTGGCCGTATTGGCATCGACGCCCTGGCCGGTTGCCACCTGCTGGCACTGTGTCATG
Source organism: Pseudomonas sp. BT-42-2 (assembly GCF_025847435.2). Classification (NCBI taxonomy): domain Bacteria; kingdom Pseudomonadati; phylum Pseudomonadota; class Gammaproteobacteria; order Pseudomonadales; family Pseudomonadaceae; genus Pseudomonas; species Pseudomonas sp. BT-42-2. The sequence continues at coordinate 180,450 of NZ_JAOYTM010000013.1, forward strand.
TAGGTCGCTTGCTTGCCGGCAGGGAAGTCGCCAGCGGTTGCGGCCATGGGCAGCAGCAGGGCGCCGGCGGCAGTCAAGGCCAAAAGAGACTGAAATCGCATAACCAGACACTCCTTGGGTTAGGTCTCATACAGAGTAGGATGCTTCAGAAAGTCTGATAGGCAAATTTCCCCACAAGTTCAGCACGGGGCGTAATTTCCAAATATTTCTGCCTGGGCTGCAACCCGCGTGCTAGCATGCTTGGCTTGCGGCGGGCCTGGTGCCGGCCGTAATCATTTTATTTTCCAGTCACTCTGGTTCGTCCCTGGCAAGCCGAAAGGCTTCTGCCACTGTGAGGCAGGCTTTCCCGCGGGAAAGGCAGGTCGGATCTTGTACTGGCTCATCCCAACCCACGTGACCTTTGGTAGGGGTCACCACTAGGAGAGGAGGCGCCATGCCCACTATTACTCTTCCCGATGGCAGTCAACGTTCGTTCGATCACGCCGTATCCGTAGCTGAAGTCGCTGCCTCTATTGGCGCAGGCCTGGCCAAGGCCACCCTGGCCGGCAAGGTCGACGGCAAACTGGTCGATGCGTGCGATCTGATCGAGCACGACGCCACCCTGCAGATCATCACCCCTAAAGATGAAGAGGGACTGGAGATCATCCGTCACTCGTGCGCCCACCTGATCGGCCACGCAGTGAAGCAGCTGTACCCGACCGCCAAGATGGTGATCGGCCCGGTGATCGACGAAGGCTTCTATTACGACATTGCCTACGAGCGCCCCTTCACTCCTGACGACCTCGCGGCCATCGAAAAGCGCATGCAACAGCTGATCGAGAAGGACTACGACGTCATCAAGAAGATGACCCCGCGCGCCGAAGTCATCGACGTGTTCCGCAATCGCGGTGAAGACTACAAGCTGCGCTTGGTCGAAGACATGCCCGATGAGCAGGCCATGGGCCTGTACTATCACGAAGAATACGTCGACATGTGCCGCGGTCCGCACGTGCCGAACACCCGCTTCCTCAAGGCATTCAAGCTGACCAAGCTGTCCGGCGCCTACTGGCGCGGCGATGCCAAGAACGAGCAATTGCAACGTGTGTACGGCACCGCCTGGGCTGACAAGAAGCAGCTGGCAGCCTACATCCAGCGCATCGAAGAAGCCGAAAAACGCGACCACCGCAAGATCGGCAAGCAGCTGGATCTGTTCCACCTGCAGGAAGAAGCCCCGGGCATGGTCTTCTGGCACCCGAACGGCTGGACCGTGTATCAGGTGCTCGAGCAATACATGCGCAACGTCCAGCGTATCAATGGCTACCTTGAGATCAAGACCCCGCAAGTGGTCGACCGCATCCTGTGGGAGAAGTCCGGTCACTGGTCCAACTACGCCGAAAACATGTTCACCACTTCGTCGGAAAGCCGCGACTACGCGGTAAAGCCGATGAACTGCCCATGCCACGTGCAGGTGTTCAATCAGGGCCTGAAGTCGTACCGCGATCTGCCGCTGCGTCTGGCTGAATTCGGTGCTTGCCATCGCAATGAGCCATCCGGCGCCCTGCACGGCATCATGCGTGTGCGTGGCTTCGTGCAAGACGACGCGCACATTTTCTGCACCGAAGATCAGGTGAAGAAAGAAGCCGCCGACTTCATCAAGCTGACCTTGGATGTGTACAAGGACTTCGGCTTCACCGACATCGCCATGAAGCTCTCGACCCGTCCGGTCAAGCGCGTCGGTTCCGAAGAGCTGTGGGATCGCGCTGAAGGTGCGCTGGCCGATGCCCTGAACGAGTCGGGCTTGGAGTGGGAATATCAGCCGGGCGAGGGCGCGTTCTACGGTCCGAAGATCGAGTTCACCCTGCGCGACTGCCTGGGCCGTAACTGGCAGTGTGGTACCCTGCAATACGATCCGAACCTGCCTGAGCGTCTGGACGCCAGCTACATCGCCGAAGACAACGCCCGTAAGCGTCCGGTGATGCTGCACCGCGCCATCCTCGGTTCGTTCGAGCGCTTCATCGGCATGCTCATCGAGCACTATGCCGGTGTCTTCCCAGCCTGGCTGGCGCCAACCCAGGCGGTGATCATGAATATCACCGACAAACAGGCCGATTTCGCCCTTGAGGTGGAAAAAAACCTGACCGATAGCGGTTTCCGTGCCAAGTCTGACTTGAGAAATGAGAAGATCGGCTTTAAAATCCGCGAGCATACTTTGCTCAAGGTCCCGTACCTTTTGGTTATAGGGGACCGTGAAGTCGAAACGCAAACCGTCGCTGTGCGTACTCGCGAAGGCGCTGACCTGGGCTCCATGCCCGTCGCCCAATTCGCTGAGCTCCTTGCGCATGCGGTTTCCCGGCGTGGTCGCCAAGAATCGGAGTAATAACTATTAAGCGTGAAATGAGAAACGATAAACGAACTGCACCGAAGGCCCCGATCAACGAGAATATCTCGGCCCGCGAGGTTCGGTTAATTGGCGCTGACGGCGAGCAGATTGGCATCGTCTCGATTGATGAAGCGCTTCGTATCGCTGAAGAAGCGAAGCTGGATCTGGTAGAGATTTCTGCTGACGCCGTACCTCCTGTCTGCAAGGTCATGGACTACGGCAAGCACCTCTTCGAGAAGAAGAAGCAGGCCAACGAGGCCAAGAAAAACCAGAAGCAGATCCAGATCAAAGAAATCAAGTTTCGTCCAGGGACGGAGGAAGGGGATTACCAGGTAAAACTACGCAACCTGGTACGTTTCCTTAGTGATGGGGACAAGGCCAAGATCTCTCTGAGATTCCGTGGTCGTGAGATGGCCCACCAGGAGCTGGGCATGGAGCTGTTGAAGCGGGTTGAAGCTGACCTGATCGAATACGGCACCGTTGAGCAGCATCCGAAGATGGAAGGACGCCAGCTTATGATGGTCATCGCCCCCAAAAAGAAGAAGTAATCTCCCGGGCACGGCAGGCCTGATGATTATTGTGTAATTTTATCGAATGCGGAGTTCCAACATGCCAAAAATGAAAACCAAGAGCGGTGCTGCGAAGCGTTTCCTGAAAACGGCTTCCGGCTTCAAGCACAAGCACGCTTTCAAGAGCCACATCCTGACCAAAATGTCGACTAAGCGTAAGCGTCAACTGCGTGGTAGCAGCCTGCTGCACCCGTCTGACGTGGCAAAAGTCGCGCGCATGCTGCGCGTTCGTTAATTCTGGTCTAGATAGAGGAAGTTACTCATGGCTCGTGTAAAGCGCGGCGTAATCGCTCGTAAGCGTCACAAGAAAATTCTGAAACTGGCTAAAGGCTACTACGGTGCGCGTTCGCGCGTATTCCGTGTTGCCAAGCAGGCTGTCATCAAGGCTGGTCAATACGCCTACCGTGACCGTCGCCAGAAAAAGCGTCAGTTCCGCGCTCTGTGGATCGCTCGTATCAACGCCGGTGCCCGCACCAACGGTCTGTCTTACAGCCGTCTGATTGCTGGCCTGAAAAAAGCGTCGATCGAAATCGACCGCAAAGTTCTGGCTGACCTGGCAGTGAACGAAAAAGCGGCGTTTGCTGCGATTGTCGAGAAGGCTAAAGCCGTTCTGGCTTAAGTACCCACGACAATCACCCGGCGATGCTAGCGTCGCTGGGTGTTGAACGTCATCGATAGGGGAAGAGCCTTCAAAGCTCTTCCCCTATTTTCGTATCTGGAGTCTGTACATGGAAAACCTGGATGCGCTGGTCTCCCAAGCCCTGGAAGCTGTGGAGCGCGCTGAAGACATCAATGCCCTGGAACAGATCCGGGTTCAATTTCTCGGCAAGAAGGGCGAGCTGACCCAGGTGATGAAGACCCTGGGCAACCTGCCAGCCGAAGAGCGCCCCAAGGTTGGAGCGCTGATCAACGACGCCAAGGAACGCGTCACCGAAGTGCTCAACGCACGCAAAGCTGCCTTTGAAGAGGCTGAGCTCAGCGCTCGCCTGGCGGCCGAATGCATTGATGTGACCTTGCCAGGTCGTGGCCAGACCACCGGTGGCCTGCACCCGATCACCCGCACCCTCGAGCGTATCGAGCAGTTCTTCACCCACATCGGCTACGGCATTGCCGAAGGCCCTGAGGTCGAAGACGACTACCATAACTTCGAAGCGCTCAACATCCCTGGCCACCACCCGGCGCGGGCGATGCACGACACCTTCTATTTCAATGCCAACATGCTGCTGCGTACCCACACCTCGCCGGTGCAGGTGCGGACCATGGAGTCCACTCAGCCGCCAATCCGCATTGTTTGCCCGGGCCGCGTCTATCGCTGCGACTCGGATATCACTCACTCGCCGATGTTCCACCAGGTCGAAGGCCTGTTGATCGATCGCGACATCAATTTCGCCGACCTCAAGGGCACCATCGAAGAATTCCTGCGCGTGTTCTTCGAAAAACAACTGGACGTGCGTTTCCGTCCGTCGTTCTTCCCCTTCACCGAGCCCTCTGCTGAAGTCGATATCCAGTGTGTGATGTGCTCCGGCAAAGGCTGCCGCGTCTGCAAGCAGACGGGCTGGCTGGAAGTCATGGGCTGCGGCATGGTCCACCCGAACGTGCTGCGCATGTCCGGTATCGATCCGGAAGAGTTCCAAGGCTTCGCCTTCGGCATGGGTGCCGAGCGCCTGGCCATGCTGCGCTATGGCGTCAACGATTTGCGTCTGTTCTTCGACAACGACCTGCGGTTCCTCGCCCAATTCCGCTAGGCCCAATCGACGCAACTTTCAGGAGAACAGCATGAAATTCAGTGAACAGTGGCTGCGCGGTTGGGTCAACCCGCACGTCTCCCGTGACGAGCTGGTCGCTCGTCTGTCCATGGCCGGCCTCGAAGTCGACAGCGTTACCCCGGCTGCTGGTCAGTTCAGCGGTATCGTCGTTGGCGAAATCCTGAGCACCGAGCAACACCCGGACGCCGATAAGCTGCGCGTCTGCCAGGTGAGCAGCGGCCAGGAAACCTTCCAAGTGGTTTGCGGCGCGCCCAATGCGCGTCCAGGCATTAAGATCCCGTTCGCCATGATCGGCGCCGAACTGCCGGGCGACTTCAAGATCAAGAAGGCCAAGCTGCGGGGTGTCGAGTCGTTCGGCATGCTCTGCTCGGCGGCCGAACTGCAGATCAGCGAAGAAAACGATGGCCTGCTCGAACTGGCAGCCGATGCCCCGGTTGGTGAAGACATTCGTCAATACCTGAACCTGGACGACGCCAGCATCGAGATTGGCCTGACCCCGAACCGCGGCGACTGCTTGTCGGTAGTCGGTCTGGCGCGCGATGTCAGCGCTCTGTACAACGTTCCGGTCACTCGTCTGGCGGTGCCAGCAGTCGCGCCCGCTCACGACGAAGTACGCTCGGTCGAAGTCAGCGCTCCGGCTGCGTGCCCGCGCTACCTGGGTCGGGTCATCCGCAATGTCGACCTGTCCAGGCCAAGCCCGCTTTGGCTGGTCGAGCGCCTGCGCCGCAGCGATGTGCGCAGTATCGACGCTGCCGTCGACATCACCAACTACGTGATGCTTGAGCTTGGGCAACCGATGCACGCTTTCGACCTCGCGGAAATCAACGGCGGCATCCGCGTGCGGATGGCCGAAGAGGGCGAGAAACTGGTCCTGCTCGACGGCCAGGAAGTGGCCCTGCGTAGCGACACCCTGGTCATCGCCGACCACACCCGGGCCCTGGCTATCGCTGGCGTCATGGGGGGCGAGCATAGCGGTGTCAATACTGAGAAGACCCGCGACTTGTTCCTTGAGAGCGCCTTCTTCGAGCCTATTTCGGTCGCAGGCAAGGCCCGTTCCTACGGCCTGCACACCGATGCCTCGCATCGCTACGAGCGCGGCGTCGACTCGCAACTGGCGCGCGAAGCCATGGAGCGCGCTACCGCGCTGGTGCTGGAGATCGTTGGTGGCGAAGCTGGCCCGATCATCGAGAGTGTCAGCGAGCAGCACCTGCCTAAAGTGGCGCCGATCACCCTGCGCGCCGAACGCATCACCCAGATGCTCGGCATGGAGATGGAGCCAGCACAGGTCGAGCAACTGCTCAACGCCCTGGAGCTCACCACTACCAGCAATGGGGCAGGGCAGTGGACCGTCAACGTACCAAGCCACCGCTTCGACATCAGCCTGGAAGTCGACCTGATCGAAGAGCTGGCTCGCCTGTACGGCTACAACCACCTGCCGGTCCGCTACCCGCAAGCGCGTCTGGCGCCAAAAGGTGCTCCGGAAGCCCGTGGCGAGTTGCCAACCCTGCGCCGCCTGCTGGTTGCTCGCGGCTACCAGGAGGCAATCACCTACAGCTTCATCGATCCGAAGCTGTTCGAGCTGTTCACTCCTGGCGTCGAGCCGTTGCTGCTGGCCAACCCGATTTCCAACGACATGGCTGCCATGCGCGCCTCGTTGTGGCCGGGCCTGGTCAAGGCGCTGCAGCACAACCTCAATCGCCAGCAAGATCGCGTACGCTTGTTCGAAAGCGGCCAGCGCTTCGTCGGCCAGCTGGGTGATCTCAAGCAGCAGCCGATGATCGCCGGCGTCGTCACGGGCACCCGCCTGCCGGAAGGCTGGGCCAACGCCCGTGACAGCATCGACTTCTTCGACGTCAAGGCCGACGTAGAAGCCCTGCTGGGCTATTCTGGCGCGCTCAACGACTTCACCTTCGTCGCCGGCAAACATCCTGCCCTGCACCCAGGTCAGACTGCTCGCATCGAACGTGACGGCAAGGAAGTCGGCTACCTCGGCGCCCTTCACCCAGAACTCGCCAAGACCCTCGACCTGGACCGCCCGGTGTTCGTCTTCGAGCTTATCCTGGAGGAAGTGGTCGAAGGTCGCCTGCCGAAATTCAGCGAACTGTCCAAGTTCCCTGAAACCAGGCGTGACCTGGCTTTGATCGCGGGACGTGATGTAGCTTCGAGCTCGGTCCTTGAAGTAATTCGTGACAATGCAGGCGAATGGCTCACAGACCTCAGGCTGTTTGATGTCTACCAGGGTAAAGGTATTGATCCTGATAGAAAAAGCCTGGCCGTCGGCTTGACCTGGCAGCATCCATCGCGCACTCTTAATGACGATGAGGTGAACGCCACCCTGCAGTTGATCCTCACCTCGCTCGAACAAAGGTTGAACACCACGTTAAGGAAATAACGGCATGGGTGCTCTGACGAAAGCTGAGATGGCCGAAAGGCTGTACGAGGAGCTGGGGCTCAACAAGCGCGAAGCGAAGGAACTGGTCGAGTTGTTCTTCGAAGAGATTCGCCACGCGCTTGAAGACAACGAGCAGGTCAAGTTGTCCGGTTTCGGCAACTTTGACCTTCGCGACAAACGCCAGCGGCCGGGCCGCAACCCCAAGACTGGGGAAGAGATCCCGATTACCGCACGCCGTGTCGTCACCTTTCGTCCAGGGCAGAAACTGAAAGCCCGGGTTGAGGCCTATGCTGGAACCAAGCCATAACGACGAGCTGCCCCCCATACCGGGCAAACGCTACTTCACCATTGGTGAAGTCAGCGAGCTCTGCGCGGTAAAACCGCACGTGTTGCGTTATTGGGAGCAGGAGTTCCCGCAACTCAACCCAGTCAAGCGCCGCGGAAACCGGCGGTATTATCAGCGCCAAGATGTGCTGATGATCCGCCAGATCCGCGCGCTGCTGTATGACCAAGGCTTCACCATCGGCGGCGCGCGGTTGCGTTTGTCCAGTGATGAAGCCAAGGACGATACCACCCAGTACAAGCAACTGATCCGGCAGATGATTGCTGAATTGGAAGATGTGCTAGTGGTGCTGAAGAAGTGATCTGATCCGACGAGTGGAAAGTTTTTTTAAAAAAAGCTTCCATTAATCAGACGCTTAGGGTAGATTTCTCAACGTTCTCAGCAGTATCGAGAGCAGTTCGGGGCGTAGCGCAGCCCGGTAGCGCACTTGCATGGGGTGCAAGGGGTCGAGTGTTCGAATCACTCCGTCCCGACCAAAAATCCCTAGAAAATCCAGTCACTTAGCGGTGACTGGATTTTTTTATGGGTGGCCTTTTCTTAACAGGAAGCGAGCGACAACTTCTGGAACATCACTCCGCCTGATGAAAGCCAGGACGAGTGATTCAAGCCATGACTCGCTCCCTCGCACTCGCTGTGTTGGCTTAGTTCAGCAGCTGGAGCGGCCGAGGCAGTAATACTGTACTGCCGGGAGCGCATAGATCCTCAAGGCTATTCGGGAGCAGAGCTCTCGCTCTTTGCAAATGGAAACAATGTGATACCTTTTGCGTCCTTCAATCGACTTCAGGAAGAGGTCTCATGCAATTGGCTGTTGTTGCAAACGAACATAACGCCGCGCAAGTAATGAAAAAGGCTTGCAAAAACGCTCATCTGAAGGGGTTAAGTGTCTTAGCTGGCGCGACTCTTGCCGCCCTCGCAAGCACGGCAACCCTGGCAGCAGACGATATTGCCGGCGTTACCATCGGTTCTTCGTTGGCTGAAGCCAAGGCCGCCATCGCCAAGGCCAACCCCGACTACAAAATTTCTTCGTTGATGCTCACTACCGGCCAGGAAGCTGGCGTCACGGCGAAGACGGACGACCGGATGCCATGGACTGGCACTACCAATGCAGGCGGGCCATCCGACGAGTTTGCAGCACTGCAGAACGAGTCTGGTAAGGTTTGGTTCATCGCTCGCGTTCAGCGCTTCGATGAAGGCGGGCGTATCAAGATCGACGCGCTCAAGGCAGCCCTGACGGAAAAGTTCGGTAAACCTTCCAGCACCTCGAACATAATGGGGCTCGGCTTCAGCTGGCAATACGACCGCAACGGCAAGCAGTGGTTTGGCTCTGGCGTGGCGCCTTGCCAAGGCGGCGGTGGCAGCAGCGATATCCCGGGCGTGTCGGTAAGCGCCCCGCGCACGTTCAGCCCAAACTGCGGCAAAATCATCTCGGTTGGCGCTTCGACGCAAAGCGATGACATGGTGCCTCACTACACTGTGTCGATCACCGACGCCAAGTCGATGTTTGATGAGTTGGCTGCTAGCGATGCCAAGGCAGAAGCTGAGCGCAAACAGAAACTGGCAGACGAGCAAGCAAGGGCGGTCAAGCCGAAGATCTGATAGCCGTTGGGTTTGAGCCGTTATTTGCCTAGGGTTAGGCGTGCGTTGCAGAAGTTGGGAGGCTGCGACTATCGCCAAACCCTATGTTTCCCCTTGTAATATCATTTCTAGCCGCCGCGGATTTCGAGCTCGTCAGCGAACATGGGCCTAGGCACGTGTGCATGGGGGTGTAGAGCAGTTAGAGCAAGGAGGCAGGGATGCTGTGGTTCGGAACTGACAAGGCCAGGTTCAAGCTTCAGCGGCGCATCATGGGCGTCGTTCTTTTGCTCGCCCTGTTGTTCCTGGCAGTGCAGGTCGAAGGCTATCTGTCGGGGTGCGGTACTGTCGGCGATGTGCTCGATGGCGTTTTCATCAGTTGCTTTGCTGGAGGTATGTTCTACCTCGCAGGCAGATGGTGAGGGCGCCAATGAAGAGGCCACGGATTCTGCAGCATACGCAGTGTCCAGCGAACATTGTCAGCCCAATTACTTGAAGACCCTTCCTGACAACAAAGCTCGGGAAAATCTGGTCGAACAGTGCATGACTGGCGGCTCCTTCAAGAAGTCCGAACGCAAGACCTGGTAGCTGAACACTCATGCCGGGCGTCTGTGGAGGCGCTGGTGATCAGCGCCGCTGGGCAGGCTGGAGCGCCTTGCGGGTAGCTCCAGCCTCAACCCATTCAGAACAGCTTGACCGTATAACTCAGAATCAACCGGTTCTCATCGATATCCGTGCGGTAGTTCGAGCGTGCCATAACGTTGCGTAGCCGCACCCCCAGCCCGGCCAACGGCCCGCTCTGCACCACATAGGCCAGGTCCAGGTCGCGCTCGCGGTCACGCCCTTCGAAGCCCAGCCCAGTCTCTACATCACGCCCTTGTACATAGCGCAGGGTCGAAGTCAGCCCAGGAATACCCAATGCAACGAAGTTGTAGTCATGGCGCACCTGCCATGAGCGCTCGCCCGGCGCCGAGAACTCGTAGGTGGGCAGGGTGTTGCCCATCGGGTTGGTGTTGGCACCGACCTGGATGAAGCCGTCGTCGCCGCCGATCTGCTGATAACCGACGTAGAAGGTATGCCCTCCGGTCTTGGCCGAGAACAGGCTGAACAGCGCATGGTTGTCGTATTTACCAGCGATCTGGCGGCCATCCTCGCGAGCATCGAAGTAGCCGGCATTGACCCCAAGCGTCCAGTCACCGAGCGGCTCGGCGTGCTTGAAGCTGTAGAAGCGCTGTTGATAGATGTCCTCCAGTTGCGCCTGCCATACGCCGACACTGGTGCGGTTGTCGTTGAAGGCATAGTCGGCGCCGAGGTAGTTGAAGCGGTCACTGGTAAACCGCGCCAGACGCGCCGGATTGATCGGGTCGTTGACCAGCGCATACATCTTCTGGCTGTTGGAAGAGTCGCGCAGGCTGGTCGAGCGGAACTGCCCGGCGCTCATGGTCAGCCCGGCAAACTCGCGTGACTCGAGCATCGCGCCTTGATAGGTCGGCGGTAGCAGGCGCAGGTCGCTGAACAGCAGCACCGGCAGGTTGGGCATCAACTCGCCGACTTTGAGCTCGGTCTGCGATAGCTTGAACTTGATCGCCGCGCCCAGGCGGCTGTAGTTGTCGGCAGACTTGCCGCTTTCAAGGCTGGGCAACAGCCCGGACTTGGCGTGCTCAGGGCTGCTGTCGAGTTTGAAGCCGAGCAGGCCGGTGACGTCGATGCCGACGCCCAGGGTGCCCTGGGTGTAGCCGGAGCTGGCATTGAGGATAAAGCCCTGAGCCCACTCCTGGGTGCGCGACTGGGTGCTGCTGCCTTTGATATCGGTATAGTCGCGGCTGAAGAAATAATTGCGGGCTTGCAGCGTGGCCTTGGCGCCTTCGATGAAGCCTGCTTCTTCGGCCGTCGCTTCGGCGCACAGGGCGGCGGCAAGACAACCGCCAGTCAGGCGTGCGGTGCAGGCTAAGCGTTGATGGGTGTGACCTTGCATGTGAGCTACTCCTGAATTCAGGCAACAGCAACCCTGCGTGGCGGCCAGGCGATCGTCCACGACGGGGGTGCGTTGAAAGGGATCGGCAAGCGGGCTGCGAGCCCGCTTGCGCTGCCGTTGCGCGAAGCGCTGGACCGTTAGCGGTTGACCAGCTTCGCGGGCAGGGCGATCACTAAAAAGCAGCTAAGCAGCAGGCACAGGGCGAACACCCACAGCGCCGCATGGGAGGTGCCGGTGAGGTCGGTGACCATGCCCATCAGTGAGTTGCTCACCAAGCCTGCGATATTGGCCAGTGAGCAGGCCAGGGCGAAACCGGTGGCTGCCGCCGTGCTCTTGAGGAAGGTCGCCGGCAGGCTGAAGAACACCGGCACGGCACCGATGATCGCCGCCGAAGCGATGGCGAACAGCAGTACGGTCATCACCAGGTTCTGGCTGAACAGGGTGCTGCTGGCCATGGCGATCGCGCCGATGATGAAGGGCACGATGATGTGCCAGCGGCGTTCGCGATGGCGGTCGGAGCTGGCCCCGATCATCAGCATGCCAAGCAGCGCGGCCAGGCTCGGGATCGCCGTGAGCAGGCCAATGTGGAAGGTGTCGCTAACGCCGGCATCGCGGATGAAGGTCGGCATCCAGAAGCCCATGGCATAGGCGCTGAGCAGGATCGAGAAGTCGATGCCACCGAGCATCCACACCTTCAGGTTGAAGAAACCATCGCGGAAGCTGTGCTTGCTGCCCTTGCCCTCGGCATCGTCGGCGGCAAGGTCCGCTGCCAGCTGCGCCTTGTCGTCATCCGACAGCCACTTGGCCTGCTGGAAGTTGTTCGGCAACGCCCAGAACGTCAGGATGCCGAGCAGCACGCTGGGGATTGCTTCGAGCAAGAACAGCCACTGCCAGCCATGCAGGCCGTGGACCTGGTCGAAATGGCCCATGATCCAGCCAGAGATCGGCCCGCCGATCACGCTCGACAGCGGCAGGCCGATCATGAACAGGGCTATGATCCGCCCGCGGCGGTAGGTCGGGTACCACATGGTCAGGTAGAACAGCACCCCTGGCAGAAAGCCCGCTTCGGCCGCGCCGAGCAGAAAGCGCAGGATGTAGAACTGCGTGGTGCTGGTGACGAACATGGTGCAGGCCGAGAGCAGGCCCCAGGTGATCATGATGCGGGCGATCCACAGCTTGGCGCCGACCCGCTGCAGGATCAGGTTGCTCGGCACTTCGAAAATGATATAGCCGACGAAGAACAGCCCCGCACCCAGGCCATAGGCTGCGGTGCTGAACTGCAGGTCTTCGAGCATTTGCAGCTTGGCGAAGCCGACGTTGATGCGGTCTAGATAGGCTGCGAGGTAGCAGAAGCACAGGAAGGGGATGAGCCTCCAAGTGATCCGGCGGTAAAGCGCTTGAGTACCCTGGTCGACTTCAGCGTGGACCGTGGTTGCATTCGCAATTGGCATTTCCTGTCTCCTGGCGGGCGACTTTGTGGTTGTTTTTAGGCCAGCAGTTTTCGACGCTCCAGGCGCGCCGCGCACTATACGCGACGTTTCTGGGCAGCGTCACAAGGCCCCGAGCGCTCCTGCGGGGCGGCCGTCTGCACAGCGGACGGTCATGCAACGGGCTTCCCGCGCCGTTGCGTAATTGTTATGGGCAAAAGGGCGGCCGGGTTTTAGGCGGCCAGACGCTGCAATTGAGCCATGGCCTCCTGCCGGCTGATGACATCGCCGTACTTGCTGTCGATGTCGAACAGGTTGGCTTCATGTGGATCGTTGTGCCGATCACCGACGCACTCGCGCACCACGATGGTTCTGAAACCATGCTGCAGCGCATCGACTGCACTGGCACGGATGCAGCCGCTGGTCGAGCACCCGGCCAGTACCACGGTGTCGATGCCTTGGGCATGCAGTAGCGAGGCTAGGCTGGTGCCGAAAAAGGCGCTGGCGTATTGCTTGCTGAGCACCACTTCATCTGCCCGGGGCAGCACCGCCTCACAGAACTCAGCCAGCGGGTTGCCTTCGACCATGTCCTTCATCACCGGCGCCTTGCGTACCCACACCCCGCCATCGGTGAAGTGGGGGGCCTGGTAGCGGATGTTGGTGTGCACCACCAGCGTACCGCAGTCACGGGCCAGTGCCAGCAGGCCGGCGGCCTGCTCGACAGCCGTTACCACGCCAGGGGCGTAGAGCGGCGCACCGGGGGTGGTGTAGCCCTGCATGAAGTCGATCATCAGCAGGGCCGCCTTGCGCCCGAAGCCGATGCGCTGGCCCCATACGCCCTGGTAGTTGTCGCTGGCGCTTTGTGCGTCGCTCATGTGCGTCTCCCGATTCAGTAAGCGCCCGACAGTAGGGCGCCGGCACCTGGAACCACGGGCTCCAGGTCCAATGCCTTGAGCATGGCGTAGGTAGTGGCAATGGCGGCGGTGACCACCGGCTTGCCGGTTTGTGCCTCGACCTTGGCCACCGCTGGCAACGATTGCATTTGCACGCAGGCCGAAAGCACCACCACATCGACGCCTTCAAGGTTCATGCCGGCGACGATGCCAGGCAGGTTGGCCGGATCGTGGCGGGCCACGGCGAGGTTGTCGGGAATCTCCAGCGCACGCCAATCCTGCACCTCGAAGCCTTCTTCGCGGATGTAGTTGACCACCAATTCGGTCAGCGGCTTCATGTAAGGCGCGACGATGGCGATGCGCTTGGCTTTCATCACGTGCAGAGCTTGCACCAGCGCCCCGGCACTGGTGATCACCGGCGCCAGTGCATCGTTGTCGGCGGTGGCTTTCTGCAGGCGTTTCTCCGACTGGCGGTGGTAGCCCAGGCCCATGGCCATGATTGCTACCAGGCAGGCGTAGCCCAGGACGTCGACCTTGGCGTCGGACAGCTCCAGTGCGCAGCGGTCGGACTCCGCGTCCATCGCTGCCAGTTCTTCCTTCTTTACCTGCTTCATGCGCATGCGGCTGGAGTGGAAGGTGAAGCGCTCGGGGCGAATCGCCTGACGCGCCAGGAGCATCGCCGGGATCTCGGTTTCCATGGTGGTGTTCGAGCTCGGCACGATCTGGCCGATGCGGTACAGCTTGGTCATGTCTTGTGCTCCTTCAGACGAGAGGATGGTCGAGGAAATCAGCGAAGGCAGCGAAGAAGCCTTCCAGGTCATCCCAGGGAATCATGTGTCCGGCGTTTTCCACTTGGACGACCTGGATGTCCGGCTTGAGCTCGCGGATTTCGGCGATGTCCTGCGGCTGGATCACGCCGCCGCGCCCGGCCACCATCAGCAACGCCGGTTGATGCACGTGGGGCAGGTCCTGGTGAATGTCGACCTCGTGAAAATCGTTGAAGGCGCGCACGATTGCCGGCTCATAGCAGGTGTGCAGCCATTCGGCGCGCAGCGCTAGCTGTTCGTCGGTCCAGGTCGCGCAGAAGGCGCGCATGTCGTCGCCACTCATGCCGAGCGTGGCCTGGCGGATCGAGTCTACGTACCAGGGCAGCTTGCTTGGGTACTCGCGACGACCCGGGCCGGACACCGGCGGATCGATCAGCACCAATCGCTGCAATCCAGGCGCACCCTGGGCGGCGGCGCGGATGGCGAAGCGCGCGCCCATCGAGTGGCCGACCAGGTGATAGCGGTCCAGGCCCAGTGCCGCCGCGAAGGCCGGGATATCCGCCGCGCAGGCATCGATGCCGTAGTCCAGTTCGGGCCCGCTCGAGGACAGGCCGCGGCCGCGTACATCCAGCACATAGGTGTCAAAGTGCTGGCCCAGGCGCTCGGCGACGAAGCCCCAGGTAATCGCCGGGCTGGTGATACCCGGCACCAGGATCAGGGCCGGGCCTTTGCCACCGTAGCGCAGGTAATGCTGGCGGATGCCGTTGGCGCTGACATTGCCGCCGGCGATAAAGCTGCTCATGCTGCCTCCCCGCTCTTGAGTTCTTGGGCGTAGAGGTCGTAGCCGTAGACCCAGGCTGGGTCTTCCTGGGTGTAGAGGAAGGTGTTGGCGTTGGATACCGACTGCACCCGGGAGGCGCGTTCCTTGCGGTTGGCCTCATACAGGGCGAAGGCGCTGCGGTGGTCGGACAGCCCGGTTTCTTGCAGGCAGCGGGTGAGCATCGCCGCGTCTTCGATCGCCATGCACGCACCCTGCGCCATGTGTGGCTTCATCGGATGGCAGGCATCGCCCAGCAGTACCAGGCGACCACGGCTCCACAGCGGCAGTGGGTTGCGGTTGCGCAGCGGCCATTTGGTAATCGACTCGGTGGCGCCGATCAGCTTCTGCACGGTGGGGTGGTAGCCGTCGAAGGCGGCGCGCATTTCTTCCTGGCTGCTGTCGACGAATGGGCCCTGGAAGTCCCAGGCTTCGTGCGGTACGCCGGTGACGAAGTAGTACTCGTCGCGCTTGCCGGTGGTGTAGTAGACCATCATGTGGCGATCTTCGGTCCACCATTTCACGCAGTCCTCGAACACATCGGCGTGCTGCGCCAGGTGCTCGCCGCGAATCAATGCGCGGTGGGCGACCCAGCCGCTGTAGATCGGCGCTTCGACGCCCAGCAGCTCTTCGCGGATCTTCGAGTGGATGCCGTCGGCGCCGATGACGATGTCGGCCACGGTGTGGGTGCCGTCGGCGAAGTCCAGGCGTACCTGATCACCCTCGTCGACAATCTTTTCCAGGCGCTTGCCGAAGTGCACCGTGCCTGGCTTGATCGCATCGATCTGCAGGGCGTGCAGGTCGCCACGGTGGATGGTGATGTACGAGGCGCCGTACTCGCGGCGGGCGAACTCGCCGAGGGGGATGCGCGACAGGTAGTCACCGCTGACGCCGTCGCGGCTGAACCAGAAATCTGGATGCGAGCTCATCAGCTCCAGCTTTTGCTCCAGCCCCATGCGGCGGAAGATCTTCATCACGTTAGGGCCGATATGAATGCCCGCGCCCAGGCGGGTGAATTCCGGTGCCTGCTCGTACACGTCGACCTCAAAACCAGCCTGCTGCAGCAACGTGGCGGCAGCCGCGCCACCCAGACCTGCACCGACGATTGCGATTTTCTGCCTGCCCCGCATAGGTATCTCTCCTCTTGTTCTGTGATGTGCTCAGCGGCTCGGCCGTCTGATGAAATTGAGTGTATACGCTATAAATTTTCAATGGGAAGAGCGCGAATGAATTAATTTCAAACAAGTGATCGAAAGTGGTATTCAGCAGTTTGTCACCGTAAATGCTGGGTTATGTGTGGAATGGTAACGTTTTGGTGCGCCACTTGCGCTTGTCGGCTGGATGCGCTTTCATCTAGATAAATAGGGTGTATACACTATTAATTCGCACCGAGATGAAGCGCCGTGCACTACGCCAGTGCAGCATCTCGAGCCCATCCAGGCATGCTCAGGAGAAAACCGATGCCGGTTAGCAATGCAGAACTGACCCAGATGTTCGAACACGTGCTGAAGCTGTCCCGTGTGGACGAAACGCAGAGCGTCGCCGTGCTCAAAAGCCACTATTCCGACCCGCGTACGGTGAACGCGGCAATGGAGGCGGCGCAGCGCCTCAAGGCCAAGGTGTATGCGGTGGAGCTGCCATCGTTCAATCACCCCACGGCGATGGGCAACGACATGACCGCCTACTGCGGTGACACCGCCTTGACCGGTAACCTGGCCGCGCAGCGGGCGCTGGAAGCTGCCGACCTGATCGTCGACACCATGATGCTGCTGCATTCCCCTGAGCAAGAGCAGATTCTCAAGACCGGCACACGCATCCTGTTGGCGGTCGAGCCCCCGGAAGTCCTGGCGCGCATGCTGCCGAGCGAGGACGACAAGCGTCGCGTGCAGGCCGCTGAAACCGTGCTCAAACAGGCGCGCAGCATGCATGTGCGGTCAAAGGCAGGCAGTGATTTCCATGCGCCGCTCGGCCAGTATCCAGCCGTCACCGAATACGGCTACGCCGATGAGCCAGGCCGTTGGGACCACTGGCCCAGTGGCTTTCTGTTCACCTGGCCGAACGAAGACAGCGCCGAAGGCACCCTGGTGCTGGATGTCGGCGACATCATCCTGCCGTTCAAGAACTACTGCCGCGAGCGCATTACCCTGGAGATCGAAAAGGGCTTCATCACTGGCATCCATGGCGGTTTCGAAGCTGAGTACCTGCGCGACTACATGAAGTACTTCAATGACCCTGAGGTCTACGGCATTTCCCACATCGGCTGGGGCCTGCAGCCGCGTGCGCAGTGGACGGCGATGGGCCTGCACGACCGCAACGACGGCATGTGCATGGACGCCCGCGCGTTCTATGGCAACTTCCTGTTTTCCACAGGCCCTAACACCGAGGTCGGCGGCAAGCGCAAGACCCCGTGTCACCTGGATATACCGCTGCGCAATTGCGATATCTATCTGGACGACCTTGCTGTGGTCCTGGCCGGGGATGTGGTTGCGCCTGAGCAGTCCAAGGCGCGTTAGTGGTTATACTGGCCTGGCGCTCCGCTCTTCGGGGCCCCGGCCAGCCCAATCCTCACAGCCCAAGCCATCACATGTCGAACAAAACTCCGAACGCTACTGCTGCACCTGATACCGCACCCTACGACGTTACCGAACAGGTCGGCCACTTGCTGCGCAAGGCCTATCAGCGGCATACGGCGATCTTCCAGCAGCAGGCGTGCGACCCGCAGCTGACCTCGATCCAGTTCGTTACCCTGTGCGCCTTGCGCGATCATGGGCCTAGTTCCCAGGCTGAGTTGATCAAGGCGACTGCGGTGGATCAGGCGACCATCCGGGGTATCGTCGAGCGGCTCAAGGCGCGCGGGCTGATTCAGCTGTCGCCTGATCCGGGGGATCGGCGCAAGGTGATTTGCGAGCTGACCGACAGTGGGGCGGCGCTGCTCGATGCGATGATTCCCTGTGCTCGGCAGATCAGTGAGCTGAGCATGGGGTGTTTGAATGCGGCTGAGCGGGTGGCGATTTTGTTTTTGCTGCGCAAGATGATTGATGGGGATGAGGGGGTTGCGGGGTGATCTTTGTGTTGGGCTGATTTCTTGATTTCTTGATTTGGGAGCTTATCCATTCTTTGTGGTGAGGCCGCTGGCGCCTTCCGCCCTTACGGCGGGTCACTTTTGGTCGTGGCCAAAAGTAACCAAAAGCCGTGCGCTCCACCATCCGGCCCTACGCTGCGCTTCGGGTTCCCTCGCGCCGGCGCCTTCCGGGCCCGCGCGGCCTACGATTTGCTGCGCAAATCTACATCTCGCGCCTTCGGCTACGCCGAAGGGTGCTGCGCACCTGGCCCTCCAGGCACCTCTGCTCGGCCTCCTGAAGTCGCGAAGTTAGTGGCGGCGTCTGGGCTGGCGTTATCTGGCGATAGTGACAGGTGTGGTGGATATTCCGGCCTCTTCGCGGGCAAGCCCGCTCCCACACGCTCACCGCCAGCCAGAAGAAAAGCGCCGTACCTGTGGTTGGTGGGGTGTATATTCTGGCCTCTTCGCGGGCAAGCCCGCTCCCACACGCTCACCGCCAGTCAGAAGAACAGCGCAGTACCTGTGGTTGGTTGGGTGGATATTCTGGCCACTTCGCGGGCAAGCCCGCTCGCACAGGCTCACCGCCAGCCGGAAGAGCGGCGCCGTACCTGTGGCAGATGTGCTGGATGTTCTGGCCTTCGCGGGCAAGTCCGCTCGCACAGGCTCACCGCCAGCCGGAAGAGCGGCGCGGTACCTGTGGCAGATGTGGTGGATGTTCTGGCCTCTTCGCGGACAAGCCCGCACACAGGCTCCCCGCCAGCCGGAAGAACGGTGCGGTACCTGTGGGAGCGGGCTTGCCCGCGAAGAGGTCGGAACAAACAACACAAATTAGATGATCAAACCTTCGCCTTGGCGGCTTTGGCTTTGGCTTTGGCTTCTGCGAGAGCGCAGCGATTCGCCTGCTCTTGATCTTCGTGCGCGCAAGTTCAGACGACGCAGATTCGCGACTTCAGGACGCCGCGCGGGCCCGGAAGGCGCCGGGGCGAAGGGACCCGTAGCGCAGCGGAGGGCCGTATGTAGGAGCGAGCGGTTTTGCTTACTTTTCCCAAGAGAAAAGTAAGCCGCCGTAAAGACGGAAGGGGCCAGAGGCCGCGCCACATCTAATGGATAATCTCACAACCCAACCCCCAACCCCAATCCCCAGAATCACCCCTGGCCTGCTTCTTGCCTGATCATTTCATGTAGTGAGTACTTACCTAAAAAGCGCACCATTTGAGTTGTTTGGTAGCGCCCAGGTACTCGCCCTGAACGGCATGCAACCACCAGAGATGAGCCAACAATGCAAACAACCATCTCCCTGCGAATCAACGGTCAGCCCGTCGAAGTCAACGCCATGGCCGACACCCCCTTGCTGCTGATCCTGCGCAACGACCTGTGCCTGAACGGCCCCAAGTACGGCTGCGGCCTAGGCGAATGCGGAGCCTGCACGGTGATCATCGACGGCGTCGCCGCACGCTCCTGCGTGATCCCGCTGTCCGGCGCCGCCAACCGCGACATCACCACCCTCGAAGGGCTCGGCAGCAAGGCCGCGCCGCATCCGGTACAGCAGGCGTTCATCGATGAACAGGCGGCCCAATGCGGCTACTGCATGAACGGCATGATCATGACCGCCAAGGCCCTGCTTGACCGCATTCCCGATGCCAGCGACGAGCAGATCCGCAACGAGCTATCCGGCAACCTCTGCCGTTGCGGTACCCACGTCGAAATTCTGCGCGCCGTGCGCCGCGCTGCCGGCCGCCTGGCCTGAGATCCGGAGCTGAACATGAACCACTCACAACACGTTCCCAGCCGCGAGCAACTGCTGGGCAAAAGCAACGTATTGCTGATCGTCGACCAGATCACGCCGCCCTCAGGCCCGGTGGCCAAGGGCGTGACGCCCACGCTCAAGGCCCGCGAGCTGGCGCTGTTTCTTGCGGTCAGTGACGACGGCATGGTCTACGCCTTCAACGGCCACGTCGACCTGGGCACCGGCATTCGCACCTCGCTGGCGCAAATCGTTGCCGAAGAGCTCGACCTGCGCATGGATCAGGTGCACATGGTACTGGGCGACACCGAGCGCGCTCCCAACCAGGGCGCGACCATCGCCAGCGCAACCTTACAGATTTCCGCCGTGCCGCTGCGCAAGGCCGCGGCCACGGCGCGGCGCTTCCTCCTGCAGCAGGCCGCCCAGCGCTTGGCCTGTGCGCCAGATACGCTGCGCATGGAGGAGGGCGCAGTGATCAGCAGCGACGGCCGGAGCCTGCGTTTTGCCGAGCTGGTTCAGGGCGAAAACCAGCAACTGCCGATTGCCGACGATGCGCCGCTCAAGGCGGTAGACGACTATCGCCTGGTCGGACGCAGTGCGGCGCGGGTAGACATCCCTGGCAAAGCCACTGGCGAGCTGACCTACGTCCACGACATGCGCCTGCCCGACATGCTCCATGGCCGGGTGATCCGCCCGCCCTACGCTGGCCACGACAGCGGCGATTTCGTTGGCAACAGCCTGCTGGCGGTGGACCATGACTCCATCGCCCATCTCCCCGGAGTGATCGCGGTGGTGGTCATCCGCGACTTCGTCGGTGTCGTCGCCGAGCGTGAAGAGCAGGCGATCCGCGCCGCCCAAGAACTGAAGATCAGCTGGAAACCGTATACCGGCAAGCTGCCGGATCTGAGCGATATCGCCCAGGCGATCCGCGACAACCCTCGCGTGCAGCGTACTGTGCTGGATCAGGGCGATGTCGACGGCGGCATCGCCAATGCCAGTCAGCGCCTGAGCCGCAGTTATCTGTGGCCCTATCAGCTGCATGGCTCGATTGGCCCGTCGTGCGCCTTGGCCGACTTTACCGAGGGGCCGATCCGCGTCTGGTCCGGCACCCAGAACCCGCACCTGCTGCGCGCCGACCTGGCTTGGCTGTTGGCGTGTGAGGAACAGCGCATCGAGATCATCCGCATGGAAGCCGCTGGCTGCTATGGCCGCAACTGCGCTGACGATGTCTGCGCTGACGCGGTGCTGTTGTCCCGTGCGGTCGGCCGCCCGGTGCGGGTGCAACTGACCCGCGAGCAGGAGCATGCCTGGGAGCCCAAGGGCACCGCACAGTTGATGGAAATCGACGGCGGCTTGAATGCCGATGGCACAGTGGCCGCCTACGATTTCCAGACCAGCTACCCCTCCAACGGCGCCCCCACCTTGGCCTTGCTGCTCACCGGCGCGGTAGAGCCAGTGCCGGCGCTGTTCGAGATGGGCGACCGAACCTCGATCCCGCCGTATGACTATGAGCACATGCGCGTGACCATCAACGACATGACGCCGCTGGTGCGCGCGTCGTGGATGCGCGGTGTGTCGGCGATGCCCAACAGCTTCGCCCACGAGTCGTACATCGACGAGCTGGCCTTTGCCGCAGGCGTCGATCCGGTTGAGTACCGCCTCAAGCATCTGTCCGATCCGCGCGCCATCGACTTGGTCAAAGCCACCGCCGAACGGGCCGACTGGCAGCCGCGCAGCGAACCCATGCAAACCCCTGCCGAAGGCGATGTGTTGCGTGGCCGCGGGTTCGCTTACGCGCGCTACATCCACAGCAAGTTCCCAGGTTTTGGTGCTGCGTGGGCTGCTTGGGTTGCCGATGTCGCGGTTGACCGGCGTACCGGCGAGGTGGCGGTGACCCGCGTGGTAATCGGCCATGACGCCGGAATGATGGTCAACCCCGAAGGGGTGCGGCATCAGATTCACGGCAATGTGATCCAGTCGACCAGCCGCGTGCTCAAGGAACAGGTGAGCTTCGAGGAGTCCACCGTGGCGAGCAAGGAGTGGGGTGGCTACCCAATCCTGACCTTCCCCGAGGTGCCGGCGATCGATGTGATGATGCTGCCGCGCCAACATGAACCACCGATGGGCAGCGGTGAGTCGGCTTCGGTGCCGAGCGCGGCGGCCATCGCCAACGCGATCTTCGATGCCACGGGTATCCGCTTTCGCGAACTGCCGATCACCGCCGAACGGGTGCGCGCGGCGCTGAACGCTGAAAAGCAGGCCCCTGAGCCGCCAGCGCAGCCTGCGAGCAAACGCTCGAAATGGTGGTTCGGCTCGCTCGCCGGGGTAATCGGTGCGGCATTGGGCATGGCCGCCACGGCGTTGCCCTGGCGCGCCGAGATCGCCCCGGTAACGCCACCGGCCGCCGGTAGCTGGTCGGCCTCGATGCTCGAACGTGGGCGCCAAGTGGCGGCGGCCGGTGATTGCGCGGTGTGTCATACGGTCAGCGGTGGCAAGGTCAATGTCGGCGGCCTGGCGATGGATACGCCGTTCGGCACGCTGTACAGCACCAACATCACCCCCGACCCGGAAACCGGCATTGGTCGCTGGTCATTCGCCGCGTTCGAGCGAGCCATGCGCGAGGGCATCAGCCGCGATGGCCGACATTTGTACCCGGCGTTTCCCTACACCTCGTTTCGTACTATCACCGACGCAGACATGCAGGCGCTGTACGCCTACCTGATGTCGCAGACCCCGGTCCGCCAGGAGGCGCCGGCCAACCAGATGCGTTTCCCGTTCAACCAGCGCCCGCTGATGGCGGGTTGGAACGCGCTGTTTCTCAAGCGCGGCGAATACCAGCCCGACCCGCAGCGCAGCGCACAGTGGAATCGTGGTGCCTATCTGGTCGATGGTCTGGGGCACTGCACTGCCTGTCATTCGCCGCGCAACCTGATGGGCGCGGAAAAGGGCGGTTCCAGCTATTTGGCCGGCGGTATGGTCGATGGCTGGGAAGCGCCAGCGCTGAACGCGCTAGGCAAGTCTGCGACGCCGTGGAGCGAGAGTGAGTTGTTCACGTATCTGAGCACTGGCTTTTCCGATAAGCACGGCGTTGCCACAGGCCCCATGGGGCCGGTGGTCAGCGAGCTGGCCAGCTTGCCGCAGAGCGATGTGCGGGCGATCGCCCATTACCTGACATCCCTCGACGGCACACCGCAGCAGGTTGCAGCCAAGCCCGCGCCACAAGTCGATTCGCAGGTTTCGTTGAGTAACGGTGAGCGCCTATTCAAGGGCGCCTGCCTGGCCTGTCACAGCGATGGGCTTGGGCCGAAACTGTTCGGCGTCAGCCCGTCGATGGCAGTCAACAGCAACGTCCATAGCGCGCTGCCAGACAACCTGCTGCGCGTGGTGCTACATGGCATTGCCCATCCAGCAACCCCCGACCTGGGCTACATGCCAGGGTTCAAGGACAGCTTGTCGGACCGCCAGGTAGCCGACCTTGCCGCATACCTGCGCCAGCGTTTTGCTGGCAGCCAGCCGGCCTGGGAGGGGCTGCAGGCCAAGAGTGCTCAGGTGCGTGCCAATCCTGGCAGCCACTGAAGCTCAGCGGCGCAGGCCGCGCAGGGCCAGGTCGCTGATGAACGCCAGCCAGTCGGACTTGGCCTGCTTGTCGGCCAGGTCCACGGCAAGGAAGGAGCTGAGGGTGTACCGATTGGAGTTATAGAAGTAGCACAGCGAGGCGATCATCAAGTAGGTGTGCTTGATGTCGATATCGAGGCGGAACAGGCCCTGGGCCTGGCCCGCCTCGATGATTGGCCGCAATACGCCGACCGCCTCGCCGGACAGCGCCTTGAGGTTCTGCGACTTCTTGGCGTGCTTGCCCTGATGAAGGTTTTCCGTGGCCAGGATGGTGACGAATTCCGGGTGGCGCACGTAGTAGTTCCAGATGAACGCCACCAGTTCGCGAAGGGCGTTTTCGGGGTCGCTGAGGTCCAGGCGCAGCTTGGCTTCGGCTTGGTTGAAGCTTGCGTAGATATGCTCCAGCACGCTGATGAACAGCTGCTCCTTGTTGCCGAAGTAGTAATAGATCATGCGGTCATTGGATTTGGCCAACGAGGAGATCTGCTCGATGCGCCCGCCGGTAAAGCCTTCCTTGCTGAACACCTTCACCGCGGCCTGGAGGATGTTGTGTTTGGTGCGGTCGGCCTGCTGGGCGCGAACGCCGGTTTTGCGAGTCTGCATGGGGGATCACTGTGCGGCTGGCAAGAGCGCTAACACTGCCATAGACCCTAGGGCCTTTGCGCGGCTTTTTCAGCACAACGGTTAATGATGCCAATGAGGTAAGCGAACATGCAGCATCTGGATTTGCAGGTCATCGACAAGGCCCTGCAATGGGCGCGGGCCGGCGAGACGATCTGGCTTTGCACGGTACTGTCCACCTATGGCTCGGCCCCACGCTCCCCAGGCGCGATGCTGGTCAGCAATGGCGGGCTGGAGTACGTCGGCTCGTTGTCGGGTGGCTGCGTCGAGGAGGAGTTTCTCGCAAGCCTTGGGCGCGGAGCCTTTACCCAGTCGGCGCAGGTGGTGCGCTATGGCGATGGGCAGGCGCAGAGCCGTCGTTTGCGTTTGCCGTGCGGCGGCGTGTTGGTGGTGTTGGTCGAACGTCGTGAATCGAATGCTCGCTGGCTGACGCATTTGCAGGCGCTGCGCAGTGCGCTCCTGGGGCAGCAGCGGGTGGCGCGCAGGATCGCGCTGGCAAGCGGCGACTTCGAGGTTTATGCCGACAGCAGCGTTGCCGTGCGCATGGGCGAGGAGGTGGTGGAGATCGGCATCGGTCCGGCACTGCGCTTGTTGCTGGCTGGGTTATCCCCGGTGGCCGAGGCCTGCGCTGCTATCGCCCGCACCCTCGGTTGCGAGGTCATCGCCTGTGATCCGCGTGAAGAGATGGCGCATGTGCAGCTTGAAGGCGTGCAGATGCATCGCGTGCTGCCCTCGTTGTTCATTGCTGAGGGTGGCTGCCATGGCGCCACGGCCGTGGTCGCGTTGACGCACGATCCGAAGATCGATGATTTGGCCTTGCTGGAGGCGGTCAATACCCAGGCATTCTACATCGGCGCCATGGGTTCGCTGGCAACTTCCGCCAAGCGCGCTGAGCGCTTGCGGCGTATTGGTGGATTGACCGAGGCGCAAATCAGGCGCTTGCACATGCCAATCGGTCTGGACCTGGGGAGCAAGTCGCCGGCAGAGATCGCGCTGGCGGTCATGGCGGACGTATTACGGGTGTATCGAGGGAAAGCGCGGGACGCCTTGTAGGACGGTTTTTGCCGGCATTGGTATCGAGCAAGGCGGTAATTTGTAGGAAAGCGCGCTTTTCTTCCTCAATGCTTGTAGTCCAATTCCCAATGGCGTCGTTTCCCTGCTCAGTCCATTGTGACACCCCGGCGGCAGGTCTAGTCTCGCTATGCCTGTCGCGCTTCACCCCAGCATTTGCCGGTTCCACGGGCAGAGATTCGCGTAGGGTTGCGTTGAATCGGTCTGGCAGGAGCTTGGGTGTGGCGCGAGAGGTTCTATCGATCATGGACAAGAGAAGGGCGGCACAATGGACGACCAAACGCTGTTGAACCAGATTATGAAATTGAAGACCACAGGTGTAGCCACGTTTGCCTGTGATACGCCCAAGGGCAAAGTCGAGCTGCTCCGGGTGATGCCAGGGCTGGCGGCCGAAGAGGTGCTGCAGGATGTGGTGAAAATGTTGAGCTGTATGACCGAGCTCACTCGCCGCGCCATGGCCCGGCCGGACGATGTGGAAGTGTTGATGCGCTCGGGTTACTACCTCAATGGCATGGCCAAGGCGTTGGTCGAGGATCTGTTGCTGGGCTTGCATGGCGAGTCGGGCGCTACCGCGCATTAAGTTTTGCGGACATCGGCCTTTATCAGGGGACACGTCGCAGCGGCGCACCGCCGCTGCTAATGAAAGCGCAGCGATTCGCCCGTTCCCCTCATTATTGAGCCGAGGTACCCAGCAATGCCTCGATCTCAGCCAAGCTCTTCTTCGCCGGCGCACAGGCGATCGGTTCGAAACGATAACCCAGCTTGTCGTCAGAGATAGCGATAGCAGCAGTATCGTTAGGCAAAGGCGCAATCATGGCACCACGCTTGTCCGAAAGGCCGCAGTAGGAAGCCGGCAACGTGAAGGCAGCGAAGGCAATTGCCTCGCGTGCTGGTTTTTCATACGTCGATTTGCGTGAGAGTTCGGCCATCGCAGTCAGCGCTATCAACGCGCACAGGTAGATCGCCACCACCGCAGCCAAGTCAGGCAACGCGTCATATTTCTGTTTTTTGCGCATGCTGAAGTAGTCGCGCACCATCGAGCGCAGCATCAGGAACAACGAGCCGAACACCACCGCCCCCAGCGCTATCGCCACGCCCGCCGACCACAGTGACACAGTCATGATCACACTCAGCAGAAGTTGTGCGCCGACCAACTCGCGCGGTGGCAAGTGGGTCAGCTCGGCAATGACGTGATCGGCGAGAACCTTCGAAAGTGTCGCCACCCCGATCGCCAGCAGACCTGCCAGGGATTTCCACGGCAGGCGGTCGCGCAGTTTGCTGATCTCGAAGTAGCAGTACAGGAAGGCCATTCCAGACAACCAGGTCAAACCCAGCAGTGATCGGCCGAAGAGAGGGTTGAGCGGCATGCCCAGCTTGGCCAGGGCGCCAGTGGCGTAAAGAACCACAGCAAAGAAGCCGAAGATCATCATCACATGCCGCGTCAACGACCAGTCCTTGACGATCAGGTAGCGGCGATAGCACCAGACCCGTTTGCGTGGTGTGGCATAGACATTGGCGCCATAGCCCGATAACGCTGGGGCGATGATGAACAGGGTGACGCAGAGCAGTACCTCAAGCATTGCCTTTCCTTGTTTGATCTCTCTTGCCCGCCGGTCGAACTAGCGACCGGCGCGGCGTCCATGGTTGCAGTGTGCACGTGGCGTGAGTTGCGATTGTGCAGGCCATGGCAGAGAGATACATCCCTAGGGACGGCATTTCGGAAGCGTCTGACGTGATGCAGAAGCTTGGTAGTAGGAATTGTTAACCACAACGCCGATGGAAGGGGCTGGGCCTGCGGTCAGGGGAAAATGGTCAATAGCGCTCAAGGCCAGCTCGATTGTTTTCGTTTCTGAACTACTCAGCACGTCCCCAAACAGTGCAGGCATGCTTTAAAATGAGTCTCCAAGCACAATAATTTTGCCTTTAGTTGGTTTTAGCTATGCATGTTGCATATAAATCGATATTCGAATTGCTGACTTTTTCCGCCTGCACCTGGTACCGCGTAAGCGGCCCACATATTGCTCTAGCTGCTGCCATCGACAACCCGGAGCCCCAGCCATGAGCGCGCCCAGCGAATTCCCCCTCTCAGAAGCCCCTCAATCAGCCCGCAAGGGCTTGCTACCGATTGCCATGGTGCTGTTCAGCTTCACCTTCTTCACCGGCACGATGTTCGCCGGTGGCAAATTGGGCATGGCCTTCAACTTCGTCGACATGCTGTGGATCGCGACCATTGGCAACAGCTTGCTGGCGCTGTATGCCGCCACCCTGGCTTTCATCGCCTCGCGCAGCGGTCTGAACACGGTGCTGATGGGGCGCTTCTGCTTTGGCGAGGCAGGCAGCCGGCTTTCGGATTTTCTCCTGGGCTTTGCCGAACTGGGCTGGTACGCCTGGGGCACGGCGACGGTGGCGATCGTGCTGGTCAAGCTTCTTGGTCTTGCCGATGGTTTTACCATCCCGCTGATGGTGCTGTTTGGCCTGGGCTTCAGCATCACCGCAATCATTGGTTTCAAGGGCCTGGACCTGCTGTCACGGGTGTCGGTGCCCTTGATGTTCGTCCTGCTGGTGGTGTCGATGGTCATCGCCACCCGCGATGCCGGGGGCTTTGCCGGGCTGGCGGCGGTCATGCCGCATGAGGCGATGAGCTTTTCCGCGGCGGTGACCATGGTCTTTGGCACCTTCGCCAGCGGCGCCACCCAGGCCACCAACTGGACGCGGCTGTCGCGCAGCGGGCGGGTGGCAGTGACTGCGAGTGTGGTGAGTTTTCTGCTGGGTAACGGGCTGATGGTGGTCGCGGGGGCCTGGTGTGCGATGGTTTACCAGCAAGCGGATATCGTCGAGGTGATGATCCTTCAGGGCCTGTCGTTCGCGGCGGTGGTGATGCTCTGCCTGAACCTGTGGACCATCCAGGGGCCGACTATCTACAACGTTTCGGCGGCGGCCTGCCATTTGCTGCGCAGCGAGCGTCGGCGCACGGCGACTCTGGTGGCGGCGGCGGTAGGCATCGTGCTGGCGATTGGCGGTATGTACGAGTTGCTCATCCCGTTCCTGGTACTGCTGGGCTCGATCATTCCACCCGTGGGCGGGGTGATCATGGCCGACTTCTGGTATCGCCACCGTGGTCAGTATCCGGCCTTGGCGTCGGTGAGCCTGCCGCGCTACAACCTCAAGGGCTTGTCGGCCTACGCGGTGGGCGCGTTGTTGGCCTATTGCTCGCCGTGGGTTGCGCCACTGGTGGGGATTGGCGCCTCGGCGCTGTGCTACATCCTGCTGCTTGAACTCAGTGGCCGGCGGCGCACCCTGGCGCAGGTCGAGCCGTGAGCCTGGCGCTGGAAGAGATCCTCTCCTTGCCTGGGCTGCAGGACATGGTGGTTCGCGCCGGGTCGCGCAACTTGCAGCGGCGCGTGCGCTGGCCTTATGTGGCGGAGAACGAGGGCATCGCTGAGTGGGTGATGGGCGGCGAGCTGGTGTTCGTCACCGGCATCAACCATCCGCGCGGCGAGGCCAATCTGTTGAGCCTGGTCGAAGACGGCGAGGCGGTTGGCATTGCCGGGATGGTGATCCTCACCGGCGGTACGTTCATCCAGGGTATTCCGCCTGCGGTGATCGCGCGCGCCGAGCAGTTGGGCCTGCCGCTGATCGAGCAGCCCTATGCGCTGAAGATGGTGGTGGTCACTCATTTGATCGGCACGGCGTTGGTGCAGATGAGCCAGGTACGGCGCTCGCGCAACGATATCCTGGGCCAATTGCTGACTGGGGATTACCCAAGCCTGGCCATCGCTCGCCAGCGCGCAGCGCATCTGGAACTGGCGCTGGATATGCCGCGGCGTTTGGTGGCGCTACGCCTGTCAGCGGTCGATGAGTTGTTCGAGCGCCATGGTCCGTCGCACGGTGAGCGTCTCTGGCAAAGCACCCGCCAAGCACTGGAAGACCATCTTCACGCTTGGTGCCGCAATCGCCCAGGCGCGGTGATGGCGCAGTTGCCAGGTGATCTGTTGGTGCTGTTGTTGGCCGAGGATGGCGACCTGCGCATGGCCTTGGCCGAGTTGCATCGGCAACTGCTGGAAGTGGCCGGGGAGATGGGCCTGTACATGGGGCTGTCGAGCCTCGCCGAGGACTGTGCACATTACCGCCAGGCCCTAAACCAGGCGCGCCAGGCCCTGGAGGTGGCGCAAAACCTGCGCCCAGCCACGGGCCTGTGCGACTTCAGCGAGCTAGGTGTATTGCGCTTGCTCCAGGGCATCGTCGACCGCTCGCTGATCGACGACTTCGTCGCCCAGACCCTCGGCCCGCTGATCACGCCTGGGCGCAAACACCCGTACTCGCTGGTGCATACCCTCGACGCGCTGCTCAAGGAAAACGGCAATGGCCTGAAGGCCGCGCAGCGTCTGGGCTTGCATCGCAACACCATCAACCAACGTATGCAACGTATCGAGCACTTGAGCGGGCAGTCGCTGGACGACCCGCTTTTCCGTATGAATGCTTCGGTCGCTATGCTGATATGGCGCATGACCGAAGCCCAAGGCAAGGAGTAACCCCATGAACATCATCAACGCACGCCTGCGTGGCAAACCCGGCCTGTTTCGGATCGAACTCAATGGCGAGCGCATCGCCGCCATCGAGCCGCAAACCGCGGCGCTGGCGCTGAGCAATGCCGATGACCTGGACGCCCAGCAGAACCTGGTGGTAGCGCCGTTCATCGAGCCGCATATCCACCTCGATGCCACGCTCACCGCGGGTGAGCCGAACTGGAACATGAGCGGCACGCTGTTCGAGGGCATCGAGCGCTGGGCCGAACGCAAAGAACTCAACACCCACGAAGACACCAAGGCTCGTGCCACCAAGACCATCGGCATGCTGGTCGATCACGGCATCCAGCATGTGCGTACCCACGTCGACGTGACCGACCCCAAGTTGACGGCGCTCAAGGCGATGATCGAGGTGCGCGAAGAAGTCCGTCACCTGATCGATCTGCAGATCGTGGCTTTCCCGCAGGAGGGCATCGAGTCGTACGCCAATGGCCGGGCGCTGATGAGCGAGGCGGTGGCGATGGGTGCCGATGTGGTCGGTGGTATTCCGCACTTTGAGAACACCCGTGACCAGGGCGTGTCGTCGATCAAGTTTCTGATGGACCTGGCCGAGCGCAGCGGCTGCCTAGTGGATGTGCACTGCGACGAGACCGATGACCCGCAGTCGCGCTTTCTCGAAGTATTGGCCGAGGAGGCGCGGGTACGTGGCATGGGCGCGCGGGTCACTGCCAGCCATACCACGGCCATGGGCTCCTACGACAATGCCTACTGCTCCAAGCTGTTTCGTCTGTTGAAGATGAGTGGGATCAACTTCGTTTCCTGCCCGACCGAGAGCATCCACCTGCAGGGGCGTTTCGATACCTATCCCAAGCGCCGTGGCCTGACCCGGGTGGCCGAAATCGACCGGGCGGGGATGAATGTGTGCTTTGGCCAGGACTCGATCGTCGACCCGTGGTATCCGCTAGGCAATGGCAACATCTTGCGCATTCTCGAGGCGGGGCTGCACATCTGCCACATGCTCGGTTATGAAGATTTGCAGCGTGGCCTGGACCTGATTACCGATAACAGTGCCCGCACCCTCAACCTGGGTGAGCGCTATGGCATCGAGGTGGGGCGGCCGGCGAATCTGCTGTTGTTGTCGGCGCCGGATGATTACGAGATGGTTCGCAGCCAAGGGCATGCGTTGGTGTCGGTGCGTGCTGGCAAGGTATTGATGCGCCGCACGCCGGCGCAGGTTCAGCGGTTTGCTTGAGGTGTAGAGGCTGGGGCTGCAAAGCAGCCCCCACAATCTCAAACCTTGCGATTAGACTACGAGGTTTTAAGGCAAAGGCCATCCGTAAATGGACCCGCTTTACCTCATCGCGCTGGGCGCCATCGTTGCCGGCTTTGTCCAAGGCCTCTCCGGTTTCGCCTTCGGCATGGTCGCCATGTCGTTCTGGGCCTGGGGCCTAGAACCGCGTCTGGCCGCGTCGCTGACCGTATTCGGCAGCCTCACCGGCCAACTGATCGCGGTGTTCAGCGTACGCCGCGGTTTCAGCTGGCCGTTGCTGTGGCCGTTCGTACTCGGCGGCCTGGCGGGCATCCCGCTCGGGGTCTGGGTCTTGCCCTATCTGGACATGCTCTGGTTCAAGGCGGTATTTGGCACCTTGCTGGTGCTCTGGTGCCCATTGATGCTGATGGCGCCACGCCTGCCGCGTCTGCAAGGCAACCGCCTGGCCGACGGCGCCGTGGGGATGGTTGGTGGCGCGCTGGGCGGCATCGGTGGCTTCACCGGCACCGTACCGACGCTGTGGTGCACCCTGCGCGGCTTCGACCGCGATACCCAGCGTGCGGTGATCCAGAACTTCAACCTGTCGATGCTGCTGGTGACCATGCTCACCTACCTGGGTACCGGAGTTGTCACGCAACAGATGCTACCCTCGTTTGGCGTGGTGGCCTTGGCGATGGCGCTGCCGGCTTTGTTGGGCACGCGGCTCTACCTGGGGATCAGCGAACAGACCTTCCGCCGGCTGGTGCTGGGCTTGTTGACCTTGTCCGGGGTGGCCATGCTGATTGCGTCGGTACCCGCGCTTGTAGCCCGTTAAGAGCAATTCACAATTGCCCCACAGGCCGATCGGTGGCAGGCTTTGCCGGCGCTTTTGCATCACCCATACTGCGAACAATAAGGAACCGCCAAGGTGAGTTGGGAAAAAGTCGGGAAGTCCCTCGTGGGCCTGTTGGTCGTCGGCGCCTGCGCAGCAGGGCTGTATACCGCCTTCAAGGAAGAACCAGCCCTGCAGGCACGCCTGACCTACGCCTACCTGACCTACCCGAGCCAGTTCAACGAGCGCATCAGCAAGGCCAATGACTTGCTCAAGTACGAGCGCCTGCATGAGCGGATGAGCGATATCAGCAAAGGCCTGCTCAGCCACCAGCAGCTCGACAAACTGGTCGACGTCGCCCAGGAACCCTACCTGCAGCTGTTCGCCAAGCCGTTCGAAGCAGGGCTGGTCGACCATCGCACCGGCTTGCAGATCGAGCTGGAAAATACCAGCGATAGCGCCCTCAAGGACGTGCAGATCCGCCTGCCGGCCAAAGGCCTGGTGCAGGTGCGTGACGATGCCGGCAACGATGCGATTCCCCAGGCGGCGACCAATATCATCGACATTCCGAGCATCGCCGGGCGTGCGGCGTGCAAGGTGTGGATCTATTTTGATTCGGATTACTCGCAGATTCGCCAGGGTGGCCTGAGCATCCGCCATGCCGATGGGCTGGCACAGATCAGCACCTACCGCGAATACATAGGCGTGCCCGCAACGGTGGCCAAGTACAGCCAGCTGCTAATGGCACTGCTGGTGGTACTGACCCTGGCGGTGCTTGGCCTGGCCTACACCTGCCTGCGCCGAGAGGGCAGCGCCTCGAGCGCGTCCAGATAACTCACTCGCCGTCGTGCAGCGCCAGGCCCTGGCGCAGTTGTGCAAGCATCGCTGTGCGTAGCTGCGCGGGCGCGTACAGCTGAATTGCCCCGGCGTGGGCCAGCAGCCAGCCCAGCAAGGGGCGATTGTCTTCGACGGTAGCCTCAAGGTGAGCGCTGCCGTCTTCCTGATATTCAAGGCGCATATCCGCAGAAAGCGGCTGTTGTTGCAGGCGCTGGGCCAGTGCTGGGTTGACCCAGGCGCGTAACGCCACCCGCTGTGGCCGGTCGAGGTCGTTTGGTTGCAGCAGCTGCGCCTCGCCCAGGCTCAAGCCCGGTTGCCAGTACCAGCCATAGGGCATGCCTTTGCTGTTGCAGTGTAAAGGGAACAACCCGGCCAGCTCATTCAGATCACGTTCCACCGTACGCTTGCTGGTTGGGTGACCAACCTTGGCCAGCGCCTGTTGCAACTGGGTGGAGCTCAAGCCCGGAGGGTAGTCGGGCAGCAGCCTGAGCAACTGCCACTGACGGGCGATGGTGTGGCGAGTGGGATTGCTGGGCAAAACACGGATCCTTGGCGCAGCGGGTGGCTCGCCTAGCTAGTGGCAATTGGCTATTCCTGCGCAGCATACCTTGGCGCAGGATCGGATCCAAATTTAGTTAGCGCCTTCGCGCAACGGTTGCTGGATGACTTCGTATCTTGCAGTTCCCTCGACTACTAGCGTGCCTTGCTCATCCCAGAGTTTTCCTCTGGCATAACGCCTATGTCCTCTGGACATGTATTGGGTACCGACGCCGACGAAGCGCCCAGGAGTGACAGGCACCCGCAGTTGGATATCCAGCCCAGTACAGCGGGCCGCTTGGTTACTGGCGAGCATGGCGAAGACTGCCGGCCCCATGCATTCCTCGATCATCGCCGAGAGCATACCGGCGTGGATAAAGCCCTCTTCGTTGGTCAGGGATGACGTAGCCGTGAACAGCACCTCGGCCTGGCGCTTGACCTTGTGATACAAGATCAGCTGCCAGCCGAGCAGGCTGGCGGCGTGAGGCAACGAATGCTGGCCATCTGTGGTTCTGCAGAACAGCGTGTCCTTGTCCATCAGGTGATGCGCTCCATAGCCGAGGGCATCACCTAGCCTGCAATGGACAGTGGGGCAGGTCTACTGGCAAAAATGCCAGGTGTGCAGCTAGGCCTTACCTGCTTGCAGGCCGGCTCAACTGCGCCACCCATTTGCCCCCGCTATTGCCCTCTTTGAGCTGGCGCAGAGCCTGGGGCAGCTCAGCGAAGTCGAACAGCCGGCGTTGCGGGGTGAGCAGTTGGCCGTCGGCGACGTGTTGCAGCAACTGCTGCGCTGCGGCCCGCAGTGCCTGATGATCGAGCAGGCGGCCGTAGGCGTGAATGCTGTTCAGGGCGACTTCATGCAGTGAAATCGCGCTGCTGAAGGCGGGCAGTGGCGCGGTTTCCTGGCGGTCCTGGATGCATACCAAGTGGCCGTTGTAGCCGAGCAGAGGGGCGAGGCTGGCAGCGTGGGCGCCGCTGACGGTGTCGAACAGCGCATGCAGAGGGCGCTCGCCTAAGGCGGTTTGCAGCTGTGCCTGCCACTGGGCGTTGTGGTAGTCGAACACGTCGACCACGCCTAGGGCCTTGAGCGCTGCATGGTGCTGCGGGCCGGCAGTGGCCCATACGCGCAAGCCGCGTTGGACGGCCAGTTGCGCGAGATAGAACCCCACCGCGCCACCGGCGCCAATTACCAGCACATCGCTTGAGGCGCCTGGGGGGACCTTGGCCAGTGCCTGCCAGGCAGTGATGGCGGGGCAGGGCACGGCGGCAGCGACGCTGTCATCAATAGTGGCTGGCAATTGCATGAGCAAGTAGGCGTCGACCAGGCAGTACTCGGCGAAGCTGCCATCGCGTGAGAGCGACTGGTGATAGGCGACGCGGGTGCCGAGCGGGATGTCCACGCCAGCGCCGACGGCTGCGACGACGCCAACCCCGTCAACCCCGGGCACGGTGCCCTGATGCCAGTCGGGGTGGCCCCATTCGCAGATCTTCCAGTCCACCGGGTTGAGGCCGATGGCGCGGTTGGCCACCAGCACTTCGCCGGGGCCAGGTTGCGCCAAGGGTTTGCTGATCAGTTGCAGGCCATCGAGGCCAGCGCCTGGGGTCCAGCCCCAGGCTTGGTAGGTGTTGGGCATGAGGGAGTCCTCGGGTTTAGAGCGTGTGGTTGTGTAGGGTAGTGCTGGCCTCTTCGCGGGCAAGCCCGCTCCCACAGGTATTGCTCCCACCCAGCGGCAGGGGTTGGAACAGTGGGTCGTTGCGCATGGTGGTCTCCGGGGGAGTCGATGGGTTGATTCTCGGCAGCGGCGCACGAGGGAAACAGCCGCTGTGAGGACAATCACTTTTGCCGCCACGGCACGAGTGGGCGCGCGGTGTCGCTGATGGAGTTGCGCGAGCCCTTTGTGCTCGGCGCACAAAATTGATTTCTGCGCGCCGCTATTTTTCTCCTGCAGCCAGATGGGGCCGCTGCTCAGCACCTTCCAAATTCCAGGCCGATGCTCAGGCCGCCAGCGCTGAGTTTTGCCAGGGCGCCGCTCATGCTTGCGCTCCTGCCTGTGCACCGGCGCCAACCGCTGGGTGTTTGCCGCGCCAGACCAGCCACGCCAGCGGCACGTGCACCAGTACCGCGGCGACCACGCCTGCCCAAGGGGTGAGGGCCAGTTGGCCGTGGGTCACCAGGTAGCTGCCGGCGGTCTCACCCAGGGTGATGCCCAGGTTGAACGCCGAGATGTTCAGCCCAGAGGCGAAATCCACCGCTTTAGGGGTGTAGCGCCCAGCGGTGTCGAGCATGCCGGCCTGAAAGCCCGGCGTCATGCCAAAAGCCAGAACGCCCCAGACGAACAGCAGTACCACCATGGCCACTGGCGACGACAACGAAAAGCCCAGCAACACCAGCACCGCCGCGAGCAAGACGAACAGCACGCGCAGCGCCCGTTGCCAGCCCAGGCGGTCGGCCAGCCGACCCCCGGCGAGGTTGCCGATCAGCGTGGCGATGCCGAACACCACCAGCAGGCTGCTGGCCGTGGCCGAGGAGAAACCGGTGATGTCGGTGAGGATCGGCGTGATGAAGGTGAATGCGGCAAAGCTTGCGCCAAAGCCCAGAATGGTCACCAGCATCATCGACCAGATCGCCGGTTGACCGAGCGCAGCCAGCTGGGTGCGGATGCTCCCGGCTTCCCCGGTTTTTAGCGCCGGCAGCCAGAACAGGGTGGCGAGCAAGGCCAGTGCGCTGAGCGCGGCCACCGCGTAGAACGGCAGGCGCCAGCCCATGGCATTGCCCAGGAAGCTGCCCAGCGGCACCCCGATGACCATGGCCAGGGTCAGCCCGGCGAACATGATGGCGATGGCTTTGCTGGCCTGGCCCTTGGGTGCCAGGCTCGCCGCGACCGTGGCGCCAATGGCGAAGAAGCTGCCATGGGCGACGGCGGTGATCAGTCGCCCGATCAGCAGTGTCGAGTAGTCACTGGACAACGCTGAAAGCAGGTTGCCAGCCAGGAAGATTGCCACCAGGCCAGCCAACACCGGCTTGCGGGGCAAGCGCCCCAGCAGCAAGACGATGAACGGGGTGAACACCGCCAGCGCCAAGGCGTACAGGCCGACCAGGCCGCCAGCGGTGGCCAGGGTCACGCCCAGGTCGTTGGAAATTGCCGGGAGAATGCCGACCACGATGAACTCGGCCACGCCAATGGCGAAGGCGGTCAGGGCCAGCACATACACCCCGGGGTGAATGCGTGTGGAGGAGGGGGTAGTCATGAAAATGCTCGCAAGGTGAAAGATGCAGCACACGATACGAGGCTCACGGTTTGTGACGTAGACTCGTGCAATTCCAACCAGCTGTGAATTCAAATCATGCAAATCCGAGCCAAGGACATCAATCGCTCTGGCGAGATGGAAGTGTTTGCCGAGGTGGTCGCCTGCGGTACTTTCTCGGAAGCGGCGCGGCGCCTGGACATGACCCCATCGGCGGTGAGCAAGCTGATCGCCCGCCTTGAGCAGCGCCTGGGCGCCCGTCTGCTGCTGCGCTCGACCCGGCGCCTGGAACTGACCGCCGAGGGTGAGCGCTTCCATGTCGAGAGCCTGCGTATTCTTGAGCAGATCGACAACGCCGAGCGCGATGTGGCCAATGCCGCCTGCCCCAGCGGGATCATCCATATCAACAGCAACCTGCCGTTTGGCCTGCATTGCCTGGCGCCGCTGGTGCCGGCATTTCTGGAGGCTTATCCGCAGATCACCTTGAACATCGAGCTGACCGACACGGTGGTCGATCTGCTCGAAC
Source organism: Pseudomonas sp. BT-42-2 (assembly GCF_025847435.2). NCBI lineage: Bacteria > Pseudomonadati > Pseudomonadota > Gammaproteobacteria > Pseudomonadales > Pseudomonadaceae > Pseudomonas > Pseudomonas sp. BT-42-2. The sequence goes on from NZ_JAOYTM010000013.1 coordinate 217,195, forward strand.
GGCGAGCCGATGTGGCGATCCGTTCGGGGCCGCTGAAGGCCTCACGGCTGGTGCAGCGGCACTTGGGCCGTAGTCGTTTGTTGACCGTGGCCGCCCCGGCCTACTTGGCACGCCGGGGCACCCCGCGTACGCCACAGGAGTTGCATGAGCACAATCGATTGGGCTTTGGCTTTCACCGGCATTCGCAGGCCTGGGTGTATCAGGGCGCCGATGGCCAGCGGGTCGAGGTTGAACCGCAAGGGAATCTGCTGCTGCAAGACGGTGAGAGCATGCGCCAGCTGACCCTCGGCGGCGCAGGGATTGCCCGCTTGGCCAATTTCCATGTGGGGGCGGATATCGCGGCAGGGCGGCTGGTGCCGTTGCTGGAAGAATTTGACAGTGGCGAGGAAGATATCCTGCATGCGGTGTTCATTGGGCCAGGACGGCAGTTGCCGCAGCGGGTGAGGGTGTTTATCGACTTTCTGGTCGAGCGCTTGGATGTGCGCTATTTCAGTTGAGTGTCTGCGCTAGCCATCCCGGCTGATGACAAGCCACCCCCCCTCCTGTATACCTAGTCGCCACCAAGGGGAGCCCGGCAACGGGCTGAGAAACCGCTGAGATCACCAGCGCGGTGACCCTTCGAACCTGATCCGGATCATGCCGGCGAAGGGATGGGACTGCCGACCTGCCTTTTTGCCGGCCTCACTGCGAGGCCGCTTCATGCCACACCGCCACGGTCTCGCTGTCACCCTACAGAGGACAGCACCATGACCGAACGCTTCACCCAAACCCTGCGCCGCCAAAGCGAGCCGACCTGGTCTGCGGCGGTCGGCCACCGCTTCGTCAAAGCGCTGTGCGACGGCAGCGTGGCGGACCCTGTCATGGTCCGCTACCTGGTCCAGGATCACCGCTTTCTCGATAGCTTCCTGACCCTGCTGGGCGCCGCCATCGCCACGGCCGACACCTTCGAGGCACGCCTGCGCCTGGGGCGCTTCGCCGGCATGATCAGTAGCGACGAGAACACCTACTTCCTGCGCGCTTTCCAAGCCCTGGACGTCAGCCCGGCGCAGCGCGACGAGCCTGCCGACACCCTACCGACCGCAGGCTTCAAGGCGATCATGCGCGAAGCGGCGGCCACCCGTTCGTATGCCGCCGCCCTGGCGGTACTCAATGTCGCCGAGGGCCTGTACCTGGACTGGGCGACCAAGGCACCGCAACCGTTGCCGGCCAACTTTGTTCACGCCGAGTGGATCACCCTGCATGACAACCCGTTCTTCCGCGACTTCGTCGCCTTCCTGCAAGCAGAGCTGGATCGGGTCGGGCCACAGCAGGCGGCACTGAGCAGCGACTTCTACCTGCGCACGGTGGAACTGGAACTGGCCTTCTTCGATGCCATCTACCCAGGGGAGGCGTGAGCATGGATATCTTCGACCGCCTCAAGGGCGCGTGCGCGGCCCAATGGTCCAGCTATGTCGATCACCCGTTCGTGCGGCAGATGGGTGAGGGCAGCCTGAGCGAGGAGGCCTTCCGTACTTACCTGGTGCAGGATTACCTGTTCCTCATCCAGTTTGCCCGCGCCTGGGCCCTGGCTGCGTACAAAAGCCGTTTGCCAAGCGACATCCGTGCGGCCCAGGCGGGGCTGGCGGCGATCCTCGATGAGACCGAGCTGCACCTGCGCCTTTGCGCGCGCTGGGGATTGTCCAAGGCCGATATCGAGGCCGCGCCTGAGCATCAGGCGACAGTGGCCTATACCCGCTATGTACTCGATTGTGGTGCGGCAGGTGACCTGCTGGAATTGCACGCGGCGCTGGCGCCTTGTGTGATCGGCTATGCAGAGATTGGCCGGGCGTTGGCCGCGCAGATTGGCGATTTGCGTGATCATCCCTATCGCGAATGGATCGGCGAGTATGCCGGGGAGGCTTACCAAGGGGTGGCGGCTGCGGCGCGCAAGCATCTGGATGAACTGGCGGCGCGGAGCATGACCGAGCAGCGCTTTGTCGAGTTGGCGGCGATCTTTGGCCAGGCGTCGAAGCTGGAGGCAGATTTCTGGCAGATGGGGTTGGACGCCACCGTGTAACGCTTTGGATTTTTGGGGCCGCACAGCGGCCCCAGAAGCTGAAGGCATCACTGCACCCCCAGGCACTCCTGCAACGCCTCGATAAACACCCGCTCCGCCCGACTCAAACGCTGCTCACGATTCCACAGCAGGTGAATATCGACATCCGCAATCCCTTCATGCGGCGGTAATCGCCAGAGCAATCCAGCCTGCACATCAGGCGCCACCACGTGTTCGGGCAAACAGCCAATGCCAAACCCGGCGATCACCAGCCGGCGCACTTCCTCAAGGCTCGGCGATGACGCCACGATGCGTCCGCTGAACCCCTGCTGATCACGAAAAATGGTCAACGGCGAGAGCATGCCGCCAATCTGGTCGCTGGTGAAACTGACGAAATTCTCCCGCTGCAGATCGCCTTCCAGCTTGCCGAACAAACCATGGTGCTTGCCGCAGAAAAAGGCATAGCGCTGCCGCAGGAACAAGCGCTGCTCCAGGCGTGGTTGCGGCCGGCGATTGAGGCTCAAGCCTGCGGTGGCGGTTTTCTCTTGCAGGGCGGCGACGATGTCTGAGCTGCGCATCACGTCGATCTCCAGGTCCACCCGTGGATGCTGGCGATGAAAGCCTGCGAGAAAATCGTCGAAGCGCTCCGAGCAGATCCGGCTGATCATCAATAGCCGCACTTTGCCGACCAACTCATCGGCCGGCTGCTCGAGCAGGCCGCCGATCTGCGACATCTGCCCATACACCTCGCCAGCCAACTGGAACAGCTGCTCGCCCATTTCCGTCAGCACGAAGCGCGGCCCGCGGCGGGCGATCAGCTGGCGACCGAGCTGCTCTTCAAGGCGCTTGAGCGCTTGGCTGACGGCCGGCTGGGTCAAGTGCAGGCGCGCGGCGGCGCGGCTGATGGACAGCTCCTGGCCGATCACCCGGAAGGTGCGCAGCAGGTTCCAGTCGAGGCGATCGTTGAGCAGGCGGTCAGACATGGCGGGCTCGCGATAATAAATGGTCGTTATAGTTCGAATAATAAATAGAAAATTGACTAATCATAGCCCTCGGCCGAAAAATCACTTCAAGGAAACATTGCGCAACAGCCTTGGAACGGTGGTGAATTTTTCGCGGGCAAGCCCGCTCCCACAGGGAGCAGCAGCGCTACGCAACCTGTGGGAGCGGGCTTGCCCGCGACCAATTCACCGCCGATCTCACTGACGCAACCCAAGCGCCCCCAGAGCGCCCCGTGACCCCTTACTCCTGCCAAAAAAACAAGCAAAGGAGCCTGACCCATGAAGCCTTCCGCTTCGCCCCAACCGCGCCGGGCCGCGGCCGCCGCGTTTATCGGCACCATGATCGAGTGGTACGACTTCTACATCTACGCCACCGCCGCCGCATTGGTTTTCGGCGCCTTGTTCTTCCCCTCCGACAACAGCCTGTTCAGCACCATGGCCGCCTTTGGCACCTTTGCCGTGGGCTTCTTCGCCAGACCCTTGGGCGGTATCGTCTTCGGCCATATCGGCGACCGCATCGGCCGCAAGAAATCCCTGGTCATTACCCTGCTGATGATGGGCGTGGTCACCGTGGGCATCGGCCTGTTGCCGACCTACGCACAAATCGGCGCCGCCGCACCCGTGCTGCTGATTGTGCTGCGGGTGATCCAAGGCATCGCCGTTGGGGGCGAGTGGGGCGGTGCAGTGCTGATGGCCGGCGAGCATGCGCCCAAGGGCCGGCGTACGTTCTTCGCCTCGTTCGCCCAACTGGGCAGCCCGGCGGGCTTGATCCTCTCGCTGCTGGCGTTTGGCGCGGTCACCCGCTTGCCCGAAGAAGAGCTCATGAGTTGGGGCTGGCGCGTGCCGTTCCTGGCCAGTGCCTTGCTGTTGCTGGTTGGCCTGGCGATCCGCCTGGGCGTGAACGAGTCGCCAGAGTTTCTCGCCAGCCGCGAACAGGCCGAGAAGTCGCGCCGCAAGGAGCAGGCGCCGGTGCTGGAAGTGCTGCGTACCGCGTGGCGGCCGCTGCTGCTGTGCATCGGCGCCAATACCCTGGGGATTGCCGGGGTGTATTTCACCAACACCTTCATGATCAGCTACACCACCCAGCAACTGCACCTGGAGCGCTCGCTGATCCTGGAATGCCTGTTCTTCGTTGCGGTCATCCAGTTCTGTGTCCAGCCGCTGGCAGCGTGGCTGTCGGAGAAGATCGGCGCTACCCGATTCCTGGCCCTGGTCGCCTTGCTGGCGATGGCCTCGCCGTATCCGATGTTCGTGCTGGTCAGCACCGGCCAGGGGCCGTTGATCGTGCTCGGTATCGCCTTGGCGGCGGCGTGCATGGCCTCGTTCTACGCAGTGATTGCCGGCTACGTCAGTGGCATGTTCGAGACTCGCGTGCGCTACACCGCGATCTCCATGGCTTATCAGGTCTGCGGCGCTATCGCCGGTGGCCTGACCCCGCTGATCGGCACTTGGCTGGCGCACAGCTTCACCGGCCAGTGGTGGCCGATGGCGGTGTTCTACACCCTGATCGCGACAATTTCCCTGGTCTGTGTGCTGGCCCTTGCCCGCCAGTACAGCCGCAGCCAGCAGCTTGAGCTGGCCTGACCCACCCCCTGGATTGCTGGAGTAACCGCACATGTTGAAAAGCAACGGCGAGCGCCTGTGGGCGAGCCTGATGGCCATGGCCGAAGTCGGCGCCACCGCCCGTGGTGGTAGTTGCCGCCTGGCCTTGAGCGACGAAGACAAAGCCGGCCGTGAACTGTTCCAGGCCTGGTGCCGCGAGGCGGGCCTGAGCCTGTCGGTGGACGCCATCGGCAACCTGTTCGCCCGCCGCGCCGGTAGCGACCCCGAGGCCGCGCCGGTGATGATGGGCAGCCACCTGGATACCCAACCTGAAGGCGGCCGCTTCGATGGCGTCTACGGTGTGCTGGCCGGGCTTGAGGTGGTGCGCCGCCTCAATGACCTCGGCATCCGCACCCATAAGCCCTTGGAGATCGCGGTCTGGACCAACGAGGAAGGCGCGCGCTTCACCCCGGCGATGTTCGGCTCGGCGGTGTTCACCGGCACCCTGGCGCTGGAGCAAGCCCTGGCCATTCGCGATGCCAATGGCATCAGCGTCGCCGACGAACTGCAGCGCACCGGCTACGCCGGCCAACGCCCGCTGGGCGGCGCGGTCGATGCCTATTTCGAGGCGCATATCGAACAGGGGCCGATCCTTGAAGACAACGCCAAGAGCATCGGCGTGGTCAGCGGCGGCCAGGCCATTCGTTGGCTCGATGTCACCGTCGAGGGCATGGCCGCACATGCCGGCACCACGCCGATGAAGCTGCGCAAGGATGCCCTCTATGGCGCCGCACGAATGATCCAGGTGGTCGAGCAACTGGCGGCCGACTTCGCCCCTGAAGGCCTGACCACAGTCGGTGAGCTGGCCATTGCCAAGTCCTCGCGCAACACCATTCCTGGCGTGGTCAAGTTCACCGTCGATTTGCGTCATCACCGCGATGAAGCCATCGAAGCCATGGAACGCAGCCTTGGCCAGCAGCTACAGGCCATCGCCGCACAGCGCGGCCTGAACGTGCGTATCGAGCGCCACTGGGTGAGCCCCGCCACGCCGTTCGACGGCGCCTGTGTGGCAGCGGTACAGCACGCGGTCGATGGTCTGGGCTATGCCCAACAATCCATCGTCAGCGGCGCAGGCCATGACGCCATTCTGCTGGCCCGTTACTGCCCGACGGCGATGGTGTTCATTCCTTGCGTGGGCGGCTTGAGCCACAACGAAGCCGAAGATGTATTGCCCGACGATGCCCGCCAAGGCGTCGATGTACTGCTCAACGCCGTGCTGGCCCGCGCCGGTCAAGTCGAACCAGGAGAGTTCTGATGCGCTGCTATTTCCATCCCGAGCAATTGCTGCACCATCCGCGCAGCTACTACTCACGCGGCGCCATGCGCACCCCGCAGGAAGTCCCCGAGCGCGCCCAGCGCCTGTTGCAGGCAGCCAAGGACCTGGGCTTCGACATCCGCCAACCTGCAGATGCCGGCCTGGCGCCGTTGCAAGCGGTGCATGGCACGGCCTATCTGGCGTTTCTTGAAGAAGCTCATGCGCGCTGGAAAGAGGTGCCCGAGGATTGGGGCGATGAAGTCATGTCGAACATCTTCGTTCGCGAGCCCAACGCCCTGCGCGGCATCCTCGCCCAGGCCGGCCGTTATCTGGCCGACGGCAGCTGCCCGGTCGGCGAGCACACCTGGCGCTCGGCCTACTGGTCGGCGCAAAGCGCGGTAGCAGCGGCCCAGGCCCTGCTCGACGGCGAGCCAGCGGCCTATGCCCTGTGCCGTCCACCGGGGCATCACGCCCGCTTTGATGCCGCGGGCGGCTTCTGCTACGTGAACAACGCCGCCGTCGCTGCGCAGGTGCTGCGTAGCCGCTACAGCCGCGTGGCGATTGTCGATACCGACATGCACCACGGCCAAGGTATTCAGGAGATCTTCTACGCGCGCAATGATGTGCTGTACGTCTCCACCCATGGCGACCCCACCAACTTCTACCCAGGCGTGGCTGGCTTTGCCGATGAACGCGGCGCCGGTGCAGGGGAGGGCTACAACCTCAACCTGCCGATGCCGCATGGGGCCAGTGAAGCGGACTTCATGAGCCAGCTGGAGATTGCCCTGGATGCCGTGAAGGACTTTGCTGCCGAGGTGCTGGTGCTGTCGCTAGGCTTTGACATCTATGAGCTCGACCCGCAGAGCAAGGTGGCCGTGACCCGTGAAGGGTTCGCCGCATTGGGCGAGCGTATCCGTGCGCTGCGGCTGCCGTGCCTGATCGTGCAGGAGGGGGGCTATCACCTGGAGAGCCTGGAAGCGAATGCGCAGGCGTTCTTCGCTGACAAGCAAGATTGGCGCTAATTTGCGCTGCTAATGGCGGTCTCATCGCGGGGCAAGCCTGTTCCTGCATGCCTTGCGCCGTTGCTGAAATCGGCGCAGGACCTGTAGGAGCGGGCTTGTCCCGCGATGAGGCCAGCACTGAAAAACTACAGACCGCTCCTGCGCACATGCTTGACCAGCACCTTCTCCAGCAACTCCCACATCGCCGGATCGGTACTGAACGCCACGTTGAAGCGCATCCAGCCGGTCGCCTGGGCATCGACCATGAATAGCTGCCCAGGCCCGAGCATGATGCCTTGCTCCAGGGCATCGTCCAGCAGCGCGGCGCTGTCGGGCAGAGCCGGGTGGCGAGTCCAGACGTACATGCCTTCATCGGACTCGATGAACAGTTCGAAGCCAAGCCGGTGCAGATGCCGGCCAACTTCCTGGTGCGCCTCGGCCAGGCGCTGGCGCAGGCGCTTGAGGTGCTTGCGCCAGCGTCCGTCGATGATCGCGGCATAGACCACGCGCTCCATCACCTGCGAGGTGGTCAGGCCCGAGCGCATCTTCAGGTGCAGCAACTGCTGCATCAGCTCGGGGTTGGCGACCAGGTAGCCGACCCGTACATTGGGCGAGATGCTTTTCGAGTAACTGCCCACGTAGACCACCTGTTGCAGATGATCGAGGCTGGCCAGGCAGGGCTGCGGTTCGGCGACCATGTCGGCGTACAAGTTGTTTTCCACCAGACGGAAACCGTGCTGGGAAGACAACTGCAACAGGCGGTGCAGCTGTGGCAATGGGGTGCGCGAGCAGGTCGGGCTGTGCAGGTGCGGCTGGGTGAAGAAGGCGGTTGGGCGGTGATGCGCCAGCAGCCGTTCGAGCTGGTCGAGGTCGTAGCCGGCCGGGGTGCGCGGCACGCCGACCAGGGTTGCGCCCTGAAAGCGCAGGATGCTCATCAGGTTGGGGTAGCCGGGATCGTCCACCAGCACCACGTCACCTGGGCGCACCAGGGTGCGCACGGCCAGGTCCAGCGCCTGGCTGGCGCCGTGGGTGAGCATCAGTTGCGCCGGGTTGGCGACGATCGACAGTTCCTGTTGCAGGTTCTGCGCGGTCAGTGCGCGCAGTTCCGGCAGGCCCATCGGGTCGCCGTAGCCGGACAACTCCAGGGGGCTGCCGGCGACCTGGCGCATGCCGCGGCGCAGGCCGTCTTCGTACATCCAGTCGTTGGGCAGCCAGCCGCAACCGGGCTTGAACGGCAATTGGCGGGTTTCGAAGATCTGTTGCAGGTACCACTCGGAGTTGAACGAGGGTCGAGTGGTGTCGGCTCCCTGATTCTGACTATCCAGCAACTCGCCTGCTGCGCGATTGACGAAGAACCCCGCGTTGCCGCGGCTGACCAGCAGCCCTTGGGCGACCAGACGGTCATAGGCTTCGACCACGGTAAAGGTGCTCACCGAGTAGGTCGCGGCAAAGGCGCGGATAGACGGGACCTTGGCGCCGGGCTTGAGGGTCTGGTTGTCGATCAGCTCGCGTAACCCGTCGATGATCTGGTTGACCAGCGGGGTGGAGGAGTCTGGATGTAGTACGAGCATTGGGCTGCCTTCAGGTTTGCATAACGCCAAGCGCCTGCAGGGTGTCGCGGGTGTATTGCATCGACGGCCTGTACAGTGCAGTGCGACTTTCATGCCACTGTGCATGGCTCTCTGTGTCCGACATTTTTACATTAGGTGTCTGAGATCGCCAGACACCTTTTGCAGTGCAGGCACACCAGCGTCATGAACAATCATAATTTTGCTGCTTTTTCGTCGAGGCCCGCCTCGCATCATCTTTTCGCCAAGTCGAATGGGCTGGAGTCTAGCCGCCGTTCGGCTTGCGCACGCGTGATCAACCGGTTCAGTTCGTCCGGGGGCCAGCCCTCGAACGCGTAAGCAGGCCGCCATGGATGGCCTGCGTGTGCCGTGTGCACACCTCCTGCCCGCATTAGCACTGATGTACAGGTGAAACCGCTAGCCATCGGGGTTTCACGGATTTCCTTGGATAAAAAGAAGCACGGGGTACACAACTGATGGACGCAACATCCACATCCACCGCATCCGCCAAAGGGGCACCGGAGAGCAAGCTCAACGCTTCGCTCAAGTCGCGCCACCTGACGATGATGTCGATCGCCGGGGTTATCGGCGGCGCACTGTTCGTCGGCTCCGGCAGCGTGATCCACAGCGCCGGTCCCGCCGCTGTCCTGGCCTATCTGGCCGGCGGCATCCTGGTGGTGCTGATCATGCGCATGCTCGGCGAGATGGCGACGTCCTCGCCGGACACCGGCTCGTTCTCGACCTACGCCGACCGCGCCATTGGTCGCTGGGCAGGTTTCACCATCGGCTGGTTGTATTGGTGGTACTGGGTCATCCTGATGGCCTGGGAAGCTTATGTGGCGGGCAAGATCCTGCATGGTTTCTTCCCAAGTGTGAGCGTCAACGTGTTCGTCCTGGCCACCACCTTGGTGCTGATCACGGTCAACTTCTTCAACGTCAAGCACTACGGTGAGTTCGAGTTCTGGTTCGCCTTGATCAAGGTGATCGCAATCGTCTGCTTCTTGATCGTCTGCGGCGCGGCAGTGCTGAACATCTGGCAGTTCGGTGAAGTGCGCGGCATGACCCACTTGACTGCCGAAGGCTTCATGCCCAATGGCATCACCACGGTGATTGGTGCGTTGCTGGGGGTGATGTTCGCCTTCCTCGGTGCGGAAATCGTCACCATCGCCGCCTCCGAGTCCAAGGACCCAGCCGGGCAGATCGTCAAGGCCACCAACTCGGTGGTATGGCGTGTGTGCCTGTTCTACGTAGGTTCGATCTTCCTGATCGTCTGCCTGGTACCGTGGAACGACCCGCACCTGGGCGAGTCGGGTTATGGCGCCTACCGCCGGACCCTGGAGCTGCTGGGCGTGCCTTACGCTGAGCTGCTGATGAACTTCGTGGTGCTGACCTCGGTGAGCAGTTGCCTGATCTCCGGTCACTACACGGCCTCGCGCATGCTGTTCTCGCTGGCCCAGCGTGGCGATGCGCCGTCGTTCTTCAAGATCACCCGCGCCGGTACCGGCGTGCCGGTCTTTGCCATCATTGGCTCGTGCGCAGTGGCGGTCGTCTGTGCGCTGATCAACTTCAGCGAAACCCTGCGTCCGAAAGACGTGCTGGAAACGCTGATGAACACCACCGGCATGATCGCCTTGCTGGTGTACCTGGTGATTGCCTTCTCGCAGCTGCGCATGCGCCGCAAGCTGATTGCCGAAGGCAAGGAGATCCGCCTGCAGATGTGGCTGTTCCCGTGGCTGACCTACCTGGTGATCGCCTTCATCGTGGCCGCCTTGGTGACCATGGCGTTCATGCCTGACTACCAGATCCTGGTGATCTCCACCGGTATCGCCGCTGCGGTGGTGGTGGCGATGGGTGTGGTGCATCAGATGCGCACCGCCAACAAGCACTAAGCGGCTCGTTGGTTGACGTCGGCCGGTTCCCGCGAGGGGCCGGCCGCGTTTGTTTGTGGACGCTAATTGTGTGGGTGTTCAGGGCCTGCCTGGTCAAAGCGCAGCTGCTGGCCGGCGTTCAGGTGCAGGCGTTGGCCAGCGCTGTCGAGTTCGGCGCTTCCGTCGAGCAGGGTGACGTGTGAACGCTTGGCATCGCGCTCGAGCTTGAGGTTAGCGTTTTGTGTGGCGAGGATGCCGTGCTCGGTGATGAGCGTGAAAGGTCGGCTATCGGTTGCAGAAACGTGCAGTGACAAGCTGCCTTGCAACAGTGTCAGACGGCGTTGCACCGGGTCGAATTCGATGTCTACCGCGCTGTCCGCCGCCAGGTGCAACAGGCTGCCGTCTTCCAGTTGGCGGGTCAGTTGCTGGTCGTTGCTGGTACGCAGGTCAGCCAGTTCGAAGGGTTGGTTCATCCATGGCGAGCCGAGCAGGGCGGCCGCGCCGATCAGGGCGAGGATGGCCAGGGGCAGGGCTAGGCGTTGCTTGCTGATCATGGGGGGCGGTGGTCCTGGGTTTTGAGCATTGACCTGAGAGCGGCGCTGGCAGTTCCGGCCTGATCGCGGGGCAAGCCCGCTCCCACGCAGTCGGCTAGGAGGCCGGGCTAACGTGGGCTGCCCCGCGAAGCGGGCGTATATGGCTTATGCTAGACGCATTGTCCGCCTAAGGAGTTCGCCATGGCCTGGTCCGCCAACCAATATTCCCTGTTCGAAGACGAACGTACCCGCGCCGTGCGCGACTTGCTGGCCGCAGTCCCTCCTTGTTCGGTTCACCATGCCACTGATTTGGGCTGCGGGCCGGGCAATTCCACCGAAGTGTTGTTGCAGCGCTACCCCGATGCCCAGGTCCTGGCGCTGGACAGTGATCCAGACATGATCGCCAAGGCCAAGGAGCGCCCACGCCTGGGCGTGCCGCGCGTGCGCTGCGAGATCGGCGACATCGCCAGTTGGACTGCCTCCAAGCCCCAGGAACTGATCCTTGCCAATGCCTCGCTGCAGTGGGTGCCAGACCATGGCGCGCTCTATCCGCACCTGATCCGGCAGTTGAGCGAAGGCGGCAGCCTGGCCGTGCAGACCCCGGATAACCTCGACCAACCGGCCCATCGCCAGCTGCGCGAGATCGCCAGCCGTGGCCCGTGGGCGGACAAGTTCGCCGACTTCGCGCTGCCGCCGCGGCACAACGCGGGCTTTTACTACGACTTGCTGAGCCCGCTGTGCGCGCGGGTGGATGTCTGGCGCACCACCTATCACCATCCGCTGGCAGGCGGTGCAGAAGCGGTGGTGGAGTGGTTCAAGGGCTCGGCCTTGCGTCCGTACCTGGCGCGGTTGGACGAGGCTGAACAGAAGGACTTCTTGCAGCTATACCTACAGGCCATGCAAAAGGACTATCCGCCAGCGACCGATGGCAAGGTGCTGCTGGCATTCCCGCGTATGTTCGTGGTCGCTACCCGCTAGCGGCGCCAGCGCCAGATGACGTAGCCGTACACGCCCAGGTTGAGCAGCAGGACGATCAGGCCGAGGCCGATCTGGATTTGCGGTGTCAGTCCGGCGGGGTAGATCAGTGGCCAGATGTAGTGCTCGATGAAGCCGCCTTGGTAGCCGGCGTCGCCTGCGGCGGCGCGCATGCGGTTTTCCCAGTCGGTCAGCGGGCATTCCAGGTGCAGGCATTCCACGGCCAGGCCCCAGGCTACGGCGGGCAGGTGGAGCAGCAGGGCAGCGCGCCATTTGAGCACCAGCAGGCCGCCGAACAACACCAGCAGGATGAAGGCTAGATGCAGCAGGACCAAGGTGTCGGCGCTTAAGCGATAGAGCATGGGATGGGGTCTTGATTGGCGAGTGGAACGCTAGCATAGGCTGTTTGCTAGAGCGCCTGTACCGGCCTCTTCGCGGGCAAGCCCGCTCCCACAGGGATTGGTGTTGTAGCAGCGGGCTGTGCTGGGTCAGTCATGGCCTGTTTGCGGGCCAGCCCGCTGCCACAGGGGTTGGTGTTGTGGCAGCGGGCTGTGCTGGGTCAGTCATGGCCTCTTCGCGGGCCAGCCCGCTGCCACAGGGATTGGTTTGTGGCAACGGGCTGTGTTGGGGCAGTCATGGCCTGTTTGCGGGCCAGCCTGCTGCCACAGGGGTTGGTGTTGTGGCAGCGGGCAGTGTTGGGTCAGTCACGCCTCTTCGCGGGCTTGTCGGGGCGCCGAATTGCCGCGAAGGGGCCGGAGGGGGCATCACAAATCTTCCTGAACCATCTGCAGGAAAGTCGCCACTACGCGCCGCGTGCGTTGTTCACTCAAGCACACCAGCGTTTCCGTCAGATGCCGCTGACAATCAATGATCGGCAATGCGCACACCCGTGCATCCGCGCCAAACTCCGCCGCCGAAACCACACCCACGCCAATCCCCACCACCACCGCCTCGCGCGCTGCCTCGCGGCCTTCTACCTGGATCGCCGGGCGGATACGCAAGCCAGCCCGCTGCATTTCCTCTTCCAGCGTCTGGCGAGTCACTGAGCCGGGTTCGCGTAGCACCAGTGGCGTGTCATCCAGGTCAGCCAGGTTGATTGCGCCGCGGCTGGCCCACGGATGGTTGTGCGAAACAAACGCCACCATCGGGTCGCGGCGCATCGGCACGCAGTACAGGCGCTCGTCGTCGACATCGCGCCCCAGCAGGGCGAGGTCGGCCTGGTAGCTGAACAGGCGGGCCAGGGATTCGTCGGTGTTGCCCGTCTCGATCTTGACCTGGATCCCCGGATAACGCTGGCAGAAACGAGCAATCTGCGGCAGCACGTGCACAGGGGCATCCACCGCCAGCACCAGGCTGCCGGTGTGCAAGGCGCGGGAATCCTGCAGCAACTCGACCGCCTCGGCTTCGCAGGCGAACAGCCGTTGGGTGACGCCCAGCAAACGCTCGCCCAGGTCAGTCAGTTGCACCGAACGCTTGTTGCGGTGAAACAACAGCACCCCGAAGCGCTCCTCCAGTTTGCGCACTTGATCGGAGACCGCCGGTTGGGTCAGGAACAGTTTTTCCGCAGCGCGGGTAAAGCTGCCGTGCTCGGCGACTGCATGAAAGGCCTTGAGTTGAGCCTGGGAAACCGACATACCGCCTCCAGTAACAAGCTGAGCTTATGTGTGAAATACGATAAATCGATTTTCGTTATCAGTCAGCACCTGTTTCCATACCCTTCAACCCCAAGGCGCTGCCACAAGCAGCCCTGAGCGGCCATGGCAGCACGCGGTCACGCCAGACTGCTGCGCCATCTGACCCATGACGGGCCACCGTCATGCAGTGCGCAACACAACAACAAGACAGGCGTTTTTTCACATTCTGCCGGCACACTTGAGCAAGAGGTCAGACTCACATGAATCAATCCCTAGCGGCGATCAAACGCTGGCGTGTCCAGATTTTCGCCATTACCTGGCTGGCCTACGCCGCCTTCTACTTCACCCGCAAGGCCTTTTCGGTGGCCAAGCTTGGCATTGGTGAAGACCCAAGCTTCATGCTCGACAAGTCCGCCATGGCCAACCTCGACGCAATCTACCTGGCCGCCTATGCGGTGGGGCAGTTCACCTGGGGCATGCTCGCCGACCGTTTCGGCCCGCGCGTGGTAGTGCTCGGCGGGCTGCTGATTTCCGCCGCGGCGGCGGTGGTGATGGGCAGCTACGCGACCTTCCCGATCTTCGCCACCTGCATGCTGATCCAAGGCCTGGCGCAGTCCACCGGCTGGGCGGGGTTGTGCAAGAACATCGGTAGTTTCTTCCCGTCATCCCAGCGCGGCCGGGTGCTCGGGCTGTGGAGCTCGTGCTACGCCTTCGGCGGCCTGGTGGCCTCGCCATTCGCCGGTTGGTGGGCGTATACCCTGGTCGGCAGCTGGCATGCGGCGTTCTTCTCCAGTGCCGCAGTGGTGGCCGCAGTGGCGCTGCTGTTCTTCATCTTCCAGCGCAACAAACCTGAGGATGTCGGCTTGCCTGCGGTGGAGCCAGAGCCGCAAAGCATGTCGCCGGGCTCGAACCTGTGCAGCGTGTGGGCGCCGCTGCGCGAGATCCTGCGCAACCGCACTGTACTGACCCTGGGCCTTGCGTACTTTTTGTTGAAGCCTGCGCGCTACGCCATTTTGCTCTGGGGGCCGGTGATCGTCTTCGAACAGATGCCGTCGGTGGGCAAGGTCGGTGCGGCGATCATTCCCACCGCCTTTGAGCTGGCCGGGTTGCTGGGGCCGATCATGATCGGCCTGGCCTCGGACAAACTGTTCGGCGCCCGGCGCATGCCGGCCTGCGTGATCAGCTTGTTGCTGCTGACTGTCACCCTGGCGGCATTCATGGCGGCGATGACCAGCGGCAGCGTGGTGTTGGTGGTGGCCTTGCTGTTCGTCATGGGCCTGACCCTGTATGGCCCGGACTCGATGATCAGCGGCGCCGCCGCCATTGATTTTGGCAGCGCCAAGGCCGGCGCCACCGCCGCAGGTTTCGTCAATGGTTGCGGCTCGGTCGGGGCGGTGCTCGGCGGTCTGCTGCCGGGGTATTTCGACAGTGTCACGGTGTTCATTGTCTTCGCCGGTTGTGCATTGTTCTCCGCCCTGGTCCTGCTGCCGCACTGGAACAGCCGCCCGGCCAGCGCCGAACAGGCCAGCGATGTGGCACCCAATACCAGCATGGCGATCAAGCCACTGCGTACTTAAAGGAAAGTGAGTAGATGAGACCGTTCTGGCTGCAACAGGCTCTGGAGCAGGAAAGCGAGACGCTGTGTCCGCCGCTGACAGGCGATCAGCGTTGCGATGTGTGCATCGTCGGCGGTGGCTATACCGGGTTGTGGACTGCGCTGATGCTCAAGGAACAGGCGCCGCAACTGGATGTGCTGCTGATCGAGGCCGACATCTGCGGCGCCGGCGCCAGTGGTCGCAATGGCGGCTGCGCGCTGTCCTGGTCGGGCAAGTACTTCACCCTGGAGCGGTTGTTCGGCACGGCCGAGGCGGTGCGCCTGGTGCAGGAGTCCGAGCGCAGTATCGCCGCCATCGGCGAGTATTGCGCGGCCAATGGCATCCAGTGCGACTTCCGTATGGACGGCACTCTCTACACCGCCAGCAACCAGGCGCAGATGGGCAGCACCGATGCAGTGATCGCTGCGCTGACGCAGCAGGGCATCAACTCGTTCCAGCGCCTGGCAGTGGAGCAGGTGCAGCGCTTGGCTGGCTCGGCGCGTCACCTGGAGGGCTGGTACTCGCCGGCAGCCGCCACCGTTCAGCCGGGGCGGTTGGTGCGCGGCTTGCGCCGGGTAGCGCTGCAGCGTGGTGTGCGGATATATGAAGGTACTGCCATGACTGGCCTGGAACACGGCGCACCGGTGCAAGTGCGCACTCAAGGCGGGACGATCAAGGCCGACCGGGTAGTGCTAGGCATGAACGCCTGGATGGCCCGGGCATTTGCTCAATTCGAGCGCAGCGTGGCGATTGTTTCCAGCGACATGGTAATCACCGAGCCCTGTCCTGAACTGTTGCGTGACATTGGCCTGGACAGCGGGATCAGCGTGCTCGATTCGCGGATTTTCGTGCACTACTACCACAACACCAGCGATGGCCGGCTGATGCTTGGCAAGGGTGGCAATACCTTCGCCTATGGCGGGCGCATGCTGCCGGTGTTCGACCAGCCGTCGCCTTACCTGCCAATGCTGCGCGAAAGCCTCAGCGAGTTCTTCCCGGCCCTGGCCCAGGTGCCGCTGGCGGCCAGCTGGAATGGCCCGTCGGATCGCTCGGTGACCGGCTTGCCGTTCTTTGGCCGGTTGGACGGGCAAGGCAACGTGTTTTATGGCTTTGGCTACTCCGGCAGCGGTGTTGGGCCTTGCCATATGGGCGGGCAGATCTTGTCGTCTCTGGCGTTGGGGCTGGACAACCCGTGGACCCGCTCGCCGCTGGTCAAGGGTCCGCTGGGTTTGTTCCCGCCAGAACCGATCCGTTACCTGGGCTCGCTGATGGTGCGCAACGCCATCCGCCGCAAAGAGCGCGCCGAGGACCGTGGCCTGCGCCCGCGCCATCTGGATGTGCGCCTGGCGCGATTTGCCGCAGCGGCGGGTAAGGCTGATAAAGCCTGATGGCACTGGCACAACAAGCTCTTGTCGCTCATCGCAGCGAGGGCGTATAAACTGCACCCACTTTGGCCGGTCGCTTCCTGAACCGGCCGCCTGAAACAAAGAGAGTCGACATGGGCGCACAGTGGAAAGCCAAACATAAAGAAGCCGCAGCCAACGCCAAAGGCAAGATCATGGGCAAGCTGGCCAAGGAAATTCAGATCGCGGCCAAGTCGGGCGCTGATCCGGACATGAACCCGCGCCTGCGCCTGGCAGTGGAGCAGGCCAAGAAAGCCTCGATGACCCGCGAGACCCTGGAACGGGCCATTCGCAAGGGTGCAGGCCTGGATGGCGATGCGGTGCAGTACACCGCAGTCACCTACGAAGGCTTCGCCCCGCATCAGGTGCCGCTGATCGTCGAGTGCCTGACCGACAACGTCAACCGCACCGTTGCCCAGATCCGCGTGCTGTTCCGTAAAGGCCAGCTGGGTGCCAGTGGTTCGGTGGCCTGGGACTTCAACCATGTCGGCCTGATCGAGGCGACCCCGGTCAACCCTGATTCGGATCCGGAAATGGCCGCTATCGAAGCCGGTGCCCAGGACTTCGAGGAAGGCGAAGAAGAGGGCTCGACCCTGTTCATCACCGACACCACCGACCTGGATGCCGTGCAAAAGGCCCTGCCTGAGCAAGGCTTCACCGTGACCTCGGCGAAGATCGGCTACACGCCGAAGAACCCGGTCAGCGCCGCTAGCCTGAGTGCTGAGGCGCTGGAAGAGGTTGAAGCGTTCCTGGCGGCGATCGACGAGAACGAAGACGTGCAGAACGTCTATGTCGGTCTGACTGACTGATCTGTGCTCGGGTCCGCGTTGCGGCCCAATCGCGGGACAAGCCCGCTCCTACAGTAGGAGTGGGCTTGTCCCGCGATTGATCTTTTGCGAACACCGCCCAGAGCTGCTTCATGAACCCCACCTTCGCCTCCCTCAGCCTGGCCCACCTGCGCACCCTCGATTGCCTGCTGCTGCTGAAAAACCTCAGCCACGCCGCCGAGCGCCTGGGCTGTAGCCAATCGGCCCTGAGCCGCCAACTCGCCCACCTGCGCGAAGCCTTCGATGACCCCCTGCTGGTACGCCAGGGGCGCGGTTATGTGCTCAGTGAATACGCCCAGGCACTGGTCGAACCACTGCGCCAGGTGCTTGAAGAGCTCAACGCCTTGCGCCAGCCGGTCACCTTCGATCCGGCCCGCTGCGAGCGGCGCTTTTGCCTGGCTGCTTCGGACTACGTCGCCGAGCACATGCTGCCGCTGCTGGTGGCGGCGCTGGAGCGCGAGGCGCCGGGCGTGTCGCTGGAGTACCGGACCTGGCAGGCCGGGCAATACGCCTTGCTCGCCAGTGGTGAGATCGACCTGGCGACGACCTTGTTCGATGAGTCGCCGGCCAACCTGCATGGGCGCCTGTTGGGCGAAGACCGGGCGGTGTGCCTGATGCGTCGCGACCATCCACTGGCGGCGCAGCAGGTGCTCGATCAAGACGCTTACCTGAGCTTCAAGCATGTGCGCATTTCCGGCGGCGGTGACAAGGACAGCTTCATCGACCGGCACCTGCGTGGCCAAGGCTTGCAGCGGCGGATCAGCCTGGAGGTGCCGTTCTTTTCCGCCACTGTGCAGGTGATCGCCAACAGCCAGGCACTGGCCACGGTGCCCGAACATATTGCCCGGCAGCTGTGCCGGTTGCATGAACTGGCGTGGCGGCCATTGGGTTTCGTTGACCACACCCAGCGCTACTGGGTGGTCTGGCATCAGCGCCTGCAGGCGTCGGCCGAGCACCGCTGGTTACGTAACCGGGTGTTCGAGTTGTGGCGTCAGTCGCAGTTCGGGGTACAGGGCGGGCATGCGCCTTTGCCATAGGAGGTATGCGCGAAGTGGGGTTCTTGCTGTGCGGCCAGGGGCCTAGACTGGGCTGAGTGTGGCGTTAGTGCCGGCCCTATCGCGGGCAAGCCCGCTCCTACAGGATGTGCGCAATGTCTGTAGAGGCGGGCTTGCCCGCGATAGGCCGCACTGACAACGCAAATTCAGCCTGCCAAGGAGACCGCGCGTGACCCCGGAACAATTTCGCCAGTATGGCCACCAACTGATCGACCTGATTGCCGACTACCGCCAAACCGTCGGCGAACGCCCGGTCATGGCCCAGGTCGAGCCCGGTTACCTCAAGGCCGCTTTGCCGATCGCGGCGCCGCAACAGGGCGAGTCCTTCGAGTCGATTCTTGATGACGTCAACCAACTGGTCATGCCCGGCCTGTCGCATTGGCAGCACCCGGATTTCTACGGCTACTTCCCCTCCAACGGCACCCTGTCGTCAGTACTTGGCGACTTCCTCAGCACCGGTCTTGGCGTGCTGGGCCTGTCCTGGCAATCGAGCCCGGCGTTGAGCGAGCTGGAGGAGACCACCCTCGACTGGCTGCGCCAGCTGCTGGGCCTGTCGAGCCAGTGGAGCGGGGTGATCCAGGACACCGCCTCGACCAGCACCCTGGTGGCGTTGATCTGCGCCCGCGAGCGCGCCAGCGATTTTGCCCTGACCCGCGGTGGCCTGCAGGCCCAGGCCAAACCACTGATCATCTACGTCAGCGCCCATGCGCACAGCTCGGTGGATAAAGCGGCGCTGCTAGCAGGCTTTGGTCGCGAGAATATCCGCCTGATCCCCACCGACGAGCACTTCGCCATGCTACCCGAGGCGCTCAGCGCGGCCATCGAGCAAGACCTTGCCGCCGGTAACCAGCCGTGCGCCGTCGTCGCGACCACCGGCACCACGACCACCACCGCGCTCGATCCGCTGGCCGCGATTGGTGCCATCAGCCAAGCCCACAGCTTGTGGCTGCATGTGGATTCGGCGATGGCCGGCTCGGCAATGATCCTGCCGGAGTGCCGCTGGATGTGGGACGGCATCGAGCTGGCCGATTCGGTGGTGGTCAACGCCCACAAGTGGCTGGGTGTAGCGTTCGACTGCTCGATCTACTACGTGCGAGATCCGCAGCACCTGATCAGGGTGATGAGCACCAACCCAAGCTACCTGCAATCGTCGGTCGACGGTGAAGTGAAGAACCTGCGCGATTGGGGTATCCCGTTGGGGCGCAGGTTCCGTGCCTTGAAACTGTGGTTCATGCTGCGCAGTGAAGGCGTCGAGGCCTTGCAGCAGCGTCTGCGTCGTGATCTGGACAATGCCCGTTGGCTGGCCGAGCAGGTGCAGCAGGCGCCCGAGTGGGAAGTGTTGGCGCCGGTGCAATTGCAGACGCTGTGCATTCGCCATCGGCCTAGTGGGTTGGAGCAGCAGGCACTGGATGCGCATACCCGGGCCTGGGCAGAGCGGCTCAATGCTTCGGGGCAGGCTTATGTGACACCTGCGACGCTGGAAGGGCAGTGGATGGTACGGGTGTCGGTGGGAGCGTTGCCGACCGAGCGGGGGGATGTGGAGCGGTTGTGGGCCAACTTGCAGGAAGTTGTTCGTGGCTAAAAGTGCTGGGGCCGCAAAGCGGCCCCAATACTCGGTTAGTGGGTCGCTACGTTCAGGCTGCTCTTGCGGCTAGCCTCGTACACCGCTTTCTCCATCGGCTTGGCGTCGGGATTGCCCAGGTCCTCCATCGCCAGTCGATGAGTCTCCGGCGCCAGGTACGCAGCAAAGGCGCAGAGGCAGGTGATGAAGAACGCCAGGCTACCGACCACCAGCCAGATGTTGTCCGAACCCGGTGGCGCGATGGCAGCGAACAGTGCCGGCAGCATGGCGGTGAGCATGGTGCCGACGTTCTGCGCGATGGCCATGGCCGATACCCGGTAGCGGGTGTGGAACAGCTCTGGGTAGAAGCTTGGGAACACCGCGTTGTAACCCTGGTAGACCATGCCCCACATCAGGATCGAGGCGGCGAACGCCAATGGTACGTTCTGGATGCTGATCGCATACAGATAGACGAACGCTAGCAGCCCCGAACCCAGGCACCCGGCAATCATGGTCGGGCGGCGGCCGATCTTGTCCGAGAGGTTGCCGATGAACGGAATCACCAAGACCGCGACGATATTGCCCACCACCGGAATCCACAGGTACACGCTCTTGTCGAAGCCGATGCCGTAGGCTGGCTGTACCGCGTAGGCTGCGCCAAAGATGGTGGCAACTACCGGGATCACGTTCATCAGGGCCATGAACATCACCAGCACCATGTGCTTCCAGCTGTGGCGGAAGGCTTCGCTGATCGGCGACTTGGCCACCTTGTCCTGCTTCTCTTCCTGGACGAACGCAGGGGTTTCGTGCACTTCCTTACGGATGATGAAACCGGCCACCAGCACCAGCGCACTCATCAGGAACGGAATCCGCCAGCCCCATTCGTTGAAGGCTTCGCTAGGCATGAAGTAGGCCAGTGGCAGGAATACCGCCGCCGCCATCACCTGGCCGGCTTGCACGCCCTGCAGGGTGTAGCTGGCGTAGTAGCCACGTCGACCGAACGGCGCATGCTCCATGATCATCGAACTGGCCCCGGAGATTTCTCCAGCCACGGCAAAGCCCTGCACCAGGCGCAGCAGCACCAGGATGATCGGCGCCAGGATGCCAATGTCGTGGTAAGTCGGCAGCAGGCCCACGGCCATGGTCGACAGGCCCATGAGGAACATGCACAACAACAAGACGTTTTTGCGCCCGCGGGTATCACCCCAGTGACCCAGCACGAAGGCGCCCAGCGGGCGCGCCAGGTAGCCGACGCCGTAGGTCGCGAGCGAGGCGATGATGGCCATTTTCGGGTCGACTGAGGGGAAGAAGATCTGCGGGAAAATCAGTGCCGCAGCCTGGGCGTAGATGAAGAAGTCGTAGTACTCGAGAGCCGAGCCTATCCACCCGCTGGCAGTCGCTTTCTTGGCTTGGGAGCTAGAGTGAGCCATCGTTGTCTCCGTTGTTCTTGTAAGTCTGCAGACGGTGCCACGCGCACGGCAGAAGGCCGCGGTGAAGCACTGTGCGATCAGTATTGGGAGTGGTTTCAGCGCAAGGCGCACGATCGCAAACGAGGTCTGCGTAGACAGGACGAACGAGCAGGTGCGGATCGCAGGGCGAGGGAGGTGTGCATAGGTCGTTACCCGATTTATTGAACTTATTATGTTGTGACGCTGGGCTGGTCAAGACAGGATCCGCCGAACGTTCGGCAGGGCAGGGAGCGCCGGTGGATCGCCTGTACTGCGATTCATGGTTGCCCAGTGCTGGGCGCTGATCAATTCGCAAAATCCGCTTTTGTTCGGTAATCGAACAAAAACTAACTGTTCCGTACAAAATGAATTGCTGAGCCGACTTTACCTGCGAATAATCGATCGTGCCAGGAACCCGCCGCGGTTTTCGGCTTTGTCGTGTTCGCGCAGTTGTCCTGGCTGCGCTCCAATAACAAGGAACTCCAGCATGCAGCGTTCGATTGCCACCGTGTCCTTGAGCGGCACCCTGCCGGAAAAGCTCGAAGCCATCGCCGCAGCCGGCTTTGACGGCGTCGAGATCTTCGAAAATGATCTGCTTTACTACGCCGGCAGCCCGCGCGAGATCCGCCAGATGTGTGCCGACCTGGGTATCGCCATCACCCTGTTTCAGCCGTTTCGCGACTTCGAAGGCTGCCGTCGAGATCGATTACAGAAAAACCTCGACCGCGCCGAACGCAAGTTCGACCTGATGCAGGAGCTGGGTACCGACCTGGTACTGGTGTGCAGCAACGTCCAGGTCGATGCCCTGGGCGATGAACAACTGCTGGTAGATGACCTGCGCCTGCTGGCCGAACACGCGGGCGCACGGGGTTTGCGCATTGGCTACGAAGCCCTGGCCTGGGGCCGTCACGTCAACACCTATCAGCAGGTGTGGAACCTGGTCCGCCAGGCTGACCATCCGGCGCTTGGGGTGATCCTCGACAGCTTTCACACCTTGTCGCTCAAGGGCGACCCTAGCGCGATCGGCGAAATTCCTGGCGACAAGATCTTCTTCGTGCAGATGGCCGATGCGCCGATCCTGGCCATGGACGTGCTGGAATGGAGCCGGCATTTCCGTTGCTTCCCGGGGCAAGGTGAAATGGACCTGGCGGGGTTCCTTGCGCCGATCCTGGCGACGGGTTATCGCGGGCCGTTGTCGCTAGAGATCTTCAACGATGGCTTCCGCGCCGCGCCGACCCGGCAGAACGCCGCCGATGGCCTGCGCTCACTGCTCTATCTGGAAGAAAAGACCCGTCTGCAACTGGAGCGCGAGGCGCGAGCGGTAGAGCCCAGTGTGCTGTTCGCCCCGCCTGCGGCCAGTGCCTATGATGGCGTTGAGTTCCTTGAATTTGCCGTCGACGAAGCGGTCGGTGCGCGTCTGGGTGGCTGGCTCAAGCGCCTGGGCTTTGCCGAGGCCGGGGCGCACCGCAGCAAGGGCGTACGCTTGCTGCGCCAGGGCGATATCAACATCGTGCTCAATGCCGAGCCTTATTCGTTCGCGCATAACTTTTTCGAAGCCCACGGCCCTTCGCTGTGTGCCACCGCGCTGCGGGTCAAGGATGGCCAGGCGGCGTTGCAGCGGGCTACTGCCTACCGGGGCCAGCCGTTCCGCGGCCTGGTCGGCCCTAACGAGCGAGAGATTCCTGCTGTGCGGGCGCCGGATGGCAGCCTGATCTACCTGGTGGAGCAGGCCGGGGCGGGGCAGACCATCTATGACAGTGATTTCCGTCTTGACCCTGGCAATGAGGCCACCGGTGGCCTGCAGCGTATCGATCACATGGCCTTGGCGTTGCCAGCCGAGTCGCTGGACAGCTGGGTGCTGTTCTACAAGAGCCTGTTCGACTTCGCCGCCGATGACGAGGTGGTGCTGCCCGACCCCTATGGCTTGGTCAAGAGCCGGGCGTTGCGCAGCCAGTGCGGCAGCCTGCGTTTGCCGCTGAACATTTCCGAGAACCGCAACACCGCCATCGCCCACGCGCTGTCGAATTATCGTGGCTCGGGCGTGCACCACATCGCTTTCGATTGTGCGGACATCTTCCGCGAAGTAGCGCGCGCCAAAGAAGCAGGGGTGCCGTTGCTGGAGATTCCGCTGAACTACTACGACGACCTGGCCGCACGCTTTGATTTTGACGATGAGTTTCTCAGCGAGCTGGCGTATTACAACGTGCTGTACGACCGTGATGCCCAGGGCGGCGAGTTTTTCCACGTTTACACCGAGCCGTTCGAGGACCGCTTCTTCTTCGAGATCATCCAGCGCAAGGGTGGTTACGCCGGATACGGCGCGGCCAACGTCGCGGTACGCTTGGCGGCGATGGCCAAGGCGCGCAGCGGGGCGGCGCGTAGACCGGTGCTTTAAGGCCCGCTGCGCGTTGGCTCGTTCGCGGGCAAGCCCGCTGCCACAGGGACCGAGTCGGTCACACAGCTTGCGGTGTGCAGGGACATGTGTGCGGGCTTGTTCGCGAACAGGCCGGCACTGGCACTCTAAGATCCTGACCACTCGACCAACAGCGCGCTTCCCTGGTACGTCCCACTCACGGATAATCCCTGCCTTATTCCAATAAACAGCCTGTGAGTGGGTATGAGTGATTCTGTAGTCAGCCTCGGCGAGCCTGCCATCGAAGGGGGGCGCAAGGCGCGCAAGAACAACCCTGAGAAGACCCGCGAGGACATCCTCCAGGCCGCCATCAGCGAGTTCGTCCAGCAAGGCCTGGCCGGCGCCCGGGTCGACGCCATCGCCGAGCGCACCGCCACCTCCAAGCGCATGATCTACTACTACTTCGGCAGCAAGGAGCAGCTGTACGTCGAGTGCCTGGTCAAGCTCTATGGAGACATCCGCAAAACCGAGCAAAACCTCGACATGGAGGCATTGCCGGCCGAGCAAGCGATTCGCCGACTGGTCGAATTCACCTTCGATCACCATGATCGCAACGTCGATTTCGTGCGCATCGTCTGCACCGAGAACATTCACTACGGCGAATACGTCAAGCAAACCCCGGCCATTCGCGAAATGAGCAGCCTGGTCTTGCAGGCGCTGGCCAGGACCTTGCAACGCGGTGTCGAGGAAGGGGTGTTTCGTGCGGGCATCGAGGTCATCGACCTGCACATGCTGATGAGCTCGTTCTGCTTCTATCGGGTTTCCAACCGCCATACCTTCAGCGATATCTTCCAGATCGACCTGTCCGATGAGCAGGTCAAGCAGCGCCACAAGCAGATGATCTGCGAAGCGGTGATCAACTACATCCGCGCCTGACCGCCTTCACTCGCCCAGCCGTTGCTCGCGCGACGGCGGGTAGCCGAAGTACGCCGCATAGCACTTGCTGAAGTGCGATACCGAGACAAAGCCACAGGCCACTGCTACTTCCATCACCGACAGGTCGGAGTACTGCAGCAAGCGCCGGCTCTTGGTGATGCGCAGCTCCATGTAGTAGCGCCGTGGCGAGGTGCCCAGCTGAGCCTGGAACAGGCGGTCGATCTGCCGCCGCGAGCGGCCGCTGTAGGCGGCGAGCTGGTCCAGGCTCAGGGTCTCTTCCAGGTTGTTTTCCATCAGCTCGACGATGGTCCGCAGGTGCAGGCTCATCGACTTCTTAGCCCCTG
Organism: Pseudomonas sp. BT-42-2; assembly: GCF_025847435.2. NCBI lineage: Bacteria > Pseudomonadati > Pseudomonadota > Gammaproteobacteria > Pseudomonadales > Pseudomonadaceae > Pseudomonas > Pseudomonas sp. BT-42-2. Next base: position 242,189 of record NZ_JAOYTM010000013.1, read on the forward strand.
GCCCGACCTGGCGATAACGAGCGCCGGAGAACGACAGGATCTCCTCGACGCCTTCGGCCAGGGCGTCACCGTACAAGCGCCGTACCAGGCCAAGCATCAACTCCATGGCGCCGTTGGGGCTGGCGGCGGTGAGGCGGTCGCGGTCCAAGGTGAAGCTTGCCGGGGTGATGCGTGTTTGCGGGCTGCGCTCGGCAAGGCTGGCGCGTTGTTCGGGGTGGATGCTGCAGCCATAGTCGGCCAGCACCCCGGCGCGGCCGAGAAACCAGGCGCCATTCCACAGCCCGCCCATGGCCAAGCCGTGCGCTGCGCAGTCATTGAGCATACGGTCGAGTTCTGGATATTTGAGTGGGGTGCGCAGGCCGCCACAGATGACCAGTAGATCCAATGCTTTGAGCTCGGCAGGATCGAGGTCGCTGGCGATCAGCTCCAGGCCCAGGTCACTGAGCACCCGCTCGCCATCCAGCGACAGCGGGGTAAAGCTGAAACTGTCGGCGCGCAGCAGGTTGGCGGTGACCAGCACGTCCATCGCCACGGTGAAACTGGCCATGGAGAAGTGTTCGAGCAAGACGAAATCGACCCGATAGGGCTTGTGCGCCTCACCGGTGGCGGACTTGAGCCGCAGCATGTTGCTGGTGCTGGTCTTCTTGCTGAAATGGCGTGGTGTGGGCACTGCGGACTCCGCTTGCTGGCTGGCTCGGGTGAGTGTGCTTGGGGGGCGGGGGAAAGACAACTGTGCCGGGGGTAGGGTGGTATTGGAGGTCGTGTTCAGGCAAGTCCTGGGCTTGGCAGTGCCGGCCCCTTCGCGGGCAAGCCCGCTCCCACAGGGCACAATCTCAACCGCAACGCGATCCCTGTAGGAGCGGGCTTGTCCGCGAAGAGGCCGCAACTGCCAACATCCATGTATGTGTTTTATGCTGCCCCTCCCAAGCACCCGAGAACCCGCAATGAAATACGCCATCGCACTGCTGTTCGCCTTGTTACCCGTCCTGGCCCAGGCCCTGGAGACCGGCGACAAGCTCGCCCCCTGGACGCTGCTCGATCAACACGATCAGGCCTATAGCCTTGACCCCAGCACGCGCATTTTGCTGGTAGCGCGCGACATGGACGCTGCCAAGCTGGTCAAGGCGGCCCTGGCCGAGCAGCCCCAGGGCTACCTTGAAGCCCGGGGCGCGGTGTTCGTGGCCGACATTCAACGTATGCCGGCGATCATCAGTAAGCTGTTCGCCATCCCGGCCATGCGCGACTACAGCTACCGCGTGCTGCTCGACCGCGATGGCCAGGTAGCCAGCCGTTATCCAGGTAAAGAGGGCCAGATACTGTGGTTGCAGCTGGACAACGCCCACCTGGTGGCGCAACAGGAGTACGCAGACGCCAATGCACTGAAGGCGGCCCTGGATCAGGCCAAGTTACCTTGAGGTCGTTTGCACTTAGCCGAACGCTTCTCTAAGCAGCTGCGGCAATAGCTGGCCAGCCTTGCCAGCGAGGGCAAACTCCCTGGCATGGCCAGTCCCTGTCACCTGTGGATTGATATGCACCACCCTGGCCCCGGCCTCAAGCGCCACGCCGGGGATCATAGCCGCCGGTTGCACCACGCCTGAGGTGCCGATCGACAGCAACAGGTCGCAATCGGCTGCCGCCAGAAACGCTCGGCTTAGCGTCTGCTCTGGCAAGTTCTCGCCAAACCACACCACCCCTGGGCGCAACGGGCCGCCACAGGCGCTGCACAGCGGCGGCTCGATGCGCTTGCCGTCGCCAGCGCCCTCGGGCAGCTCCAGTACCGCGCCCGCTGGTCGCGCGCAGTCAAAGCAACGCGCTGCATCCAACCGCCCGTGCAGGTGCAGGACATCCGCGCTGCCAGCGCGCTCATGCAAGTCATCGACATTCTGCGTGACCAAGGTCAGCTTCGGCACTCGCTGAGCCAGCTCGGCGATCGCCAGGTGCGCGGGGTTGGGCTGGGCCTCGGCTATGCCGGCCCGGCGCATCTCGTACCAACCCCAGATCAGCGCTGGATCACGGCGAAAGCCTTCAGCACTGGCCAACTCGGCCGGATCGAAACGCTCCCATAGGCCGGTGAGCTTGTCGCGGAAAGTGGCGATGCCGCTTTCGGCAGATACCCCGGCGCCGGTAAACACCACGATATGCCGGGCGCTGGCGAGCAGGCGAGGGTTGAAACGCATGCGAAGTCTCCAAGGTGCAGGGCAGAGCGGCTGTCCACTCTGCCAGCGTGCGGCGTGCTGGACAACATCCGAATGAACCCTTGGCGCTGGCTGCTACCCAATCCAGTACATGTTCACAGGAGAACGCTCATGGAAATCGGAACGCTCTGGATCATCGTCGCCGCCTTTGTGATCCTGATGGAGATCTGGGCCATTTGGCACATCATCGGCAGCGAGCGGCGCGCCGAACGCAAGATGTTGTGGATCGTCTTCGTCGTTTATGCACCGATTCCCGGTTTGCTGTTCTGGGCCTGGCGCGGGCCGCGGGCGGTCAAGGGCAGGGCAGTACTGGAGGAAAAATAGAATGGGCTTGACCTCGACTTTACTTGAGGTCTGATACTCGGTCGCTCTTTTCTCCGATGGAGCGACCTTATGACCAGTGCTTTGCAACTGTCCAATCCCGAAGGGCTGTATGACCCCAGTGCCAATGCCTATTCGCATGTCGCTGAAGTTCAGGCCGGTAGCCGTTTGTGGTTCATTGCCGGGCAAGGTGGGGAGGATGCCCAGGGCAATCTCTCGCCGCTGTTCGCTGAGCAGGCACGCCAGGCGCTGGCCAATTTGCGCCTGGCGCTGGCGTCCAAGGGGGCTGGACTTGGGCAGGTGTGCAAGCTGACGTTGTTGATTGTCGAGCATGATCAGCAGCGCCTGCGCCAGTGGGTGGCCGAGGCTGATCGGGCCTGGGGAACGCAGATGAAGCCCACTTGCACGTTGATTCCGGTGCCGCGCTTGGCACTGGATGGGATGTTGGTGGAAATCGACGCGGTGGCTGCGGTTTGATCGCGGGGTGCCAATACTGACGTCATCGCGGGGCAAGCCCGCTCCCACGCGGTCCTTCACTGCCATCACGCGGCGCGCCCACGGTGAAATACTGCGTGGGAGCGGGCTTGCCCCGCGATGACGTTGGCCCGAGCGACACCTGATCCAGGCGCAGATACAATTGCCTCTTTACCTCGCAGATCCGCCATGCCAGCCCCCATCGAACTGCTCAAGACCGGCCCCGAGCACGCCGACCTGATCCGCAACCTCTACCAGTTCTATGCCTACGAGTCTTCTGACTGGGAGCAGGAAGACGTGGAAGTCGACGGCCGCTTCTACATTCACCATGAACACATGGACCGCTATTGGCAGTCCCCCGGCTGGAGCGCCAGCCTGGTGCTGATGGACGGGTACATTGCCGGTTTCGTGCTGGTCGAGCGTAGCGAGCTGCCTGATATCGACGCCTTGGAGCTGGCGGACCTGTTCGTCCTGAAAAAGTACCGTCGCCAAGGACTAGGTCGCGCAGTCGCCCAGCAAATCCTTGGCAATCACCCCCACAATTGGTTGCTGCGTTGCTATCGCCAAGATCACCTGGCTATGGCATTTTGCAGCGCGGTGCTGGCAGACCTGCCACGCCCGGTCCAGTACATAAGCTTGGATGACGATACCGACCTGATCAATTACTGGGTACCCATGCAACCCCACTGATACCTGCCACAGCGCCTGCCAAAAATGTGACGCAGTTCACAAAATGCTTGGTTGCACGGCATAATGCCAGCACGTCTTATTCAAGGCCCGGCCGCCCTGGCCGGGGATTCATTCGTGCGTGTCGCAGGTTCAGGGAAACCCCATGTCGCCAGTTGCCAGTTCCGACATCATGTACCGGCTGTTGATCCAGAGCGTGGTGGACTATGCCATCTACATGCTCACCCCCGATGGCGTGGTCGCCAATTGGAACCCGGGGGCGCAGCGGGCCAAGGGCTACAGCGCCGATGAGGTCGTGGGCAAGCACTATTCCCTGTTCTATGGAGATGAAGACCGAGCAGCCGGGTTGCCTGAACAGAACCTGGAACAAGCGCGACGCACTGGCCGTTTCGAAGAGCAGGGCTGGCGGGTGTGCAAGGATGGCAGTGCGTTTCGTGCCCATGTGGTAATCGATGCGGTGCGTGATGAACAAGGCCAACTGCTAGGCTTTGCCAAGGTCACCCGCGACATTTCCGAGCGCCACCGCTACGAGTTGGAGCTGCTTGAGGCCAAGGTCCTGGCTGAACAGTACAGCCAGGAAATGGCCAACTTGTCGCGCTTTCTTGATTCGGTGATTGCCAACATCCCCGCCAGCGTCATCGTCCAGGATTTGGACAGTCAGCGCATCCTGCTGGCCAATCAGCAGGCCGAGCGCCTGTTCGGCAGCCAGGGCGCGAGCATGATTGGCCGCCTGCCGGGCGAATGCCTGCTGCCCGGCGCTGCCGAGTATCTGCAACTGCAGCTGGCCAACGGTGCCCGCAGCACCAAGGGTTATGCTGCCGAAACACGGGTCGATACGGCTCGCGGTCCGCGCACCTTGCGTAGCCGCGCCTTGCTCAGCCAAAAGCGTGAGGGCCAGGCCGACTACGTCATGTTCGTCGCTGAAGACGCCACCGAAGAGCTGGCCGCGCATGCGCAGATCCACCACATGGCCCATCATGACGCCCTGACCGGCCTGCCCAACCGCACCCTGTTCAACGAGCGGCTCAAGCAGGCGCTGCTACGCGGCGAAGACACCGGTAAGTTGACTGCCGCGCTGTGCCTGGACCTGGACAACTTCAAGAACATCAACGACTCCCTCGGCCATGCCTTTGGCGACAAGCTACTGCGCGCCCTGGGCAAACGCCTGCGTCGGGAGCTGCGCGAACATGACACCTTGGCCCGACTGGGCGGCGATGAATTTGCCGTGATTCTGGCTGGCCTGGACACCGCCGAATCTGCCTGCAACACCGCCCGGCGCTTGATCGAAGCCATGTGCCCGCCGTTCCAGATCGAAGGGCATCAGTTTTCGGTGGGGGTGAGCATCGGTATCGCCATCGCCCCGGACGATCACGACCAGGCCGAACAACTGCTTGGCTACGCCGACATGGCCCTGTACGAAGCCAAGCGCAATGGGCGCAATCGCTTTGAATGCTTCCACCTTGAACTGGACGTGGCTGCCCGCCAGCGCCGCCTGGTCGAAACCGACCTGCGCACGGCCTTGCACCTGGGCCAGTTGCAACTGCATTACCAGCCCGTGGTGGATCAACAGAGCCACGAGGTGACCGGCTACGAAGCGCTGCTGCGTTGGGAGCACCCCGGCCGCGGCATGATCATGCCGATGGACTTCATCCCGATCGCCGAAGAGACCGGGCTGATCCATGAAATCGGCGCCCGTGCGCTCAACCTGGCGTGCCAGGAGGCGGCCAGCTGGGGCACTGAGCAAGTGGTCTCGGTCAACCTGTCACCGGTGCAGTTCAAGAACGCCAACCTGGTGCATATCGTCGCCCTGGCGCTGTCCGATTCCGGTTTGTCGCCGCTGCGCCTGGAGCTGGAGATCACCGAATCGGTGCTGCTCGGTAACAGTGAGGAAAACGTGCGCACCCTGCGGGCGTTGAAGGACCTGGGCGTGTCGATTTCCCTGGACGACTTTGGCACTGGCTACTCGTCGCTCGGCTATCTGCGCTCGTTCCCATTCGATCGGATCAAGATCGACAAGTCGTTCGTCCACGACATGTGCGACAGCCGCGAGGCGATGTCGATCATCCGCGCTATCACCGAGTTGTCCAACAGCCTGATGATCAAGACCACGGCTGAAGGTGTGGAATCAGCTGAGCAGATGGAGCGCTTGCGCGCCGAGGGTTGCTCGCATTTCCAGGGCTACCTGTATGGTCGGCCAGCGCCCGCCAGCGAGCGCTTGAAAAGCGTGGCGTTGCTGGGCTGAAGTGGGCAAGGGCCGCTGCGCAGCCCATCGCAGCGGCCCCTGGGGTCAACTGCTCCAGTCTGGAGCAAACGCTGGGTTGACCACCCGCTGATCCTTCGGCAAGCCGGCGATCAGCGCCCGGTCCTGATCATCCAACTGCACCTGCAACGCCTCCAGGTTGGACAATTGATTGTGCTCACTGCTGGCTTTGGGAATCACCGCCACGCCGTCCTGGTCGAGCAGCCATTTCAACGCAACCTGGCTGGGCAGTACGCCGTGTTTGGCGGCGATGTCGCGGATGACCTGCTGTTCGGCGACCCGGCCACGGGCGAGCGGGGTATAGGCCGTCAGCGCCATGCCGTGCTGGCGGGCGTAGTCGAGCAATGGCTGCTGGCCGAGCAGGGCGTGGTACTCCACCTGAATCGCCGACAGCGGTGCGCCCAGCTCTTCGACCACTTGGCGCAGCAGGCCCAGTGGGAAGTTGGCCACGCCGATGCAGCGTGCCTTGCCTTCGTCTCGCAGCGCCACCAGGGTGTCGATGCTGCGCGCCAGGTCCCAGTCCTTGCCGGGCCAGTGGATATGAAACAAGTCCACCTGCTCGGTGCCCAGGGCGCGCAGGCTGTCCTCCAGCGATTGGCGCATCGCCGTTGGCGTCAGGCGATCCCACCAGACCTTGGTGGTGAGGTGGATCTGCTCACGCGCGACACTGCTATCACGCAGGGCCCGGCCTACCGCAGCTTCGTTGTCGTACGCCGTCGCGGTATCGATGTGCCGATAACCAAGCTCCAGCGCCTGGTGCACGGCGCGCGTGCACTCGGCGCCGGTCATCGGCCAAGTGCCCAGGCCAATGGTGGGCATGTCCAGGCCATACTGGGAGGTGAGCCTATGCATGAAAACTCCTTGTTCAGTGGTAGAGGCCTGGCCCATGGTGGTGCATCTGAACCGGGCAGACCATGCAGGGCCGAGCAAAAGTGGTCGATCAGCGAACGCAAATTGTCCGCAAAGGCGCTGTGACGGCATCGTGGCTATCGCAACCTGACTCATCTCTTCTAGAATCCGTCATTACCTGCGTGCTGCCGTGAGGCTGCGCAGGTCCCCAGGCGCGGCAACCGCCGACGCCACCTTCGAGAACGCCATGAGTTCGAGTACACCGCTGTCTGGAGTCAATCAGCCTCTACGAGGGATCGCGCTGGTCGTCGTCGCGACGCTTCTATTTGCCAGCCACGATGCCCTGTCCAAGTTCCTCGGCGGTCTTTATCCGATCATCATGGTGGTCTGGGCACGCTACCTGGTGCACACCTTGTTGATGGCCGGGATTTTCCTGCCCAAGGCCGGCATGGCGGTACTGCGTACCCATCGCCCGTTGCTACAGACCCTGCGCGCCCTGAGCCTGCTGAGCACCAGCCTGCTGTTCACTGCCGGCCTGCAATACCTACCGTTGGCTGAGGCAACGGCAGTCAACTTCCTCGCGCCGGTGCTGGTGACTGCCTTGTCGGTGCCGCTGCTCAAGGAACGGGTCACGTTCGGCCAGTGGTTGGCGGTGGTGATGGGTTTCGTGGGTGTGCTGGTGGTGGTGCATCCGGGCGGGGCGATGTTCACCCCGGCGATCCTGTTCCCGTTCGGTTCGGCGTTGGGCTTCTGCTTCTATCAGGTACTGACGCGTAAACTGGCGGTGTACGACAGCCCGACCACCAGCAACTTCTACGCAGGCCTGTGCAATACCCTGGTGATGACGGCGCTGGTGCCGTTCTTCTGGCAGACGCCGCAATGGCATCACGCTCTGTTGATGCTGGCCCTGGGCGGCTTTGGCATGACTGCGCACCTGCTGCTGACCCAGGCGTTTCGCTTTGCCGCGCCGGCATTGCTGGCGCCGTTCAGTTACTGCCAAATCGTCTTCGCCGGCCTGTTGGGCCTGCTGATTTTCGGCCAGGCGCCAGACACCACCAGCCTGGTGGGCATCGCCATCATCTGCCTGAGCGGGCTGGGCGCGGCCTGGATGCAGCGCGGTAAAAAGGCTTGATCTCAAGGTAATGCTGTTAACTTAAGATTTTGGGGCCGCTCTGCGCAAGCGACAAGGGCCTTAAGTTAACAGCTTTATGATCTCAAGGGGCTGGCAGTTCAGTTGCCCGAGGCCATGAACTGCAGGATCTGCTCGCGCAACCAGCGTTCGGCAGGGTCGTTGTCATGGGCGCTGCTCCAGGCCATCGACAGCTCGGCCTCGCTGATTGCAAAAGGCGCCGGGTCGGCGCGCAGGCTGCCGTCGTCCGCCAGGGCGCGGGCAGCATAGTCCGGCACTGTGGCAATTAATTCGGTATTGCGCAGCAGGGCGCGCAGGCTACCGAACTGCGGCACGGCCAGCACCACTTTGCGGCAGCGGCCAATGCGTGCCAGGTCCATGTCGATATTGCCGCTCATGTCACCTGAGAACGACACCATCACGTGTGGTCTGGCGCAGTATTCGTCGAGGCTCAACGGCCCTGGGCGGGCATCGGCGCGCAGTACTCGCACACCGATGTCACGTAGCTTGCGGCGCTTGGCGTTGGCCGGCAGGTCGGTGGTGTAGCTGACGCCGACCGAGATTTCCCCGGAGGCCAGCAGCCCAGGCATCAACAGGAAGTTGGCCCGGCGCACCACCACGCTAATCTGTGGCGCTTCTTCGCGCAGGGCCTGGAGCAGATCGGGGAACAGGCCAAACTCGGCATCGTCCGACAAGCCGAGGCGAAACACATTGCAACTGGTGGCAGGCTCGAACGCCTTGGCGCGGCTGATGGCAGCTGAAATCACATCCATTGCCGGAGTGAGTTCGGCAAAGATCTGCAGCGCCCGTGCCGTGGGCTCCATGGCACGACCATTGCGGATTAGCAATGGGTCATCGAACAGATCGCGCAGGCGGGCCAGAGCGGCGCTCACGGTAGGCTGGGAGATGAACAGCTTTTCTGCGACGCGGGTCAGGTTGCGTTCGAGCATCAAGGCTTCGAACACGACCAGCAAGTTCATGTCGACGCGGCGCAGGTCATTGCGGTTCATGAGGCAAGGGCTCTCGGGCGGTGGGCGTGGCGTCATATTCAAGCATGTCCGCGGCCTTGCTGCTTGTATCGATGTGCGCTGACAGAGTCAGGCTATTGGCAGCCAATACGGACTCTATTAGAAGTCTGGCGAGGCTCGACTAGTCTTGTCCCTGGCCCTGTGAAAAGCCTGCGCGGGCGGCGGGGCAGCACCTGGGTGCAAGACCCTGCTCTGCACGTGATGACACGCTCGCACGCCCGTATCGGCAAAGACCGACCCACCTGATGAGGGGTAGGCATGAGCCTTCGTGCTCGGCTGATCAAACCTGGCATAGACCGGAAATCTGGATAGAACCCGACCCAAAGGTAACCGCAGATGTCGAACGAATCGAAATGCCCGTTCCATCAAACCGCAGGTGGCGGCACCAGTAACCGTGACTGGTGGCCTGACCAGCTCAACTTGAACATTCTTCACCAGCATTCGAGCAAGTCCGATCCGATGGACCCGGATTTCGACTATGCCAAGGCGTTCAAGAGCCTGGATTTCCAAGCCCTGAAACAAGACCTGACTGCCTTGATGACCGATTCTCAGGACTGGTGGCCGGCCGACTTCGGCCACTACGGGCCGCTGTTCATCCGCATGGCCTGGCACAGTGCCGGCACCTACCGCATCGGTGATGGCCGCGGTGGCGCAGGTTCCGGCCAACAACGCTATGCCCCACTCAATAGTTGGCCAGACAACGTCAGCCTGGATAAGGCGCGGCGTTTACTGTGGCCAATCAAACAGAAATATGGCGAAAAGATATCCTGGGCAGATCTGATCGTGCTCACCGGCAACGTCGCGCTTGAGTCGATGGGCTTCAAGACCTTTGGCTTTTCCGGTGGCCGCGCCGATGTGTGGGAACCGGATCAAGATGTCTATTGGGGCTCGGAGAAAGTCTGGCTGGGCGGCGACACCCGCTACGGCAAGGCCCAGGCGCCCGGCCAGGGGGATCTGGTGGCCGAGCCTGCCAAGCATGGGGAAGAACAGAGCCGCACCTTGCAGGGCGAGCGCAACCTGGAAAACCCGCTGGCCGCCGTGCAGATGGGCCTGATCTATGTGAACCCGGAAGGTCCGGAAGGCAATCCCGACCCCATCGCCTCGGGCAAGGATATCCGTGAAACCTTCGGCCGCATGGCGATGAACGACGAAGAAACCGTCGCCCTGATCGCTGGCGGCCACGCCTTTGGCAAGACTCACGGCGCTGGCCCTGCCGATAATGTCGGTCCGGAACCTGAAGCTGCCCCCCTGGAGCAGCAAGGGTTTGGCTGGCATAACACGTTCGGCACCGGCAAGGGTGGCGACACCATCACCAGCGGCCTGGAGGTAACCTGGACCTCGACCCCGACCAAGTGGAGCAACGAATACCTGGAGAACTTGTTCCGCTTCGACTGGGAGCTGACCAAGAGCCCGGCGGGTGCCAACCAGTGGCGGCCGAAAAACGGTGATGGGGCAGGGCAGATTCCCGATGCCCATGATCCGAGCAAGCGCCATGCACCGTCGATGCTCACCTCGGACTTGGCGCTGCGCTTCGATCCAATCTACGAGCCTATCGCTCGGCGATTCAAGGACAACCCTGATCAGCTGGCAGACGCCTTTGCCCGTGCCTGGTACAAGCTGATCCACCGCGACATGGGCCCACTGGCGCGCTACCTGGGGCCGGAAATGCCCCAGGAAGAGCTGCTGTGGCAAGATCCACTGCCGCCAGCGCCGGCCGCGGTGATTGGCGAGCAAGACATCGCTGATTTGAAAACCAAGGTGCTCGCTAGCGGCCTGAGCGTCGGCGAGCTGGTAGCTACTGCGTGGGCGTCGGCTTCGACCTTCCGTGGCTCGGATAAACGCGGCGGTGCCAATGGCGCACGGTTGCGTCTGGCACCGCAGAAATTCTGGGCGGCCAACCAGCCCGAACAGCTGGACAAGGTACTGGCGACCTTGGAGAAAATTCGCAGTGAGTTCAGCGCGGGCGGCAAGCAGGTGTCGCTGGCCGACCTGATCGTTCTGGCCGGTACTGCGGCGGTGGAGAAGGCCGCCAAGGATGCCGGGCACACGGTCAGCGTGCCGTTCCATCCAGGTCGCGTCGATGCTTCGCAGGAGCAGACCGATGTCGAGTCGTTTGGAGTACTGGAGCCGCTCGCCGATGGTTTCCGCAATTTCTCCAAGGGCGCCTACAGCGTCAAGGCTGAGCGGCTGCTGCTGGACAAGGCGCAATTGCTCACCCTGACCGCACCAGAACTCACTGTGCTGATCGGCGGCCTGCGCGTGTTGGGAGCCAACCACGCTGGCAGCAAGCACGGCGTGTTCACCGACAAGCCCGGGCAGCTGACCAACGACTTCTTCCGCAACCTGCTGGACATGAGCGTGGAGTGGAAGCCGACCGCGGACGATAACCAAACCTTCGAAGGCAAGGATCGCAAGACCGGGCAGAGCAAGTGGACCGGCAGCCGGGTGGACCTGGTGTTTGGCTCGCATGCCCAGTTGCGTGCGCTGAGTGAGGTGTATGCCAGCACCGGCGCCGAGGCTAAGTTCGTCAAAGACTTTGTCGCGGCGTGGGTCAAGGTGATGGAGTTGGATCGGTTCGACCTGAAATAAGCCTAGGGTTGATGGCGGGGCACGCCCGTTCCTTTTTTGAAAGGGGGGGTGCCCCGTTTTTTTTGATCCAGCTGCATCGCAACTATCTGTGATGAGCGGCTGCAATGGCCGTTGGACCTGGTAATTCTGCTAGTTGAGGCATGCAAAACGGGCCAGTACCGTGCAGGTGCCTGCTATCGGAGTTTCACTATGTCTGCATGGATTGCCTCTTCGCTGAACGTACTGCACGTTCAGCCCCCCACGCTGCCTTCCTTTGACTCCGGTGCACACCCATTCGATCAGCGTTCGAAGGGTAGGCGTTTGCTGATCGACGCAAACAATCTGACGTAGATCGGAACCTGGATAGCAATAATGTGAAGGTAACCGCAGATGGCGAATGACTCGCAATGCCCATTCCACTATGCCGCAAGTGATTCCGTTACTGTGCAAAGCGTGCAGCAGGACCGCGCAGCACGTTCCGATCAATCGCCGTGTCCATACCAGAACGTTGCAGGGTTTGGTAGATCCAACCGTGACTGGTGGCCCAACCAACTTGACGTAAGTATCCTTCACAAAAACTCTTGCTTGTCCGACCCAATGGACGCGGACTTCGATTACGCCGCCGCATTCAGGGCGCTCGATTTTGCCGCGTTGAAAACTGATCTGACCTCCTTGATGACCACTTCCCAGCCCTGGTGGCCAGCAGACTTTGGCCACTATGGGCCGTTTTTCATTCGCATGGCCTGGCACAGCGCTGGTACCTATCGCATCGGTGATGGGCGTGGGGGAGCAAATACTGGCCAGCAACGGTTCGCGCCGCTCAACAGTTGGCCCGACAACGGCAACTTGGATAAGGCGCGGCGTTTGTTATGGCCTATCAAACAGAAGTATGGCAGAGGCATCTCCTGGGCCGACTTGATCATCCTCGCGGGCAACGTCGCACTTGAGTCCATGGGCGTTCCAACCTTAGGTTTTGCCGGCGGGCGGGTTGATGTGTGGGAAGCGGATGAGGTGACCAACTGGGGTTCGGAGAATGAGCAGTTAAGTGACCGCGATCGAGTCCCTGATAGCTACGACGCCACTGAACTGTCCCACCCATTGGGCGCCTTGATGAGTGGGCTGATCTATGTGAACCCGCAAGGCCCAAGAGGCGTTCCCAGTACCCACCAGGCGGCGTTGGACATCCGTGAAACGTTCCGTCGTATGGGCATGAACGATGAGGAAACCTTGGCTCTCATCGCTGGCGGACATACCTTCGGCAAAACTCACGGGGCAGCCGCGCCGGGTCCATATGTAGGCGCCGAACCAAACGCGGCAGGGCTCGAGCAGCAAGGCTTAGGTTGGCGCAACAGTTTCGGGCAAGGCCACGGGAACGATACGATCACCAGTGGCTTGGAGGTGACCTGGACCACAACGCCGACAAAATGGAGTCGCTTTTTTTTAACCAATTTGCTCGAGCTCAAATGGGAGTTGCATCGTAGCCCTGCTGGCGCCCATCAATGGCGCCCAACCACATCCAACTTGCGCGTTCCCTCTGCTCAGCCGGGAGGCAGTACGCCCCCGCCAGGGATGCTGACTACCGACCTCGCCCTGCGCGACGACCCCATCTACGGGCCGATTGCCAGACGTTGGCATGCTGCAGCTGCGCAAGGTGACGATCAACTGCTCAACGCTTTTGAGAATGCCTGGTACAAGCTGATTCACCGCGATCTGGGGCCACGCAGCCGTTACATCATTCCTGCAACAGAGCTACGGCATCCTGCTGCGGTCATCTGGCAAGACCCGCTGCCGGTCGCCGCCCCGCCTCAGTTGACCCCAGCGAACATTGATTGGCTCAAGCGCGAATTAGCGCAGGACTGGCTGCCACGAGAGCTCGTCTTCACTGCCTGGGCTGCTGCTTCAACGTATCGCGACTCGGACAAACGTGGCGGGGCCAACGGCGCTCGTCTGAGCCTCAATCCGCAGCGTTCTTGGGCAGTCAATGAGCCTACGTTGCTGCGCTTGACCCTTCAAAGGTTGCAGCGCCTGCGCACCCGTTTTGCTGGCGCACAAAACAATACGATTACCTTGGCGGATTTGATTGTGCTCGGTGGCAATGTTGGGGTAGAACAGGCCGCCTCGGCAGCGGGAGTCCAGGTGTCGGTGCCCTTCAATCAAGGACGTCGAGATGCCACACAGGCGCAGACCGAGCCTGAGTCATTCGCTGTCCTGGAGCCTGTGGCCGATGGTTTTCGCAACTATTCCAGCAGTGAGGCGTGCAGCGCCATCGCCGAGCGACTGTTGCTCGACAAGGCGCAGTTGCTAACCCTTACTGCTCCAGAGATGACCGTGCTGATAGGTGGTCTGCGTGTGTTAGGGGTTAATACCGACGAAAGTTCGCACGGCGTATTTACTACCCCAGAGCGGCTGGGAAGTCTCACCAACGACTTCTTCACCAACCTGCTGGACATGGGCACAGAGTGGCGGCCGACCACCGACACCAGCGTACTGTTCGAAGGCCGCCCACGGGGCCAACCGAATGCGCCAGTGCGCTGGACCGCCACGCGTGTCGACCTGGTGTTTGGCTCCCATCCAGAGCTGCGTGCGGTCAGCGAGGTGTATGCCAGCAATGATGGGCAGGAGAAGTTCGTCCGTGACTTCGTCGCAGCGTGGGTCAAGGTAATGGAGTTGGACCGGTTTGACCTACCGCCCAGACCATAACCTGGTCCAGGGCCAATCCGCTGCCAAGGTGTGGTGCCTGAACCGGCCTCTTCGCGGGCAAGCCCGTTCCCACAGTGTTTGAGTCCTCACAAAATGTGTGCGCGGCACGGCACCTGTAGGAGCGGGCTTGCCCGCGAAGCGGCCGGCTCAGGCACCACACGCTTCAATGCAGAGACGCTTGCCGCCGTTCAATAGCTGCACGATCTTCCTGTAAAAGCCAAGGCATTGTCGGTTCTCAAGGCAGGGAGAAAGTCGAGCCTGCTGGCATTGTTGCTATGATGGGGCGTGGCCGGGCCTGTTAGTACACCCTGCACCCGTGCACGGGTGAGCCGTGCCCATCACTCCAGACTTGAGGTGAACCGCTTGATCCGCAGATCCGTGGCAGTACCGCACAAAGGCTTTGCCCTGGCACCGCAAGCCATCGAGGTGGTGCCTGATGCCGCCACCTACCGCTCCTGCTTGCTCGAACGTATTGCCAATGCGACCCGGCGTATCGTCATCGTCGCCCTGTACTTGCAGGAAGATGAGGCCGGCCAGGAGATTCTGGATGCGCTGTACCAGGCCAAGGCGGCGCGGCCGTCGCTGCACATCGTCATCGTCGTCGACTGGTTCCGGGCACGTCGCGGCCTGCTAGGGGCGGGCCGCCAGCCGGGTAATGCTGCCTGGTATCAAGCGCAGCGCGAGCACCATGGCTTGGATGTGATCATTCATGGCGTGCCAGTGCAAACCCGCGAGCTGTTCGGTGTGCTGCACCTTAAGGGCAGCATCATCGATGATTGCGTGATCTACACCGGCGCCAGCCTGAATAACGTCTACCTGCACCGTTTCGAGCGTTATCGCCTCGACCGCTATCACCTGTTCGACTGTCCGGCGTTGGCCGATGCCATGGTCGAACTGGTGCGCGATGTGCTGGCCAGTACCGCCACGCCCCGCCTGGACCTGCCAGCGGCGCCATCGACCTGTGTTTTGCGCGGGGACATCCGCCGATTGCGCACACGCTTGCGGCGCATGGCCTACCCATTGCCAGACAGCCCTGCTATCGATGGCCTGCGGGTCATTCCACTGTTGGGCATCGGCCGCGGCAACCCGCTCAACCAGGCCATCTGCTCGCTGCTGGCGGCGGCGCGCGCACAGATCATCATCAGTACCCCGTACTTCAATCCACCCCGCGTGGTGATGAGCGAAATCGACCGGGCCTTGGCCCGCGGCATTGGCGTCGAGATCATTGTCGGTCATCGCACTGCCAATGATTTCTACGTCGAGCCGGGTAAGCCGTTCAGTGCTAGCGGGGTGTTGCCCTACCTCTACGAGGACAACCTGCGGGCCTTCGCCCGACGTCGTCAGGCGGCCATCGACAGCGGCCAGTTGGTGTTGCGCATCTGGAATGATCCGGGGCATACCTTTCACGCCAAAGGCTTGTGGATCGACCAGCGTTATAGCCTGCTCACGGGTAACAACCTCAACCCACGCGGATTTAACCTGGACCTTGAAAACGGTTTGTTGATCGACGACCCACACGGGCAGTGGCTGATACCTCGCGAGGCTGAACTGCAAGGGATCAGGCAGCATGCGCCTGTCTTGCGTTCGGCCAGCGAGTTGGGCGAGCCTGGCGAGCATCCGCAGCAGGTGCGCAAGTTCCTCAAGAGGCTGCGCTTGAGCCGTCTGGAGCCGTTGATCAAGCGGGTGCTGTAGAAACGCCGACGGCCCCTGTAGCAGGGGCCGTGATATTTACCGAGCGTTGCGCGGGCAGTAACCGAGCTTATGCCACAGCCAATGGTCCAGGCTCAGCCAGCCCGCGCCCTTGAGTGCCAGCGGCAGCAAGGCGACCAGATAGATAAGCGGAAGCTTGAAGTTGCCGTAGCCCTGGTCAGTGATCGCATAGCCGCGGGCCAGTTCCGCCAGCCCCGACCATTCTGCCGGCCAATGCACTGCCGCGGTGGCTACCACTGTCACGCCGATCAATACCAGCGAAGCGAAACGGGTACCTAGCCCGAGCAGCAGCAACAGTGGGCAGATCAGCTCCGCCCACATCGACAACTGCCAGTTCAGACTGGCGGGTAGCAGGTTGAAAGGCAGGGGAAAGTTGGATTGGATATCGCCAAACCAATTGCTGCCATTGAATTTTTCCAGGCCTGATTCAAAAAACTCCCAGGCCAGGAAAAGTCGCAGAGGCAGATCTGCGCTCCAGTCGCCGAAGCGGTTGAGCGCGGGCAGGGCACGGGTCAGGCTGGTCATTGGTGGTGGCTCCGGTCAGCATGAGGACTGACTCGGAGTTTGCGCGGGCGGGGTATCTGCAGTGTGTCAAGGCGCTGCAGTTCTGTATCGCAGTGTAGGTATGCGCTTGTAAGCCACGATCAACGCAATTCGATCTGGGCGCAGAGCCCGCCATTTTCGCGGTTACTCAACGTCAATGTACCGCCCATGGCCTGCACCAGCTGCTGGGCGATGGCCAAGCCCAACCCCGTGCCGCCGGTGCCACGATTGCGCGAGCCTTCTACCCGGTAGAAGGGTTTGAGCACTTCATTGAGCTCCTCGGCAGGAATGCCTGGGCCCTCATCGAGTACCCGAATCACCGTGGCATTGGCGTGTTGAGTGACCTCCAACTGAGCGGCGCCGGCAAATTTCAGGGCGTTGTCCAGCAGATTGACCAGGACTCGGCGCAGGGCGTGTGGACGGGTTTGCAAGGTCGTCCCGGTGCTGCCCAGGCGCTCAACCTTGGCCCCGCTGTCCTGGTAATCGAACACCACGCTGTCGAGAAAGGCATCGAGGTCGATCCGGCACGGCGCTTCGGTGCCCACGTCCATGCTGCGGGCGTAGGCGACGCCTTCGCGTACCAGGTGCTCCATGGCGCTCAGGTCGCTCCACAGCTTGTCTTTCTCGATCCCGTCGTCCATCACTTCAACCCGCAGCTTCATCCGCGTGATGGGCGTCTGCAAATCATGTGAAATCGCCGCCAGCAGCTGCATGCGCTCCTTGAGGTAGGCGGCGATGCGCGCTTGCAGGGCATTGAAGGCTGCGGCGGCGTACCTGACTTCGCGCGGCCCGCTTTCATCCAACTGCGGCCCGGGCGTGTTCGGATCGAGATTGTCCACCGCCTGCGACAGCCGCGTCAGCGGGCCAATTGCCAGACGCACGGCCAGCCAGGTGCACAGCAGCAATACTCCCAGCTGGATCAGCAGCACTACTGGCAACCAGCTGGCCACCGGTTCTGTGGCAGGGGTGACGTCGATGGTCAGCGGCGCGCCGTCAGCCAGGCGCAGATGCACCTGGAAGTGCGTGAGCGGGCCGGGGATTTCCAGAAACGTCAGGCGGTAGTCCTTGCCGATGGCCTTGACGATCGACTCGGCCGCCATCGGCGGGTCTTCGCTGGGCATTGCCGATCCGGTTTGGCCAGAGTCGAGCCTATAGCGGTAGGTGCGCCGCTCCAGTCGCGGTAGCCAGGCCGGGCGCTCGGCAGCCGGGAGGCGATCGAGGATGGCGACCGAGGTGGCGACGTCCAGCTCAAGGTTGCTGAGCATCATCGAACGGCTGCTGATGTAGCGCTCGTACGCCTGCAAACCGAATGACAGTCCGTAGGCCAATACCAGCCCGGTGAAAAAGATCAGTGCCAGGCGCGAGGCGAGGGTACGCGGCCACTTCATGAGGGCGACTCAAGCAATTGCACCGCTAGCGAGAACACGTAGCCTTCGCTGCGCACGGTCTTGATGCAGGTCGGCTCCCGCGCATCGTCGCCCAGCCGCTGGCGCAGGCGGCTGACCAACAGGTCGATGGAGCGATCGAAGATGTCCGCCTCGCGGCCTTGGGTCAGGTTGAGCAACTGTTCGCGGCTGAGCACCCGCTGCGGATGGTCGAGAAATACTCGCAACAGGCGGTATTCGGCGCCACTGAGGGCCACCAGGGTGCCTTGGTCATCGAGCAGGTGACGCGCCGTGGTGTCCAGGCGCCACGGGCCAAAACGCAACATGCGGCTGCTTTCGCTGATGGTCAGGTTCGGTGGCAGCATGCGCGTGCGGCGCAGCACGGCATTGATTCGCGCCAGTAGCTCTCGGGCGGAGAACGGTTTGGTCAGGTAGTCGTCGGCGCCCATTTCCAGGCCGATGATGCGGTCGGTCTCGTCGTCGCGGGCCGTGAGCATCAGTACTGGCACGTTGCGATGCTTGCCCGCGCGCAACTCGCGGCACAGTACCAGGCCGTCATCGCCGGGCATCATGATGTCGAGCACGATCAGGTCGACCGCATCGGCTTCGAGAAAGGCGCGCATCTGCCGGCCGTCCGCAGCGATGCTGGTGCGCAGACCATTTTTCTTCAAGTAGTTGCCGACCAACTCACGGATTTCGCGGTCGTCGTCGACGATCAGGATGTGATCGACGTGTTCCATCGTGCGGGCCCTGCCTTAGTTTGAATTAGCCAAGTGTACTGGGCGCTGGCGCGCTTGCCTGCCGAGGATTGTATTGCAGTGTATCTGGCTTGCTGCTTGATACAGGTGCATGCACGTCTCGCCCTTGGCCGACACATCCGCGATACCTCGCAGGCGTGAAATGGCTCTCGACTGAAGGGGAAACATCCCCATCAGCAAACTTTGTGTAGGAGAGATGCCATGAACTTCAAGACGCTGATTAATGCCAGCTTGGTCGCCCTGCTCGGTTTCGCGGCTATCAACGCTCAAGCAAACACCCAGCAGATGGACGATAGCAGCGTGATGCAGTATCGCTATGGTGACCGGCTCGATGTGAAGAAAGTCCTGTCGGTCATGGATGACCAGAGCAATGCCTGCGGGGTAGTCAACACACGCATGGTCTACCTCGACTCTCACGGCCAGCAGCAAACCCTGCAGTACCGCACCTATGCCAGCGGCGGTTGCCATGAAAGTTAACCAAGGCGTGCTGCTCAAAGCCGGTGCCGTGCTGCTGGCATTGACCGGCCTGGGGCTGGCCGGTCATCTGCTGGCCAAGGACAGTTACCGGGCGATGCCATCGCTTAGTGGCGCCAGTCAATGGCTCAATTCGCCACCGCTGGATGCACCAGCGCTCAAGGGCAAGGTGGTGCTGGTCGACTTCTGGACCTGGGACTGTATCAACTGCCAACGCAGCCTGCCCTATGTCAACGACTGGGCCAGGCGCTACGCCGACCAGGGCTTGGTGGTGATTGGTGTGCACACACCTGAGTACGACTACGAGCATGATGTCGGTACGTTGCGCCAGAAGCTCGCCAAATTAGGCATCGGCTACCCGGTCGCGGTGGACAACAGCTATCAGGTGTGGCATGCCTGGGGCAACCAGTTCTGGCCGGCGCATTACTTTGTCGACCGGCAAGGTCAGGTGCGCCATGCGCATTTCGGCGAAGGCGACTATGCGGGGCAGGAGAAGGTGATACAGGCGTTGCTCGATGAGAAAAACTGACGCTTCAGTTACCGGCCATTCGCGGGACGGTTGCACGCTCGGCAAGCCGTGGGCGTGGACCTATCCCGCGACATGGCGCGTCAGGCAAAGCTGGCGAAATGCGCCTGCATCCGGTCGGCATTGGCCACTTGGCCGCTGAACAGCTCAAAGGCTTTCACTGCCTGGAAGACCGCCATGTGGCCGCCGTCCAGGGTACGGCAACCCAGCGCTCGCGCGTGGCGCAGCAGGGCGGTTTCCAGTGGGAAGTAGATGATCTCCGCTACCCACAGCCGCGCATGCAGCAGTTCCACCGGCAGCGGCGTACCCGGTAGCTTGGCCATACCCACCGGTGTGGTATTGACCAGCCCATCGGCCATCGCCAGCGCAGTAGGCAGATCTGTACCAAGCCGGGCCCGGCCTGCGCCGAAATGCTGATTGAGGTTATCTACCAGCGCCTGGCCCCGCGCTGCATCGACCTCGAACAGCACCAGATGCTCGACGCCTTCACCTAACAAGGCATGCGCCACAGCAGCCCCAGCGCCGCCAGCCCCCATCTGCACTACGTGGGCACGTGGCACGTCAGCCAAACCGCGCCGGAAGCCTTCAGCGAAGCCCAGGCAATCGGTGTTATGACCGACTCGCTTGCCATCTTTGAGCACCACGGTGTTGACAGCGCCGATACCGCGCGCTTCGTCGGACAACTCATCGAGCAGTGGCAAAATCGCCTGCTTGAATGGGTAAGTGATGTTCAGCCCGGTGAAGCCGGTACGCTGCGCCGCATCGAGCAGACCGGGCAGGGCGCTATCGTCCAGGCCGAGCTGGTCTGCATCGATCAAGCGGTACAGGTAACGTAATGATTGCGCATCACCTTCGCGCTCGTGCAGCGCTGGCGTGCGTGAGGCCTGGATACCACGGCCGATCAAACCGGCAAGAACACTCTGTTGGCTCATGCCGCGCGCTCCCCGAGCAGCTCTGCGAAGTGTGCCAGGGCCAGGCGATAGCCCTGGCTGCCAAGGCCGCAGATCACCCCCACCGCAATCGAGGAGACGAACGAGATATGGCGGAAGGGTTCGCGCTTGTGCACGTTGGACAAATGCACTTCGAGCACGGGCAGTTCACAGGCCACCAAGGCATCACGAATGGCCACCGAGGTATGGGTCCAGGCACCTGGGTTGATCAGAATGCCATTGCAGCGACCGCGGGCGGCATGGATCCAGTCGATCAATTCACCTTCATGATTGGTCTGGCGAAATTCGATTTCCAGGCCCAGCTGGCGAGCAGTGTCGGCGCAGCCGTTGGCAAGGTCGGCAAGGGTCTCACGGCCATACTGGTCGGGTTCTCGGGTGCCGAGCAGATTGAGGTTAGGGCCGTTGAGCACGAGGATTCGGGGCGTCATGGCGGGTATCGCTTTGTTGTTGTTGGATACTTCGATATTTGTACTATCTAGTTAATTCGTCAATCTTGAAAACGGATTTGCCGCTTAAAATGGGCGATTATCGAACCCCGACGGGTTTGAATCATCGGCACATTCTGATGACCTGCGCTCTCGATACTCGCGCGCAAAAGTCCCGGCACCGCGGCATTTGCGGCCTTTCGTCTGCGTCCCCAAAGATAAATAGGACTACCGGATCGACGCCGAGTCTCAGCTGTACACACAGGTTTATCTGTGTCCCTGAACGAGGTACACCATCATGGCTGGTAATCAAGGTAATAAAGGTGGCGACATGGGCAAAGGCGCCCAGGGCAATCAAGGTGACTGGGCCAAGGATCAGGACAAGGCCTCTCAAGCAGGCCGTCAAGGTGGCCAGATGTCCGAAGGGGGAGTGGGTAACGATCCTCAACGTCAGTCGGACATGGGCAAGCAGGGCGGTAAGCAGAGTGGTGGCGACTGGTCCAAGGACGCTGACCGTCCAGCTGACGCAGGGCGTCAGGGGGGCCAAGGGGCGGGGGGCGGTATGGCCGATGATCCAAACCAAGGTATCCAACGTGAGCGCGATGCTGGCCGTGAGCGCGATGCTGGCCAGCAAGGTAATGCTGACCGCAACATGGACAAAGATCAGGAACGTTGATCTTGAGTTCTGCGACCGGGGCCATTGTTCGCCTCGGTCGCAGAGCGACGCAGACGCATTAGCCACAGGCTCTTTGTCGGGCTAGCTCGTTCCTGCGGGGTGAATTTCGGATGCAGTCCATGTATCCGGTAAGGGCCACGCAGGTGCGGGCTATCCCGCCAAGGGGCTTGCTCGTCAAGGTGGGGCTGCTCTAGCGCGTTGCGGCAGATAAGGCAGTAGGCGTTCGGTTTCTTTCCTGACCACTTCGTAGCATTCGCAGCTCAGCGCTTCGAGCCGGGCACGGTCCACTACTTTGATATGGCCGCGGCTGTACTCGATGATGCCCAGACGCTGCAGTTTTCCCGCCGCATCGGTTACCCCTTCACGGCGCACTCCCAGCATGTTGGCGATCAACTCCTGGGTCATGCGTACCTGATCACTCTGCAAGCGATCCAGCGACAGCAGCAACCAGCGGCACAGTTGCTGGTCGATGGTGTGATGACGATTGCACACAGCAGTCTGCGCCATCTGGGTAATCAGTGCCTGGGTGTAGCGCAACATCAACAGTAGCAGTTCGCCGTGACGGTTGAACTCGTCCTTCAGGCGCTGCCCGGGCAAGCGATAGGCGTGCCCTGCGCTTTGAACGATCGCGCGGCTGGGTGTGCTTTCTCCACCCATGAACACCGCTATACCCACCAGGCCTTCGTTGCCCACCACTGAAATTTCCGCTGAGGCGCCATTTTCCATCACATACAACAATGAAACGATCGAATCAGTGGGAAAGTAGACATGGCGCAGGGCATCGCCCGACTCGTACAGCGACTGGCCCAACGGCAATGTCACGAGCTCAAGGTCAACCTCCAGGCGTTCGAAAGTCTGCGTGGACAGAGCAGCCAGCAGGTGGTTGTGCTGCGGCATGGGGAGCATGATCGGCCACCGTTCAAGGTGCGAAGGTTGGTTGAGCAAGATTAGCCCACCGCAGGTCAACAGGTATTACAGATCAACAGGCTGGGTCGATGGCTGGCACTGGACAATCACTTGATGCAGGCCTGCATCATCCACCAAGTGCAGCGTGTTGACGGCCAGCGGCTGGCCATCGAGGCTCAAGCTCAGTTCACCGCCGCTAACGTTGTTGCGCACCTCGATGCGATAGTCGGTCGCGCCGAAGCGGTAATGCACCGTGTAGCCCGGCCAGTCAGCGGGCAGCAGGGGACGGATGTGCAAGGTATCGCCCGTGCGCTGCAGGCCAAGCAGGCTTTCCACAATCAGGCGGTACATCCATCCAGCAGAGCCGGTGTACCAACTCCAGCCGCCCCGGCCGGCATGTGGCGCCACCGCGTAGACATCGGCCGCCATGACATACGGCTCGACCTTGTAGGTATCGATCAGTGCAGTGCTACCTTGCCCAACTGGGTTGATCAGGCGCAGCAGCTCCCAGGCCTTGGCTCTGTCCCCTAGCTGGGCGAATGCCATGCTGGCCCAGATAGCGGCATGGGTATATTGCCCGCCGTTCTCGCGTACCCCAGGCACATAGCCCTTGATATAGCCGGGGTCCAGGGTGCCTTGGTCGAACGGCGGGTCGAGCAACTGCACTAAACCGAGGTCGCGGCGCACCAGCAGTCGATCAACGGCGCTCATGGCAGTGCGCGCACGGTCCGCCGAGGCCACGCCGCTGAGTACTGCCCAGCTTTGTGACAGCGAATCGATGCGGCACTCCTGATTGGTCGCCGAGCCCAGCAGTTGGCCATCATCGAACCAGGCGCGGCGATACCAACCGCCATCCCAGGCGTGTGCTTCAAGGTTGCTGCTCAGGGCGGCGGCCTGCTTGGCACAGTGCTCGGCAAAATGCCAGTCACCCTGGCGCTGGGCAACCCGGCCGAAGGCTTGCAGCACATGATGGCCGAAGAAGCCCAACCAGACACTTTCTCCCAGGCCTTGCTCGCCAACCCGGTTCATGCCGTCGTTCCAGTCGCCGCTGCCCATTAGTGGCAAGCCGTGGGCGCCACACTGCAGGGCTTGGCCGAGGGCACGCTGGCAGTGTTGGTAAAGGCTTTCGACCAAGGCAGATCGGGCCGGCAAGTCGTAATAGGACTCTTCACCGGGGTTGAGCGGGCGGCCCTCGATGTAGCCCACCGCTTCGTTCAGCACGCTGCGGTCGCCCGTCACCTCAACGTAGCGGCTGGTGGCTAGGGGCAGCCACAGCAGGTCATCGGAACAGCGCGTACGCACCCCACGTTGCAGCGGTGGGTGCCACCAGTGCTGGACATCGCCGTCGACGTACTGATGGGCCGCGCAGGTCAGCAGGTGCTGGCGCGCAGCGGCGGGGGCGGCCTGCAGCATGGCCATGCTGTCCTGCAATTGGTCGCGAAAGCCGATAGCGCCGCCAGACTGATAGAAGCCGCTGCGCGCCCAGAAGCGGCAGGCGATCACCTGGTACATCAGCCAGCCGTTGACCAGTACATCGAGGGCAGGCTCGGGTGTCTTCACCTGTAACGTGCCCAAGGTCTGGCGCCAGTAGGCTTGCACCTTGTCCAGCTCAGCCAGGGCGGTGCGCAGGCCGCGGTACTGCAATACCCGCTGGGTGGCAGCGGTTGCGTCCGCCTCGGCACCGAGGCGAAACACCAGTTCACGGCTTTCGCCGGCTTGCAGCTCCACGCTGACCTGCAGCGCCGCACAAGGGTCCAGCGCGCCGCCGATGCGCCCTGACAAGCGCGCTTGACGCAGCCCGGCAGGTGCTCGCAGATGGCCGTTGCGGCCGAGAAATTCGCTGCGATCGCAGGTGATGCTGAGGTAGGGCAGGTCGCAATCCAGATACGCCACATGCTGGCAAAACTCGATCGAAAACGCATTGCGAGCAAACAGCGCGCCACTGACCGGATCGGTTTCGCTGACCACGTGCATGGCTGACTTGCTGGGCAGATCACCCAGCACCCATTCGACAAAACAGGTGGCGGTAAGCCGCCGCGGCCGGTCGGAGGTGTTATGCAGTTTGAGGTGGGAGAATTTGACCGCGGCATCCAGGGCAACGTACACCCACAATTCGCTGCGCAGTTCTTGCTCGATATACTCGAACACACTGTAGCCAAAGCCATGTCGGGTGCGGTAACTGCCGGGGCCGGGGCTGGGCTGGGGGGCGGCTGACCAGACTTTGCCGCTGTCTTCGTCACGCACATACAACGCCTCGCCGCTTGGGTCGCTGACCGGATCGTTGTGCCAAGGCGTAAGCCGGTACTCATGGGCGTTCTCGCGCCAGGTGTAGGCGCTGCCGGATTCCGAGATCACGCTACCGAATTGTGGGTTCGCCAGGATGTTGACCCACGGCGCCGGGGTAGGCCGATCGGGCAAGATGGGGATGATGTATTCGCGACCCTCGCTGCTGAAACCACCGTAGCTATTCTCTAGCAGCAACGGCGCAGGGTTGGCGCGGTTTGGGCGGCTATCGGGCTGTGGCCAGGGCGCTGAAGTGGCCACCAGGCCAGCGGGGGCAGCAGGTGCCCGCCGGCGGTGCATCTGTTCTGCCAAGCTGCCATGACTGTCACTGAGTACCAGTCGCGACACCGACAGCAGCAAGGTGCGGTCTTCATCGCTGAGCTGCTGCGCCGGACGCACGAAGATCCCCCCCGAGCGTTCGAGCAGGGCCGCCTCGCTGCCGGAGGCGACCGCGCCCATGATCAAGTCTTGCAGTTGTTGGCGGTAGCCTGCCTGGTCTTCATTCCAGATCACCAAGTCCAACGCCAGGCCCTTTTGCCGCCAATAGGCATGGGCGTGCACCATCTGCTTGACCAGCTGGATGTTGGCAGGATCGGCAATCTGTACCAACACGATCGGCAGGTCACCGGAGATGCCCTGGCCCCACAGCCCAGACTGGTTGCGCCGGTTGCTGGCGACTAACGCGCTGTTGGCGCGCAGCGTGGCGTGGGCGTAGATCACCGAGGCGGCCATTTGTTCGAACAGGCGGGCATCGGCCAGCGACCCGTTGAGCTGGCGCAGCAGCACTTGGCTGTGCGGCCAGGCCAGGTCGAAGACCCGGTCGGCCAAGTGCCGGTCGCGGTACTTGGTGATCAATTGCAGGCAGGTTTCGCGGCTATTGGCGACCCCTGTAGCGAGGTCGAGGGTAGCGCTTTGGCCGGGCTCCAGGGAAATCCGGCAGCGAATCGCGACGATCGGGTCAAGCACCGCGCCGGCGCTGCCAGACAGCTGCTCGACATCCGCTTGCAAGGCAGCCGGGGCGATCAGCGAGCGGCCACGGCCAATGAAACGGGCGCGGTCGGTTTCATATGAGATGGCTTCTATATCAGCGCCGTGCACCGCCAGCACATGGCACATCCAGGGGACAGCCTCCTGTTGCGAGCGTGGTCGACGGCTACAGACGATGGCCTGCAGCGGGCGGATCAGCTCGGTCTGCACGAACAATTTGCTGAAGGCTGGGTGCAGTGCATCACTGATCGCCGGCGCCAGCACCACTTCTGCGTAGCTGGTCAGCTCCAGGGTGCGCCGCACTGGGGCATGATTGGTCAGGTGCAGGCGACGCAATTCGAGGTCGTCTTCAGGCGACACGGCCATTTCGGTATGGCAGTCGAAATCCATTTCGCGCAGGCGAAACTCGGCCCGACCATCGCTGAAGATCGCTTCCTGACTTTGTGGCTTGTGCAGGGTTGGCTGAAACGTCGTGGACCAGAAGCTCTGGGTGGCGACATCACGCAGGTAGCAGAAGCTGCCCAGGCTATCGTGGCTGATATCTTCGCGCCAACGGGTGACGGCCAGCTCGTTGCAGCGGCTGTAGCCACTGCCTGCGGTGTTGACCATGACATGGTAGCGACCGTTGGACAGCAGTTGCACGGCGGGGTAGCGCCGGTTCGGGTCGCTGAATACGCGCAGGCGCGACTCGCTGGCACTACCGGTGTCATCCAGGGCTGGGGCTAGTGAAGTGTGCAGGTACTGCGCAGCGGTTTTCGGCACGCGCTCCTGTAACAGCAGCATGTTGGCCAAAAACTGCGGATCGCTGGCAAAGCGCCGCTGCATGGGCTGGTCCAACAGCAGCGAGGTCAGAGCAAGCAAACTCATGCCCTGGTGGTGGGCCATGAACGAGCGAATCACCACCGCCTCCCGCCCCGGTGGCAGTCGCGCTGGGGTAAAGTCCACCGCCTCGAACAGTCCGAAGCGGCCGGCCAGGCCGGTTTGCGACAGGTGCATCAAGTTGCGGCAAGCGGCCGCCGGCGCCACCATCAGGGCCAGGGCACTGGCGTATGGGGCGACTACTCGCTCTTCGCCCAGCCCACGCTTGAGGCCCAAGCCAGGAACGCCGAAAGCGCGATATTGATAATTCAGATGACTATCCAGTGCATTGTAGGCCGACTCCGATACTCCCCAGGGAAGGCCCAACTGCTTGCCGTGATCGATCTGCCGGGTGACCGCCGCCTGGCAGCTCTGGTCGAGCAGGGTGCCTGGGTAGTTGGGCATCACCAGCATGGGCATCAGGTACTCGAACATCGAGCCCGACCAGGACAGCAGCACCGGCACCCCGGCATTGCTGGTCAACAGGCGACCTAAGGCCAACCAGCTATCTTGGGGGACTTGGCCCTGGGCGATGGCGACGAAATTGGTTAGGCGCATTTCTGAGGCCAGCAGGTCATAGAACCCCGCGTCCGGGCGGTGCTCAGTGGCGTTGTAGCCAATCGTGAACAGGTCACGTTGGTGGTCGTAGAGAAAGCGCAAATCCATGTTTGCCAAGGCATCGATGCGCCTGGCTAGCTGCCCAGCCTGGGTCATGCGTGCGCGGGCCAGGGCTTGCACGCTGGCCACGCCAGGCTGTTGGGCAACTGGCCAATGGGCGACGGGCAAGTCTGCCAGCTGGCGCCAGCTGCCTGGCAGCGACAACTGCGGGTCATGGCTTTGCGGCAAGGCAACGCATTGCAGCTCGCTCATCACATCCAGGCATTGCGCCTGCAGCGTCGCCAACCAGAAGCTGCAGTCGCTGGCGTCGCCGGTTTCAAGCCTGGCGGCGGCGAATTGGCTGACGCGTTGCAGCAGTTGAGCCTGTTGCGCCGGCGTCGATTGCACGTGCAACTGCAAGCTTTGCTCGCGCAGCACGTTGACTTCATCAGTCGCGCGGCCAGCGCTGGCCAAGGTGCTGCCGAGCACGTCGAGGGTATCCACCAGGCCTTGGCTCAGACGCCGCTCCAGCAACGGCGCGTCAGCCAAGGCCAACAGTCCTGCACGCAAGGTCAGCAGGAGCCCTGCGAGGTTGCCGCTGTCCACCGTGGAGATATACAGCGGCGCCAATGGGCGCAAGGTCTGGGTGTCGTACCAGTTGTAGAAGTGACCCTTGTAGCGCTCCAGGCGCTCCATGCTGTCAAGCATCAGCGACAGCCGCTCAAGCAGGCGACCCGTGCTGAGGTAGCCAAAATCATGTGCTGCCATGTGCGCAAGCAATGCCATGCCCAGATTGGTCGGTGAAGTGCGGTGAGCGATGCTGGCGTAGGGCGCTTGCTGGATGTTGTCAGGCACCAGCCAGTTGTCTTCGCTGCCGACATGCTGGTCGAAGAACGCCCACGTGCTGCGGGCCAGGCGATGCAGAAATCGTAGCTCATCGGCCGAGGGGCTGAACGTACTACGAGTAGTGCTGCGGCTGAGCCACCAGGCCAGCGCCGGGCCGAGCAGCCACAAGCCGAGGATCGGTGTTGCGACGATCAGCGCCTGTGGGTGGGCCAGCAAGGCGACAGCCAGCAACACAGCGATGGCCGGAGAGATCCACTGGTCCTGGTAGAGTGCGCACAGGCCGTTGACGCTGGCCCGTGCATCCTCCCGGGAGGGGTTCCATTGCAGCAAGCGGCGCTTGCTGACCAGCAGGCGCCACAGGGTGCGCACGATCGCATCCAGGCTGTAATAGGCTTCGAAGGGCAGCCATGCCAGGCCCAGCACGCAACGTATGAAATGCGCTCGCGAGGCACGCAATGCGGCTTGCAGGTGCTGCCCCAGCGGCACATCGGTAGTTTTGCGCAGCAGTTCCAGCAGGGTGTCGAGCAGCGGCCGGGTGAGCAGTAACGCCAGCACCGCCAGAGTCCACAGGGCCGGCGCCGAAGAGGCCAGCCAACCCCACAGCAACACACTGACAAAAGCCGCAGGCTCCAAGCTGCGGCGCAGGTTGTCAGCGATTTTCCAGCGCGACAGTGCACTCAGCGCAGCGCGCCTGGGCCACGGCAGCAGCCACGGCAACAACTGCCAGTCGCCGCGGATCCAGCGATGGCGGCGTTTGACGTCAGTGCTGTAATGCGGCGGATACTCTTCGTACAGTTGCACATCGCTGAGCAGGCCCGAATGGGCATAGCAGCCTTCGATCAGGTCATGGCTGAGCACCCGGTTGTCGGCAAAGCAGCCCTGGAGCGCTTGTTCGAAGGCGTCCACGGCATAGATTCCCTTGCCAATGAACGAGCCACTGAGAAACAGGTCCTGATAAACATCCGAAACCGCCTGGGTGTAAGGATCGACACCAGCGTCGCTGCCGAACAATCGGGCATAGGCCGAACGCGACGCGCTGGGCAGGCTGATACCGACCCGGGGCTGCAAGATGGCGTAACCTGAGCGGATACGCCGGCTGTGGCGCTCGAAACGGGGATGGTTGAGGGGGTGTTGCAGGGTGGCGATGAACTGCCTGGCGGCATTGCGCGGCAGTTGGGTGTCGGTGTCCAGGGTAATGACATAGCGCACGTCGCACAGTTTGGCGATATCACCGACGATCAGAACAAAGTGCTCGCGCCCCTGGCCGCGCAACAAGGCATTGAGCGCCATCAGCTTGCCACGCTTGCGCTCGTAACCCATCCACAGTCGCTCGCTGGCGTTCCACACCCGGGGGCGATGCAGGAGCAGGAAGCGCTCGCTGCCAGTACTGGGATACTTGAGGTTCAAGGCGTCGATGGCAGTACTGGCTGACGCCAGCAGCCCGGCGTCCTCGGGCAAGGTCTGCTGCTGGGCATCGACAAAGTCCGTCAGCAGCGCAAAGTGCAGGTGCTCGTCGCGATTGGCCAGAAATCGAACTTCCAGGCCCTCGACCAGCTCTTGCACATCGTCTTCATTGGCCAGCAGGGTAGGGATCACCACCAGCGTTCGGGCCTGCGCGGGTATTCCGTTCTTGTAATCCAGACGCGGCAGGAAGGACGGCTTGACGGTCAGCGTGACCAACCAGTTGACTAGCCCGATGGCCAGGCGACTGGTCATCAGCAGGATGGGCACGGCCAGCAAGGCCAGTACCCAAGGGGGCCAGCCGTCCTGCTCAATGGCCTGCAGGAACACCCAGGCCAGCAGCCCTGAGAGCAGCGCCGAGGGCATCAAGTAAAACGCCAGCGGCGCCCGGTGCAGCAGCCGTTGCCAGCGCTCGGCAAGCACTACCCGGGCAGCGAGGCGCTGCTCCAACAGCGCACGCCCCGGACCGAGCAGATAGAAACCGACATGATCGGTTGGGTCGTCGGCGCTGGCGTCTGGCACATGCGACAGGTCGATGGCCGTCTGCGCCACAGCTGCTTCGCTGGAGGAGCTATGGCGGGCGAGCTGCTCGATGACATGTCGGTAATGGTCCCGGCTGGCAAAGTCCATGGCGCTGTACACTGCGGCGCGATCCTGGCTGAGAATGCGTTCAACCAGGCTCAGTTGCTCGACGAACGCCCGCCAGTCAGTGGTCGACAGCAAGCGCAGGCTGCCGATGCTGTTGCTGATCGAGACCTGATCCATGGCTTGCTGTTGGGCATCGAGTTGCACCTGGCGCTCGATGCTCAATGCCGACTCGCTGAGCATCTGTTCAATCCAGGCCAGCGGCTGGGTCAGGGTGGCGCTCTGCCCGTGCAGACGCCTGGCTAACTCGGCGACAAACGCAGCGCTCAATACCGGGCCGGATCGAACCATGTCGGCTACCACCAGCACCACACGCTTGGTGTCGTGCTCAGCCATCTCGCTGAGGCGATCAGCCCAGCTGTTGGCCAGGTCACGGTCGGCCCAATTGGCCATGACCCTGGCTGCGACCCTACGCAGATTTTCGATCAATGCCAGACGCAGCATGATCGGGATCGCCCATAGCTCACCCAGAGTCAAGGGCGTGATGGTCTGATAAGCCTCGACAAAGCCGCTCAGGCTTTCCGTGTCGAACCGGCCATCACCGTGGGAGATGGTTTGCAGGGCAATGTCATAGACCCGCGGTAGACCGCTGGATGCACCGTTATCCAGACGCGGCAGCTGCCGACTGTAGCCGGGGGGGAGGTGGCTTTTGGCTATGCGGATGTGCGCTTCGACCAGGTAGAAA
The DNA here is from genome assembly GCF_025847435.2 of Pseudomonas sp. BT-42-2. Classification (NCBI taxonomy): domain Bacteria; kingdom Pseudomonadati; phylum Pseudomonadota; class Gammaproteobacteria; order Pseudomonadales; family Pseudomonadaceae; genus Pseudomonas; species Pseudomonas sp. BT-42-2. Next base: position 273,115 of record NZ_JAOYTM010000013.1, read on the forward strand.
TTGTCCAGCAGCCACTGCGCGGCCGGCATGTCCCGCTGTGACGCAGGCAATGTGCTGACCATCGCCGCGCAGCTGCTCGACAGGGTCTTCTCGTTGTCACTCAGGCGCACAAGCAAGGCATCATCGGCGGGCAATTGGCTCACACGGTGCTGCTTGGCCAGGACGCAGCCGTGGTCGGCCATTTGCTCGGCGCTGAATAGCTCCGAGCGCAGCAGACTTTCCTGGCTGAACACGCGCGGTATCGCCCGCCAACGCTGCAAGGCGAGCGGTATGCGTTGGAGCAGACGGGTTGCGCGAAGCCAGGGATTAGCCATGGAGTCCTTGCTGACACAGGTTCAATCGCTCGCTGTCATTGTGCTGCCGAGCCGTAGCGGGGTCTGTTCGGTAGCGAACAGACCCGCTTGCTTATCGCGCTCAACCTAGCAATGTACCCACTGGCCACTGTTGGTCGCGGAGCTGCTCATGGTCAATTCACGCCAAGTGCCCTGCCTCATCGATGCTGGATTCCGGCCCCGCGAGCGCACCGGACAGGACCCCGATGCTGCGCAGCGCACCCTGCTGGCCGAACAGACGTTGGGCATCGTCGCGCATGATCTGCGCAATCCCTTGTTGGCGATCAAGATGGCTAGCGAGATTCTGGCGCGTCGGCCGCAGGACGCGCGCACTGGCCAATTACTCGAGCACATCACTCGCTCGGCCGAGCGCGCTGAGCGGCTGGTGGCCGATTTGCTGGATTATCGGCAGGTTCGAGCTGGCCGGGGCATTGTGATCCAGCCCGTAGTAGCGGACTTGCAACTGGCTGTGGCGCACTGCGTGGATGAATTGAGGTTGGCATATCCCCACGCCAATCTGCTGCACATGTGCATGGGCCAGGGGCGGGTGGCATTTGATCCTGATCGATTCTGTCAGTTGATCGGCAATCTGGTTTCCAATGCCTTGGCTTATGGCAACTCGCAAGCACCGGTGACGGTCACTTCGCAGGTCGGTGTCGATAGGGCCAGTATCGTCGTGCACAACCAGGGCACGCCCATTGAGCAGGAATGCCTCGATGATCTGTTCGAACCCATGATCCGTGGGCACAGTTGCAACCTGGCCCAGCGCAGTGTCGGGCTTGGCCTGTTCATCGTTCGGCAGATAGCCAGGGCTCATCAGGGCGAGGTGACGGTGCAGTCTTCTTGGCGTGGCGGGACTGCCTTTACTTTCAGTTTTCCACGTTGCTGACGCCGCTCAATGGATGAATCGGACTTTCCTGATTGCCCCTGCTTGGGCAACGCAACATTCTCTCTCAGCCTTCCGGCCGCTACCTCGTGTCTATAAGCACTCTGCTTGCCGCGTAGCGCTCTACAGTTATCTCAACCCTGGTTCGTTCAATGGTAGCTGCGTGCGGGTGGCCCTCCAGCCAACCGGGCAACTGACCTCCTAGCCCGGTCTAGCAGGCTCGTACGTAGCCGCCGCCCCTCTTCAAACCTTGATCATTTGCACTTGGCCATGACCACCTGGCAAGTCCGTGGCTCGCCGCCTGAGCGACCGGCATAGCGGATGCAGCTGTCCATGGATTTTTTCCGTGCCATGCTCAACGTGTCGCCGAAGGCAAGGCCACCTTCACCGCTGCTGGGCACTGCCGTGGCGAAGCAGTTTGAGCCTACCTGTGCAGTTGCATGGCGCGGGCTGGCGTGCTTGCTGGAGCAGCCTGCGCTGAGCGCCACGCTAAGGCACAGCAGGATGGGCAGTGACCACGATGAGCAATGGTGTGCTGCGCTACGGATCATGCCCTTTCCCCTTGGCAGAAGGCGGAAGACGGTTGTCGTGTACTAAGTCTAGCTGTATTTGTCTTCGGCCAGTGCTACCGAATGCAACGCTGTCCTGGCATTGGCCAGCCTGAGTGTGCAAACCCGGACACGGCTGCTATGCCTATTGGTTGAAGCATGGCTCGTGAGCGTGCTTAGGTGAACTGCCGCCATTTGTCCTAGCGGCGCCGAATCAGGCGAGTACATGATGGTGGCGCAGGATCAAACTGCTGCCTTGCCAAAGGAATTGCCATAGATGCTGGTCGTCGCGCAGCTACGCAAGTCGTTCATCACTGCCCAAGGCGAGTTGGCGGTGCTCCAGGGCGTCGATTTGCGCCTGGCACATGGCAGCAGTCTGGCCCTGATGGGCGAGTCGGGCAGTGGCAAAAGTACCTTGCTGCATCTGGTCGCCGGCCTTGATCGAGCTGACAGCGGCCAGATCCTGATTGACGGTGAACCGCTCGCGGGGCGCTCCGAGGCGGCCATGGCCCGTTGGCGGCGTGAGGGGATCGGGCTGGTGTTTCAACAATACAACCTGATCAGCAGCCTGGATGTGGCCGCCAATCTTGCCTTCCAGGCGCGCCTGGCCGGGCGCCATGATGGCGCTTGGGCGGGGTATCTGGCCCAGCGCCTGGGGCTGCTTGAAGTGCTGCAACGCTATCCGGAACAGCTGTCAGGTGGCCAGCAGCAGCGGGTCGCGATCGGCCGGGCACTGGCGGCACGCCCGGCGCTGGTGTTAGCCGACGAACCCACCGGCAGCCTGGATGAGGCCAGCAGTGACCAAGTGCTGCAGTTGATGTTGCAACTGGTCAGCGAGGCGGGCAGCAGTTTGCTGATGGTGACCCATAGCCAGCGCCTGGCCGAACAGCTGCAACAGCGCTGTGTGCTTCACGCCGGCCGGGTACAGGTCGGCCAAGGATAATGGGCAGCTTGGCGATTGCCCTGCAGGCACTGCTCAGCCATTGGCGGCGGCATTGGTTGCAGTGTTTCAGCATCTTCACCGGGCTATGGCTGGCCACGGCGCTGTGGACCGGCGTGCAGGCGCTCAATAGCCAGGCACGCGCCGATTATGCCCGTGCCAGCGCCGTGTTGGCCGGGCCTGCGCAGGCACAGCTGGTGCCACGTAGGGGCGAGCGTCTTGAACAGTCCCTCTACCTGCAACTGAGGCAGTTAGGTTGGCAGGCTACGCCAGTGCTGGAAGGGCGCTTGCGCCTGGCGGCCGACATGCCCCTTAGCGTTCGCCTGATCGGGATCGAACCGTTGAGCTTGCCTGCTGCGACGGTGGTTGCCGGCGTCCAGGCCGAGGCGTTCGACCTCGCGGCGTTCATCGATCAACCAGGGCAAGCCTGGGTGAGCCCCGATACCCTACGCCAACTGGGTATGCGAGCTGGGCAGCAAGCGCAGACCCGCGATGGCCGGCAGTTACCGCCATTCGTCCTTAAGCCGGAGCTGGCCCCGGGCGTGGTGATCGTCGACATTGGCCACGCTCAAACGCTGCTGCAAGCGTCAGGACAGCTCTCACGCTTGCTGTTAAGCACTGCCCCGGCGCCTTTACCCCCTGCAATCGCTGATCAGGTGACGCTGCAAGCGGCCAGCGACGATGGCGACCTGCAGCGTCTTACCGACAGCTTCCACCTCAACCTCACCGCCCTTGGCCTGCTGGCATTCGTTGTCGGACTGTTCATCGCCCATGCCGCTATCGGCTTGGCCCTGGAGCAGCGCCGGAGTCTGATCCGTACCCTGCGGGCGTGTGGCATCAGCCTGCGCACCGTGTTGACCGGGTTGGCTTTGGAGCTGGGCGGGTTCGCAGTGCTTGGCGGGCTGGCTGGGGTGGTCAGTGGCTACCTGCTGGCCGGGCTGCTGCTGCCTGACTTTGCTGCCAGCGTGTGCGGCTTGTATGGCGCGCAGGTGGCCGGACAGCTGAACCTGTCGCCGCAGTGGTGGTTGGCAGGTGTTGCAGTAAGCGTGCTGGGGGCGCTACTGGCGGGGGTTGGCAGTGTGCTGCGCGCCGCTCGCTTGCCGCTGTTGGCCTTGGCGCAACCCCAGGCCTGGCGCCTGGCGCAACGAGCAGGGTTGCGGCGACAGGCTATTGTTGCGGGGCTTTTGGGTGTGCTTGGGTTGGGCTGCTGGCAATGGGGCAACAGCCTGCCCAGCGCCTTCGCGCTACTGGCCGCATTACTGCTGGCCGCCGCGCTGTTGTTACCGGCCCTGCTGGAAGCGGCGCTCGGCGCCTTGGCGCGGGTCTGCCGACGCCCATTGCCGCAGTGGTTCATCGCTGACAGCCGCCAGCAACTGCCGGCATTGAGCTTGGCATTGATGGCGTTGTTGCTGGCCCTGGCTGCCAGCGTAGGTGTGGGCAGCATGACCGAAGGCTTTCGCCGAACCTTCACCGGCTGGCTGGATCAGCGGCTCTCGGCGGACCTCTACCTGACCCCCCGCGACACCGCGCAAGCGCTGCAGATCAGCGCCTGGCTGGCGCAGCAGCCAGCGGTCAGCGCGGTGTTGCCCAGTTGGCGCCTGGAGTGGCGGCTGAGGCAATGGCCGGCCCAGGTTCAAGGGATCATCGATCATGGCTACTACCGCACGCACTGGCCATTGTTGGCGCAAAGCCCACAGGCCTGGGAGCAGCTGGCGCAGGGCGCGGCGGTGATGCTGAGCGAGCAACTGGCGCGGCGCCTGGGGCTGGGGCTGGGCGATCGCTTGCCATTGCCCGGTCAGACCCTGACGGTAGTAGGCATCTACGCTGACTATGGCAATCCCAAGGGACATGTGTTGATCAACGCCGATGCGTTACGCAAGCACTGGCCGCAGACGACGCTTGGCAGCCTTGGCGTGAATGTAACGCCAGAGCAGCTCACGCCGCTCAAGTACGCGTTGCAACAGCGTTTCGCCCTGGACGATAGTCGGGTGGTCGAGCAGGCCAGCTTGAAAGCGTGGTCGACTGAGATCTTCACCCGCACCTTTGCCGCCACCGCCGCGCTCAATAGCCTGACGCTGGGTGTCGCAGGCGTGGCGTTGTTCATCAGCCTGTTGACGCTGGGCCAGACCCGCCTGAGCCAGTTGGCACCGCTGTGGGCATTGGGCGTGTCGCGCGGGCGGCTGGTCTGGCTGTCGCTGGGGCAGACCTTGCTGCTCAGCAGCGTGACCGTGCTGCTGGCAATGCCCCTGGGGCTGCTGCTTGCCTGGTGCCTGGTGGCGGTGGTCAATGTGCAGGCATTTGGCTGGCGGCTACCGTTGCATGTGTTCCCAGGGCAGTTGCTGCAGCTTGCCATGTTAGGTGTACTGACCAGTTTCCTGGCCAGTGCCTGGCCGCTATGGCAGCTCGCCCGTCGCCAGCCGAGTGACCTGTTGAGGCAGTTTGCCAATGAAGGCTAGGGCGTTGACTACAGATCGCCGACTGGCGATCAGGCAGGGGGAAAACAGCCGAGCAAGCGCAGGCGCCTGGTTGTTGCTCGGCAGCTTGCTGCTCGGCGGCTGCGAGCCGTCTGCGCCGGAGCCCAAGAGTTTTGCTGGCCTGGGCCAACAGGTGGGCGCCTATCGACCAGTGACGCCCAACCCAGAGCTGGTCTTCCCGCGCGACCATGGCGCCCACGACGGCTTTCGCATCGAATGGTGGTACATCACGGCCAACCTGCAAGATGCCCAGGGCCGCGATTGGGGGGCGCAGTGGACGCTGTTTCGCTCGGCACTGCGCCCTGGCCCGGAAACCGCCACCTGGAACAGCCCCAACCTGTGGATGGGCCACGCCGCGTTGACCGGCCCCGGCAGCCATCAGGTCAGCGAGACCTTGGCGCGTGGCGGCGTTGGGCAGGCTGGCGTGCAGGCGCAGCCGTTTCGCGCCTGGATCGATGATTGGTCGTTGCAGGGCACCGACGGCATCGGCCAGCTCGATATGCGCGCCAGCGGCCAGGGCTTTCGCTACCAACTGAAACTGGTCAGCGGCGGGCCGTTGGTGCTGCATGGAGTGAAAGGCTACAGCGAGAAATCGGGCAAGGGCCAGGCCTCCTATTACTACAGCCAGCCCTTTTACCGGGTCACGGGTGAGGTTGAGCGCGAGGGGCAACGGGTCGTCGTCACTGGCCAGGCGTGGCTGGATCGGGAGTGGAGCAGCCAGCCGCTGGCGCCCGGGCAGTCGGGCTGGGACTGGTTCTCGCTGCACCTGGCCAGCGGCGCCAAGCTGATGCTGTTCCAGGTCCGCGAAGCGCAGGGCCAACCCTATCGAGCCGGGACCTGGATCAGCGCCCAAGGCGAGGCGCAGCCCTTGTTGGGCGAGCAGATTGAGCTCCAACCGTTGGCATTCACCCTGCAGGACAATGGCAAGCGCTTGCCGACCCGATGGCGCATACGCTTACCGGTTCAAGGGGTGGATGTGCAGGTGGAGGCGTTGCACAGCAAGGCTTGGATGACCACCCGCTTCCCGTACTGGGAAGGGCCAGTACGGGTAAGTGGGGGTACGCAGGGCAAGGGGTATCTGGAAATGACCGGATATTGATCAGGTGCGGGTCGAAGACCTGCGCACCATGATTCGCCGCCAGCCCTTTCAGACCTTGAACTGTGCCACCATGCCGTTCAAGTCCACTGCCAGGCGCGACAAATCCTGTGCTGCGGCGCTGGTCTGGTTGGCCCCGGCAGAGGTCTGCATGGCCAGGTCACGGATGTTCACCAGATTGCGATCGACCTCCCGAGCCACCTGCGCCTGCTCTTCCGAGGCACTGGCAATCACCAGATTGCGCTGGTTGATCGAGGCGATCGCCTCGGCAATCACTTCCAACGCCTGGCCAGCCGACTGCGCCACCTCAAGCGTGCCGTTGGCCCGGCCGCGGCTGTTGTGCATGGCGTGGACCGCCCGCTCGGTGCCGTTCTGGATGCCGGCGATCATCTGCTCGATCTCGGCGGTGGACTGTTGAGTGCGATGGGCCAGCGCGCGCACCTCGTCGGCGACCACGGCAAAACCACGACCGGCCTCACCGGCACGCGCCGCTTCGATCGCCGCGTTGAGCGCCAGCAGGTTGGTCTGCCCGGCAATCGAGCCGATTACATCCAGCACCCGGCTGATCTCGTTGGCGTTGTTGGCCAGCAGTTCGATTTCCTCGGAGGTGCCACTGACATCGTCGACCAGCAGCTGAATCGAACTGAGCGCCTGATTAACCTGGTCGCGGCCGTCACGGGTGGTCTGGTCAGCGCCTTTGGAGGCGTCGGCGGTGCTCACCGCGTTGTTGGCCACTTCCTCGACCGCCGCCGTCATCTGGTTGACGGCGGTGGCCGCCTGGTCGATCTCGGCGCTCTGCTGATGCAGGCCGCGGCTGGTGTCTTCGGTGACGGTGTGCAGCTCTTCGGAGGCCGAGGCCAGTTGGTCGGAAGAGGCGGAAATCTTGCGCAGAGTGTCGCGCAGACTGTCTTGCATCCGGCTCAGGGCGCCGAGCAACAGCGCCGGCTCGTCGCGTCCGCGCAGTTGAATATCCTGGGTCAGGTCACCGGTGGCCACCCGTTCGGCGACTGCCACGGCCGCGGCCAACGGCACGACGATGCTGCGGGTGAGCAGGGTGGCAATGGCTGCCAGGGCGATGACGATGATCAGCAGCGAGACGATGATGACCGTGAAGGCTTCATCGGCCACATCACTGCTGCGCTGCGATGCAGTCTCGGCGCCTTTGCCGTTGTAAGCGATCAGCGCATTCATGGCCTTCATCATCGCATCGGCGTGTTGCGTCAGCGGGCCACTGATCTGCGCCTTGGCTTGGCTGAGGTCACCGGCAGACAGCGCTTGCAGTACCTGCATTTGCTGGTCGATGTAGTGCTGATGGGCGGTATTGAAGGTGTCGAACAGGGCGCGGTCATCGGCAGCGATAATGGTGTCTTCGTACTCCTTCAGGCTGCCTTGCAACTGCTCGTTGATCCCGTCGAGCAGGGCCAGGCTGCGCTGGCGTTCGTTGGCGTCATCATCCAGTGCGGCGCGCAGGGTGACCGCGCGGGCGCGGCCAAGGTTGGTGCTGATATCGCTCAAGGCGATGACGGCAGGCATCCAGGTGACGCGGATCTCGTCGGTAGCCTCGTCCATCTGGCGGGTTTCGTACAGCGAGAGAAGGCCCATGCTCAGGACCAGGGCCGCCAACAGCGTAAATACGCTGGCTGCTCGATTGCCGATCTTCATATTCCGTAACATGGAATGCTCCTTGACGTTGGCGTGCAGGCGTCAAGAGCATGGGGCAGAGCCGGCTCACCGGTAGGGTGCCTGGCTCTCGATGCGCTGCGAGATGTGTGGTTGATCCTCACCTTTCATGAATCGTTTTTTCTTTAAATGATGCCATAGTGCCATCATTATTGACCAGTCATTCAATGTAACGACACGTATAAACAAGCCCGTCATGATCTGACGGGCTTGTTGTCTTGAGTGCGCTTAGACAATGGCAATCGCGGGGTCTGCCGCCGCCAGGGCAGTGGCGCGATCAGCCGCTGGCGGGTAGATCCATACCGAGTTGATCTGGCGCTTGAGGTCTTTGCCTTCCTGCCCTTGCAGCTTCAGTTCACGTTCCCAGCCTTCGCTGAAGGCCGCGCCCCAGCCGCCCAGGTCCAGGCAGGTCACGTACTTGGGCTGGCGATAGATCACAGGCGCCACTGCCAACAGATCGGCCGCGGCGTTGTTGCCTGAGTGGCGGCCCATCGGGATGGCATGCTGGCAGGTCATCAGGGCATGGTTGCCCAGCTCATCCACCGCAGCCCAGGCCACATCACCGGTCGCGTAGATGTGCTGCTGGCCGATCACCTTGAGGTGGTCGTCGACGCGCAGGCGGCCAAAGCTGTCGCGCTCGCCGCTCACTTGGGCAGTCAACGGGCTGGCCTTGACGCCTACAGTCCAGATCACCGTCTTGCTGGCGATGTACTCGCCGTTGTCCAGGGTCACGCCGCCGGCGTCGACCGCTACCACCGAGCTGCCAGGCAACCATTGGACACCGGCTTGCTCGCATGCGGCGACGATCGCTGGGGTGATACCTGCGCCCAACGCCGCACCGACCTTGGCACCACGATCGACCACGATCACCCGCAGCTTGGCATCGTTGCCGAGGATGGCACGCAGCCGCGCCGGTATTTCGGTTGCGGTCTCGATACCGGTGAAGCCACCCCCGCAGACCACCACGGTATTGCGTGCGGGCGAGGCGGGCAGGGCAGCCAGGCCGGTCAGGTGCTGCTCAAGGCGCACCGCCGACTCCATCTGGTCGACATCGAAGGTGTGTTCGGCCAGGCCCGCCACCGCAGGGCGCGCCACTTGGCTGCCGGCCGCCAGGATCAGGCGGTCGTAGCGGATTTCGCGCTGTTCGCCGTGACCATCACGATAGCCGACCAGACGTTGGCTGGCGTCGATGCGCTCGGCGTTGCCCTGGATGAAGTTGACCCCCACTACGTCGAACAGGGCCGCCAGCGGCGCTTTCATCGCCTGGACGTCGGGCTCGTAGAAACGCGGGCGGATGCGCAGTTCGGCCTGAGGCGCGAGCACGCTGATGCTCAAGTCGCCACGCTTGGCCTGGTCGAACAGACGGGCGGCACTCAGGGCGCTCCAGACTCCGGCAAAGCCGGCACCAATGATCAGGATGTTGGATTTCATACAGATGCTCCGCGAGGTTCAGGTGTAGGTGAAGGGGGCTTCGACCGCGATGTGTGTGCTTGCCGAATAACTGCGACTGTATTGGTCGTAGTTAAATTCGACAAGTGGTTTTTTACAGCAGGGCCTGATGCGGCTGCTGGGAAATCCTTTCGAGGGTCCATGAGGGTTGGGTTTTAGCTGAATATTTATTGGGCGGGCAGGCGACCGGTGGCGCAGGCAAGCTTTGCTTGCAGCTCAGTATCGGCGTACTATTTGCGACAAATCTGGTCGGAGATTGCTATGTCGCTTTACAGTGCAGGCGTTGAATACGGCATCCATTGCCTGCTGTTCCTGGTGGACGAGCGCGGTGACAGCCGTGAATCCAGCGTTCGCGATCTGGCTGAGTTGCAGGGTGTGCCCCAGGAGTACCTGGCCAAGGTCTTTACCAAGCTCGCACGCGCCGGCCTGGTGGTGGCGACCGAAGGTGTGCGCGGTGGCTTTCGTCTGGCGCGACCGTCAGATGAGATCACCGTGCTGGATATCGTCAACGCCATCGACGGGCCAAAGAAGATCTTCGACTGTCGGGAGATTCGCGAGCGCTGCGCGGTGTTCGAGGGTTCGGCGCCAGGCTGGGCGACCGAGGGCACCTGTGCGATCCATGCAGTGATGCTTGGTGCGCAAAAGCGCATGGAGGAGGCGCTGGCCCAGCAGACCATTCTTGACCTGGCGCGGCGCTTTGGGCGTAAGGCGCCGGCGGAGTTTGGGCAAAAGGTCAATGACTGGATGGGCGAGCGACGCGAAGGCAAGGGTAGTGCGTCGGATATCCCGCTGACCCCGGTCTGAGTAGGTTGTCAGTGCCGGCCTCATCGCGGGGCAAGCCCGCTCCCACGCTGCGCTACCCAGGCATGCGTGGGAGATCGGAAGAGCGTCGTGTAGGGAAAGAGTGTCAT